>NZ_CP173254.1:3548686-4194924 GCF_044881185.1 Sphingomonas sp. MMS12-HWE2-04 | reverse complement strand
GATGTGACCGCCAATGCGCGGACGATCGCCGACATCCCCGCCGAGATTTCGGGCGCGCCCGACGTGTTCGAAGTGCGCGGCGAAGTCTATATGGCGAAGGACGACTTCGCTTCGCTCAACGCGCGGCTGCTCGCCGAGGCGGAGGAGAGCGGCAAGGAGGCGCGCCAGTTCGCCAATCCGCGCAATGCGGCGGCGGGATCGTTGCGCCAGAAGGATGCCGGGGTGACCGCGGCGCGGCCGCTGCGCTTCCTCGCCTGGGGCTGGGGCGAGACCAGCGCGCTACCCGGAGACAGCCAGGTCGCGGTGATCGCAGCGATCCGGGCGATGGGGTTTCCGGTGTCCGATCTGTTCGCCGGGCCGCTCGATCTCGATGCGGCGCTGGCGCAGTACAAGCGGATCGAGGCGCAGCGCGCCGATCTGCCGTTCGACATCGACGGGGTGGTCTACAAGATCGATCGGCTCGACTGGCAGGCACGGCTGGGCTTTGTCGGGCGGACGCCGCGCTGGGGCATTGCGCACAAATTCCCCGCCGAGCGGGCACAGACGACGCTGCGCGCGATCGACATCCAGATCGGACGGACCGGCAAGCTCACCCCGGTGGCGCGGCTCGAGCCGGTGACGGTGGGCGGCGTCGTCGTCACCAATGCGACGCTGCACAACGCCGACGAGATCGCGCGGCTGGGGGTGCGCCCGGGCGACCGGGTGATGCTCCAGCGCGCCGGCGACGTGATCCCGCAGATCGTCGAGAATCTTACGCCCGACGCCGAGCGCGAGGCCTGGTCGTTCCCGACGCATTGCCCCGACTGCGGATCCGAGGCGGTGCGCGAGGAAGGCGAAGTCGATGTCCGCTGCACCGGCGGGCTGATCTGCCCGGCGCAGCGGCTCGAGCGGCTGCGCCACTTCGTCAGCCGCGGCGCGCTCGACATCGAGGGGCTGGGCGAGAAGACGCTGGTCGAATTCCTCGACCTGGGCTGGATCGCCGAGCCGGCGGACATCTTCCGGCTGGCGGCGCACCGCGACGACCTGCTCGGCCGCCAGGGCTGGAAGGACAAGTCGGTCGACAATCTGCTCGCCGCGATCGAGGCGAAGCGCACGCCCGATCCGGCGCGGCTGCTGTTCGGGCTGGGCATCCGCCATATCGGCAGCGTCACTGCCCGCGACCTGCTCAAACGCTATGCGACCTTCCCCGCGCTCCAGGCGCTGGCCGACGAGCTGATCGCGCTGCGCGAGGGGCTGGCGCCGGCGCTGGGCGAGGCGGATGCGCGCTTCCGCACCCGGCTGGACAAGGCGATCGCCGAGCACATCGGCGTCGAGAATGTCGGCGCTGCCGTCGGCCATGCGCTCGCCGACTTCTTCCACGAGCCGCACAACCGGACGGTGTGGAGCGACCTACTCGCCGAAGTCTCGCCGCCGCCCTTCGTGGTCGAGGCGCGCCAATCCGAAGTATCGGGCAAGACGCTGGTGTTCACCGGCAGCCTGGAGACGCTGAGCCGCGACGAGGCCAAAGCGCAGGCCGAGTCGCTGGGCGCGCGAGTCGCCGGATCGGTCTCGGCCAAGACCGATCTGGTGATCGCAGGCCCCGGCGCGGGATCGAAGCTCAAAAAGGCCGCGGATCTGGGGATTAGGGTGATTTCCGAAGAGGAATGGAACGCAATAGTCACTGAAACAGCGTGACTTTTTTGCAACGCAGCAAAGATGAATCGCAGGTTAACAACAGCTAAAGGCGCGACTCGGATTGACTGTCATCCGACTGCCATAAATGAATTCCATGGGCGGCGACGACGGTGAACCGCACCGCGTGTGAAGTGCATCCAGAGCACACCGAAAGGGACTATTTTAATGCGGACCAAGCTTTTCGCTGGCGTGGCGTTTGCCGCGCTGCTCCTCCCGGCGAGCGCCTATGCGCAGTCGACCGGCACGATCGACGCCGAAGAGGGCACGATCGTCGTCAGCGGCTCGCGCACCAGCGACGTAGCAGGCGTCCAGGTGCCCGACACGTCGAAGACGCGCCAGGTCCTGACCAGCGAGTTCATCCAGCGCCAGGTTCCCGGCCAGTCGATCAACGAAGTGATCAACCAGATGCCGGGCGTCAGCTTCCAGAACAACGATCCTTATGGTTCGTCGGGTGGCACGCTCACCATCCGCGGCTTCGATTCGAGCCGCATCTCGCAGACGTTCGACGGCATCCCGCTAAACGACACCGGCAACTATGCCATTTATTCCAGCCAGCAGCTCGACCCCGAACTGATCGAGCAGGTCAATGTCAGCCTCGGCTCGACCGACGTCGACAGCCCGACCGCCGCGGCGACCGGCTCGACGGTCAACTATCGCAGCATCGTGCCCAGCGAAGACTTCCACGCGAAGGTCATCGGCTCGGCGGGTGACTGGAACATGTTCCGCGTGTTCGGCCTGGTCGAAACCGGCAACCTCACCTCGTTCGGCACGCGCGCCTGGGTCTCGGCCAGCCACCAGAGCTACGAGAATCCGTATAACCGCGCCGCGAAGGTCGACAAGGCGCAGTACAACGCCAAGCTGTACCAGCCCATCGGCGGCAATGGCGACTTCGTCTCGGTCGCAGGCCATCTGAACATCAGCCGCAACCAGAACTTCACTTCGGGCGTGCTGCGCACCGACCCGACCGTGATCACGGTCACCGGTCCTAACGGCAACCAGACCGTCGTCACCGCGCCGCGCGTCGTCGGCACCGCGACGAGCAATCGCTTCCCGACCGAACGCGGCGAGCGCAACTACTCGATCCCGAGCTGCACGATCGACGTGGCGCAGGCCAATGTCGCCGACACGCCGAGCGGCTGCGGCACGGCCTATGACTATAGCTTCAACCCGTCGAACACCGCCAACGTGCGCGCCAGCTCGCGCTTCACGCTGGCCGACGGCCTAGTCCTGACGGTCGATCCGAGCTACACTTGGACCCGCGCCAATGGCGGCAAGAGCGACGTAAAGAGCAATGAGGGCTTCTATACCCGGGCAGCTAACGCCAACACGGGTCTCCTCGCGATCACCACGCCAATCTTCGGCTATATCGGCGGCCAGCCCTATTTCGGCGGCGTTGACCTGAACGGCGACGGCGACAAGATCGACACGCCGGGCCGCACCCTGACCGGCGCGAATGCCGGCGCGCTGACCAGCACCGGCCAGGGCGTCACGCTCTATGCTCCAAGCCATACCGAGACCAACCGCTACATCCTGATCTCGTCGCTGCGCTACGAGCTCAGCCCCGAGCACACCGTCCGCATCGCCTACACGCATGATTACGGCATCCATCGCCAGACCGGCGAGCTCGGCATGCTGCAGCTCAACGGTTTCGCGAAGCACGTCTTCCCGAAGCTGACCCCGCTGCTCGACGCCACCGGCAACCCGATCGAAAAGCGCAACCGTCGTTCGCGCGCGATCCTCGATCAGATCTCGGGCGAGTATCGGGGCGAGTTCGGCGCGCTTCAGGTCAATGCAGGCGTCCGCGCGCCGTTCTTCAAGCGCAAGCTGAACAACCTGTGCGTTTCGGAATCGGGCAGCGGCATCGGCTTCGTCGACTGCTTCAACGACGCCGCGTCGCAGGCAGCCTTCCTGGCCGCCAACCCCAGCTACGCAGCGCCGCAGCAGCGCGAGTTCAAGTATAACGCGGTCCTGCCGAGCGCAGGCTTCACCTTCGACCTCGCACCGTCGCTCTCGCTCTTCGGCAACTATTCGAAGGGCCTGCAGGTCCCGGGCACGGACAATCTCTATCAGTCCTTCGCTTTCCCGGTCGGCACCGATCGCGCCAAGCCCAAGCCCGAGAAGACGGATAACTTCGACGCCGGCCTGCGTTATCGTTCGAGCAAGGTCCAGGCCCAGCTGGCCGGTTGGTACACGCTGTACAACAACCGTCTCGCCTCGGCCTATGATCCCGAGCTCGACGTGACGATCTACCGCAACCTCGGCACCGTCGATAAATATGGCGTCGACGCCAGCGTGGCGTTCCAGCCGATCCGCCAGGTCTCGCTCTACGCTTATGGTTCGTACCTGAAGTCGAAGATCCGCGACAACGTCGTCTCGGGCGAGTGCACCGCGGCGAACGTCGCCGGGGGCCTCTCGAACGGCATCGGCGGCACCTGCACCACGGTGGGCCAGTCGATCTACGCTCCTACCGAGGGCAAGCGCGAATTGGGCGCGCCGGTTTACACCTTCGGCGGCCGGGCCGAGCTGAACCTGGATTACTTCCAGTTCGGCGTGCAGGCCAAGCGCACCGGCTCGCGCTACATCAACGACGTCAACCTGCCGGTGACCCAGAGCTACAGCTACACCACCACGGTGGGTGGTGCTGTCGTGACCAACAACGTCAGCTACCAGGTCTATGATCGCAAGACCCCGGCCTACACGGTCGTCGATCTCGACCTGCGCATGCCGCTGACCTGGGCAGGTGTGAACGACCGCACCTATCTGCAGTTCAACCTGACCAACCTGTTCGACAAGCTCTATGTCGCTGGCTTCAGCGGCAACCTGTCGAGCACGAGCGTCCGCAACGCCTATATCGGCGCGCCGCGCACGTTCATGGGCTCGCTGGTGGTCGGCTTCTAAGCCACCGGCCAATCGGCAAAAACGAAGCCGCCGCTCCAGCAATGGGGCGGCGGTTTTGCTTTGTGCGGAACCGTTTCGGCGGCGGCTCATTGCCCAGCGGAAGCGAGCGATGGTAGAGGCCGGGCGTGGCGAACGCAGTCCAAATGATTTCAAAGACTCCGGCCAGTCCGGAGCTTCTCTCGCGGCCGTTCTTCGAGGATAAGAGCCGCGCCTTCTGGATTCTGCAGGCGGCGGGGTGGAGCGGCTATCTGCTGCTGCGCACCGTTTCGAGCATCTCGAACGAAATCTCGGTCGAGCGGATCATCACTGCGATCATCGAGTCGATCGTCGGCTATTGCCTGACGCTGCTGCTCTCGACGCTGTATGGCTATTATCGCCGACTGCCGCGGATCACCGCGATCCTGCTGACGCTGGGCACGCTGGCCTTGGCAACGTTGATCTATGCGGTGCTCGACGCGTTCACCGTGTCGTTCATCAAGATGGCCGAGCCCGGGCTGAGCCTGCCTTTGGTGTTTGCCGCGCTGTTCCTCAACTTCACGGTGCTCGCGGGCTGGTCGGCGCTGTATTTCGGGATCAACTTCTATCTGATCGTCGAGCAGCAGATCGACCAGATGCAGCTGCTGGAGAACCAGGCGAGCCATGCCCAGCTGGCGATGCTGCGCTACCAGCTCAACCCGCATTTCCTGTTCAACACGCTCAATTCGATCTCGACGCTGGTATTGCTCAAGCAGACCGAGCGCGCAAATGTGATGCTGAGCCGGCTTTCGTCGTTCTTGCGCTACACGCTGGCCAACGAGCCGACCGCGCATGTGACGCTGGCACAGGAAGTGGAGACGCTGAAGCTCTATCTCGAGATCGAGAAGATGCGTTTCGAGGAGCGGCTGCGCACCCATTTCGACATCGATCCGCGCGTCGCCAAGGCGCGGCTGCCGTCGCTGCTGCTCCAGCCGCTGGTCGAAAACGCCATCAAATACGCCGTGACGCCACAGGAAGAGGGCGCCGATATCACCATCACGGCTCGGCTCACCGGAGAACGAGTGCAGATCGCCGTATCCGACACCGGCCCTGGATTGATAGAAAGCAAGCCAAGGCCGACCCTTTCAACCGGCGTGGGGCTCGCCAATATCAGGGAAAGGTTGGCGCAGGCTTTCGGGCCTGACCATCGTTTCGATACGCGAACGAAACCTGGGGAAGGTTTCAGCGTTGAGATCGAGATACCGTTCCAGCTTGAGGAACCGAACCGAGAGGCCGCATGACCATCCGTACCATCCTCGTTGACGACGAACCCCTGGCGATCCAGGGGCTCGAGCTCCGGTTAGAGGAGCATGAGGATGTCGAAATCATCGACAAATGCTCCAATGGCCGCGAGGCCATCCGATCGATCAAGACACACAAGCCCGACCTCGTCTTCCTCGACATCCAGATGCCCGGCTTTGACGGCTTCTCGGTCGTCCAGGGACTGATGGAAGTCGAACCTCCGCTGTTCGTCTTCGTCACTGCCTATAGCGACCATGCGATCCGCGCCTTTGAGGCGCAGGCGATGGATTATCTGATGAAGCCGGTCGAGCCCGCCCGGCTCGCCGACACGCTGGACCGCGTGCGCCAGCGACTCGCCGAGAAGCGCGGGGTCGAGGAAGTCGATCGCCTCAAGGAAGTGCTCGCCGAGGTTGCTCCCGAGGCCGCCGAGGAGATCGCAACCGCATCCGAGGGCGGTGGCGAGGTCGCATCGAACCGCTTCGAGAAGCTGATCAACATCAAGGATCGCGGGCAGATCTTCCGCGTCGATGTCGACACGATCGAGCGGATCGACGCGGCCGGCGACTATATGTGCATCTATACCGGCGACAACACGCTGATCCTGCGCGAGACGATGAAGGATCTCGAGAAGCGGCTCGATCCGCGGCGCTTCCAGCGGGTGCACCGCTCGACGATCGTCAATCTCGACCTGGTCAAGCAGGTCAAGCCGCATACCAATGGCGAATGCTTCCTGGTGCTCGATTCGGGTGCGCAGGTGAAGGTTTCGCGCTCCTATCGCGACGTGGTGGCCCGCTTCGTCCATTAAGCGGCAGCGGGCGGCCCGCGGACGGCCTCCGGATTTTTACGGATTTAGGCGATTGGGACGGCGCATCTTCCTAAAATAGAAGATGCGCCGTCCCTCGCCCCTTTCTCTAGCCAGCCCGGCTGCCTCCCGATACGGCGTGGCGGTTCAGGGGATTTTGGTCTGCGCGATCGGGTTGCTTGCGTTCGTGCCACCGGCGAACGGGCTGATGCTGCTCGTGCCGCTCACTCCCGCGGCTGCCGCACAAATCGATGACGTTGCTGCCGCGGCCGGCGGCACGCTTGCGGGCCCGGGACCCTTGCCGGGATCGCGCTACGTAGCCGCCGAGCGCGCGGCACTGTTCGCGCCGGCGCTGCGCCACGGCCTGTTGCTGTTCAGCGGAAGCCCACGCTTCTGCGCCGCTCCTTCTGGAAACCCAAAATGACCGAACTCTCCCTGGATTCGATGCGTCGTACCGGCATGCGCCTCCTCGCCGCGATGATGGCCGCGATGGCGGTTGCCAGCGTGATCGCCGCGTGGTTCGTCGAGGTGCCCAACGAGACTCTTGCCGTGATCGCCGCCGTCGCGCTTCCCGCCTGGCCGATCTGGCTGGCGCTGGGCGGCAGCACCGATTCACGCGCGCGGATGACCGTGACGATGACGATCGTCGCGCAGCCGGCGCTGATGATCTTTCTGTTCCAGGGTGCTGCCTGGCAGGTCGACCTGCACATGATCTTCTTCGCCGCGCTCGCCGCGACCGCCGTGCTGTGCGACTGGCGCGCGATCGTCGCCGGTGCCGGCGTGGTCGCGGCCCACCATCTCGTGCTCGGCATGGCGGTGCCCGACTGGGTGTTCCTTGGCGGCGGCGGCATCGGCCGCATCCTGCTGCACGCCGTGGTGCTGATCGCCGAGACCACGGCACTGGCCTATCTGGCAAAGGCGATGGCCGGGCTGCTCGACGCACTCAATCGCGAGACGGCACAGCGCGCCGAGGCCGAAGCCGTCACTGCGCGCGAGCGCGCCGCACAGGCGGCAGAACTTGAAGCGGTGATCGACACGATCAGCGCCAGCCTGGAGTCGCTGGCGGCGGGCGACCTGACCCACGGGCTGCGCGCGCAGTTGCCGGCCGCCTATGCCGCTTTGGAAAGCCATTTCGACTCGGCGATCACCGGTCTGCGCGGCCTGATCGGTGCAGTTCGCCAGGGTACGCAAGCGATCAAGCTGGGATCGGGCGAGATCGCCAATGCCTCCGAAGATCTCGCACGCCGCACCGAAGCGGCGGCGCACAATCTCGAATCGACCAACGCCGCCATCACTCGCATGGACCAGCGGATGAAGGCTACCGCCGCCGCCGCGGAAGGTCTGGTCGTGCGCGCCGACCAGGCGATCGGGACGGTGCGAGAGAGCCGCTCGGTCGCGGATGCGGTGGTAGAGGCGATGAACCGCGTCTCCGCGAGCGCGAGGGGCATCGACGACGTCATCGAAGGCCTCGACAAGATCGCATTCCAGACCCGCGTCCTCGCGATGAACGCCGCGGTAGAGGCCGGGCGGGCAGGCGAAGCCGGTCGTGGCTTCGCCGTGGTGGCCGATCTCGTCTCGGCGCTGGCAATGCGCGCGGAAGAAGAAGCTAAGCGCGCGCGCGAACAGCTGACCGTCACCCAATCGGAGATCGCCGGCGCAGTCGATGCCGTCGAAAAGGTCGATGGTGCGCTCGGCTCTATCTCGGACAATGTCAGCGAGGTTCACCAGATGCTCGGCGCGATCGCGCAGGACAATCGCACCCAGGCCGCGGGCATCGACCAGATCACACACAGCATCGCCGAGATGGACAACATGACGCAGAAGAACGCGGCGATGGTCGAGGAAACCTCGGCGACTGCGCGCAGCCTGAGCCATGAGGTCGAGGCGCTCGCCGACAAGGCCAGCCTGTTCCAGGTCGAGGCCGGCGCCAAGCCCCGGCGCACGGCACCCGCCGGCGCCAGCCTGCACTGATTTCACGCTATAACGCACTGGCCATCCCGCCGCACTCTCGTTAGAACATGACGAGAACAACGCGGAGGGTGGGATGCGTAGGTTTGAAGCGTTCGAAGCGTTGCACATTCCGGGCGATCCGGTGGTGCTGTTCAATATCTGGGATGCAGGAAGCGCCCGCGCCGTCGCCCGCGCCGGGGCCAAGGCTGTCGCCACCGGCAGCGCCTCGGTCGCAACTGCGCATGGCTATGACGACGCCGAGGGATTGCCGCTCGACCTGGCGCTGGCCAATGCGGCGCGGATCGTCGGCGCGGTCGAGCTGCCGGTGACGATCGACTTCGAGGGCGGCTATGCCGAAGATGCCGAGGGAATCGCTGCGAACCTGGCCCGGCTCGCCGCGACCGGCGCGATCGGTTGCAATTTCGAGGATCAAATCGTCGCCACCCATGCGACGCCGGAGCGGCGGATGTACGACATCGCCGACCAGGCCGCGCGGATCGCCGCGGCGCGCCGCGGGGCCGGCGATGCGTTCTTCCTTAACGCGCGGACCGATATCTTCCTGATCGCGCCAGGCGACAGCCACGACCTGGCGATGGCCGACGCGGCGATCGCGCGCGGCAAGGCCTATGCCGATGCCGGCGCCAGCGGCTTCTTCGTCCCCGGACTCGCCGACCTGGCGCTGCTGGAGCGGGTGGTGAAAAGCGTGGCGCTGCCGGTCAATTTCATGGCGTTTCCCGGAGCGCCGAGCGCGGCCGCGGTCGCCGCCACGGGCGTGGCACGGATCAGCCATGGCCCCTTCCCGCACCTGCTGGCGCTCAAGGCCTTCGAGGATGCCGCGCGGGAGGCGTTCGCCTAAGCCTTTGCGGCGGCGACGATCCAAGCACGGAACGCCGCCATTGCCGGCGTGTCCGCGCGCGAATGGAGGCGGGTCAGCCAATAGCTGCCGGCGGCGAGATCGGTGGCGAAGGGGCGGAGGAGCCGCTCGGCGGCAAGCTCGCGCGCGAACATCGCCGGCGGGAGCAGCGCGATGCCAAGCCCCGCCATCGCCGCTGCCGCCATGGTCGGCGAACTGTCGAATACCGGGCCGCGCACGGCGGGTGGCGCCGGGGCTCCCGCTGCGGCGAACCAGCGCGGCCATTCGTCGGCGCGATACGAGCGGAGCAGCGGCTGCAGCGCCAAGTCGGCGGGGGTGCGCAGCCCGGCGGCGAGCGCGGGCGCGCAGAGCGGCGTCAGGCCAGCGTCGAGGATCGGCGCGGCATGGGTGCCGTGCCAGGCTCCGTCGCCGAAGCGGATTGCGAAATCGAGCCCCTCGCCGGCGAGATCGACGCGATTGTTGTTGGTGAGCAAACGCAGATCGACCTGCGGGTGCTGGTGGGTGAAGTCGGGCAGACGTTCGAGCAGCCAGCCGACCGCGAAGGTGCCGACCACACCCAGCGTAAGCACTTCGCGGAAGCGCCCCTCGGCAAAGCGATCGAGGGTCGCGCCGACCCGATCGAACGCGTCGCGGACGACGGGGATCAGCGCCAGCCCCTCATCGGTGAGCGCGAGGCCGCGCGGCAGGCGGCGGAACAGCGGGACGCCCAAACGCTCCTCCAATGCCTTTACCTGGTGGCTAACCGCGCCCTGGCTGACGCACAGCTCGAGCCCGGCGCGGGTGAAGCTCAGGTGCCGCGCAGCCGCCTCGAAGGCGCGTAGCGCGTTGAGTGGAAGGTGCGGGCGATCCATGCGCGATGCATGAATTCGATTGGCGACGGTGTCGAGAGCGGCGCGCGCGAAGCTGAACGAACCTGTCGACGCTGCGACAAACCGCGACACAAAAGCCGCCTTCGCGACAAAGCTGCGCGACAGGCCCTCCCCATAACAGTCTCACGGCCGCAGCAACGGCCCTCACATGGAGGATGACATGAACAAGTTTTCGGTTCTGCTCGCTGGCCTCGGCATCGCCGCCGCAGCCGTTCCCGCCACTGCCTTCGCGGCACCGCTTCCGCACTATGGCTTCGACCAGCGCGGCGGATGGCAGAACATCAATGCGCGCCAGGCCAATCTGGACGCGCGGATCAACCAGGGCATCCGCTCCGGCGCGCTGTCGCGTTCGGAAGCGGCGCGACTGCGCACCGATTTCCGTGGCCTCGCCCGGCTGGAAGCCCGCTATCGCGCCACGGGCGGCGGGCTGAGCATCAGCGAGCGCCGCGACCTCGATCGCCGCTTCGACGCGCTGTCGGCACGAATCCGGGTGCAGAAGCACGACCGCAACCGCTGGTAAGCCACGGCTGACGGCACAGGACGGGCTCCGCCAAGAGGCGGGGCCCGTTATGCTTCGGGCTGTTCCTCGCCTGGCTCGGCACCCTCGGCCGGACGCTCGAACCAGGCTTCGACCGGGCCGATTAGCTTGATCGTCAGCGGCTGGCCCTTGCGATCGACCTTCTTGCCGAGCGCGACGCGGATCCAGCCTTCGGAGAGGTTGTATTCCTCGACGTCGTGGCGCTGCTGGCCCTTGAAGCGGATGCCGATGCCGCGCTCGAGCGCCGACTGATCGAAATGGGGGCTGTTCGGATTGACCGAAAGCCGGTCGGGAGGAGTGTCGCTCATGGCGCGCCCTTTGCCGCTATTGCTCGAGGCTTTCAAGGTAACGATGGATCGCGGAGACGACCACCGATCCCTCGCCCACCCCGGAGGCGACGCGCTTGACCGACCCGGCGCGGACATCGCCTACTGCGAAGATGCCGGGCTTGGTCGAGCAGAAGAAGGTCTCGCCTGATCCGGTCTCGACGAAACCGGCAGGGTCAAGCGTGATACAGTCGCGCAGCCAATCGGTGTTGGGCTCGGCGCCGATCATCACGAACAATGCGCCGACATCGCGCTCGACGACCGCGCCCGACTTGCGGTGGGTCCAAGCCAGCGCTTGGAGATGCTTGTCGCCCTCGAGGGAAGTGACCTCGCAGAACGGATGGAGCGTGATCTGGTCCGACGCCTCGATCCGATCGATCAAATAGCGCGACATCGTCGCAGCCAGGCTGGGTCCGCGGACGAGGATGTGGACGTGCGCCGCACTGCGCGCGAGATAGATCGCCGCCTGCCCGGCCGAATTGCCGCCGCCGACGACGACGACTTCCTGCGCCGCGCACAGCCCGGCCTCCATCGCGGTGGCGGCGTAATAGATGCCATTGCCTTCGAGCGCGGCGTAGCGCGGCAGATCGAGCTTGCGGTAGCGCGCGCCCGTGGCGACGACGACCGCACGCGCCTTTACCGATTCGCCGTCGTCGAGCAGCAGCGCATAGGGATGATGTTCGCAATCGATCCCGTTGGCGCTGCGCGAGACGAGCAACCGGGCGCCGAATTTCTGCGCCTGCACCTGGGCGCGGCCGGCGAGCGCCTGGCCCGAAATACCGGTGGGGAAGCCGAGGTAATTCTCGATCTTCGAGCTTGTTCCTGCCTGGCCACCGGGCGCGATCGCTTCGACCACGATCGTGTCGAGCCCCTCGGAGGCGGCATAGACCGCGGCGGCGAGTCCCGCCGGGCCGGCGCCGACCACGACGACGTCGTAGACGTGATTGGGATCGACGGCGTCGGCGAGGCCGAGCGCATCGGCGAGTTGGGCGTTGGTTGGGCTGCGCAGCACTTGGCCTTCGGCGACGACCACCGGCAAATCGGCATCGGTAAGCGCGAAACATTCTAGGAAGCCCGCGGCCTCGGGATCGCTTTCAGTATCGATGCGCCGATGCGGCAGTGCGTTGCGCGTCAGGAAGGTCTCGATCCGCGAAGTGTCCGCTGCGTGTGACGGGCCGACCAGCGCGACTCCGGCCTCGCCATGGAGCAGCATGCCGACGCGGCGCAGGATGAAGGCGCGCATCACCGTCTCGCCGATATCGGGCTCGGCGGCAATCATGTGGCGGAAGGCGGCGCGGCCGACGCGGATCACCCGCGTTCCGGGCAAGGCGCGCGCGCTGACGAAGATCTTGCGGTCGTTGAACAGATCGAGCTCGCCGGTGAACTGGCGCGGCTCATGGACATGGACGACGCGTTCCCTGCCACTGACGTCGCTGTCGAGGATCTCGATGCCCCCTTCGAGGCAGAGGAAGAAATCGACGCCGCGATCGCCGCGGCGGAAGAGGAAGGCGGCGTCCTCGACGGGCTCCTCATGGCCGAAGGCAGCGACTCGCGCCACCATATCGTCGTTCAATTTGGGGAAGGTCTGCCCCGTCCGGAGATACGGGTCGCTCGGATCGAGCCGTTGCGCTTGCGAATCGGTGGCCATGGTGCCGATCCTAGCCCGAGTGCGGGGCTGGGGCGATGTACACCTTTGGGTTAGAGGCCGGCACCAGGCCGGCCCCCGGCGCTTAGCGGCAGTAGCGCACGTTCACCGAGCGCCCGATATAGGGATCCCAGGTGCGGCGAACGGTGCAGCCGTTCCAGCCCCGATAGCGGCGCTGATAGTCGCGATAATAATATCCGTCGGTCGGGTAATAGCCGCGCTCGCGATAGTAGCGGCGGTCATAATCATAGCGGCGATCGTCGTAGCGCCGGTCATAATCGTACCCGCGGTCATAGCGGCGGCCGTTGCCGCTGGCGAGCGCGGCGCCGATGGCGAGGCCGGCAATCCCGGCGACGACGGCGGTGCCGGTATCGTCATGGTGACGATAGCGGCGATAGCGCTGCGCCTCGGCAACCGGGGCGACTGCGGTGAGCACCGTCGCGCCTAGCACGGTGCCGAGCACCGCCTTCTTGATCAGATGAGCCATGTTCGTATCCTCCTCTCACGCGGCGCCTGCAGCCTGCACGGCCCGAGTCGGGCGCCTGACATGACGGGAATAACGATCGGCGGCTGAATGGGTTCGGAATCGGGTGTTCAGCCGCGGTTTAGCCAGTTAACGGGCGGTGATGGCCTATTGGATCCTGCGCTCCGAACCCGACGCCTATAGTTGGCAAGACCTCAACCGAGACGGCGCCACCGAGTGGAACGGCGTGCGCAACTATACCGCGCGCAATTTCCTGAAGGATATGCAGGTCGGCGACCAGGCGCTGTTCTACCATTCGAACACCGAAAAGGCCGCAGTGGGGATCATGGAGATCACGCGAACCTGGCAGCCCGACGGCGACGACGGCAAATGGGCGAGTGTGGCAGTGAAGCCGGTGCGCGCGCTTGCCCGGCCGGTGACGCTGGCGACGATCAAGGCGGAGCCGCGGCTCCAGGCGCTGGAAATGGTCCGCCAGTCGCGGCTTTCAGTCACGCCTGCGCGCGACGACGAATGGACCGTCCTGCTCGAGATGGGCGGGCTTTAAGAACACGGTCCGAATCCGCAACGATTGCCCTGAGGCGCGACCGTAACGGTTGCGTCTCGCGTGGCGCGCCCGAAGCTCGCCACCGACCATGTCCGCGCCCGACTCACCGGGCACGGGGAGAACAAGCATGGCCGTCCAGACATCGCAGCAAGATACGCTTTCGAACATTGCCTATGAGAATGAGTTGCTTGATGCGGCCGATGCCAGCCTGCTGCGCAACCAAGTCTCGTCGACCGACGGGCAGATCGTCATCGTCTCGGCGTTCGGCTGCAGCCTGGTGTTCAACTATTCGTTCGGAAGCGACGCAATCGACATCTCGATCGTGCTGCAGACGCCGCTGGGCAACGAGACCTTGGCCAGCGGGACCCTCAATCCGAACAATCCCTCCATCACTGTGGGCGGCAGCATCGGATCGTTCAAGGCGCAAGCGACGGTCTCGTTCGACTTCGGCACGATGGTTTTCACTGCGTCCGGCGAAGTCTGCGCTCCGATCGTAGGTTGCAAGAAGGGCAGCATCTCGGTGCACGTCTGATCGGCGCGGCGGGCGATCCTGGGCGCGGATTTTGACGCCTAAGGAGTCGCCCGCCGGTTGCGCTCTGCTGTCCAGGGCTTATGTCGCCACCAAAGCGTCCGCACGGAAGGTTTGGTGATGGCTGAATATGATTTCGATGTCCTGGTGATCGGTGCCGGCCCCGGAGGCTATGTCGCCGCAATTCGCGCCGCGCAGCTCGGTCTCAAGACCGCCTGCGCCGAAAGCCGCGAGACGCTGGGCGGCACCTGCCTCAATGTCGGCTGCATCCCGTCCAAGACACTGCTCAACGCCAGCGAGAAATTCGAGGAAGCCGCCACCGGCATTCTCGCCAAGCATGGCATCAAGCTTGGCAGCGTCGAGCTCGACCTGCCGGCGATGATGGCCGACAAGGCCAAGGCCGTGACCGGGCTGACCGGCGGCGTCGAGTTTCTTTTCAAGAAGAACAAGGTCGAATGGCTCAAGGGCCTTGCCACCTTCAAGGACGCGCACTCGGTCGAGGTTGCGGGCAAGACCGTGACGGCCAAGAACATCGTCATCGCCACCGGCTCTTCGGTGACGCCGCTGCCGGGCGTCGAGATCGATCAGAAGGTCGTGGTCGATTCGACCGGCGCGATCGCGCTCGACAAGGTGCCCGAGCATCTGGTGGTGATCGGCGGAGGCGTGATCGGGCTCGAGCTCGGTTCGGTGTGGAAGCGCCTCGGCGCCAAGGTCACGGTCGTCGAGTTCCTCGACCAGCTGCTCCCCGGCATGGACGGCGAAGTCCGCAAGGAAGCCGCCAAGATCTTCAAGAAGCAGGGCATGGAGATCAAGCTCTCCACCAAGGTCACCGGCGTGAGCGTCAATGGCGGCAAGGCGACCGTGACGGTCGAGCCGGCCGCGGGCGGCGCTGCCGAGACGATTGAGGCGGATGCGGTACTCGTCTCTATCGGCCGCCGGCCGAACACCGAGGGGCTTGGCCTCGAAGCGATCGGTCTGCAGCCGAATCAGCGCGGCCAGATCGAGACCGGCCACGACTTCCGCACCAAGGTCGACGGCGTTTGGGCGATCGGCGACGTGATCCCGGGCCCGATGCTCGCGCACAAGGCCGAGGACGAAGGCATTGCGGTGGCCGAGAACATCGCCGGCCTGACCGGCATCGTGAACCACGACGTGATTCCGAGCGTGGTCTACACCCACCCCGAGATCGCCGGCGTCGGGCTGACCGAAGAGCAGGCCCGGGAGCGCGGCGAGGTCAAGGTCGGCAAATTCCCGATGGCGGGCAACAGCCGCGCGAAGGCCATCGACGACACGGTCGGCTGGGTTAAGGTGATCGCCGACGCCAAGACCGATCGTGTGCTCGGCGCCTGGATCATCACCGGCCCGGCCGGCACGATGATCGCGCAGGTCGCGCAGGCGATGGAATTTGGCGCGACGTCGGAAGACATCGCCTATACCTGCCATGCGCACCCGACGCACAGCGAGGCGATCAAGGAAGCTTCGATGGCCGTGCTCGGCAAGCCGATCCACGTCTGAGGGCGATGGGGGCGGGGATCAGTCCCTGCCCCAGCGCCATTGCCAGTCGCCATCGGTCTTGGCCCAGCAGAGCCAGACGAAGCCCAGGACCAAGGGTGCGAACAGCGCCAGCCAGGCCGCCCCCCGGTGCGTCGCCACATTGGCGACCAGCGCGGCGAGGACGACGAAGCCGAGCGTCGCCGTCCAGCCCTGCCAAGTAGCGGGTGTCGCGCCAAACCCGAATGCCTTGGGGCGAAACCAGGCGCCTGGACGCAAGGCGCTCATAGCAGCACCGCCAGGGCAATGCCGGCGAGCAGCGCCACGCCCGCGACCGCGATGAGCAGCGGGCGGTGCTTTTCAGCTGCGAACATCATCATGACTCATCTCCCTGCTTCTTCGGTGGACGGCCGCGCTTGGGCCGGACGGGCTCGGAAAGCTTTACCCCGCGCCGCCCCAGCGCCTCGCGCAGCAGGCATTCGACCTGTGCGTTGACGCTCCTCAGCTCGCCCGCCGCCGTGCGCTCGATCGCCGCATAGAGCGCGGGATCGAGGCGCAGGGGGAAGGCTTTCTTCTGCGGCGGCTGCGACACGGGACCGGGGCCTACTGGTACAGCGAGCCGGCGTTGACCACGGGCTGGGTGTCGCGCTCGCCGCACAGCACCACCATCAGGTTCGACACCATCGCAGCGCGGCGCTCGTCGTCAAGCTCGACGACGTTCTTGGCCGAGAGCTGGGCAAGCGCCATCTCGACCATGCCGACAGCGCCTTCCACCAGCGTCTGGCGCGCGGCCACTACCGCCTGGGCCTGCTGGCGGCGGAGCATCGCGCCGGCGATCTCCTGCGCATAAGCGAGATGGGTGAAGCCGCACTCGTCGACGGTGATGCCGGCGACATGCAGCCGGGCGATCAGCTCGGCGCGCAGTTCGCTGCCGACCTGCTCGTGATTGCCGCGCAGCGTGACTTCCTGATGCTCGAAATCGTCATAGGGATAGCGCGAGCCGATCGTCCGCACCGCCGCCTCGATCTGGACGTTCACGAATGCCTTGTAATCGTCGACGTCGAACAGCGCCTGCGCGGTGTCGGTCACGCGCCACACCACCTGCGCCGCCATCTCGATCGGGTTGCCACGCAGATCGTTGACCTTGATGCGCTCCGAAATGATGTTGTTGGCGCGGACCGAGACCTTCTTCTTGATCAGCCAGGGCAGAGCCCAGCGCAGACCGGTGGTGCGATCCGTGCCCTGATAATCGCCGAACAGCGTGATCGCTACCGCCTGGTTGGGCTGGAGCAGATAGAAGCCACAGGACACGAACAGGAAAATGATGCTCGCCGCCACCACGACGCTCACCACGACGGCGTCCGGGATCCGATCGATCTGGGTGAGCGCTGCAATCCCCGCACCCAGCGACACCAGCAGGATCAGCAGCATCGCATAGCCGCTACCGGTTTTCGCCGCTCGTTCCCGGCTCTGTGTGAGCGCTGGCCCCGTGGCACGTACGTCCGTCATTCTTGCCTCCCGTTAATTATGATATCGTATTTATATCGAATTCTGACGGGGAGCAAGCGGATATGATCGTGCGATCCCAGCACCCTGTTTACTTGCGGGGCGTTATCCCGTGCAGACCGCAAGCGAGAGGGAATGACGTGAGCGAACCGACCAACAACATCCTCAAGCGATTCACCAGCCTGGCGGTCGCGATCGACATGCTGGTCTCCGAACGCATCACGCTGCTGGGTCCGGCATCGTGGGAGGATCGCAACGACATCGCCTTTCTGGAGGCGTATCGCGCCAAGCGTGACGTGCGCCACGTTTTCGCGATGTGCTTCACCCAGGCGCCGGAGACCTTCCATCACTGGGGCGTGTTCGCCAAGGGCATGGAGGGCGTTCGTGTCAACATCGACAAGCGAGCGCTGCTGACCAGCCTGCAGGGCCAGGACTGCTTTGTTTGGAACGACGTGCGCTATCTGACGCTCGAGCAGCTCGATTCGCTGGACTCGATCAGCGTCTTCGACCTGCCCTTCATCAAGCGGTTCGCGTTTCGCGACGAACTCGAATTCAGGCTGCTGTGCGAAAGCGACGACGCCAACGCACGTCAGCGCGACGTGCCGATCGATCGATCGTGGATCAAGAGCATCAGCGCCAGCCCATGGATGCCTGAAAACCTGTTCCTCAGTGTAAAGGCGGCGATCGCTGCGCTGCCGGGCTGCGACAAGGTTCGGTTCCAGCGGACGACGCTGCGCGAGAACAGCCGGTGGAAGCGCGCGGTCGGCCGTATCGTCGATGAGAGTGCGGTCGCCGAGCCACGCCCGCGCAACCCGATCAACCTCGACGTCACGCTCAATTCGATCTGAAAATGCTTCGGGGCCGATCCGCCCCCTGGCGAACCGGCCCCGAACGTCCCTTCCGCTAGCGGACGGGTTAAGGTCGCTCAGCTGATGACGATGGTCACCGCGCGGCGGTTCTGCGCCCAGCTGGCGTCGTCAGAGCCGAGCGCGATCGGCCGCTCCTTGCCGTAGCTGATGGTGGTGATCCGCGTCGGCGAGATACCGCGCGCGGCAAGATAGTTCTTCGCGGCGTTGGCGCGGCGATCGCCCAGCGCAAGGTTGTATTCGCGGGTGCCGCGCTCGTCGCTATGGCCTTCGACCGTGATCCGCGTGTTCGCGTGCGCATTGAGCCACTGCGCCTGGCTGTCGAGGATCGCGCGCAATTCGGGATCGATGTCGTACTGGTCGAACGCGAAGTGGATCGTATCGCTGGTGATCTCGCGCTTGAACTGCTCGTTGAGCGCGTTCGAGCCGTACTGATCGTTGTCGCCGCCGGTGGTTTCGGCAACCGGAGTCTCGGTCGGCGTCGGCGGCAGTTCGGGCGGGCGCTTCTTGGTGCAACCCGCGGTTGCCACCAGTGCGAGACCGAGCACCAGGCTGGTCGTGATCTTGGCCATATTTCCTCCTCTTAAATCTCGCCCGCTTGCCCGGGCATTACGTTTACGTACCGAATTTGGTTCAAGGGCGGTGGCTTCAGGGCCGGATCGGGCCCCAATTGGGATCCGACCCGTCCAGCGGGGTCGGCACCTTGCGCGATGTCGAGCCGGTCAGGTCCACCGCCCACAGATCCGGACGGCCCGAGCCCTGCGCGGTACGGAAGAACATCAGCACGCGACCATTGGGCGACCAGCTCGGCGCTTCGTCGCCCCAGCTGTTGGTGAGCAGCTTCTCGCCCCCGCCCGACGGGCTCATCACGCCGATGCGGAACGCGCCGCCGCCGGTGCGGGTGAAGGCGATCAGGTCGCCGCGCGGGCTCCATACCGGCGTGGCATAGCGCCCGCCGCCAAAGCTGATCCGCTTCTGGTTCGACCCGTCGGCGCCCATCACATAGAGCTGTTGGGTGCCGCCGCGATCGCTCTCGAAGACGATCTTCGAACCATCGGGCGAATAGCTGCCGCCGGTGTCGATGCCCGGCGAGCTGGTCAGCCGCTGCGGCTCGCCGCCGGAGGCGCTGATCCGATAGAGATCAATATTGCCGGCGACCGACATCGAGAACAGGATCGAGCGGCCGTCGGGCGAGAAATGCGGCGCGAAGTTGAGCGTGACGTCCGAGACCAGCTTACGGTTGGTACGCGCGGCGAGGTCGTAGATGTAGAGCGCCGGACGCCGGTTCTCGTAGCTCATATAGACGATCGCGTTCTGCTTCGGCGACATGCGCGGGGTGAGCACGATGTTCTGGCCGTTGGTCAGGAAGCGATGGTTGGCGCCGTCCTGATCCATGATCGCGAGCTGTTTCCGCCGCCGGTTCTTCGGGCCCTGCTCGGCGACATAGACGACCTGGCTGTCGAAATAGGGGCCCTCGCCGGTGAGACGGGTGTAGATCGCGTCGGCGCATTTGTGCCCGGCGCGCCGCCAGTCGGACGGGGAGACGACGAAGCCCTGGCGGACCAGCTCGGTCTGCGCGGCGAGATCGTAGAGATAGCAGCCGATCGTCAGCGAGCCATTGGCGTTGGCGCGGATATAACCCTGGACCAGCGCCTGGCCGCCGCTCCAGCCCGAATAATTGGGCGCCGTGACTTCGGAATAGGCAATGCCGCGCGTCGCGCCCGGGCCGACGGTCTTGAACAGGCCAGTGTTGCGAAGATCGTCGTCGACGATCTGGGCAAGCTTGCGGCCGAGTTCGTCGGTCGAGCCCGCGGGGGTCGCAGTGACCTGTGCGGTGGGCATCGCCGGAATGATGATCGGCAGCGGGGCGGACTGGCCGCCCTCGACATCGACCACCAGCTCGCCATCGTCCTGGCCGGGCGGCGTCTGCACCGGCGGCGGCGTGACCTGGGCATGGGCAACGCCTGCGAAGGCGGCTGCCGTCGCGGCGATCGCGATCAGGTAGGGACGCATCATCTCTCCTCAGGTCTTGAGTCTGTAGCGAAGGGTGAAGCTTTTCCACCCCTTCGGCACGTCATAGAGCTCGTCGGGCAGCCCGCGCAGCGGCGAGCATCCGGCGAAGATCGCGCGGACCGCGTCGTCGACGCGCGTAACGTATCGCGAGTTCGACTCGTCGACGCCTTCATGGCCACGAATTGTGATCGGGCCGGCCAGCGATCCGTCACGGTTGATCCGCAGATTGACGATCACGCGGATCTGGTCGGCGCCCGGCCCGGGATTGACCTGGCGATCGGCGCAGGGCTGGACCTGCCGCTGGATCGCCGAGCCGATATTCGCCGCGGCGGCGGTCGACATCGTCGCCGCCGGCGGAGTCAGCGCCGGGCCGTTGGCGCGATTGTTGGTGCGGCCGAGATCGAGCCCATCGAGATTGCCGGTGGGGCGCACGTCACGGCGCGGCTGCTGGCGCGGATTGGTCGCGGGTGCCGCGGACGCGGTTTTGGCCGGCTGGGCCGGCTTGCTCGGCGGCGCTGGCTTGGTGGGCGGCGCGGGTTTGGGCTTTGCCGCCGGCGCGGGCGCAGGCTTGGGCGGCGCCGGCTGCGGCCTGGCAACGGGTTGCGGCTCGGCAACCGGCTCGGGCGGCGCAGTGTCGGGCTCGACCGGCGCCTCGACCGGAGATTTCTTCGCTGCCTCGGCCTCGCTGCTGATCACCGGCGCCGCGCTTTCGAGTGCCACGTCCTCGGCGAACGACACTTCAATCGGCTGCGGCTTGAGCTTGTCGGGATTGGGCGTGGCGAGGAAGCCGACTGAGAGCAGGCCGAAGAGCACGACATGGGCAATCGCGGCGATGCCGAGCGCGGCGCCTTCCGAACGACTGATCACCGCGCCCTCACTTGCCATCGGCGAGCGTCACCAGCGAAACCCGGTTGAGCCCGACGCGGTTGAGTTCCCCCATCACGCGCATAACCTTGCCATAGCCAAGGCCCTGATCGGCGCGCAGGAAGATCTGCGGCGGCTTGCCCTGCCCGTCCTTGCGCGCGGCGATCGGCTCGAGCGCGGCGGCGAGGCCGGCATCGGTCACCCGCTGATCATCGACGAATACCTGGCCGGCCTTGTCGATCGCGATCTGGACGGGCTTCTGATCCTGATCGAGGGCCTTGGCGCGGCTCTCGGGCAGGTCCACGGGCACGCCCGCGGTGAGCAGCGGCGCAGTGACCATGAAGATGATCAGCAGCACGAGCATCACGTCGACCAGCGGCGTGACGTTGATCTCGGCCATCGGCGTGCGACGGCCGCGGCTCTTGCCCGAAGGGAGATGCATGGCCATGCCTTAGGCCTCCATCTCCAGGCGGCGGCTCAGCGTCGCGTGGAAGCCGTCGGCGAAGCGGTTCAGCCGCGCCTCGACGCGGTTCACGCTGTGCGAATAGCGGTTGTAGGCGATCACCGCGGGGATCGCGGCGAACAGGCCGATCGCAGTGGCGAACAGCGCCTCGGCAATGCCGGGAGCGACGACTGCTAGCGAAGTGCTCTGCTGCTGGGCGATGCCGGTGAAGCTGCGCATGATCCCCCAGACGGTGCCGAACAGGCCGACGAACGGCGCGACCGCGCCGACCGTGGCTAGGAAGTTGAGCCGATCGGCGAGGCGATCGACTTCGAGCGCGACGGTGGCGCCCATCGCAGTGGCAAGGCGCTCGCGCGTGCCTTCTCGGTCGATCGACTTGCCGGAAGTGGAGCGGCGCCATTCGGTGACGCCGGCGCCAAACACGCGGGCGATCGGCTGATCGCGGGTTGCAGCGCGGCGATGGAATTCGTCGATGTCGTCGGCTTCGCGATATTCGACTTCGAAGCTGTCGATCCCCTTGCGCACCGTTGCGACGCGGAAGCCGAAGCTGAGGATGATAGCCCAGGTCCATAGCGAAGCCAGCAGCAAGCCGATCATCACGCCGCGGACGACCCAGTCCGCCTGAAGGAAAAGCCCAATCGGGGAGAGAGTCGCGGCGTCGGTCGTCAAAACATGCATGTCGATCTCAATTTCCCTTCCACAGCAACGGCTCGAACGCCGCCACCCATTGCGCCGGCTGGCGGCGCGGTTTGCCTGAGGGAGCGACGAACACCGCCTCGACTTTCGCCTCGACCACGATTGTTGCGCCCAGCATGACTCGTTGCTGAATGACCACGCCCACGGGCCGAAGCCCGACGAGCCGGCTCAGCACGATCAGTTCGTCTCCCAGCCGCGCCGGGGCGCGATACTGGATGGCGATGTCGCGCACGGCATAGGCGCCCTCGCCCGCTTCGTGCACGCGCCGCTGATCGACGCCGGCGAGCGCAAGCATGTCCGAGCGCGCGCGCTCGAGATACCGGAGATAATTGGCGTGATAAACCACCCCGGTTAGATCGGTATCCTCGAAATAGACGCGTACGGCGAAGCGATGTTCCAGGCCATCGAAGCGACCAAAAGCGGGCAGCGCGTCCATGCCGGGGCATTAACCAACGGTTCGTCGCAGGGAAACCCTCTCAGTCGAACAGCCCCTCCTGCGCGGTGGGCGGAGGATTGAGGCCGAGATGCTTCCAGCCCGCGGCGTTGAGGCAGCGTCCGCGCGCGGTCCGCGCGATCATACCGATCTGGATCAGATAGGGCTCGATGACTTCCTCGACCGTGTCGCGCGGCTCGCTGAGCCCGGCGGCGAGCGTCTCCACCCCCACCGGGCCGCCGCGATAGATGTCGGCGATCATCATCAGATAGCGTCGGTCCATGTTGTCGAGCCCGAGCGCATCGACTTCGAGCCGGTTGAGCGCCGAATCGGCGGCGCGCGCATCCACCGTGTCGGCGCCCAGCACATTGGCGAAGTCGCGCACCCGGCGCAGCAGCCGTCCGGCAATCCGCGGCGTGCCTCGCGCGCGCCTGGCGATCTCGCGCGCGCCGTCGGGGGCAACATGCAGGCCGAGCAGCCCGGCGGCGCGGGTGACGACGCTGGTCAGTTCCTCGACTGTATAGAATTGCAACCGCACCGGGATGCCGAAACGATCGCGCAGCGGCGTGGTAAGCAGCCCCTGGCGGGTGGTGGCGCCGACCAAGGTGAAGCGCGGCAAGTCGATCCGCACGCTGCGCGCAGAGGGACCCTCGCCGATCATCAGGTCGAGCGCGCGGTCCTCCATCGCGGGATAGAGGACTTCCTCCACCGCGGGATTCAGCCGGTGGATCTCGTCGATGAACAGCACGTCGCCATCTTCGAGATTGGTGAGCAGCGCAGCGAGATCGCCCGACTTGGCAATGACGGGACCCGAAGTGGCGCGGAACCCGACGCCGAGTTCGCGCGCGATGATCTGCGCGAGCGTGGTCTTGCCGAGCCCAGGCGGCCCGAAGAACAGCACATGATCGAGCGCATCGCCGCGCGCCTTGGCAGCATCGATGAACACGCGGAGATTCTCGCGCGCGCCCTTCTGGCCGACGAATTCCTCGAGCGTCTTGGGGCGCAGCGCAGCGTCGACGTCCTCGGGGCGGCGCGAGGCAGTGAGGATGCGATCGGCGTCAGTCATGCTCGATTCCGTCGCCAGTGATTTGAACCCAGGCATGTTTGCGGTTTTCAAACACCGAAAAGCTCGGCGCGGGGAAATCGGGGTCGGCGAAATTGCCGATCGGGACCGCGATCAGCCCGGGCATCGAATCGTTGGTGTACCAGCCGATCGCGCCGCAATCGGGGCAGAAATGGAAGCGCGCAGCACCATTGTCTCCAACGCGCACGCGTTCGGCTGCGCGGCCCGTCATCTGCACGCGCTCGACCGGAAAGCGCGCCTGCGCCGCAAACACCGAGCCGCTGCGCCGCTGGCAGTCGAGGCAGTGACATACGGAGACTCGTCCAGGCTCGCCCTGGCAGGCGACGCTCAGCTGGCCGCACGGGCAGCTGGCGACGCGTGCGGACGCTGCCTTGTCGTTGCTCTCGGTCATGCTGCCCACAGCGTTTTCGGCCATCACGCGTCGCCCTGCCATTTGCGGACCCACAGCAGGAACGGATCGGCACCCGGCCGGTCGCCCATGTCGGCCGGCGCCGGGCTGATTTCCGCCGCGACGGCCGGCACGGCCACGCCGAAGCTGGTTTGGACCCAGTCGCGCAGCGCAGCAGCACGATCCCATACCGGCTGATCGAGATACTCATTCTCGGCGTCGATCTGCGCCGGCGCGCGATCGAAATTCTCCGGCCAGCAAAGCTCTTCATAGCCGATCGCCAGCAGCCGCAGGAAATCGACCGGATCGCTCGCGAGCACGCCGAGCATCGTCGAGCCCGACCCCGAGCCGAGATGAACGATATGCTGCGCGCCGTCGTCGTCGCGCCACAGCGCCGCGGTCGAGCCGTCGCCGCCAGTGCGGAAGAAGGGTGCCAGTCGGTCGCGCACCTCCTGCGGCGCGTCCGGAAGCCAGGCCTCGGCGTAACCGGGATCGACGCACTGGCTATACATGCAGCCCAGTTCGCTTGCCGTATCGATGCCTGCATAATCGCCGCCGCTACGAAAGCTTCGAGCCAGTCCCGCGGCTTGCTGCCAGTCGAAGAACCGATCGAGCGCGGCGGGCACCGTCACGCCGGCAGGAAACGAAGCACGCATCCGATCTGCAAAGCCCGACGCGGTGTTCATCCGAGCAGCCCGTTGAGCAGCGTCAGGTGCACGCCCCAGCCGACGAAGCCGCACAGCGCCATGAACAGGCCGAACCCGCCGATTGCCCAAGCGATAACGAGCAGCCAGGCGCTCTCGGCCAGAGCTGCGACGCCGGCGATCGAAATTGCAGCGGCGATGGCGGCGTTGCTGACGTCGAACTGGCTGTCGCGCAGGTCGAGCGCTTGGTAACGGTCGTTCTGCGCCTTCGCATCGGTGGCAAGCCGCGCCGCTTCGCTGCGGTGATGCGCCAGATCGGCGTCAAGCGCAGTGAGCACCGGCGCCGTGCGCGCGGTATCGGCGGCGAGCGCAACGATCTGGTCGCGGCCCAATTCGGCGATGTGGAGCTTGGTGCGCTCGGCCTGATATTCGTTCCACAGGTCCATCTGCGTCGCCTGGACCTGCTGCATCGTCTGGACGATGTTGCTGTCCTTGATCCCACCAAAGCCAGCGACGACCGAGAGCATCACCACGGTGATCGCGACGCGGGCATTGAGTGCCTTTTCGCGGATCATCTGGCGGCCTTCCGCAGCGCGAGGCGGACGAGCGCGTCGAGCGTCGCGCCGTCACCGAGCTCGTCGTTGGCGGCGTTGACGGCGTTCGAGGCCTCCGCCGGCTTGAAGCCGAGGTTGAGCAGCGCCGATACGGCGTCGGCTGCGGCGCCGCCAGCGGGCACGGCGGCGCCTGCGCTGCCAAGGACCACGCCGGCCTTGTCCTTGAGTTCGTTGACGATGCGCTGGGCGAGCTTGGGGCCGACGCCGTTGGCGCGCGCGATCGTCGCAGCGTCGGCGCGCGACACCGCGGTGCGCAGCTCGTCGGGGACCAGGATCGACAGGATCGCCAGGGCGACCTTCGAACCAACGCCCTGGACATGCGTGAGCAGGCGGAACCAGTCGCGCTCGTCGGCGGTCGCGAAGCCCATCAGCCGGATCGAATCCTCGCTGACCAGCATCTCAGTATGGACGGTGACGAGTTCCGCGCTGCCGAGCTTGTCGAGCGTCTTGGCTGAAGCGCCGAACAGATAGCCGACGCCGTTCACGTCGATCACCGCATGATCGGCACCACTGGAGACCAACTGGCCGCGCAGATGCGCGATCATTGCGTGCCCCCGAGGGTCGATGCCTCGAGGCGCGGCGGAGCGGTACGGACCATAGTCCGGTACATAGGCGGAACATTGCACGTGAGGAAAGCCGAAATCACCTGCGCCTCTCGCACGGGCGCGGCAGCGCACCTATCTGCTTGGCGACCAATTGGGGGATCCGGATGATCGTCACCTTGCTCGGGCTCTGGCTCACGCTGCTCGCTGCCGGCGATACGCCGATCGGGAGGTTGTTGCGGCATTGCCTGATCGAGGCGCCCGCGGCGCGGCTCGCGCGCATCTCCCGCGGCGCGGTGCTGGCGTGGCTGGTGCTCGGCGCGATCGGTGCGGCGCTGTTCTGGATGCTCGAGGACGAAGGGCTAAGGCTGTTCGCAATGGCGCTGCCTGAGCTTGCCGGCTGGATAAGCATGTTCGAGATCGGCACCTTGGTCGATGCGCTGGCGGCGGCAGCGCTCGCAGCATCGAGCCTGCGGATCGGTGCGGTGCGGGCATGGCTCGCGCGGCCGATGGCCCGAAGCCGGCATATCCGTACGCGGCGCCGCCGGCCGACGACGCGTGCCGCAAACGACGATGACGACCCGGCGCTGGCATGGGCCGCATGATGCCCGACCTGTTCCTCGCCTCTGCTGTCTCACCCGCGCTGCGTGACCAGCTGTCAGCGCGTTTCCAATTGCATGAAGGCACGCCACCCCCCGAGACACGCGCGATCGTCGGCGGCGGGATGAGTCGCGTCGACGCAGCGCTGATGGCGCAACTGCCGGCGCTGGAGATCATTGCGATCCATGGCGTCGGGCATGACGGCATCGACCTCGACGCCGCACGCGCGCGCGGGATCCGCGTGACCACCACGCCCGACGTGCTGACCGACGATGTCGCCGATCTCGCGATCGCGCTGATGCTCGCGGTACAGCGGCGCGTCGCGGTCAACGATCGCGTCGTGCGCGACGGCGGCTGGCAGGTGCCGTTGGGGCGGCGCGCCAGCGGGCGGACGATCGGTATCTTCGGGCTAGGCAAGATCGGCATGGCGATCGCCCGGCGGGCGGCGCCGTTTGCCGGGGAAATCGTCTATGCGGCGCGCTCGGCCAAACAGGTGCCGTGGCGCTTCGTCGCGGGGATCGGCGCGCTGGCCGCAGCGAGCGATGTGTTGATCCTCGCCGCACCGGGCGGCGCGGATACTGACCGCGCCGTCGATGCGGCGGTGCTCGACGCGCTGGGCCCCGAGGGGGTGCTGATCAATATCGCCCGCGGCAGCCTGGTCGACGAGGAGGCACTGGTCGCAGCGCTGCGGGACGGACGAATTGGCGGCGCGGGGCTCGACGTGTTCGCGCACGAGCCGCAGGTGCCCGAGGGATTGCGCGCGCTCGATCAGGTCGTGCTCGCGCCGCACCAGGGCAGCGCGACGCGCGAGGGACGTGCCGAGATGGCGGCGCTGGTGCTCGCCAATCTCGATGCGCAGTTCAGCGGACGGCCGCTGCCGACGCCGCTGGTCTAGGCCGCGCCGAGCCGCCGTGCGGTCGCCAGGTGGTGTGCATGGCAGATCGCGACTGCGAGAGCGTCCGCTGCGTCGGCGCCGGCGATCTTCGCTCCCGAAAGCAGCATCGACACCATCGCGTGGACCTGCGCCTTTTCCGCTCCCCCGCTGCCGACCACCGCCTTCTTGACCACGCTGGGAGTATATTCGCCGACATCGAGCCCGGCGCGCGCCGCCGCGCACAACGCCACCCCGCGCGCTTGGCCGAGCTTGAGCGTCGACTGGGCATTCGAATTGACGAACACTTCCTCGCACGCCGCCGCATGGGGCGCATGATCGACGAGGATCGCGGCGAGCATTGCATCGAGATGCGCCAGCCGGCGTGCGAGCGGCGCCTTGGTGTCCGTCTTCAGCTGCCCGTTCGCGACATGCGACAGGCGATTGCCCTCGGCGCGGATGATACCCCAGCCGGTGGTGCCCAGCCCGGGGTCGAGACCCAGGATCAGCATGGCTCTGGATCCCCCCGTTTGTGGGGAGGATCGAAAGGATCAACCCAGCTTCTCCATAACTTCGTCGGAGACCTCGTAATTGCCCCAGACGGTCTGGACGTCGTCATCGTCGTCCAGCGCATCGATCAGCTTGAACAGCGTGCCCGCGTCGGATTCGTCGACCGCCACCATGGTCTGCGGCTTCCAGGCAAGCTTCGCGGCTTCGGCCTCGCCGATCACTGCTTCCAGCGCCTTGGCGACTTCGTGGAGATCGCTCACCGCGGTCCAGATTTCGTGCCCTTCTTCGCTCGATGTCACGTCTTCGGCCCCCGCCTCGAGCGCGGCTTCGAAGATCTTGTCGGCGTCGCCTGCCGTCGCCGGGTAGCTGATCAGCCCGACGCGATCGAAGGCATGGCTAACCGAACCCGGCGCGCCGAGATTGCCGCCATTCTTGGCGATCGCGGTGCGCACGTTGGTGACGGTGCGGTTGCGGTTGTCGGTCAGTGTCTCGACGATCAGCGAAACCCCGCCCGGGCCGAACGCCTCGTAGCGGATCTCTTCGTAATTCTCGCCCTCGCCCTTGGTCGCCTTGTCGATCGCCCGAGTGATATTGTCTTTGGGCATCGACTGCGCCTTGGCGGCGTTGACCGCAGCGCGCAGGCGCGGATTCATGTCCGGATCGGGCAGGCCCATCTTCGCCGCGACGGTGATTTCGCGGCTGAGCTTGGAGAACATCCCCGAGCGCTTCTTATCCTGCGCACCCTTGCGGTGCATGATGTTCTTGAACTTGGAATGGCCTGCCATTGCGCTCTCTTGCGAAGATCTATGCGCGGTCTCTAGGCCCGCATCATGGGCGAGCGCAATGCTCGCCCCGTCCCGTGATCAGTGAAGACCCAGCGCGTTGCGATAGGTCTCGAGCAGAGCATCGGCCTCGTCGCGGTGATGCTTCTCCATCTTCCGCAGCCGGACGATGTGGCGCATCGTCTTGACATCGAAGCCGGTCGACTTGCTCTCGGCATAGACGTCCTTGATGTCGTCGGCGATGCCCTTCTTCTCTTCCTCGAGGCGTTCGATCCGCTCGATGAAGAGGCGCAGCTGCTCGGCGGAGACGTTGTCGGACATGGAAACTCCTGCTGGTGGCGCCGCGCCCGCACGAACCCGCGAATCCCGGGCTGGGAGAGCGACGATGAAATGGAACGCGGGCGATTACAGAAGCCGCGGCCCGCGCTCAAGCCCGGATCAGCGGCCGGGCTCGCTCATCGAGGGCGGATCGCTCGCCGGGAAGCTGTCGTCGAGCGCATCGTCGAGCTGCGCCTCGACATGGTTGCGTTTCACGCTCTCGTTCATCCGCTCGATCTGCTCGGGCGTCGCCTCGCCCTGGTGCCGCGCCTTCCACTGCGCGAACGGCATGCCGTAGATGATCTCGCGTGCGTCATCCTTGCTGAGCGACGGATCGGCCTCGGCGATCCAGTCGGCGAGGCAATTGCGGCAGAAACCGGCGAGCCCCATCAGGTCGATATTCTGCGCATCGGTGCGATGGCGCAAATGACGGACGAGCCGGCGGAACGCCTTGGCCGCCGCTGCGTCATCCAGGGTATCGAGAGTGGGCACGTGCACCTCCGTGGTTGATCGATCCCAATTAGTGGTTAGAGGCGAGCGCGCACAAGGATGACAGCGATGACCAACGCGATGACCCCCCGTTCCCGTAAAGTCCGCATTCTGGCGACGCTCGGCCCGGCCAGCAATTCGCCCGAGATGATCCAGCGGCTGTTCGAGGCGGGCGCCGATGCGTTCCGCGTCAACATGAGCCATGGCGATCAGGCATCGAAGATCCCGGTCATCGAGGCGATCCGCGGACTTGAAAAGACGCTGGGCCGCCCGACCACGATCCTCGCCGATCTCCAGGGACCTAAGCTGCGCGTCGGCAAGTTCGCCGATGGCCGCGTGACGCTGGAAACCGGCCAGCAGTTCATCCTCGACCGCGACTCCACGCCCGGCGATTCGACGCGCGTCGAGCTGCCGCACCGCGAGATCTTCGAGGCGGCGCATGAGAATGCGCGGCTGCTGCTCGACGACGGCAAGATGGTGCTGCGCGTCACCGCGGTAGCGCCCGATCGGTTGACCACGGTGGTCGAAGTCGGCGGCGTGCTGTCCAATTCGAAGGGGCTGAACGTCCCCGACATGGTGCTGCCGCTCGCCGCACTCACCGAAAAGGACCGCAGCGACCTTGCCTTCGCCGTCGAGCAGGGCGTCGACTGGATCGCGCTGTCGTTCGTCCAGCGCCCCGAGGATCTGATGGAGGCCCGCCGGCTGATCGGCGGCAAGGCGGCCTTGCTCGCCAAGATCGAGAAGCCGAGCGCGATCACCCGGCTCGAGGAAATCGTCGAACAGTGCGACGGCGTGATGGTCGCGCGCGGCGATCTGGGTGTCGAGCTGCCCCCGCAGAGCGTGCCGCCGCTGCAGAAGCGCATCGTCGAGACCGCGCGCCGGATGGGCCGCCCGGTGATCGTCGCGACGCAGATGCTCGAATCGATGATCGAGAGCCCTTCGCCGACGCGCGCCGAAGTCTCCGACGTCGCCACCGCAGTGTATGACGGCGCCGACGCGATCATGCTCTCGGCAGAGAGCGCCGCGGGAAAATGGCCGGTCGAATCGGTCTCGATGATGAATTCGATCGCCGACGCAGTAGAGCGCGACCCCGCGCATGGCGATCGCGTCCACTTCACCGTGACCAAGCCCGACCCGACCACGGCCGACGCGCTGGCCGAGGCGGCGAAGAATATCGCGCTGAATGTCTCGGCCTCGGCGATCGTCTGCTTCACCAGCTCGGGCTCGACCGCGCGGCGAATCGCCCGCGAGCGGCCGACCGTTCCGATCATGCTGCTCACCCCCCGCGCTGAAACCGCGCGCCGCGCCGGGCTGCTGTGGGGAACCTATGCGGTCCAGACGCGCGACGTCGAATTGTTCGAGGAAATGGTCGGCAAGGCCAAGCGCATGGCACTGCGCCACAAGCTGGCGGCGGCGGGCGACCGCGTGGTGGTCTGCGCCGGCGTGCCGTTCGGGACGCCGGGGTCGACCAACGTGCTCCATGTCGTGACGATCCTGGGCGACGAGCTGAAGAACTATACCGGCCCCAGCGAGAGCTGAGTCTCAGCCGAAGCGATAGGCGAGCGGGTGGGCGATCAAATTCGCGTCGCGCGTGATCAGTTTGGCGCCTATCACCTGGGCATGGATTAGCAATTGCTCATCGAAAGGGTCGCGGTGCTTGATCGGCACGCGGAGCGATGCAACCGCCTGCTCCGCGTCGAGCGGTAAAATCGGAATACCAAGGATCGCGAGTGCTTGACGCACATCGACCGGATCCAGGGGCCCCTTGCGACGGCCCGCCCTATCGAGACGCTCCCATTTCAGCCGGAGCTCCCAAAGGGATATCACGGAGGCGGCGAGTTCGTCGGCATTGGCGTCCAAGACAGCCCGTTCCACCACGCGCAGCATATTCGGCCGGTCGATCATCCACACCAGGATATGCGTGTCGATCAGAAGCATCGTCTACTCCCGGGCAGCTTCAACCCTCCGGGCTGGGCTTCCAGTCATCCTCAAGCCCCAATACCTCTCGACTGAATGCCGGGTCGTCGAATTCGGGCGGCCAAAGATCTCGATCGATCTTATCGAGCCCGCGCTCCATTTTGAAACGATGGAGCGCTTCCCAATCCAGACCCTTTTTCCCTGCGATGCTCGGCGCTCGAATTTCGGCGATCGGCGTGCCATTGTCGGTGATTATGACAAGCTCACCGCGTCGGGCTGCTGCGATGGCTTCATCGAATTGCGCCTGTGCTTCGCGGATGGAAATTTCCATGCGCACCTCCGCCTTGCCATGTACGCGAACCCTCAGGACCCGGCAAGCAATCCCAGCCGCACCAACTCGGTGCGGAAGGCCGGTGCGTCGGTGAACAGCACCGCGTGGATGCCCATATCGGCGGCCGCGTGCACATTGGGGGGACTGTCGTCGACGAATACGGCGTCCGGGCCGGCCAGCCCGAATTGATCGAGGGCGAGCGCGTAGATCGCGGGATCGGGCTTCACCAGGCGCTCGTCGCCCGAGACGACGATGTCGCGGAAGCGGCCGAACAGGTCGTCGTGCAGCGGCGCCCAGGCGCGCCACAGCTCGCCCGAGAAATTGGTGATCGCATAGAGCGGAACGCCGGCAGCATCGAGCTCGGTGACGAGCTCTATCATGCCCGGAATCGGGTGCTCGAGCGTCTCGTTGAAGCGCGGCCCCCAGGCGGCGATCAGATCGGCATGCTGCGGATATGCAGCCGCGAGCTCCGCCGAGGTCTCGGCGAAGGGACGGCCGGCATCATGCTGGAAATGCCAGTCCTTGGTGACGACCGTCGCCAGAAACGCGTCGAGCGCCTGATCGTCCTCGATCAGACGCTCGTACAAACGTCGCGGTTGCCAGTCGAAGAGGACGTTGCCGACATCGAAGATGACGGCAGACGGCTTCTCCACCCGGGCTTAGCCCTGGCGGGCCTTGAACCGACGGTTGGTCTTGTTGATCACGTAGATCCGGCCACGGCGGCGGATCACGCGGTTGTCGCGGTGCCGCCCCTTGAGCGACTTCAATGAATTCACGATCTTCATGACCGATTCGCTTCTCAAACTATAGGAATGCCGGAAAATGAGGCGCCCGCCTATATGCGGCGGCGCGGCAAGTCAAGGCGGGGCGCCGTGCTTTGGAACCAACTCGACGGGAGTCGTGTTGGAGCGCATGAAGCCGTTCCGCGCGCGAAACAGGAGATCCCCGTGCTCAAGTCGTTCAGCCTAGCCGTTGCCGGTGCCGCCCTGCTGGGCGGCTGCATGACGGGGCCCCGCACTGCGCCGGTGGACGTCACCCGCTATCATCTCGGCCAGCCGCTGGAGCGCACGAGCGTGGCAGTGGAGCCGATGAACAACGCCGTGACGATCAGCCCGGAATATCAGCTCTATGCCGACGCCGTTGCCGCCGAGCTGGCACGGCAGGGCTATGTCGCGACGCCAAACCCGCTCAGCTCGGGCTATATCGCCGCAGTATCGTTCAGCCGCGCGCCGCGCGGCGCCTATCGCGAGCAGCCGCCCGTATCGATCGGGCTCGGCGGCGGAAGCTATGGCGGTGGCCGGCGCGGCGGTGGCGGCGTAGGCCTGGGCGGCGGCGTGTCGTTCGGCATCGGGGGCAAGACCCGCGAAGTGACCGCGACCGAGCTGTGGGTCCAGCTCAAGCGCCGCAGCGACAACACCGTGGTGTGGGAAGGCCGCGCGCAGACTCAGTCGGTAAGCGGCACCAAGGGCAGCGATCCGCGCAATTCGGCCGCGCGCGTGGCCGCCGCGCTGTTCAAGGGCTTTCCTGGCGAGTCCGGCATCACTATCACGGTGAAATGAGCATCCAGATCAACGCCGCGTTCGACAGCGGCAACATCAAGCTGGTTGGAATCGAGGGCGACCGCGTCGACCTCGAGATCGTCAAGGATCACCTTTCCGACTTCTACCAATGGTTTCACTTCCGCCTTTCCGGCGCGAAGGGGCGCACGCTGACCTTCCGCATTCTCAATGCGGGCGGCGCGGCCTATGCGTTCGGCTGGCCCGATTACGAGACGCGCTGGAGCAGCGACCGCGAGGCGTGGCGCACGACGCCGACCAGCTATGAGGGCGGCGTGCTCGAATTCACTCGGGCGATCGACACCGACATCGTTTGGTTCGCCTATTTCGCGCCCTATTCGATGGAGCGGCACCACGATCTGGTCAGCCGAATCGCGCTGCAGCCGGGGGTGCGCCACCGCGAACTGGGCGTATCGCTGGACGGTCAACCGATCGATTGCCTCACGATCGGCGATGGCCCCAAGCAGGTGTGGCTCTATGCCCGCCAGCATCCCGGCGAGACGATGGCCGAATGGTGGATGGAAGGCGCACTGGAGAAGCTCACCGATCCCGAGGATGCCAGTGCCCAGGCATTGCGCGCCAAGGCGACCTTCCACCTCGTTCCCAACATGAACCCTGATGGTTCGCGGCGCGGCCATCTGCGCACCAATGCGGCGGGTGTGAACCTCAACCGCGAATGGCATGCGCCGACGCCCGAGCGCAGCCCCGAAGTGCTTGCCGTGCGCAATGCGATGGACGAGACCGGCGTAACCTTCGCGATCGACGTGCATGGCGACGAGGCGATCCCGGCGAACTTCATCGCCGGCTTCGAAGGCATTCCGAGCTGGACCGACGCGCTCGGCGAGAAATTCTACGAATATGCCCGGCGGCTCGATGCCGCCACGCCCGATTTCCAGCTCGATCTCGGCTATGAGAAATCGGCGCCGGGCCAGGCCAACCTGTCGATGTCGACCAACCAGCTCGCCGAACGGTTCGGCGCGGTCTCGATGACGCTGGAAATGCCGTTCAAGGACCATGTCGCCAATGCGGACCCCGAGTTCGCATGGAGCCCGGCGCGCTGCAAGGCGCTGGGCGCGGCCTGCCTGGAGACGCTCGCCGGCTTTATCGACGAACTCTGATGGAGATCCGCGAGGGCGGGCTCGAAGACCCGCAGGTCATCGCGATGCTGCGCCTTCACCTGGAAGGGATGCGGGCAAACTCGCCCAAGGAGAGCGTTCATGCCCTCGACCTGAGCGGACTGCAGCGCGCCGACGTGACGTTCTGGTCCGCCTGGGAGGGCGACACGCTGCTCGGCATCGGCGCGCTTCGCCAGCTCGATTCCGGGCATGGCGAGATCAAGTCGATGCGCACCGCCCCGCAGCAATTGCGCAGCGGCGTGGGTGCGGCGCTGGTCGGCCATATCCTCGGCGTGGCCCGCGCGCGCGGCTATCGGCGGCTGAGCCTGGAGACCGGAACGGGGCCGGCTTTCGAGGCGGCGCACGCGCTATACAGCAAGTTCGGTTTCACCGAATGCGGCGCCTTTGCCGATTATCCGACGGACGATCCGTTCAGCCGCTTCCTGTCGCGCGTGCTCTAGCAACTCAGGCGAAGACTTCCTCGAAGAAATTGGCCATCGCGCGCCAGCTGCGCCGATCGGCCTTGGGCGCATAGGCGACGCCGGGCACGGTCGAGCCCTTGCGGTCAACGTCGGTAAAGGCGTGGCCGGCATGGCCATAGGCGTGGAGCTGCCAGTCGGCGCCACTTTCGGTCAGCTCCGTGCCGAGCCCAACCACCGCCGCGGGCGGGCCGAGCGGATCGTCCCAGCCGTGGCAGACGAGCAGCTTCGCGGCGATCGGATCGGCATTGGCGTAGTCGGGCCGGTCATAGACGCCGTGGAACGAGACGCCGCCCAGGATCGGCAGCCCCGCACGCGCCATGTCGAGCACGCACTTGCCGCCGAAGCAGAAGCCGATCGCCCCCAGCTTGGCCGGATCGGCGCGGTCGAAGCCGCGCAGCGCGTCGAGCGAGGCGGCCAGGCGATCGCGCAGCAGCCGGCGATCTGCGTTGAGCAGGTCCATATATTCGCTGCGGTTGGGCGAATCATGCGTGGTGCGCTTGCCCTGGCCGAAAATGTCGGCGGCGAGCGCGACATAGCCTAGCTTGGCCAGATTTTCGGCATGGACAGCGTCCGCTTCCTTCTGGCCGAGGATATTCGGGACGACGAGTATGCCAGGACGCAGCGTCGTGACTTCGTCCTCATAGGCGAGCACGCCCTCGAACAGGCCGCCCGGGCCCTGGTACACCAACGTCTCACGAACAATCGCCATGACCGCGTCTCCCTTGTCCCTGCCGCCCATGCCGCTAAGGACCTGCCCAAATCATTGCAAGGAGCCCGCGATGCCCAAGCTCGTCCTGATCCGCCATGGCCAGTCGGCCTGGAACCTCGAGAACCGCTTCACCGGCTGGTGGGACGTCGACCTGACCGAGCAGGGCACGCAGGAGGCCTGGGCGGCAGGCGAGCTGATGAAGGAGAAGGGGCTCGATTTCGACCTGACCTTCACCAGCTTCCAGAGCCGCGCGATCAAGACGCTCAACCTTGCTTTGGAAGCGATGGGCCGGCTGTGGCTGCCGACCGAGAAGGACTGGCGGCTCAACGAGCGTCATTATGGCGGGCTGACCGGGCTCAACAAGGCCGAGACCGCGGCGCTGCACGGCGACGACCAGGTCAAGATCTGGCGCCGCAGCTTCGACGTGCCGCCGCCGCTGCCCGAGGAAGGCTCGGCCTGGGACCTCGCCAAGGACGAACGCTACAAGGGCGTCGCGATCCCGCAGACCGAGAGCCTCAAGGACACGATCGCGCGCGTGCTGCCCTATTGGGAGAGCCGCATCGCGCCGGAGATCAAGGCGGGTAAGCGCGTGCTGATCTCCGCGCATGGCAACTCCTTGCGCGCGCTGGTCAAGCATCTGTCCGGCATCCCCGACAGCGAGATCGTCAATCTCGAGATCCCGACCGGCCAGCCGATCGTCTACGAACTCGACGACGCACTGGTGGCGACCGACCGCTATTATCTGAGCGAGCGGTGAGATGCGCCGCGCGGCCCTGATCGCCGCGCTCGTGCTAGCCGGGTGCGGGCGTGACCCCTTTGCCGCCGCGCAGCGCGCGATCGATGACGGGTCCGCCCGCGCCGCGATCCAGGCGCAACTGGACGGCGAGCGCCAATGCGCCACGCTGCTCCAGGGGCTCCTGCCGCTCGAAATCCACGTCGCGAAGGGGGCGGCGGCGCCGCCGGGTGTCGCGGCGCTGACCGAGCTCGGGCTGATCCGCGCGGCAGGCGAGTCCGAAGGCAGACAGGTCTACGAACCGACCGCGCTCGCCAAGCCGGCGCTCAAGATGCGCGACATCGGGATGGACAAGACACCGGTCGAGCTCTGCTATGGCCGGCGCGTGCTCACAGGGCTTGCGATGAAACCCAAAAACCTGGCGAGTGACGCCATCCCGCAGCTGACCTATCGGTTCCGGATCGTGGACGCCCCCGGCTGGGCGCGCGATCCGCGCGTCACTCGCAGCTTCGCCGGCATGCGCGAGGCGCTGGGCCGCGAGCACGTCTCCCGCGACCTGGTGATGTATCGCGACGGAAAATGGGCGATCGGCGAGAGCGGGATCGAGCCCTATCTCCACGACATTGCGCTGGATCGGCAATATTTCGCGCCTTGCCCGCCGGCCGACAAAACACCTGTCCATTCGTGCCAGCGACCCGAAGGCTGAACGCCGCCATTGCAGGGCGCGTGCCCTGCCGCTAACGACCGCGCTTCCTCTAGGGGCGGGCGAATGGCGGAAGCACCTCTTGTCGGTATCATCATGGGCAGCACCTCCGATTGGGAGACGATGCGCCATGCCGCCTCGGTGCTTGATGAACTGGGCGTGGCGCATGAGACCAAGGTGGTCTCGGCGCATCGCACGCCCCAGCGGCTCTACGACTATGCCACCAGCGCCGCGGGACGCGGGCTCAAGGTGGTGATCGCCGGCGCGGGCGGCGCGGCGCATCTGCCCGGCATGGCGGCATCGATGACGCATCTGCCGGTGCTCGGCGTCCCGGTCGAGTCCAAGGCGCTGAAGGGCGTCGACAGCCTCTATTCGATCGTCCAGATGCCCGGTGGCATCCCCGTCGGCACGCTGGCGATCGGCAAGCCTGGCGCGATCAATGCCGGGCTGCTTGCCGCCGCGATCCTGGCGACGTCGGACGAAGCGCTCTCCCAGCGGCTCCAGGCCTGGCGCGCGGCGCAGACCGACGGCGTGGCGACCGATCCGAAATGAGCGCAAACTCGACCGCCCTGCCACCGGGATCGGTGATCGGCATCCTCGGCGGCGGCCAGCTCGGGCGCATGCTCGCGACCGCCGCGGCGCAGCTCGGCTACCGTACCCACATCCTGGCGCCCGATGCCGAGAGCGTCGCGGCGCAGACCGCATCGAGCTACACGCGCGCCGACTATCATAGCCGCATCGTGCTCGACGAAGTCGCCGGGCAGACCGATGTGGTCACCTATGAATTCGAGAATATCGCGATCGGCCCGGTCGAATATCTCGCCGGCAAGGTGCCGGTGCGGCCCGGCGCGCAGAGTCTGTCGATCGCGCAGGACCGCGCGCGCGAAAAGGCGTTCGTCGCGGCGCTCGGCGGCCGGACCGCGCCCTGGGCGCCGGTCTCGACGCGCGAAGAGCTGGAGTCGGCAATAGCGCAGATCGGCGCGCCGGCGATCCTCAAGACGCTGCGGCTGGGCTATGACGGCAAGGGCCAGGTGCGTATCCGTGACGCCGCAGAAGCCGCCGCTGCCTGGGCCGAGATCGGCGAGCGGCCGGCGATCCTCGAGGGGTTCGTTGAGTTCAGCCACGAATTCTCGATCATCACGGTGCGCGGGCTCGACGGCGCGCTGACCAGCTATCCGCCGCCGTGGAACGAGCACAAGGAGGGTATCCTCGCGCGCTCGTCGCTGCCCGCCCCCGCCGAGGTCGCCCGGCACTGGACCGAGGCGGCGACGCTGGCCGGCCGGGTTGCCGACGCGCTCGACCATGTCGGGGTGCTGACGCTCGAATTCTTCGCGACCGAGGAAGGGCCGGTGTTCAACGAGATGGCGCCGCGCGTGCATAATTCGGGGCACTGGACGATCGAAGGCGCCGAAACCTCGCAGTTCGAAAACCATATCCGCGCGATCTGCGGGCTGCCGCTGGGCTCAACCGCGCTGACCGGCACGCAGGTCGAGATGGAGAATTTGATCGGCGACGAAGCCAATCGCTGGCCCGAACTGCTCGCCGAGCCGGGAACGCATCTCCACCTCTATGGCAAGGGCCAGGCCCGGCCGGGGCGCAAGATGGGGCATGTCACGCGCGTGAAGCGGTAGCTCAATTCCTCCCCGGAAACGGGGAGGGGGACCGCGCCCGAAGGGCGTGGTGGAGGGGGCCCGCTCTCCACCGGCAGTTGGCCCGCGGATAACGGGCCCCCTCCACCATGCTGCGCATGGTCCCCCTCCCCGTTCCGGGGAGAATCTAAGAAAAAGGGCCCGCCTCCTTCCGGAAGCGAGCCCCTTTCATCCACCAAAGCGAAAGCCTCAGCCGCGCGTGCCCGTAATCGGGAAGCTGCCGAAAGCGCCTGCGGTGACGGTGCCATTGAGATTGTCGCCGTCCACCGTCGCTTCGACGGTGAGCGTCATCGGCATCGGCACGGTCAGGTCGAGCGAGAAGGTCAGCGTGTCGCCGTCGACCTTGCCGTCCTTGATGTCGGTCGTGCCGAGGCCGCCCGAGAAATTGCCGGTGAAGCTGTCGCCGTTGCTCGCCACGGTGAGCACTGCCTGCTGATCGCCCATCGGCGACTTGGTCACCGTGTTCCAGCTGCCGTCCACGTTCGCCATTATACTCTCCATCACTTCGATGCGGCAGGCGCGGCGGGAGCCGCGACCGACGCTGCCGGGACCACCTCGACAGGCAGGCCAAGGCTGTCAAGCTGCGGCTTGACCTTCGCCGCGTCGCCGACGACCACCCAGACGAACTTGTCGGGGTTCAAAGCCGTGCGTGCCGCAGCGTCGAGCTGCGCCACGGTCATGCCGCGATATTTTTGCGTCACGGTATCGTAGAAATTGTCCGGACGCTTGCGCAGGTCGTTCTGCTGCATCGCCGAGAGCACCGCGCCCGAAGTTTCGAATCGCCCAGCGAGCTCGCGAGTCGTACCGTTGATCTCGCGAGTGAGCTCGATGTCGGTGACGCCCTTGGTGGTGAGGAACTCGCGCACCTGGAGCTGGATCGCCTTGATCGAATCCCCGGTCTTGTCGGCCTGGACCGGGGCGCTGATCGTGTAGGGCACGGCCTTTTCGAGCCAATCGTACCCGCCGCGCGCGCCATAGGTCCAATGCTTGTTCTCGCGCAGATCCATGTTGATCCGCGAGAGGAAGCCAGCACCGAGCACCTGGTTGGCAGTGACCGGGACGAGCAGTTCGCTCGCCGGATCGAGCCCGGTCATCTGCGCGGCGATGATCAGCGACTGGGGCGAATCGGGCCGATCGATCAGCACGATCTTGGGCGCGACCTGCTTGGGCGCGACGGTGAACGCCTTGGTGCCGGCAGCACCCTGCCCGGCCCAATTGCCGAAGCGCGCCTCGAGCGCTGCCTTGACCTCGGCGAGCGGACGATCGCTGACCACGAAGATCTTCGCCTTATCGGGGCGGATCCAAGCACGGTAGAACGCGAGCAGATCGTCGCGGGTCAGCGCCTTGATCGCGGCGGGATCGCCGCTGCCGGCGCCGAGCTTGGCGTAGGGATTACCCGCGCCATAGAGCAACGGCGGCAGCGCGCGATTGGCCAGGCCCTGCGGGCTGGTCAGCTCGGCGGCGATGCCGGTGAGCGTGGTCGAGCGGATCCGCTCGATTTCCTCGGGCGCGAACGCGGGGTTGCGCACAACATCGGCGAACAGATCGAGCGCGCCGGGCAGGTTCGGGCTCGGCGCCGTGACGCCCAGATAGGTGCGATCGGCCGAGCTGCCGGTGCTGATCGTTGCGCCCAGCCGCTCGCGCGCTTCGGCAAGCCCGATCGAATCGAGGCTGGTGGTGCCTTCGTCGAGCATCGAGAGCACGAGATTCTGCGTTCCCAGCTTGGTCGCCGGATCGGCGACGGTGCCGGCATCGAAGCTCATCACTACCTGGGTGACCGGCACCGCGGTGCGATTGGCGTAGACGATCTCGACGCCGTTCGAGAGCTTGGTGCGGCTGATATCCGGGAAGTCGAGATCGCCGATCGCCGACATTTCGGGCAACGCACCCCGGGTGCCCTTGACCGGCTCGGCCTTGGGCCCCTCGGCGGGCTTCGCTGCCGCCGGGACCGTCTGCGCCTCTTCATAGGCCTCGCGCTTGCCGGGCTCGACGAAGATGGTCAGCGACGGACGCGTGAGCCACTTCTGGCCAGCGGCCTGGACCTGCGCCGGGGTGATCCGCCCCGTCTCTTCGAGCTGCTTCTTGAAGAAGGCCGGATCGCCCGAATAGAGTTCGCCCGAAGCGAGCGCGACGGCCTTGCCGCCGAAGCCGCCGACCGATTCGAGGCCGGAGATACGGCCCGAGACATTGGTGGTGGCGACGCGCTGGACTTCGTCCGCGGTCGGGCCGTTCTTGATCAGATCGGCGACGATCTCGTCGAGCCGCTTGGCGACGGCATCGGGATCGACGCCGGGCTTCACCACCGCCTGGACCTGGAAGATGCCGAGCTGCGCCATCGACTGGACACCGGCCGAGACCTGGACCGCAGACTTCTCCTTGCGGACCAGCGCATTGTCGAGGCGCGAGCTGGCGAGGCCGCCGAGCACGTCGCCGAACGCGTCGAGCGCCACGGCGTCGGGATCGTTCATGCCGGGCACCGCCCAGCTCTTGAGGATCAGCGTCGCCGCGACGCGGTCCTGCATCTTGACGGTCTTGGGCGCTGCAAGGGTCGGCACGGTGACCTGGGGCAGATTGCTCTTCGGACCCGCGGCAATCTTGCCGAAATACTTCTCGACCAGCGGGCGCGCGGTCTTGGCGTCGATATCGCCCGCGAGCACCAGCACGGCATTATTCGGGCCGTAATGCGAGCGGAACCAGTTCTTGACGTCGTCGAGGCTGGCCTTGTCGAGATCGGCCATCGATCCGATCACGTTATGGCCGTAGGGGCTGCCGGCGAGCAGCTCCTCGAGGACCTTGTAATAGACCAGGCCATAGGGCTGGTTGTCGCCCTGACGCTTCTCGTTCTGGACGACGCCGCGCTGCTCGTCGAGCACGTCCTGGGTGATCGCACCGAGCAGATAACCCATGCGGTCGCTCTCGAGGAACAGCGCGCGGTCGAGCGCGGGGCGCGGCACGGTCTCGAAATAGTTGGTGCGGTCGAAGCTGGTGGTGCCGTTGAAATCGGTCGCGCCGACCTGCTTGAGCGGCTCGAAAAAGTCGCCGGGCGCATTTTCCGAGCCGTTGAACATCAGATGCTCGAAAAGGTGCGCGAAGCCGGTCTTGCCGCTGGGCTCGTGCTTCGATCCGACATCGTACCAGGTCGACACTGCGACAATCGGCGCCTTGCGATCGGTGTGGACGATGACGCGCAGCCCGTTGGCGAGCTTGAACTGCTCATACGGAATGTCGACGCGCTTAACGAGATCGGCGACCGGCGCGGGCTTGGCTTCGGCCCTGGTCTGCGCCGCGGCAGGCAGCGAGGCGGCGGCGAGCGCAAGCGTGGCTACGCCGGAAAGCATCTGGAACGGCTTCATGTAGGTGGAACCCCCGAGAGATCAGATGGCGGGGACCATAGCGCCCGCCCGGCCCGCCGCAAGCGGGTCCGGCGGTTCGGGACATGCTTCGTAACCTTGGGGCCGGCCCGCCGGGAACCGGCCCCGTACCCTTACAACGCGACCTTGAGCGTGACGAACACCTGGCGCGGCGCGCCGACCATCAGCGTCTGGTTGTCGCCGCTGTTGCCAAAGCCATTGGTGCCGATAGTCGAGACATATTTCTCGTCGAACAGATTGGTGACGTTGCCCTGGATCTCCAGCGGACGGCCGTTCAGATCGAATTTGTAGCCGAGCGTGGCGTCGACCACGACGCGGCCATCCACCGACTGGTCGTTGGTGTAGGTGAAGTAGCGCTTGCTCATATAATTGGCGCCGACCCGGCCGACAAAGCCGTGCGCGTCATAGGTCAGCTCGCCCTTCAGCAGATGCTCGGGCGAATCGACCACGGTCTTGCCCGCGGTGGGGATGACCACCGGGGTGACCACACCGCCCACCGTTGCGGTGGTGTGGACGTCGTCGCGATAGGTGCTGTCGTTGTAGCTATACGACACGAACGCGCCGAAGCCCGCGCCGAGGCGCAGATCGCCGGTCGCCTCGAAGCCGAACGAGCGGACGTCGCCGACATTCTGCAGGATCGGCGGGTTGCCGACGATCCCCGCGCCGGTGGTGACGCCGAGCAGGCGGTTGCGGAAGTTGATGTAATAGCCCGCGACCGATCCGGTGAACGGCCCGGTGCGCATGCGGCCACCGAGCTCATAGGTATCCGATTGCTCGGGCTTGAGTTCGGTATCGCCATCGAGCAGCGCATTGAACCCGGCCTGGGTGGTCGCGAACGGCCCGCTGGTCGCCGAGGCGACGAAGGCGCGAGTTACCTGCGTGAAGCCGCCGAACAGCTCGGCGCGCGGCGCGATCGCATAGTTGAACCCGGCATGCGGCTGGAACCAGTCGGTCACCTTGATCTTGCCGCCGGCGAGCCCGCCGCCGACGATCGGATCGGCCTTGTCGGTAACGCTGAAGCCCTTCCAGCCGAGGTTCACGCTCAGCGGCCCGAAGGCGAGCTTGTCCTCGACATGATATTGGAAGGTCTGGGTGTTGTACTGCCAGTCCCACTGGGTGAAGAACGCGTCGTGCTGGAATTCGAGGCTGTCGCGGCCCGGATTGGTGCGGCTCTGAAGCCCGTAGAAGCGCCGCGCCTGCTGGAAGTCATTGTCTTCATACCAGGCGCCGACGGTGACGTCGTTGAAGCCGATCGCCGTGCCGATCGATCCGAACACGCCCTTGCGGCGGATGTCGTACTCGGTGGTGCGGATCGCCATCGGCACGCCCGAAGGCGACGCCGCATAGGGCGTGAACCAGATGCCCTGGCCGTGGTTCGAATGGAGATAGGTCTTGAGCTCGCCATGCACCTTGGCACCGCGCTCGGTCTCGATTCCCACCGAGGCGAGATAGTCCTGGCGAAGCCCTGCGGCGTCGAAATAGGCATCGTCGGGATTGGCGAAGGGGGCCGGGTAGACGGTGCCGGCGGCCGGATTGGTCGGGGTCAGGCCGGTATAGCCGGTGTTGGCGCCGACATCCGAGACCAGGATCGCCTTGGCATAGTCGTTGGAAATATTGTCCCAGTCATAGCCCAGCCGCTGGATCATGCCGAGCGACATGTCCTGATAGTCGTTCTCTTTGCGATCGGAGAAATCGAACGTGCCGACGAGACGGACCGTGCCCGCCAGCGGCGCGACGGCCTTGGCGTTGACCTGGTCGTAGCGCTGGCTGCCCCAGCCTTTCCACTTGTCGGTATCCGAATGGACATAGGAAACATAGGCGCTGGGCCCGCCAGTGCCGAGCTCTCCAGTGTCGAGCCGGCCATAGACGCGATACATGTTCTCGCTGCCATAGGTGCCGTTCAGCTCGAGGCCGAAATCGGCCTTGGGATCGCTCGAGAAAAACTCTAGCGTGCCGCCGAGATTGTTCGTCGCCTGGGTGCCGATCGAGCCCGAACCCTGCGACACGATGGTGCGCCCGATATTCTCGCTGATGATCGCGCGGCTGATATGGAGACCGTTGACGTTGCCATAGCTGGCGTCGCCCAGCGGAATGCCGTCGAGCGTGAAGCCGAGCTGGTTCTGGTTGAATCCGCGGATCGACACGCGCTGCGCCCACTCATAGGCCCCGAACGGATCGGCGCCCTGGACGCTGACGCTGGGCAGCTTCTCGATCGCCTTCAACGGGCTGGTGCCCGGCGCGAGCAAAGCGAGGTCTTCCTGGGCGATCTGCTGGACCTGGCGCGTCTCGCCCTGGCCGATCACGACGATGTCGCTCTGCTCGTCAGCCACCGCGGCGGTGGGGTCGGGATCGGGGCGCGCCTGTGCCGTCATCGCCGCCAACAACGAACCGCCCGCCAGCAGGCACGCAACCCAGTTCCGCATCACCATATTCCCCGATCGGTCCGGCCGGATTGGCCTGGATCGTTTCGGCGCTAGTCGTTGTGCATTGCAGCATGGCGATAGGACGGTTGCAGCACAGCGTCATCGCGATGACAGTTCGGCGACGGGTTGCCACGGCGCCGCGGCTAGGGCGCCGACTCATACCCCACGAAACCGAGCTTGCTGAGATGGGCGGATTTCAGGATTTTGAGCACACGCTTCACACAAGAATAGCGCGCCTTAAGGTCCGGCTTGAAATGAATTTCCGGCTGCGTGTCACGCCACCTTTCCGTAAGGCGTCGAAACGCGCCGATCGACTGCGGGACTCCGTCCGCAAGGATACGGCAACGGCCCGCCGGAACGAATAGTTCGATCGCCAGCGCGCCGTGGGGATAATCGACCCGCATCTCACGATTTTCGGCCATTTGCAGCAGGTAGATCGCGGACCCGATGCAACGGTACGGGGTGCGCTGCACAAAGCTGACATGAACGCTGCGCTTGCCCGCAGCCCATTGCCGCCCCCGCGCTTCAAGCGACGCAACGGGCACGCCCGCGCCATCGACAGTGGCGGTGCAATTCGAGCCATCCCAATCGAGCTGCACCTCGACCGTGGGCGAGGCTTGCACCAGCGTCATCAACGTCCAAGATAGCAAAGCCAGCATCGCGCCCTCTTGTGTTGCCGAAATGCAACACCATCTGTCGGTCATAGCCTAACAGGGATTGCCATGAACCTCGACAAATTCACTGACCGCGCCAAGGGCTTCCTCCAGTCGGCGCAGACTGTCGCAATCCGGATGAATCACCAGCGCATCGCGCCCGAGCATCTGCTCAAGGCCTTGCTCGAAGACGAGCAGGGCATGGCGAGCGGGCTGATCGCGGCCGCGGGCGGCGACGCCAAGCGCGCGCTGAGCGAGACCGATCTTGCACTGTCGAAGATCCCCGCGGTGTCGGGCGGCGGCGCGCAGCAGACGCCGGGGCTCGACAATGATCTGGTCCGCGTGCTCGACCAGGCCGAGCAGATCGCGCAGAAAGCGGGCGACAGCTTCGTTACCGTCGAGCGGCTGCTTGTCGCGCTGGCACTGAGCCTGAACACCGCGGCGGGCAAGGCGCTGCAGGCGGCGAACGCGCGCGCCGATGCGCTCAACACCGCGATCAATACGATGCGCGGCGGCCGTACCGCCGACACTGCCGGCGCCGAGGATCGCTATGACGCGCTCAAGAAATTCGCGCGCGACCTCACCGAGGCGGCAAGGGCCGGCAAGCTCGATCCGGTGATCGGCCGCGACGAGGAGATCCGCCGCACCATCCAGATCCTGGCGCGGCGCACCAAGAACAATCCGGTGCTGATCGGCGAGCCGGGCGTCGGCAAGACCGCGATCGCCGAGGGGCTGGCGCTGCGCATCGCCAATGGCGACGTGCCGGACAATCTCAAGGACCGCACGCTGATGTCGCTCGACATGGGCAGCCTGATCGCGGGCGCGAAATATCGCGGCGAATTCGAGGAGCGGCTGAAGGGCGTGCTCGACGAAGTGAAGGCCGCCGAGGGCCATATCGTCCTGTTCATCGATGAGATGCACCAGCTGATCGGCGCCGGGAAATCCGAAGGCGCAATGGATGCCGGCAATCTGCTCAAGCCCGCGCTCGCCCGCGGCGAGCTCCATTGCATCGGCGCGACCACGCTCGATGAATATCGCAAATATGTCGAGAAGGACCCCGCGCTGCAGCGGCGGTTCCAGCCGGTGTTCGTCGGCGAGCCCACGGTTGAGGACACGATCTCGATCCTGCGCGGGCTCAAGGAGAAATACGAGCTGCACCACGGCGTGCGCATCACCGATGCCTCGATCGTCAGCGCCGCCACGCTCTCCAACCGCTACATCACCGATCGCTTCCTGCCCGACAAGGCGATCGACCTGATGGACGAGGCGGCGTCGCGCATCCGCATGGAAGTCGAATCCAAGCCCGAAGAGATCGAGACTCTCGATCGACGGATCATCCAGCTCAAGATCGAGCGCGAGGCGCTGAAGAAGGAAACCGACGACGCCTCACGCGATCGGCTTGCCAATCTCGAGTCCGAGCTGGTCAATCTCGAGCAGCAATCGGCCGAACTGACGGCACGCTGGCAGGCCGAGAAGGACAAGATCCAGTCCGAGGCGAAGATCAAGGAACAGCTGGAAGCCGCCAAGCTCGAGCTCGACCAGGCGCAGCGCGCCGGCGATCTCGGCAAGATGGCCGAGCTCAATTACGGGACGATCCCCGCGCTGACCAAGCAGCTCGAAGAGGCGCAGACGACCACCAAGGGCGCGATGCTGCGCGAGGAAGTCACCGCCGAGGATATCGCCGCGGTGGTCGCCCGCTGGACCGGCATCCCCGTGGACAAGATGCTGGAAGGCGAGCGCGAGAAGCTGCTCGCCATGGAAGAGCAGCTCGGCAAGCGGGTGATCGGCCAGGCCGACGCGGTCAAGGCGGTGTCGACCGCGGTGCGGCGTTCGCGCGCGGGGCTGCAGGATCCCAACCGGCCGCTCGGCTCGTTCCTGTTCCTCGGGCCAACCGGCGTCGGCAAGACCGAGCTTACCAAGGCCCTCGCCGAGTTTCTATTCGACAATTCGAACGCGATGGTGCGCATCGACATGAGCGAATTCATGGAGAAGCATTCGGTCGCGCGGCTGCTCGGCGCCCCTCCCGGCTATGTCGGCTATGAGGAAGGTGGCGTGCTGACCGAGGCGGTGCGGCGGCGTCCCTACCAGGTGGTACTGTTCGACGAAGTCGAGAAAGCACATGCCGACGTGTTCAACGTGCTGCTCCAGGTGCTAGACGACGGGCGCCTGACCGACGGCCAGGGCCGCACGGTCGATTTCTCGAACACGATCATCATCCTAACGTCGAACCTCGGCAGCCAGTATCTCACCAATCTCGCCGACGGGCAGAAGGTCGAGGACGTCGAGCCGCAGGTGATGGACGTAGTGCGCGCGCATTTCCGTCCGGAGTTCCTCAACCGGCTCGACGAGATCATCCTGTTTCACCGGCTGGCGGCGGAGCACATGGCGCCGATCGTCGACATTCAGGTCGGCCGCGTCGCCAAGCTGCTCAAGGATCGCAAGATCACGCTCGATCTCACCGATGCCGCGCGCGCCTGGCTCGGGCGGGTGGGCTATGATCCGGTCTATGGCGCGCGTCCGCTCAAGCGGGCGGTGCAGCGCTATCTCCAAGATCCGCTTGCCGACCTGATCCTGCGTGGCGACGTCCGCGACGGATCGAGGGTCAAGATCGACGAAGGCGACGGCGCGCTGGCACTCAGCGTAGCCTGATCCAGGGCTACCGGCAGCTTCGGCTGCCGGTATGCCGGCTCAGCAGCCGGCCTGGCGCTGGCAGGTATTGGTCTGCGAGCGCTCGACATTCTCGCGGTCGGCTTGGCGCTGCCCGGCCCATTCGGAGCGCGTCATGCAGACCTTGCGCGTCTGCAGGCGGCTGCCAAGCACCGCCTCTTTCTTGCAGACGACTTCATTGGGATCGCTGCCCTTGCGCTTGGGCGCTTCCTGCACGCTGGCGGACGCCGCGGCGATGGAGAACAACGATGCCGTGAGGACGGCGGCGGAAGCGATTCTAAGCATCACAATTTTCCGAAATAAACGCCGTTGGACAACGGCAGCCTGTGTCTTTTGACCGCGAACCGAGGCGCGAGTCCAGCGCAGTCACAGGCTGTAGCCGAATTTCTCGACCCAGGGCGCCAGCACCGGCAGCACCGGTTCGAGATGGGTGCGATAGCGATGCCAGCGGCCCGCTGCGCGCTTGTAGATCGGCTCGGTGACCTGCGAATAGCTGGCAGTGGTGATCAGTCCGCGCGCCTTGGCGGTGGCCGTGTGGTCGAGCGCCTGCGGATGCCAATCGAGCCCCAGCCAATCGAACAGCGGCCGGACCTCGGCTTCGACGTCCTCGATCAGCCGCTCATAGACGATGCGGCGCGACGGCAATGCGAACAGCGCATTGGCGCGCTCCCAATGGCGGAAGCTGAGATCGTAGAGTTCGGCGGCATCTTCCAGCCGCAGGAAGTTCGACATCGCGCGATTGAGCCGGAAGTTGCTCATGAAGCAGCTGAGCAGCACGTCGCACGGATGGCGGAGCGCAAGGATGAAGCGCGCCTCGGGGAACAGCCGCTGGATCAGCGGTACCTTGTGGAGGAACAGCGGCGACTTATCGATCAGCAGCTGGCCCGGTGCGAGCGAAGTGAGCTTGGCGACTTCCTCGAAATAGCGCGCGCGCGCGCCGGCGATGGCGCCGGCATCCATCGTGGCGAGCGCGTCGAGCCCGCCGATGGCCTCATCGACGAGGTTGAGCGGCGGCTTTTCCTCGAGCACCACGGCGTCCGGGTGTCCCATCAAGATGGTGTCGAGCAACGTCGTTCCCGATCGCGGGAAGCCGACGAGGAAGACCGGGGCGGGATGCTCCGAAGCGGGCGCTGGGGTCCAGCTTGCGGCCCAGGCGGGCGTCATCTTCACCAGCTCGCCGCAGAGCTCCGCGCGCAATTCGCCTGCCCGCGCGAGCGGTTCGGACGGATTGGCCGCGTGGCGCTTCGCCGTCTCTTCGAACCAGCCAAAGGCTTCGTCGGATCGCCCGAGCCGGTCGAGCAGCGTCGCGCGGAGTTGCGCGGTGCGTTCCGGTTCGATCTCGGGCGGCACCTGTTCGAGGCAGGCCAGCCCTTCCTCGAAGCGCTTGGCGCGGCGATGCTCGAGCGCGCGCAGGAAGCTCAGCGCGCCGATCTCGAGCCCATTGGCTTCGCCCAGCGCGATCAGCGGCGCGAATTCTTCTTCGCGGTTGGTGTGCTCATATTGGATCGCGAGTCCGAGATAGGCGTCGCGCTCGTCCGGGGTGATCGCGAGCACTTGGCGATAGGCGCGCTCGGCGCCTTCCGGGTCCATCACCAGGCCATATTCGATGCCAAGCTTGAGCTGGACTGCGGCACTGTCCGGATCGCGACGCGCGGCCTCTTCCAATGCCGCGAGCGCCTCCTCGTGCCGCGCATCGCTCTTGAACTGGACATAGAGATCGTGAAGGGGGCGTGCATCGTCCGGGAAATCGGCGGCGGCGGCGCGCAGCACCGTCTCGGCGTCGGCGCGGCGGCCGGCGGCGCGCAGCGCAGTCGCCAGGTTCATCCGCGTCGGCGCGGCGGCGGGATCGAGCGCGATCGCGCGTTCCAGCGCGGCGATGCTGCCGGCATAGTCGCCCAGCGCCGAGCGCGCATTGCCCAGATTGTTCCAGCTCTCGAAATCGTTCGGCGCGCGGGCGAGGACGAAGGCATAGGCCTCCGCCGCCTCGGCGAGCAGCCCCAGCGCCTGCGCCAGGAAGCCGCGATAGCGCGCGATCCGCAGCGTCGGGTCGGCAAAGGCGCGGTCGGCCGAGGCAATCTCGAGCGCGACCGCCTGGTCGCCCAGGTCGATCAGCACCGCGATCAGGTTGCACGCGATCGTGGTGTCGCCGGGGCGTGCGGCATGCGCCGAGCGGAGATGCCCCGCCGCACCCGCCAGATCGCCGGCGCGCGCCGACAGCATGCCGAGAAACGCGTGGAGCGGCGCGGGCTGCGCGGCCTCCGCCAGCGCGGCTCGGGCGATCGCAGCGGCGGCGGGGAGATCGCCCGATTGCGCCGCGCCCATCGCCGCACGCAGCGCCTGCGTGGTTGCCGAGTCCAGTTCGGGTGCCGTTGCCATGCCGGCGACTATGGCCGCAGCGGCGGCGCCCGCGCAACCAAACAAAAGGGGCGGCCGGCGCTCGGCCAGCCGCCCCTCGAAGGTGACGTCGCGGGACTTAGAAGTTCAGGGTCACGCCTGCGAACAGGTAGCGGCCCAGCGCGTCATAGGTCGCCGGATAGGTGTTGCCGTTGCACGGGCCGGTCGGGCACAGGTTCGAACCCCCGCGTCCCGCATTGCCCGAGGTCACCAGCGGTGGCTCGAGGTCGAACACATTGTTGACGCCGAGGCGCAGCGTATAGGCGCTGCCCACCGTGAAGCTGGCCGCCACGTCGATATAGTTGAACGGCTTCAGGCGCGTGCCGGGATCGAAGTTGAACTGCCCGGCAAGGCTCGGCTGGTCGGTCGTCGTCTCGGCATGGACCGGGCCGATATGCCGCCACTGGACCGAGATGCTCGGCCCTTCCTGGGTCTGCAGCGTCGCGCGCAGCTTGTGCCGCCATTCGGGCAGCGGCGCACCGGCATCGGTGGTGCCGCCGATGCTGCAGGTCGGACCGTAGAGGCCGGCGCAGTCATAGGGCGTCGTCAGGCCGTTATTGACCTTGTAGCTGTCGAGATAGGTGCCGTTCATGTTGAGCGACAGCCGGCCGAGGCCACCCAGCGGCATCGAATAGGATGCGCCGACTTCGATGCCCTTGGTCTGCAGCTCGCCGACATTGTTCGGCAGATCCGAGACATAGCCGCCCGGCGTCAGCCAGATCGAGCCCGCCGCATCGCGATGGATCAGTCCGCACGACGTGGGCGTGAACGTCGCAGTCGCATTATCGGTGCAATCCTGCAGGATAGCGTCCTGCCCGAACGACCGAATCGCCTGTTCGATCTTGATGTCGAAATAGTCGACCGTCAGGGCGAAGCGCGACAGGAAGCTTGGCTGGAACACGATACCGACCGTCTTGGTCGTCGCCTTTTCGGGGCTCAGATCGGCATTGCCGCCGATCAGGCCGTTATACTGGCCTGCCGGATTGCCGGTGATGCCCTGGCCCACCGCGATGCCCTGCGCTCGGCAACCATAATCGGTCGCCGCAACCGGACGCGGGTCTCCATTCGCGTCGGTCAACGCCGCGCACGGATCGGCCGAGCCGTTGAGCCCCACCGTCGGCGTCGCGAACAGCTCCTGGATATTCGGCGCCCGCACTGCGCGGTTGTAGGTTGCGCGGAAGCGTATGTCCGAGATCGGCGCGAAGTCGATGCCGACCTTGTAGGTATCGGTGTCGTACTTGCGATCGGCGCTCGTCTTGTACGACGAGTGGCGATAGCCCGCATTGAGCGACAACAGATCGATGAAGTTGTTCTGGACGATCGGGATCTGCGTCTCGCCAAACAGTTCGAACACGCGGAAGCTGCCTTGGATCGGCAGCGTTGCGCCACCCTGGCCGGTCAAATCGCCGGTCGAGAAGGCGTTGTCGGTCTGGAGCTCGAGTTCGGTCTTGCGCCATTCGGCGCCGATGTTGATGCCGATGCCATCGCTTGCCCAGGGCGTCTGCAGCCCCCATTCGCCGAGCTGCCCGGTAAACGAGGCATTGGCCACCTGCTCGGTGGTCTGGCCCGATTGGAAACCGGTTGCCGAGAGATAGGCGACGGCTGCCGGGCTGACCTGCCCCGGCCCCGCGAAGATATTGTAGGGCACGCAGTTCGGATCGGTGCCGTCGCGGACCGAACGACAGATTGGCGTTCCCCCCGGACCGGAAACCACGTCGAGCGCCTTGTTCAGCCGCGCGACCGAGAATTCGTTCGAATAGACCTGCGAATATTTGACTCGGCCGAACTGATAATAGGCATCGTACGACCATGCCGACGAGAGGTCGCCCTTGGCGCCGATCACTGCACGATAGTTGGTGTGCTGGAGGTCGGACCGGCGCGGACCGCCCTCGACGTTACGCCGCAGCACCTGGAAGAACGCCTTGTTGTACGGCTCGCCGGTCACCGGATCGAAGAAGGTCAGCGGCGCGGCTCCGGACCCAGGCGTTCCGTTAAGACCATTGTTATAAGGTGCCGCCGAAGCCAGCGGGAAGGTGCCCAGGAAGCCGTTGATCAGATTGCCCGGCGCACAGGCGACGTCGTACTGCGCCCCCGAGAGCAGCGGATTGTCGCAATTCACCGTCAGCGTGTTGCCAAAATCGCCCGACGGCGCGATCTGGGCGACCGTGCGGTCGTCCATGAACATGAATTCGAGATACGGCTTGAACGCGTCGTCGACGTCGTAATTGGCGAAGACGCCCGCAGTGTAGCGTTCGTCGGGCCGCTGGAAATAGTTGGTCGGCGCGAAATTGTAGCGCGTGGTGGTGTTCTCGAAACCGCCGCCTGGCATGAATGTGTAAACCGTCGACGATGCGGTGTTGAGCGTCGGGTCGAACAGGATGACCGTGCCGTTTGCCGAGGTCAGCGATCCGCCGCACTGGGGCGCGCCGGCGCCGCCGTTCTGGATGGTGCAGGCGCTATAGTCGCGCCGCGACTGGGTGACGGCGTTGACGTGCCGATAGCCGAAATAGGCCATGGCGTGCCCGCGATCGTCGCCGCCAAAGCTGGTGCCGACCGAGAAGGTCGCATCGAACTGGCCGCCATCGACGACGTTGCCGCCGGTGAGCACTTCGACGCGCTTGAGCATCGAGGCCGGGATGATGTTGATGTCGGCAGCCGAGCCCGCAGTCGGGCTCGGGTCACCCGGCAGCAGGCGGCGGCCATTGACCAGAGTGAGCGTGCGGCTGGTGCCAAGACCGCGCAAATCGACCGACGCAGTGCCGTCGGCGCCGTTGGAAAGCGTCGACGCCTGGCTGGCGAAGACCGCGGGGAGCGAATTGAGCAAGTCCTCGACGCGCGTCGTGCCCTGGAGCTTGACGTCCTCGGCGCCGATCACGGTCACTGGTGCAGTCGAAGTGATGTTCGCCTGGGGAATGCGCGATCCGGTGACCAGAATATCGGGCTGGCTGTCGGTGGCATGGTCGGTCTCGGGCACCTGCCCTTCGACGGGTCCTGCGGCCGGCGCCTCCTGCGTCTGCGCATAGGCAGGAACCGAGAGCATCGCCGCGCCAAGCGCAAGCGGAGCCGCGGTTCGCCGCAAATATTGGGCGAGTTGTTGCTTCATGATTTTACCTTCCCTCTTCACGGCCGATTGACCGCCTCCAGCGGCTTTCCTTCGCCTTTTTTGCGTTCGGGAAGCCGCAATGTCCGAGGGAAACACGGCGTCGTGCGCCTGTAAATCACCCCTGCATGCTGCAGGTGCAAACAAGTCCGGCATGTTGCCGAAATACAACATTTGTTGCTGGCAGCAATGCGCCGACTAGAGGGCGGATGCGCTTGTAATCGTTGCAAAAAGAAAGGGCGGCTCCTTGCGGAACCGCCCCCACTTAATTTTCGTCTCGAAGTTCTTAGAACTTGAACGAAGCGCCCGCACGGAAGGTGCGGCCGACGACGCCGGCATAATGCCAGGTCGGCAGGTAGTTGATGCCCGAATAGGATGCCGGAGCAATCGGCGCCTTGGCGTTGGTGATGTTGCCCACATTCGCGAAGAACGTGAAACCGTCGTTGACACGGATCGACGCATTCAGATCGGTATAAATGAAGCGCTTGATCGTGCACGCATCGTTGCCGGTGCCGTACAGGTTGTTGTCGCACGACAAGTCGACATTGCCGTTATCGTCCGCGTCATACTCGTCCGCTGCGACTGCCTTGATCTTCGAGACATAATAAGTCGTCGCAGTGATCGAGAAGTCGCCGAGTTCGAGCGTGTTCTGCCAGTTGCCACGCCATTCCGGCGTACCGGCGCCCGACGACAGTTCGTACGGTCCAAGCGTGCCGACATATTTGCGGACAACGCCATCGCCGAGATCGACGTTGAACTTCAGGATCTTGTTGACGTCGAGGCGGCTGATGAACCGCACGCCATCGGTGATCTTGATGTCTGCAGTTGCAGAGAAGTCCAGGCCCTGGGTCTTGAAGTACCCTGCATTCACGTACGGTGCGTTGATGATCAACACGCGCGGCAGAGCCGTCGGATAGAGCGGATCGATCGCGTCGACCGCGCCGACCGTATAACCCTCCGGCAGCGGCTTTCCGGCAAAATAGGCCGAGCGCGCAGCGCCGAGGTTCGGACCTGCAACGATCACGTCGTTCTTTTTCACGTTATAATAGTCGACCGTGAAGCTGAGCCCGCGGATCGGCTCGAACACCGCGCCGCCGGTGAAGCTGCGCGATGTTTCCGGCTTTAGGTCCGGGTTACCCGAGAAGCCGCCGCCGACGCTGTAAGCCTGGGCGTAGGGATTGCTGCCGGCGATGCACTTGGTCGGATCATCCGGATTCACGGTTCCACCGTGTGCAAGGATGAAGCTGCACGGCGGCGTGTACGTCACAAAGCCCGGGAAGCTCGACCGCGGATTGCTCTCGGCGAAGGTCGGAGCGCGGAAGCCCTCCGAATAGGTGCCGCGGATCGCCAGCTGCTTGATCGGCGTGAACTTGGCACCGATCTTCGGCGAGAAGTGACTGAAGCCTTCCGAATAGTGATCATAACGGCCCGAGGCATTGACTTCGAGCTGGTTGAGGATCGGCGCGCTAACTTCGAAATAAGCCGCCGACACGGTATGCGCACCAAAGGCCGCCGCAGTGTTGGCATAGTTCGAAAGCGTCGGGTTCAGGCTGTTGTTCTCGAGCGTCTCGCGGCGAACCTGTCCGCCGACCGCGACCTGGAAGGGACCACCGGGAAGCTGGAAGAACGCATGCGAGATCGACGCGTCGAGCGACGCGAGCGAGGTATGCGACAGCGCCTGAATGTCGGGCGCGATCTGCTGACGCACCGCTTCGGTGTTCAGCGACGGGTTGATGAAGTTATAAGCGCCGGTGTTGATCGCCTGCTGAAGGCCGGCGATGTTGATCGTGCCGAACGAGTTCAGCTCGAGGTTGTCGCGCGCGCCGACGGCCTCGACACGCCAGTTGGTGTTGTCGTCGATGGTGCCGTTGAGGCCGATCGCGCCGCGGATGACTTCGTTACCACGCTCGGAGCCTGCATAGATGTCGCCAAAGCGATAATAGATGCGTGCCGCATTTGCCGCTGCGGTCGCCGCGTCGGCGCCATTGACGGTTGCATAGGGGTTGTTCGGATTGAGGCGGCGGTCCGCCGCAGTGATGCAGTTCACGCCCGCCGCGCAGACATAATATGGCAGCACCACGCCCGGATTGTTGGATGCGACGGTCGGCGACGCGCCATAGGGCTGGCGCTGACGGATCGACGGCGCGGTGGCGCTGATGTTGACCTGGCTGTGCGAATAGCTGCCCAGCACATAGGCTTCGATATTGTCGGTCAGCCGGATGCTGAGACGACCAGTGACCGAGAAACGCTCCTGAAACGGCTGGACCTGGCTATATTCGTTGGTGGTGTTATGACGGCAGCCCGTACCGCGCGTGGCACCGCTGGTGACGGTGAAGGTACCGTTGGCGCAAGTCGGGCTCAGCAGAGTGAAGTTGCTGTAGTTGGTCGGTTGGCCATCTGCGTTGAGGAAGGTGCCGTTCGGCGTGAGCGCCAGGCCGCCGGTGAACGGGTTGTTGAGGTCCGCCTGGGTAGTGCGGGCGACCAGTGCGTCGACGGTGCCGTTGTTGCTGGTGCCGGTGACCGAGCTATCGTCCAGATTCTGGTCGAGAAGGCCGATCGAGCTCAGGTCGGTCGTGTTGTAGGGGAAGCCGACGTCCTTGCCGGAGATACGGCTGTCGCGCTGATATTCGCCGTTGACGTAGAAGTTCCAGCCAGTGGACTCATAGTCACCGAAGCCGGCGGTCAGGTTGCCGCGATAGCGCGCGCCATAGCCCTTTTCGGCGACGCCGCCTTCGATCGTGCCGGCCAGGCCGGTGAACTGCTTCTTGAGGATGACGTTGACCACGCCACCGATCGCCTCGGCGCCATAGGTCGACGATGCGCCGTCCTTCAGCACTTCGACGCGCTCGACCACGCTGAACGGGATCGAATTTAGATCGGTATAGGCGTTGTGGCCGTCGTCGTTCAGCGGGAAATTCGCCGAACGCAAGCCGTCGATCAGGACGAGGGTCGAGGACACGCCGAGGCCACGCAGCGACACTGCCGCGCCGCCTGCCGAGAAGCCGGCTTGGAAGCCGGTCGAGATCGAGCCGGCGCTATCGGCGGAAACCGAGCGGATCGCGTCGTTGATATTGGTAACGCCGGCGCGGGAGAGCGACTCTTCCGTCAGGACGGTAACCGGGGAAGGCGTTTCGGTGTCGGTGCGGCGGAACAGCGAGCCGGTGACGACGATGTCGCCCTGGGTCTGGTCGTCGGTCTGCGTCTCGGCCTGGGCCGGCGCCGTCGTGTCCTGCGCGAACGCCGGCGCCGCGAACAGCGACCCTGCGAGCACCAGCGCGGACAAGGCCGAGCTGCCGCGCAGGCGTGCGAATTGCGTATGCTTCATGAATATCCCTCGCTTGTCCCGTCTCGCGCCACAGCACGGCGTCGATTCGGATGTCTCCCGGCTTCACCGCGCACGCGCTGGACGCATGTCGGGCAAAGCTTGGCGCGGGGGATGGAGCGGGCGCTATGGGCTGTAAAGGATGCAAATCGACGACATTGCGACCTTTAGGTACGAGTGTATCCGAAATAACACATGCGCGCATTTATGTTGCGCCACGATACGTAGTATTGTTAATTAATGTTGTCGCGGCGAAGCCCTGAAATCATTCGGAAACAGGCATCGGACCGGCGACAAGCAGGGGATCGATGCGCGCGTCGCGCCACTTCAGTCCCCAGTGCAGATGCGGCCCGGTTGCACGCCCCGTCATCCCCACCGCGCCGATCGGCTGACCGCGGCGGACGCGGGCTCCCACGGCCACGTCGATGCGCGACAAGTGCATGAACGCGCTGTTCAATCCCCCGCCATGATCGATCATCAGCAGCCGCCCTTCGAGCGTGAACGGCGCGGTGGCGGCGAGGACCACGACGCCGTCGGCGGGGGCGAGCACGATCGTGCCAGTCGGGCGCGCGATATCGATTCCCGAATGATAGGCGCCGGGCTCGCCGGCATAGATCCGCTGCGAGCCGAACAGCGTCGAGATGCGCCCGGTGATCGGCCACAGGAATGCCTGCCGCCAGCCCTGCGCATCGGTAGCCCGCGCACGCGCCGCCTCGATCTGGTCGAGCTCGGGCTTACGCAGCCGCTCGAATTCGGGGCGCGGAACCGGATATTTGGGCAGCGTGTTGAGCCGCGAAAGGTCCCAGGCGCGCGGGCGCACGCTGATCGCCTGGCGCAGCTCGCGGCCATCATCGAGGCGCGCGACCAGCGCCGCGCTCGGGCCCGCATCGCGGTCGAAGCCGATCAGGAAGCGGCGATCGGGGGCAAGCGTCACCGGTTTGCCATCGAGGTTCAGGGATCTGGTGCCGCGCGGTGCGGTGCCCGTGAGCAGTCCGCCCTGGATCGGCTGGCCGCGCAGTCCGAAGGCGTCGGAGAGGACAGGCGGGGGCGGGATCGGCGCGCCTTGCTGCGGCGCAGGTTCGGCCGTCCCCCGGCGCCGAAGGCCAGCAAGGCGATCAGCGCGACACCGCGCGCGATCATCGGCCCTGCGTCGCCTGGCTGGCGAGTTCGGCGCTGGCGTATGGCTCCTGCGCGGAGACGCTCCAATAGCGCAGCGCATCGAGCGGGATCCGCTCGCCGCTCACCGCGCAGACGACATGATCGCCCGAGGCGAGCATGCGAAACCCGTTGGCCATATAGTGAAGCCTCGCGGCACGCGGGGGGTGGGCCATCAGCATGGGAACGTCTCTCGCTGCGAAACTCTAGAGCAGGCTCGGCTGCTCGGGGCTGGCCCCACCATAGGATTTGCCGCCCGGCCGCTCAACCCGCGCATCGACCGCGCCATCGGCGAAGTGGAGCGTCACAGCGCCCGCGCCGCGCGCAGCCTCGGCGGTGCCGATGACCTTCCTCGTGCCGCGCGCCTCCACCCAGGCATAGCCCTTTTTGAGCGGGAGCTCGGGATGAACGAGGTCGAGGTGCCGCCCGACTCCGCCAAGCTTCTGGCGCGCGGTGGCGAGACGCTGGTCGAGCATCGCCGGACGCAGCGCACCGGCCGAGCGATCGAGCTGGCCCCGCGCCAAGGTCACACGGCGTTCGAGCGCACGGTCGAGCCGCGCGCCCATATCGTCCATCTTCTGCCGCTGCGGACCGAGCAGGGCATCACGCTTCGGCAGCACGCGGACCAGCGCGGCGAGCCGTTCGAACGCGCGTTCGTGATAGCGGCGTACGCAGCGTTCGGTGCGGTGCGCCAGCGTCGCAACGGTGTGGCGGACATCGGCGAGCACCGGCACCGCGATCTCGGCCGCCGCAGTGGGCGTCGGCGCGCGCAGATCGGCGGCGAAGTCACACAGGCTGGTATCGGTCTCATGGCCGACCGCCGAGATCACCGGGATCGAGCAGCCCGCAACTGCACGCACCACGACTTCCTCGTTGAACGCCCACAGATCCTCGATCGAGCCGCCGCCGCGCGCGACGATCAGCAGGTCGGGCCGCCGCACCGGGCCGCCCTCGACGGGAAGCGCATCGAACCCCCGCACCGCCGCGGCGATTTCGGCGGCGGCGCCCTCGCCCTGCACCTTGACCGGCCACACCACGACATGGCTCGGGAAGCGATCGGCGAGCCGGTGGAGGATGTCGCGGATCACCGCGCCTGTGGGCGACGTTACCACTCCGATCGTGCGCGGCATGTGCGGCAGCGGCTTCTTGGCGGCGCGATCGAACAGCCCCTCGCCCGCCAGCTTGGCCTTCAATTTCTCGAACAGCGCCATCAGCGCGCCTTCGCCGGCAAGCTCCATACGTTCGATGACGATCTGGTATTTGGAGCGGCCGGGATAGGTGGTGAGCTTGCCGGTCGCGATCACCTCCAGCCCGTCCTGCGCTGCGAACGGCAGTGCCGCCGCCGCGCCACGCCAGATCACACCGTCGATCACTGCGTCGGCATCCTTGAGCGCCAGATAGGCATGGCCCGATGCGGCGCGTTTCCAGCCCGAAATCTCGCCGCGCAGGCGGACATGGCCGAATTCGCCCTCGACCATCCGCTTGAGCGATTGCGAGAGTTCGCTGACGCTCATGGCTGGTGCGTTGTCCCCCGGCATTTGCTCGGCTACGAGCCGCCCGGATGACGTATCGAAAAGGGGGTCGGCCATGAACGTCCTGCTGCTTGGGTCGGGAGGCCGCGAACATGCGCTCGCCTGGAAGCTCGCACAATCGCCGCTGCTGGCGCGGCTCTACGCCGCCCCGGGCAATCCGGGAATAGCCGAGCATGCCGAGATCGTTGATCTTGCGATCAACGACCATCGCGCGGTGATCGATTTCTGCATCCGCCATTCGATCGGCTTCGTCGTCATCGGGCCCGAGGCGCCGCTGGTTGCCGGTCTCGCCGACAATCTGCGCACGATGGGCGTCGGCGTGTTCGGCCCCAACAAGCTTCCCGCCCAGCTCGAAGGATCAAAGGGCTTCACCAAGGACCTTTGCGCGCGCGAGAAGATCCCGACTGCGGGCTATGTCCGCGTCGAGAGCCGCGACGGCGGCCTTGCCACGCTCGACGATTTTCCCCTGCCGGTAGTGATCAAGGCCGATGGCCTCGCCGCAGGCAAGGGCGTCACCGTCGCGATGACCCGCGAGGAAGCAGAGGGCGCGATCGTGGCAATCTTCGCCGAGGCAGGCGGCAGCGCGGTGATCGAGGAATTCCTCGAAGGCGAAGAGGCCAGCCTGTTCGTGCTAACCGATGGGACGACGATCGTACCTTTCGGATCGGCGCAGGACCACAAGCGCGTCGGTGACGGCGATACCGGCCCCAATACCGGCGGGATGGGCGCCTATAGCCCGGCGCGCGTGCTTACGCCCGAACTCGAGGCGGAGGCGATCGAGACGATCGTCAAACCGACGATCGAGGCGCTCGCGCGGCAGGGCGCGCCCTATTCGGGCGTGCTTTATGCCGGGCTGATGCTCACCCCGCAGGGCCCCAAGCTGATTGAATACAACGCCCGGTTCGGCGACCCCGAATGCCAGGTACTGATGCTGCGTTTCGAAGGCGATCTGCTCGCGCTGATGGTGGCGATCGACAAGGGCGAGCTTGCCGCCCAGCCCGCGCCGGTCTTCTCGGCCGAACCGGCGCTGACCGTGGTGATGGCGGCGAAGGGTTATCCCGGCACGTCCGAGACCGGCGGCGGGATCCGCGGGATCGACGCAGCCGAAGCCACTGGCGCAAAGGTGTTTCACGCCGGCACGCGCCGTCATGGCGGCACTCTGGTGGCGAGTGGCGGCCGCGTGCTGGCAGTCACGGCGACCGGAGCGAGCGTTCGCGAGGCAAAGGCGGCGGCATATCGCGGAGTCGATGCAATCGATTTCCCCACCGGCTTCTGCCGCCGCGACATTGGCTGGCGTGAAGTCGAACGCGAGCGCTGACGCGTTCAGGCCCAGCGGCGGACGGCGCGACCTTCGCTAAGCTGTTCGGACATTCCCGCCCAATCAGTGAAACCCCAGCGACCAGGATCCTCGGCGCGGATGATCTGGTCGCCGGCATTATCAAGCCAGGGGAAGATGTCTTCTAGCGCGACCGGCGCGCGCTCGACCGCGGAATGGAACACCCGCACCTTGCTGCGCGAGCCTTTGCCGCCATCGGGCAACGTGATGCCGAGCCGATTCGAACGCATCCGCACCAGCATGCCGGTCGGCACCACGCCGACGCTGCGGCAGAAATCGAACAACAGGTCGGGATCAAAATGCCCCGCCCAGCCCTGCATTTCGGTCACCGCCTTGAGCGGTGTCCAGCGCGCCTTGTAGGCGCGGTCCGAGGTCAGCGCGTCGAACACGTCGCAGATCGCCCCCATCCGCGCCGCCTGACTGATCGCCACGCCCCTAAGCCCGAAGGGATAGCCGGTGCCGTCGATCTTTTCATGATGCAGCAACGCAACGTCGAGCGTCTCCTGGTTCACGCCGTCGCCGCCGACCAGCATCTCGTGCCCGCGCTCGGGATGCGCCTTGATCAGCGAGAACTCGTCCTCGTCGAGCCGGCCAGGCTTGTTGAGCACTTCGAGCGGCACGGTCATCTTGCCAACATCGTGGAGCAGCCCGGCGAGCCCCATTGCGCGCACCGTTTCCTCGTCGAGCCCGATTTTGCGGGCAAAATTGACCATCAGCGCGCAAACCGACACCGAATGGAGATAGGTATATTCGTCCTTCGACTTGAGCCGCGAGATATCGATGAACATCGCCGGATTTCGTTCGACGCAATCCGAGATTTCGGCAACGACTGGCTCCGCCTGCGCGACGTCGATCGGCTGACCGTCGCGGGCGCCGTTGAAGATGCCCTTCACGGCCTGTTTGGAACGCGCGATCGTCTGCTTGGCGTGTTCCTTGTCAATCCTGGCGCTATGGCGCGGCTCAAAGCTCATCGCGACAGGGGTGTGCCGCAACACCGGGCGCGATCGCCCTGCTGGCGCCTCGGTGGTCGGCGCGGCAAGGCCCAGCCCGCGCGAATCATCTATAAGTACGGCGGGGACATCGCTCGCGCGGAGCAGTTCCAAATCCGACGGACGCTCTAGAAGGAACCGCGTCCGCCAGAAAGGGTGCTTCAGCCACGAACCCTCGAAGCCGTGGATGAACATGCCCATTTTGACCTGTTCTGGCAGTATCCTTCTCAGCACCTGCTGACCCTTGGGAGCGATTCGCAACCAAGGTTAGGAGACTTACGGTTTCACGCAGGTTAAAGCTGCCCGATCTCCGCGCCATGCCGCGATACCTTAGCCCAACTGGTTCGGCTCACCGACCCAGCGATCTGGCGCTTTGACGGAAGGCGGACAATCGGCATCTGGACGGGCCCTTTCGCCGCGCTATGCAGTTGTTAAGCGATTGCATAGGCCGGGAGGGAAGAATGAACGACCAGATGGCTACGCCGACGCCTGCGGCGATAATGAACGGTGCACCTGGCTGGTTGACCCTGCCCTTCGTACTGATCGCCATCGGCATCGCTTTCGCACTTATCGTCCTGTTCTGGGGCGCCCGGCTCGCGCGGCGCCGGCAGAACGTCCGCGACACGCTCGAGGATCGCGGCGAGGCACATTTTGCCGGCACGCCGGCCCCGGTTGCGCCCGCGCCGCCACCAATCGCCGAGGCACCGACCCCGGCTACCGCACCGTCGCCGATCGCCGACGAGCCGATCGCTGCAGCCGCGCCGCTCGATGCGTCACCGGCATCGATCGCCGCCGATCTCGCCGCGCCGGTCCCCGAGCCGATCGCCGAGGAAGCGCCCGCGCCCGAGCTTCAGCCGACGCTGCCCGCCGAAACTCCGGACGCGCTCACGCGCATGAAAGGCGTCGGCCCTCGAGTCGCCGATCGGCTGCATGCGCTGGGCATTACCCGCTTTTCGCAGATCGCTGCGCTCAGCCCCACCGAGGCCGAGGCGCTCGACGCGCAACTGGAGAACTTCAAGGGCCGCCTCCACCGCGATCGCTGGGTCGAGCAGGCGGGCTTCCTCGCGCGCGGTGATACCGATGGCTATGAGGCCGTTTTCGGCAAGCTCTGAGGCTCAGGCCTCTTCGCGTACCAGCAGCTTGTCGATCTTGCGGCCGTCCATGTCGACGATCTCGAAGCGCCAGCCCTGTTCGCTGAACACTTCGCCTTCGATGGGAAGATGCTTGAGCACCGCCAGCGCGAGGCCGGCAACGGTAGCATAGTCGCGGTCCTCGGGGAGATCGAGACCGAGACGGTCGGCAAGGGCGTCGGCGGGCATTTGGCCGGAGACGAGCAGCGAGCCGTCTTCGCGCACCACGACATTGGGATTCTCGCCGGGTTCGGCGTCCGAGGCGAACTCGCCGGCGATCGCCGCAAGCAGGTTTGCCGGCGTCACGATGCCTTCGAAATGGCCATATTCGTCATGGACCAGCCCCATCGGCACTTCGGCGCGGCGCAGCGCCATCAGCGCGTCCATCGCGTCGACCTGGTCGGGGAGCACCGGCGCCGTGCGCATCAGGCGCCGCAATTCGAGCGGTTCGCCGCGAAACAGCGCCGCGGCGATATCGCGCGCCTGGACGACGCCGATCACTGAATCGACCGAGCCTTCGGCAACCGGCAGCCGCGTGTGCGGCGTCGAGAGCAGTGCCTCACGGATGCCCGCCGCGTCGAGATCGACGTCGAGCCAGTCGACATCGGTGCGCGGCGTCATCACTTCGCGCACCGGCCGATCGGCGAGACGGACCACGCCCGAGATGATCGAGCGCTCATGCTCCTCGATCACGCCCGACTTGCTGGCCTCGGCGACGATCAGATGCAGCTCCTCGGCAGTGACGCGATTCTCCGATTCGCGATTGAGCCCGATCAGCTTGAAGATAAGCGCGCTCGACGAGTCGAGCGTCCACACGATCGGCGCGGTGATCCGGCTGAGCCACAGCATCGGCACGGCCATGATCGCGGCGATCGGCTCGGGCGAGCGCAGCGCGAACTGCTTGGGCACCAGCTCGCCGATCACCAGCGAAGCGTAAGTGGTAAGTCCGATCACTACCGCAATGGCGGCGGTATGGGCATATTCCGGGTCAACGCCGAGCCATTCCAGCCGCTTGGCCACCGGCTCGCCCAGGCTGGCGCCCGAATAGGCGCCCGCGACGATGCCGATCAGCGTGATCCCGATCTGGACGGTGGAGAGAAACTTGCCAGGGTCCGCGGCGAGCTGGATCGCCGTTGCCGCGCCGCGATTGCCGATGCGCGCCATCGCTTCGAGGCGCGCGGTTCGAGCCGATACAATCGCGAGCTCGGACATCGAGAAGACGCCGTTGACGGCGACCAGCACGAGGATGATCGCGACGTCGATCCAGGGGAAGGGAGCGTTCATGGTGAGACCCCCTCCATATCCGCATCGCGGCGCGCTCTACAACCGCTGTCGTGCGCCCAGGGCGATCCACGCCAGCAATAAGCGCCTGGCTGCGGCTATTTGGACGTCTTCGCCTTGGTATAGGGCACGAATTTGTCGAGCAGCACGAAACCGCGCGGGAAGCCCGAGCTGCGATCGACCATATGGACCGCATCCATCCGGCAGAGCTGCGAGCTGAACGTCTTGGTCACCAGGATATCATCGTCGTTGAGCGATTCGGCGCCGGACTTGGGCGTGTTGACATAGAGCTTCGCGCCCGAGCGATAGACGATCGCCTTGCCATCGATGATCTGGCTCGATTGCGAGCCGTGCAGATCGATGCAATCGACAGGGGCACCGGCGACACGCTCGCCGATCAGCTTCTGAAGCTTGACCTCCGGCGTATCGCGGGTTGCAGCGAGGGCAGGCACCGAGAGCAGGGCCGCACCGAGGAGCAGGGGCTTGATGAATCCACGCATGCAGGGGCGTATAGCACGGATTGGCTGAACCCAGGCTGAAGCTTTTTCAGCGCCGAGCGCGAAAGAAATCCCGCAGCACGGCGCCTGCCTCGGCTTCGCCGATGCCCGGATAGACTTCGGGGCGATGGTGGCAGGTCGGCTGGCCGAAGAGGCGCGGGCCGTGCTCGACCGCGCCACCCTTGGGATCGCTGGCGCCGTAATAGAGCCGAGCGATGCGGGCATGCGCGATCGCGCCGGCGCACATGGCGCAAGGTTCGAGCGTCACCCACAGGTCGCAATCCTCGAGCCGATCGCGCCCGAGCAGCGATGCCGCCGCGCGGATCGCGCGCATCTCGGCATGGGCAGTGGGATCGTGGAGCGTGCGCGGGGCATTTGCGGCGACCGCGAGGATCGCGCCATCGCGGACGATCGCCGCGCCCACCGGCACCTCCCCCTCCGCTGCGGCGCGCACCGCAGCGTCGAGCGCCGCGCGCATCGGTTCGGGCAGAGGGAACATGGCTGCGGGTTAGGGCGCGTAACGAAAACCCGCAATCGCTAGCGGAAGTTTACACTAGGTTGACACTGTCAGCACGTCGCGCGAACTGCGCCTCTTCCCAGTCGTCTGAGAGCGCAGAGTTGGCCGGTCGCCAAGCGGACAAAATCCCACATTGCAAGGCGTTAGAAGGCAGGGCCGATGGACTAGGCTTTCGCCGGCTCCAGCCGCTCCGCCACCCCCTCGCGCCGCACTACGCTCCACAGCGCATAGGCCGCGCCCGGCACAAACCCGAGCACGGTCAAGCCGCAGGTGATCAGGAAATCGCGGCCAGGCCCGCGCGCGAGATAGGTGCCGAGCGGCGGTAGCAACACCGCCGCCGAGATTCGGCCCGGCGTTGCGCGGCTCACGGTGCAGGGGTGGGCGTCGGCTTGGCGCCCGCCTGCTTCACTTCGATCGTCGGCAGGCTGACGGTGGTATCCTTCATTTCCACCGTGGGCAGCTCGACGGACTTGTTCGAGCTACCGATCCCGACCGTGCCGGTCTCGGCCTTGAACTTGGGCAATTGGCCGCCCTCGGCGCTGAAGGTCACGCGGGGCAGCGAAGCTCCGGTCTGCTGGTCGAGCCGCAGCATGCCGGTCGCCAAAAGGCCTACCAGGACGAGGGCCGCGAGGCCGATCAAAGTCAGGATTGCGCGCATCTATCGTCTTCCCGTGTTTGAATTGTTTGCGTAATAACGCCCGATCCCCGCCGCTGGTTGCGTGGTTCGTGCAGCTTTGATCGGCGAATTGGTTGACGTCCCTGCACGAAGGGGGTATCGGCGCGGCCTTTCCGGCTTAGGCTAAAAATCAGGATTTAAGCGATGTCGCGCATTTGCGAGCTGACCGGCAAGGGCCGGCAGGTGGGACACAACGTCTCCCACGCCAACAACAAGACCAAGCGCACGTTCCTGCCCAACCTGCAGAACGTTACGCTGATCTCGGATTTGCTCGGCAAGAGCGTTCGCCTGCGCGTTTCGACGCACGGCCTGCGTTCGGTCGAGCATAATGGCGGTCTCGACAACTGGCTGCTCAAGACCAGCGACGAGGATCTCTCGCTGCGTGCGCGTCGCCTCAAGCGCGAAGTGCGCAAGGCCAGCACGGCGACGGCAACCGCAGCCTGATCCTGATCGGCGCGGGCATCCCGCGCCGATACGGTTCCAGCTGACCTGCAACCGGTCCACGCCCTGCGGCATGGGCCGGTTTTGCGGCGTCTGGCGCACGCCGCTCAGGCGTCGAGCCGGAACTTGAGCAGCAGCGACCATTCCCAGAATTGCGCATTGTCGTCCGAGGCGATCCACAGGATCGTCGCGCCGCCTTCGCGCGTGACCGCGACGGCCTCGTAATTGTCGTGGAGCAGCGGACGCTCGAGCGCCGCGATCTCGGTGCCCTTCACGATCGCGCCCTCGCGGATCGCCCGCGGATCGACGATCGTCAGCTTCACGCTGAACAAAGTGGGCGGCGCACTGAAGCGCCGGTTGATCACCACCAGCCGGCCGTCGGGCAACTGCGCGGCATCGCTCGGGCTATATCCGTCGGGCGGCAGATAGGTGAATTTGGTCACCTTGTCCGGCGCTTCGGTGGGATCGCCGGCAAACAGCAATGCCGGCCGATTGGGCCGCCGATCGACTCGCCCCTCGCACAACACGATGAAGCGCCCATCGGAGAGCCGCACCAGTGACTCCGGCCCGTAATCCTGGCGCCACTTGCGCATCGTCTTGGGAAAGGCGTGGCGCTCGGCGCGGGTGAAGGCACCATCATAGCGATAGATCCCGCCGTCATTCTCGAACGCGACCCAGCGATGCCCGGCGCCATCGATCGTCATCGCCTCCGAATCGCGATCCTCCTTGAGGCGTCCGGTACCGGGCCCGCCGGGAAGATCGCCGAAGCTGAGCTCGCGCGGCCGCCAATCGGCGCCCATGCGAAAACGGACGATATTGCCGTTGTCGCTCAGCAGCGTGAAGCGATCGCCCTCGACGGTCAGCGACGAGAAGCCGCCAAATGCCGGATCGGGGCTGGTGAGCCGTAGGCCGCCGAGAAAACTAAGCTTGCCGACCTGGGTGCGGGCAGGATCGCGCGGATCGATCGCCACGCGCGTCGCGGCCATCTCCGCATGGTCGCCCAGGATCGAACGCGTGCCCTTCTCCGACGACGACAGCGCCAATGCCAGAAGCAGCGGGAATGGGAGCAACCAGATACGCATCGGCTTGGTCATAGCGGTTGGCGCCCTGGCCGCCAGCCCGGCAAAGATGAACCTCAGACAACAAGCCGTTCAGAAACGAATCATCCGCGCGGCGGTAGAGCTTTGCGCAGAGTTTCCCTCGCGTTGCGTATCGAGGGTCGGGGTCGGTCCTTTCGAGGGCCGGCCCCTCGCTTTTGGTGCGAACCCATCGGCGTCAGCACTGAGCGGCCGATTGGGCGGTTAGCGGACCTTCTATTCGTCACCCCGGGTCAGGCCCGGATGACGAGTGGTGGGCCAATGTCCGCAACTGGGGCGCCAGCTACCGGTCAGCACTCAGTGTCCGCTTTGCCGCTCGCGAACATCCGCTAGTGGCCGTGCTCGGCCGGCAGCTTACGCCCCTAGGGCCTAGTACATGTGCTGCCCGCCGTTGATCGACAGCGTCGATCCGGTGACGAACCCGCCTTCTTCCGAGACCAGGAACGCCACGCCGCGCGCGATCTCGCTCGCCTGGCCGAGCCGGCCTACCGGAATCTTAGCGACGATCTTCTCGAGCACCTCGGGCGGCACCGCGGCGACCATGTCGGTGTCGATATAGCCCGGCGCGATCGCGTTGACCGTCACCCCGGCGCGCGCGCCTTCCTGCGCCAGCGCCTTGGTGAAACCATGGATGCCCGATTTTGCCGCGGCATAATTGACCTGGCCATATTGCCCGGCCTGGCCGTTGATAGAGCCGATATTGACAATGCGGCCCCACTTCCGGCTCCGCATGCCCGGGAAAGTGGCGTGCGCCATGTTGAAGCAGCCGCCGAGATTGATGCGGATCACGTCTTCCCACATCTCGCGGGTCATCTTGAGGATCGTGCCGTCGCGGGTGACGCCGGCATTGTTGACCACCACGTCGACCGGGCCCAGCTCGGCCTCGACCTTGGCCACGCCTTCCGCGCACGCGTCGAAATCGCCGACATCCCATTTATAAGCCTTGATGCCGGTGCGTTCGGTAAAGGCCTGGGCCTTTTCGTCATTGCCGGCATAGTTGGCGGCGACCGTCATCCCGGCGTCCTTGAGCGCAAGGCTGATCGCCTCGCCGATACCGCGCGTTCCCCCCGTCACGATCGCTATGCGTGCCATGTCGTCCTCTCCCTCTTCGTTCGCCGACGTTACGGCAGGCCTAGGCAGGCGCGGTCCAGCCCGCAAGCTCCCGGCCCAATATCTTCTTGAGCATATCAATGCCTTCGTCGCTTGCGTTGAGGCAAGGCAGGCAGGCGAAATCGGTGCCCCCGGCCTCGACAAAGGTCTCGCGCCCGCGGATCGCGATCTCCTCGAGCGTCTCGACGCAATCGGCGGAGAAGCCCGGCGTGACGATCGCGATGCGCTTGATCCCCTCGCCCGGCAGCCCGGCCAGCACCGTATCGGTGGCGGGTTCGAGCCATTTAGCGCGGCCGAAGCGCGACTGGAAGGTGACGATCAGTTCGCGACCGAGCGCTTCGGAGAGCAGCCGCGCGGTCTTGCGGCAATGGCAATGATAGGGGTCGCCGAGCTCGAGCGTGCGCTGCGGCATACCGTGGAAGCTCGCCAGCACGGCGTCCGGCACGAAATCGAGCCGCGCCAGCGAGGCCTCGACCGAGACCTTGAGCGCTTCGATATAGGCCGGATCATCGTGATAGGGCGGCAGCGTGCGCAGCGCGGGCTGCCAGCGCATCGCCGCCAGCGTCGCGAAGGCGCTGTCGTTGGCGGTCGCCGTGGTGGCGGCGCAATATTGCGGATAGAGCGGCGCGACGAGGATGCGCTGGCAGCCGGCCTCCTTCATCGCGCGCAGCCGGTCGCCGATCGCCGGCCGGCCATAGCGCATCGCATAATCGACGAGGACGTCGGGCCCGAACGCCCCCTGCAACGCGGCCGACTGCGCCCGCGTGAATGCGGCGAGCGGCGAGCCGCCCTCGGTCCAGACCTGCGCATAGGCATGCGCCGATTTCTTCGGCCGGGTGCGCAGGATGATGCCATGGAGGATCGGCAGCCAGGCCAGCCGCGGGATTTCGATCACGCGGGGATCCGAGAGAAACTCGGCGAGATAGCGCCGCACCGCCGCCGCCTCGGCCGCATCGGGAGTGCCGAGGTTGACGAGCAGCACGCCGATGCGCGGCGCCGGCTGCGCGGGATGACCGGGAGGAAGGTTCATTCGGCATCCGATAGCAGAGGAAGCCGGCGAAAGCGCACGCCGGTCGAGGCTTGAAGTGCATTGGCGATCGCCGGCGCCACCGGCGGCACGGCGAGTTCGCTAACTCCGCCCGGATCGGCGATGCTGGGGACGATCTCCACCGTGACATCGGGGGTGTTCGCCAGCGTCGGCAGTTCTAGTTCGGAGATTTCGCGGACGTCGGCGACATTCTCGGTGAAGCCGGTGCTCGCGCCGGTCGCCGCCGCCATGCCGAAGATCAGCCCGCCCTCGATCTGCTGGCGGACCAGATCGGGATTGACCACGCGCCCGCAATCGACTGCCGCGACCAGCCGCTCGACCTTGACCCGCCGGTCCGACGTCAGATGCGCCTCGGCCATCACCGCGATATAGGAGCCGCGGAAGGCGTGGCAGGCGATGCCCTGCCCGCTTCCGGGCTGCCCGCCCTGCCAGCCACCCAATTGCGCGGCGAGCTGGAGGCAGCGCGCCAGCCGCGGGTTCTGGCCGAGCATCGCCATGCGGAACGACACCGCCTCCTGCTGGGCAACATGCGCGAGCTCGTCGAGAAAGCTCTCGGTGAAGAAGCAGCTGTAGCTATGCGCGCCCGAGCGCCAATAGCCGGTCGGCACGCCGATCGCCGCGGGATGGTGATCGACTGCGAGATGGGGAATGGCATAGGCCGGCAAGGCGCCCGCGACCGCCGACGGATCGCCGGGCAGCGCCAGCGCGGCCGAAGGCAGGATCGCGCCGCCGAGCAGCCGCCGGGCGAGTTCGCGACCGGTCTCGGGGGCCGCGATCTTGGTGAGCCAGCCGCTGATGTGCCCGCGTTCGTCGAGCTTCGCGGTCAGCCGCCCGGCCGCGGCGGGACGGAAGCGATCGCGGCGGAAGTCCTCGCCGCGCGGCCAGGTGAGTTGGACCGGATGGCCGATCCGCACCGCGAGCAGCGCCGCCTCGGCCGCGGCCTCGGTCTCGAGCTTGGCGCCGAACGAGCCGCCGGCGAGCATCGGGTGGATCGTCACTGCGCCTTCGCCCAGCCCGGCCGCCCTGGCCGCGGCGGCGCGCGCAAGGCCGGGCGCCTGGGTAGGCAGCCACAAGGTCAGCCGGCCATCGGCATAGGATGCGGTGCAGGTCATCGGTTCGAGCGGCGCATGCAGCGCGAGCCCAACGCGATATTCCGCCGCGATCAGCCGCGCGCCGCGGAACTGCGCGGCGAGATCGCCGGCCTCGTGGACGCGCTGACCGGTGCCGTCGAATGCCGCGCTCAGGGCCGCCTCGATCGAATCGCTGTTGACCACTTCGGGCGGCGTCTTGAAGCGCGGCCGCATCGCCTCCAGCGCGCGGTCCGCTGCCCACCAATTGTCGGCGATTGTCGCCACCCAATTGTCGGTCGTCACCACCGCGCGCATCCCCGGCACGCGGTCCGCCGCGGCGCGGTCCATCTTGACCAGCGCGGTGTCGCCGACCGGCCCGTGGCGGATCGAGGCGAAGACCATGTCGGGTAAGCGGATGTCGCCGGCGAAATTGGCGCTGCCGTCGATCTTGGACGGCGCGTCGAGCCGCGGCAGCGGCTGGCCGGTGAGGCGCAGCACATCGCCTTCGCGCGGCAGGATAGCGTCCGGCACGTCCTCGCCCGCGGCGTCGGCCGCCAGCGCGCCGAAGCCGATCTTCTGGCCGTTGCCGATGACATAGCCATTGGCGGTGCTGCAGGTTTTCCAGTCCACGCCCCAGCGCCGCGCCGCCACCTTGCATAGCACTGCGCGTGCCGCCGCGCCGGCATGGCGGAGCTGGCCTTCGAAGCTGCGCACCGAAGTCGATCCACCAGTGAGCATCAGCCCGGTGCGCGTTACGAAGGTCTTGCGTAGGCTCTCGGGCATCCGGCCGATCGCCGCCTCGAACAGCGTCTCGGCGCCGAGCGCGTTGGCATAAAGCGGATTGATCGGTGCGGGCTCTACTCCGACGAGCCGCCAGTCGGCGCCCATCTCGTCCGCGGCGATCTGCGGCAGCGCGGTGTAGACCCCCTGGCCTTCCTCGCATTGCGGGATCGCGATCGAGACATGGCCGTCGGTGCCGATCTTGATCCAGGCACCGAACAGGCTTTCGCCGGGCGCCGCGGTCAGATTGGGGGATAGACCCGCGGCCAGACCGCCCAAGCGACCACCAGCCCGACCCCGGCGCCACCGCCGATCAGCAGCGTGCGCCGGTCTAGCCTGAAGGGGTGCTTCGCCGCCATCGCGCTTGCTCTATCGCGCCGCTGCGTGCGGCGCCAGTAGCGCGCGCCTCACGCCGTTACGCGGTTCGCCACCAGATCGTCGACCACCGCAGGATCGGCGAGCGTGCTCGTGTCGCCCAAGCTGGAGACATCGCCCTCCGCAATCTTGCGCAGGATTCGCCGCATGATCTTGCCCGAGCGCGTCTTGGGCAGCCCCGGCGCGAACTGGATCGCGTCGGGCGTGGCGATCGGGCCGATCTCGGTGCGCACCCAATCGCGGAGCTCCTTGCGCAGCGCCTCGTCGGCCACGCAATGCGCGTTCAAGGTAACATAGGCATAGATGCCCTGCCCCTTCACGTCGTGCGGCATGCCGACCACCGCGGCCTCGGCGACCTTGGCGTGGAGCACCAGCGCGCTCTCTACCTCGGCCGTGCCCATGCGATGGCCCGAGACGTTGATCACATCGTCGACCCGGCCGGTAATCCAGTAATAGCCATCGGCATCGCGGCGGCAGCCGTCGCCGGTGAAATACTTGCCCTTATAGGTAGTGAAATAGGTCTGGAAGAAGCGATCGTGATCGCCCCACACGGTGCGCATCTGCCCCGGCCAGCTCCGCGCGATGACCAGATTGCCCTCGGTCGCGCCGTGCAGGACATTGCCCTCGGTGTCGACGATCTGCGGGTCGACGCCGGGAAACGGCACCGTCGCCGATCCCGGCTTGAGCGCCGTGGCGCCTGGCAGCGGGGTGATCATGTGCCCGCCGGTCTCGGTCTGCCACCAGGTATCGACGATCGGGCAGCGCCCCTCGCCGACCACGTCGTGATACCAGCGCCACGCCTCGGGATTGATCGGCTCGCCGACGGTGCCAAGCAGCTTCAACGATTTCCGCGAGGTGCTCGTCACATAGTCGTCGCCCTCGCGCATCAGCGCGCGCAGTGCGGTCGGCGCGGTGTAGAGGATCTCGACCTTGTGGCGATCGACCACCTGCCAGATGCGCGACGCATCGGGCCAGTTGGGCACGCCTTCGAACATCAGCGTCGTCGCGCCGTTGGCAAGGGGGCCATAGACGATATAGCTGTGCCCAGTGACCCAGCCGATATCGGCGGCGCACCAATAGACCTGGCCCGGCTTGTAATCGAAGACGAGCTCATGGGTGTAGCTCGCCCAGAGCAGGTAGCCGCCCGAAGAGTGGAGCACGCCCTTGGGCTTGCCGGTCGATCCCGAGGTGTAGAGGATGAAAAGCGGATCCTCGGCGCCCATCGGCTCGGCCGGGCACTCGGCCGGCACGCGCGCCGCCGCTTCGTGATACCAGACGTCGCGGCCGTCCTGCATGTCGACGCCGCCGCCGGTGGCCTGAACGACGATCACCTTTTGGAGGCAGCTGGTGTGCTGCGCGGCGATATCGACATTAGCCTTGAGCGGCACCTTCTTGCCCCCGCGGCGGCCCTCGTCGGCGGTGACCACCACGCTCGAATCGCAATCGCTGATCCGCCCGGCGAGCGCCTCGGGCGAGAAGCCGCCGAACACCACCGAATGGATCGCGCCGATCCGCGCGCAGGCGAGCAGCGCAAACGCCGCCTCGGGGATCATCGGCATGTAGAGCGTGACGCGGTCGCCCTTCTGGACGCCCTGTGCCTTGAGCACATTGGCGAAGCGGCAGACCTCTTCGTGGAGCTGGAGATAGGTGTAGCGCCGCGGCGCCTCGCTCGGCTCGTCGGGCTCCCACAGGATCGCGACGTCGTTGCCGCGGCTGGCGAGATGGCGATCGATGCAGTTCGCCGCGACGTTGAGCTTGCCGTCAGGAAACCAGCGGATGTGGAAGTCGGCTTCGTCGAACGACCAGTCGCCGGCGACTTCGGGGCGCTTGATCCAATCGAGCCGGCGCGCCTGCTCGAGCCAGAAGCTGCCGGGATCGGCCAGGCTGCGGCCGTGGAGCTTCTCATATCCTGCCGCATTGACGCGCGCGCGGCGCGCCCATTCCGGCGGCACAGGATACAGGTCTTCGGCCATTGCTCTCTCCTTGGGGCGCCTCTTTAGGTCGGCGATGCGCGGCGAGGCAAGCAGGGGCAGGCCGGCACGAAAATAAGCGTCTCCGGGAGTGGTCAGCAACCTTGTGACATCTTACGACAATAAAAGGATGGAACTGAACCGCGTCCGAAACCATGGTGCCTTCCATGCCACGCCCCACCCTTCCATCGCTCCTTGCGCTCGCGCTGCCGCTTGCCGCGTGCACGGCGGGGCCCGACTATCATCCGCGCAGCGCCACCGAGCTCGGCGTTCCCGACAGCTATTCCGTTGCCGCCAACCAGGCCGCGCGCGAAGACCTCACTCGCTGGTGGCAAAAGTTCGACGATCCCGTGCTCGGATCGCTGGTCGAGCGCGCGCAGGCCGCCAATCTCGACATCGCCCAGGCCGTCGTCCGGCTGCGCCAGGCGCGCGAATCGCTGGTGCAGCAGCGCGCGAGCCTGTTTCCCAGCGTCAGCGCATCGGCCGGCGTCTCGCGCAGCGAACCGCTGCGCGGCGGGACGACGACGACCACGCTCCCCGACGGCAGCGTGACCTCGTTCTCGCAGGGCGGCAACACCAGCTTCTCGCTGGGCGGCGACGCCAATTACCAGGTCGATCTGTTCGGCGGCGTGCGGCGCGGGGTCCAGTCGGCGCGCGCGAGCTACGAGGCGGCCGGGTTCGATTATGCCGCGGTGCTGATCTCGATCCAGGCCGAGACCGCGCGCAACTATGTCCTCGCCCGGCTCGCCCAGGCCAATCTCGCCAACGCGCGGGATTCGCTGGGATTGCAGGACGACAATCTCCAGATCGCGCAATGGCGGGTGCAGGCCGGGCTGGTCTCTTCGCTCGATGCCGAGCAGGCGCGAGCGCAGCGGGCACAGACCGCTGCGTCAATTCCGACGCTGGAGGCCAATTACAACGGCTTCGTTTCGCGGCTGGGCGTGCTTACCGGACAGGCGCCCGGCGCGCTCAAGGGCGAATTGGAGGCCGTGAAGCCGATCCCCCGCGGGCCCGGGATCGTCCAGGCAGGCATCCCCGCCGATGCGCTGCGCCAGCGCCCCGACATTCGCGCCGCCGAGCGCAACCTTGCCGCCGCCACCGCGCAGATCGGCGTGGCGCAGGCCCAGCTCTATCCTTCGCTGGCGATCGGCGGCAGCATCGATGCCGGATCGAGCGCGCTTTCGTCGATCTTCGACGTGCTCACCGGGCGCCTGTTCGGCAACATCGCCCAGACGATCTTCGACGCCGGGCGCACCCGCAGCCAGATCCGCTCGGCCCAGGCGGCAGCGGATGGCGCCTTCCTCGCCTATAAATCGACGGTGCTGACCAGCCTGGAGGATATCGAGAACGCGATTGTCGCGCTTCAGGCGGCGCAGCGGCGCGAGGCCGAGTTCCGCATCGCGCTCGACGCCTCGAACAACCAGGCACTGCTCGCGCGGCTGCAATATCGCTCGGGCCTGACCGATTTCATCACGCTCAACCAGGCGGAGAGTTCGCTGCTCTCGGCCCGCAACGGCCTGTCGCAGGCCCAGTCCGATCAGGCGACGGCGCTGATCCAGCTCTACACCGCGCTCGGCGGCGGCTGGGACGCGCGCGTCACTCCCCAGGCACCCATTACAGGCGGCACGAATGGCAACTGACCCCAACGCCAATCTGAACGAGTTCCTCGGCACGCCGGCGCGGCCGTGGTGGCGGCGCTGGCTCAAATGGATCGTCGGCGCGATCGTGCTGCTGGCGATTGTGTTCGTGCTGTTCCGCGTGTTCGGCGGATCGACCGAGACGCAATATGCCACCGACGATGTCGAGCGCGGCGCACTCACCGTCACCGTATCGGCGACCGGGAAGCTCGCGCCGACCAATCAGGTGCAGGTTGGTTCGGAATTGTCCGGCCTGGTCGAGACGGTCACCGTCGACGTCAACGATCGCGTCGTGAAGGGCCAGCCGCTCGCCGTGCTCGATACCTCGCGGCTCGACGATGCGATCACCCAGAGCAAAGCGACGCTCAATGCCGCACTCGCCACCGTCGCACAGAACCAGGCGACCGTTGCGCAAAGCCAGGCCAATCTCGCGCGGCTCGAGGAAGTCAGCAAGCTTTCGGGCGGCAAGGTGCCTGCCAAGGTCGAGATGGAGACCGCGCGCGCCGATGTCGCACGCGCCGTCGCCAATCTGCGCGCAGCCCAGGCGAACGTCGTGTCGCAGCGCGCTGCGCTGTCGTCCAACGAAACCCAGCGCTATAAGGCGGTGATCCGCTCGCCCGTCAACGGCGTGGTGCTCGCCCGCCAGATCGACGAGGGCCAGACCGTCGCGGCATCGTTCAGCACGCCGACGTTGTTCGTTATCGCCGAGGATCTGAGCGCGATGGAGCTTCAGGTTGCGATCGACGAGGCCGATGTCGGCTCGGTCAAGCAGGGCCAGATCGCCAGCTTCACGGTCGATGCCTTCCCGGGCAAGACCTTTCCCGCGACGATCACCCGCGTCGATCTGGGTTCGAACCTGACGGCTTCGACCAGCAGTTCGAGCAGCACGACGACATCGACCACCTCGTCGCAGGTCGTCTCCTACGCCGCGACGCTGAGCGTCTCCAATGCCGATCAACAGCTGCGCCCGGGCATGACGGCCACGGCTGAGATCGTCACCAAGTCCAAGTCCAATGTGTTGTTGGTGCCCAACGCCGCGTTGCGCTTCACCCCGACCAGCACCGGTCCGAACGCGAGCAGCACCAGCGGCATCGCCGGCGCGCTGGTCCCGCGCGGGCCCCGGCGGGGGGGCGGCGCGGCGAAGACGGCAGGCGGCAAGGAATCGGCCCAGCAGACGGTGTATATCCTCGGCACGGACGGCCAGCCCCAGCCCGTGCCCGTGACTGTCGGCGACACCAACGGCACCGTAACCGAAATCACCGGCGGCGGCTTGAAGCCCGGCGACAAGGTGATCACCGGCCAACTTTCCGGCTCGGCAGGGCAGAAGCGCCAGGGCTCGGGCAGCGGCCAGCGCCGCCAGGCGGGCGCGGCGGGCGGCCAGAGCGGAGGCCAGCGTGGCGGACAGTGACGCTCCCCTGATACGGCTGCGCGGCGTCACCAAGACCTATGGTGAAGGCGCCACGCAGTTCCAGGCGCTCAAGGGCATCGATCTCGACATCCAGGCCGGCGATTTCGTCGCAGTCATGGGGCCCTCGGGATCGGGCAAGTCGACGACGATGAACATATTGGGTTGTCTCGACGTGCCTTCGGGCGGCGAGTTTCTGTTCAAGGGCTTCCATGTCGAGACGCTCGAGCGCGACCAGCGCGCGTTGCTCCGACGCAAATATCTCGGCTTCGTCTTCCAGGGGTTCAATCTGCTCGCGCGCACCTCGGCGCTGGAGAATGTCGAACTGCCCCTGCTGTATCGTGGAGATCCCAAGAAGGAGCGGCGCGAGGCGGCTCTGGCAGCGCTCGACAAGGTCGGGCTCAAGCAATGGTGGGATCATACCCCTGCCGAGCTTTCGGGCGGCCAGCAGCAGCGTGTCGCCATTGCCCGCGCGATCGTCACCAATCCCGACGTACTGCTCGCCGACGAGCCGACCGGCAATCTCGATTCGGAGCGTTCGGTCGAGATCATGCGGCTGCTCACCGATCTCAACCAGACGAGCGGGATCACCGTGCTGATGGTCACCCACGAACCCGACATGGCTGCGTTCGCGCGCACCATCATCCATTTCAAGGACGGGCTGGTCGAGCGAATCGAGGCGCAGCATCATCAGGGCGAGGCGGTGGCGCAATAATGTTCGGTACCACCTTCGTTCTCGCGATCCGATCGATCCTGCGGCACAAGCTGCGCTCGATCCTGACCGCTCTCGGCATCATCATCGGCGTCGCCGCGGTGGTCACCATGGTGACGCTCGGCAAGGCGACCACTGCAGCGGTACAACAGCAGATCTCGGCGCTCGGCACCAACATCCTCCAGATCCGCCCCGGGCAGGGCTTCGGCCGCGGCGGCGGCGGGCCCCGCCCACCCAATTTCAAGCCCGAGGATGTCCAGGCGATCCGCGCCCAGATCACCGGCGTGACCGCGGTTGCCCCGCAGGCCGGGAGCAGCGCCACGGCAATCTATAACGGCGCCAACTGGTCGACGACGATCAACGGCACCACCAATGATTATTTCAAGGTCCAGCCCTGGCCGCTCGCCCAAGGGCGCATCTTCTCGCCCGCCGAGGAACAGGCCGGCAAGGGCGTCTGCATCATCGGCAACACCGTGCGCACCAATCTCTTCCGCGGCGGCAATGCGGTGGGCGAGCGGCTGCGCGTCAACGGCATCTCGTGCGACGTCATCGGCGTGCTGTCGACGCGCGGCCAGGCCGGTTTCGGCGGCGATCAGGACGATGTCGTGATCATGCCGATCAAGCAGGTCCAGCGCCGCTTCTCCGGCAATCGCGACATCAGTCTGATGCTGGTCGGCACCGATCCCGATTATGACAGTGCGCAGGTCCAGTCGGCGATCACCGATCTGCTGCGCGAGCGGCGCCAGATCAGCGGCGGCAAGCAGGACGATTTCAACATCTTCGACACCGCCCAGATCAGCGCGACGCTGACCGGCACGACGACCTTGCTCACCCAGATCGTCGCCGCGGTGGCCGGGATCAGCCTCGTCGTCGGCGGCATCGGCATCATGAACATCATGCTCGTCTCGGTGACCGAGCGCACCCGCGAGATTGGCATCCGCCTCGCGATCGGCGCGGTGGCGAGCGAAGTGCTTATGCAGTTCCTGGTCGAGGCGGTGGTGCTGTCGATGCTCGGCGGCGTGATCGGACTGCTGCTCGCGCAGCTGGCGATCGTGCTGATGTCGTGGCTGGGCGGGCTGCCCTTCCTGTTCGACGTCCGCATCAACGTCATCGCTTTCGCGATCTCGGCGATCATCGGCGTGGTGTTCGGCTATTTCCCGGCGCGCCGGGCGGCCTCTCTCAATCCGATCGACGCACTCCGGCACGAATAGAAAGGGACCCCGGCGCGTGCCGGGATCCCTTTTCGAACGGTCAGCGAGAAGCCGTCGAAGCGCGGCTCAATACACCCGCTTCTTGGGCTTGATATACTCGATCTCGTCGGTGAGCGTGTAGTCGTGGACCGGGCGGTAATCGATCGCCGTCGTGCCGGTCTTGCCGCCCCAGCCGTCGAAGGTCGCGACGGTGTGCTTCATCCAGTTCGCGTCGTCGCGATTGGGGAAGTCCTCGTGCATGTGCGCGCCGCGGCTTTCCTTGCGATTGGCGGCGCACTCGATGGTGACGACGGCCTGGCCGATCAGATTGTCGAGCTCGAGCGTCTCGACCAGATCGGTGTTCCAGATCAGCGAGCGATCCTGGATGCCGACGTCCTGGAAGCCGGCATAGACCTGCTTCATGTGCTCGACGCCCTCGGCGAGCAGCGCGCTGTCTCGGAACACCGCGCAATGGCGCTGCATCGTCTTCTGCATGTCGGCGCGGATCTGCGCGGTGGGCTTGGCGCCCTTGGCGTTGCGGAAGTGATCGAGGCGGGTGAGCGCAAATTCCTCCGAGCCCTTGGGCAGCTCGTCATGCTTGCTGTTCGGCTTGAGCAGCTCCTTCAAGCGCAGCCCGGTGGCGCGGCCGAACACGACGAGATCGATCAGCGAGTTCGAGCCGAGGCGATTGGCGCCGTGGACCGACACGCACGCCGCTTCGCCGACCGCGAACAGGCCGGGGACGACGGTGTCCGGATTGCCGTCCTTCAGGTGGACGACTTCGCCGTGATAATTGGTCGGGATGCCGCCCATATTATAATGGACCGTCGGCACCACCGGCAGCGGCTGGCGGGTGAGGTCGACGCCGGCGAAGATCTTGCCGGTCTCGGTGATCCCCGGCAGCCGCTCGTGCAGCACCTTGGGATCGATATGGTTGAGGTGAAGGAAGATATGATCCTTCTCCTTGCCGACGCCGCGGCCTTCGCGAATTTCCATCGCCATCGAGCGCGCGACGACGTCGCGGCTGGCAAGGTCCTTGGCCGAGGGGGCATAGCGTTCCATGAAGCGCTCGCCCTCGGAATTGGTCAGATAGCCGCCCTCGCCGCGCGCACCCTCGGTGATGAGCACGCCGGCGCCGTAGATGCCGGTCGGATGGAACTGGACGAACTCCATGTCCTGCAGCGCGATGCCCGCGCGCAGCGCCATGCCGTTGCCGTCGCCGGTGCAGGTGTGCGCCGAGGTCGCCGACTGATAGACGCGCCCGCCGCCGCCAGTGGCAAGCACCACGGCGTGGCTGCGGAAGCGGTGGATGCTGCCGTCTTCCATGCACAAAGCGATCACGCCGCGGCACTTGCCGTCTTCCATGATCAGGTCGAGCGCGAAATACTCGACATAGAAGTCGGCGTCGTACTTCAGGCTCTGCTGGTAGAGCGCGTGGAGCATGGCGTGGCCGGTGCGGTCCGCTGCGGCGCAAGTGCGCTGCACGGGGGGGCCTTCGCCCATATTCTGCATGTGCCCGCCGAACGGGCGCTGGTAGATCGTGCCATTGTCGTTGCGGCTGAACGGCACGCCGGCATGTTCGAGCTCATACACCGCCTGCGGCGCTTCGCGGACCATATATTCGATCGCGTCCTGGTCGCCGAGCCAGTCCGACCCCTTGACGGTGTCGAACATGTGCCACTGCCAGTGATCGGGCGTGTTGTTGCCCAGGCTGGCGGCGATGCCGCCCTGCGCCGCCACGGTGTGCGAGCGCGTCGGGAACACCTTGGTGATGCACGCAGTCTTCAGCCCGGCCTCGGCGCAGCCCATCGTCGCGCGCAGGCCCGAGCCTCCGGCCCCGACGACGACGGCGTCGTAGCTGTGATCGATGATCTTGTAAGCGGCAGGCATCAGAGCGCGGCTCCCGTCGTCGTGAAGGCGACCTTGAGGATCGAGAAGACGGCGAACGCGCCGGCGCCGATCGTGAAGAAATTGAGCAGGACGAGCAGGACGATACGCGTCTCGTCGTGCTGATAGTCCTCGATCACCACCTGGAGCCCTAAGCGGAAATGATAGAAGGTGGAGACGACGAGCAGGATCATCGGCACCGCGACGATCGTCTGCGCCATCCACGCCGTGATCGTGGCATGGTCATAGGCCGGCAGCATCGCGATCGAGAGGATGAACCACAGCACGAGGATCAGGTTCGATCCCGCGGTGAAACGCTGGTGCCACCAATGGTGCGCGCCTTCCTTGGCCGAGCCGAGACCGCGGACGCGGCCGATGCTGGTGCCGTTACCCATTATGCTTCTCCAGCAGGATGTAGGCCCAGAAGGCCGCAGTCGCGAGTAGCGAGAAGGCGAAGGTCATCAGCGCCGTGCGCTTGTTGCCGCGCAGTTCGAAATTCGCGCCGAAATCGAGGAACAGATGCCGGGTGCCCGAGGCCATGTGCTGGAAGAACGCCCAGCTCAGCCCGATGCCGAGGACATAGCCGACGATATTGAGCGCGCCCGACTTGAGCGTGAACAGATCGAGAAACGCAGCATAAGCGGAAGCGCCCGATGCCATCGCGATCAGCCACCAGACGAACAGGACCGTGCCCACGGTCGCCAGACCGCTGCCGGTGACCCGGTGGACGATCGAGACCGTCATGTGCGGCCCCCATTTCCAGATCGAGAGATGGGGAGAGAGCGGGCGCGCCGAATTGCGGACGTTGGCCAAGGATATTCCTTTCGGGTCGACGCCGCCTCCTTAATCCTGCGGGCCCGGGATGCAAGGGCGCAGGACGTCTGGGAAAAGGGTGAACGCCGCGTTGACTAACCGGGTCTTAACCAGTTGCCGCGCATAGCTTTGGCCGAGAGCGGTCCGCCCGGGGCCGCAATGGGGACTTTCGTGACTGTGGCATCGACCAAGGATTTGCCGGCACCCGGCATCATGAGCGCCCGAATCGATGTGCGCGCGCGCCTGCGTATCTTCGATTTCGAAGGGTCGCTGGTGCAGTCGAGCCGCACTGTCTGGGAAGTGCTCGAACCCGAGATTCGCGCGGTTTCGGAGGCCTATTGGCAGCAATGGCTGCGCTGCTTCGCCGATGAACGCAGCTGGGCGACCGACGACACGGACAAGATGATCGATCTCGGCATCGTCTTCCTCAAGAACCGCTTCCTCGACACCCAAGGATCCGCCTGGATCGAATTGATCGAGCGTTCGGTGGCCGCTGCCTATTCCGCGGAAGTGCAGCCGATGGCGCTGCTCTCGATGATCAGCGCGAGCGATCGTGCCGCCGTCGACGTGCTGACCCGAAAGCTTGGCCAGGATAATCGCCTCGCCGCGCTGATCGACACGTTGATGCGGCTGTCGGCGCTGGAATGCGACATTACCGTAGAGCTCTACAACCTGTATCGCGAACACGCCTCGCAGGCGTCCCGCGACCGGCTCGCCGCCGAATTTCACGATTCGATCGGCACGACGGTCGAGCGGGCATCGCGCGAAGGGGACCAGCTTCGCGTCCAGGCAGTCCGCACGTCGGCTTCGGCGCGCGGCATGCTGGGCAAGGCCAGCGAAGTCGCCGCGGCAGCCGAGCAGTCGGCGGTGGCGATGCGCGAGGCGGCGCAGACTGCTGCCGGGCTGATCCGCGCGATCGAAGATGCGCGTACCGAAGTCGAGGCAGCCGCCGAGATCGCGACGCGGGCATCGAGCCAGGCGAGCGACGCCGTGGGCATGAGCGAAATGCTCTCCGACCATGCCAAGTCGATCGAATCGATCCTGGGACTGATCCGCGACATTGCCGGTCAGACCAACTTGCTCGCGCTCAACGCGACGATCGAAGCCGCCCGTGCAGGCGATGCCGGGCGTGGCTTCGCCGTCGTCGCGCAGGAAGTGAAGAGCCTCGCCAACCAAACCGCGCGCGCCACCGACGACATCGCGGCCAAGATCGCCGCGATCCAGTCTGCGACCAAGTCGACCGTCGAGACCAACGCCTCGATCCGCTCGACTGTCGCCGAAGTCCAGGAAAGCGCGAACCGCATCCGTGGCGCGATGGAGGTCCAGGCGCAGACGGTCACCGCGATCACGGCGGCGGTCGATGAGACTGCGCTCGCCGCCGATTCGATGTCGGCGACGATCGGCGCGATCCGCGAGGATACCGAAACCGTCGCGTCGGAAATCGATCGCGTCGGACAGGGCTTCACTGCGCTCGATTCGCAGCTGGGAAGCCTCAAGGACAGCGCCGGCGATTTCGTCGCCAAAGTCGCGGCATAGGAGAGTATCGATGAACGGGCAGCGGGAAACGCGACACTGGGATGCGCAGACAGTCGCCGAGCACCTCCGAGAATATGACTGGGACGGCGCGATCGCGGCCAACGCGCCCGAGATTGCAACGCTGCTCGACGGCCATTACGAAGAGATCGCACGCGCCTTTTGGGACTATTATCTTTCGCTCCCGGTGACCCAGCGACTGCGCGGATGGGCATCGGACCAGGCCCAGTTCGCCGAGCAGGTGCACAACAGCACCGACTATGCCCGGACGAAATATGGGGCGCCTTATGGCGAGCAATGGGTAGCGATGGCGTTCGAGCATGCCGCGATGAGCGACCGCGTCCATGTCCCGCTCACGGCAACCTTCGCGGCCCTGGCGCATACGCATTCGCAAACGATCGCGATCCTAGCCGAGAAGGTGGCGGACCCCACGAAACTCAAGACCTTGTGCGACGTGATCCAGCGACTGTCGATGGTCGAAGCCGACCTGATGGCGACGCATCTCGGCGCGCGCGACGTCGCCGAAGCCGGCGCCGAACGCTATGCACGCGCCGTCAAGTTCCAGGCGAACATCGCCGAATCGATCCTGAGCGCGACCCAGGCGGGCAACCGCATCCGCGTCCAGGCGCAGGGCGCGTCGAGCTCGGCGCGCGGCATGCTGGGCAAGGCTAGCGAAGTCGCTGCCGCAGCCGAGCAGTCGGCAGTGGCGATGCGCGAGGCGGCGCAGACCGCTGCAGGGCTGATCCGCGCGATCGAAGACGCCCGCACCGAGGTCGAGGCGGCCGCGAACATCGCGACGCGAGCATCGAGCCAGGCGAGTGACGCCGTGGGCATGAGCGAGACGCTCTCCGATCACGCCAAGTCGATCGAATCGATCCTCGGGCTGATCCGCGACATTGCCGGGCAGACCAACTTGCTCGCACTCAACGCGACGATCGAAGCGGCCCGGGCCGGCGATGCCGGGCGCGGTTTCGCCGTGGTTGCGCAGGAGGTGAAGAGCCTCGCCAACCAAACCGCGCGCGCCACCGACGACATCGCGGCCAAGATCGCCGCGATCCAGTCTGCGACCAAGTCGACCGTCGAGACCAACGCCTCGATCCGCTCGACCGTGGCCGAGGTCCAGGAAAGCGCGAACCGCATTCGTGGCGCGATGGAAGTCCAGGCGCAGACGGTCACCGCGATCACCGCGGCGGTCGACGAGACTGCGCTCGCCGCCGATTCGATGTCGGCGACGATCGGCGCGATCCGCGAGGACACCAAGACCGTTACCAGCGAGATCGACACGCTCCAGCGCGACGTTGCCGAAGTCGACGACCGGCTGGTCCAGCTGCGCGACGCCACCGACAGCTTCTCGTCCTCGGTCGCCGCCTGACGCTTCCTCCACCCCCGGCTTCGGGCTAGGGGTGGAGCAATGACCAACATCCTCCTCACCGGATCGAGCCGCGGCATCGGCGCGGCGATCGCACAGGCGCTGACCGGCGACGGCGTGCGCCTCGTCGGCCACGGCACGCGCAGCGGCATCTTCGCGGACTTCACCGATCCCGCCGCGCCCCAGAGCCTGTGGCAACACGCGCTCGACGCGCTCGACGGGCGGATCGACGTCCTCATCAACAATGCCGGCATCTTCGAAGCCACACCGCTCGATCTCGACCATGACGAGTGGGTCGCGGGCTGGGAGAAGACGATGCGCGTCAACCTCACCGCATCGGCAGAGCTCTGCCGCCTCGCAGTGCGCCACTGGCAGGCCGAGGAACAGCCCGGCCGCATCGTCAACATCGCCAGTCGTGCCGCCTATCGTGGCGATAGCCCGGCACACTGGCATTATGCCGCGTCCAAGGCGGGCATGATCGGGATGACCAAGACCATCGCCCGGGGCTATGCGGCGCAGGGCATCCTGGCCTTCGCGATCTGCCCGGGCTTCACGATGACCGGGATGGCAGAGGACTATCTGTCGAGCCGCGGCGGCGACAAGCTGCTTGCCGACATCCCGCTTGGCCGCGTCGCCGAACCGCACGAAGTTGCCACGCTCGCCCGCTTCTGCGCGCTGGAGGCGCCGGCTTCGATGACGGGGGCGGTTCTCGATATCAACGGTGCGAGCTATGTACGCTGATGGCTAGCTGGAAACTCACTCTCCCCTGCACCCGCGCCGAAGCGGAGGCGATCGAAGCCGAGGCGCTGGGACTGCTCGATATCGAGCCCACCCCGGTTCTGCTGACCAGTGAGCGGGTTCCCGACGATCCCGACAGCTGGCAGCTCGAAGCCTATTTCGAATCCAAGCCCAACAGCGCGGCGCTGACCGGCGTGGCGGCGCTGGTGCCGAGCGCAGTCGGAACCCGACTGGCGCCCGAACGGATCCGTGACGCCGATTGGGTGACGCTGAGCCAGGCGGGGATCGAGCCGGTCCATGCCGGCCGCTTCTATGTCCATACCGCGACCAACAAGGGCGTGGTCCCCGCGGGCACCAAGGCATTCCGCATCGACGCCAGCCTCGCCTTCGGCACCGGCACGCACGAAACGACCTCGGGCTGCCTGATCGCGCTCGATCAGCTCAAGCGCCAGGGTGCGGTGGTGCGCAACCTGCTCGATCTCGGCACAGGCACCGGCTTGCTCGCCTTCGCCGCGCTGCATCTGTGGCCGGGTGCCTATGCGACGGCGACGGACATCGATCCGCGCTCGATCGACGTCACCGCCGACAATGCCGGGTTCAACCATGTGGCGATCGGGACCGGGCGCGGGCAGCTCGCGCTCGCCGTGGCGCCGGGGATGGAGCATCCGCTGATCGAGGCGGGCGCGCCCTATGATCTGATCATCGCCAACATCCTGGCCGGCCCGCTGATCGAACTGGCGCCGAGCGTTAGTGCGGCGCTGGCCGAAGGCGGCACATTGATCCTTGCCGGCCTACTCGAGAGCCAGGCCGAGGCGGTGGCACGTGCCTATCGTCGTCAGGGCCTGCGCCTCGCCGCGCGGCTCGACCGCGGCCATTGGCCGACGCTCAGGCTGGTCAAGCGCTACCGTTATGGCGCGCAGCGGGTGCCACGGCGCGGCGACGGCGTGGGCGAAGCGCCCGGCTTCGGGAGCTGGTAGCCGCGTTCAGCCGAGCTTTGCCTTGGCATAGTCCTGCGTGCCGTGGGTGATCACGTCGTCGTCTGGCAGGATCGTCGCCACGGGCACGTCGGGGTGGGCGAGCAGTTCCTCGTAGAGCGGCGCGAAATCGGTCTCGACGGTCTGACGGAGCAATTCGTCGAAGCTCGGGATGACGAAATAGTTCTGCTGGAAATCGTCGATGCGATAGTCGGTGCGCATCACCCGCTTCATGTCGAAGCGGATGCGGTTCGGGCTGTCGCTCTCCAGCGCGAAGCGGCTCTCGGCCGAGCTCGACACGATGCCGGCGCCATAGATGCGCAGATCGCCGGCTTCCTCGACCAGTCCGAACTCGACCGTGTACCAATAGAGCCGGCCGAGCTGCTTGAGCGCGCCGAGCTCCATCGCGCGGACACCGCCGCGGCCATAGGCTTCGAGATAGTCGGCGAATACGGGATCGGCGAGCATCGGGACGTGGCCGAACACGTCGTGAAAGACGTCGGGCTCCTGGATGTAGTCGAGCTGATCCGGGCGACGGATGAAATTGCCTGCGACGAAGCGGCGATTGGCCATGTGATCGAAGAACACGTCGTCGGGGACGAGCCCAGGCACTGCGACCACCTGCCAGCCCGTAAGCTTCATCAGCCGATCCGACAGTTCCTCGAAATTGGGAATGCCCGATTCGGAGAGGCGAAGCGCATCAAGCCCCTTCAGATAGGCATGCGAGGCGCGCCCAGGGAGCAGCTTTGCCTGGCGCTCGAACAGCGTATCCCAGGTCGCGTGCTCCTGCGCGGTGTACGCCTGCCAGTTCTGCGGTATCGTCCAGTCGGGCGAGGCGCCCTCGGGGGGCCGTTCGAGTACGTGGGTGTCGTTTGCCATCGGGACCAGCATAGCATTGTCGCAAATGATACGAAATGGCCGTGTGGGACCGGCGCAGAGAGCACGGAGAGGCTTGCAGGCCCTTGCCGCGCTGCTGCTCTGTTATGCCGCCGCGGTGCTGCTGGGAACCGCCATCCCGGTCCATTGGGGGTGGCACGAAGCGCGCGAAGGCGTGCGCATCTGGGTGATCGACAACGGCATCCACACCGACATCGTGCTACCGCGCACGGCGATCGGCATCGGCTGGGACGATCTGCTGCAGCCCGCCGACATCGCCGATCCGGCGCAGGCTGCGAACAGCCATATCGCCTTTGGCTGGGGCGATCGCGACTTCTATCTCAACACGCCGACCTGGGCAGATGTGAACCCGCTGCGCGTTGGACGGGCGATGATCGGCGCGGGGGAGACGGTGATGCACGTCGCGCACATTCCACAGCCCCAGGCTGGGCCCCATGCGAGGACGCTGGTGCTGGCACCCGACGAATATCGCCGGCTGGTCGCGGCGATCCGGGATAGCTTCGGGGAAGGGGCGCCGGTGCACGGCTATGGCGCGAGCGATGCCTTTTACGTGGCCCGCGGCGGCTACAGTCTGCTCCACACGTGCAACGGCTGGACGGGTGCCGCGTTGCGCAAGGCGGGGGTGAAGATGGGGGTGTGGACGCCCTTCCCCTTTGGAGTGATGCTGTGGCTTTGATCCCCGCCTCGCGCGACTTGCCGCCGCCCCTGCAGGCGCTGCTTTCAGAAGGGCCGCGCGCGGTGTGGAGCCTGGGCACGCTGCTTGCGCAGTGGCGCGAATTGCAGGACGTTCCGCGGGGTGACGGCCGGCCGATCGTGCTGCTGCCCGGGCTGTTCAACGCTGATCGCTCGCTGGTGGTGATGCGGCGCTATCTGAACGGGCTGGGCTATCGCGCGCAAGGCTGGGGGCTAGGGCGCAACCTGGGCGCGCGCGCGATCGGCCCGGAAGGCGAGCGGCTGATGGAGCGGCTGACGGACATTCATGGCGAAACCGGCGAGAAGGTGACGCTGATCGGCGTGTCGCTGGGCGGGATCATGGCGCGGATCGCCGCGCATCGGCACCCCGAGCATGTCCGCGAAGTGATCACGGTGAGTTCGCCCTTTGCGGGACCGCCTACCGCGACCAATGTCTGGCGCCAGTTCGAATGGCTGACCGGCGAGAAGATCGACGAACCGCAGGTTGCAGCCCGGCTGGAAGAGGCGGCGCGACCGCTGCCGGTGCCCGCCACGGCGATCTGGAGCCGCAGCGACGGGCTGGTCAACGGGCTGATCTGCCGCGAGGCCGATGGCGCAGACTGCCGGAATGTCGAAGTGCAGAGCAGCCATTTATGGGTGCAGATGAAGCCTCAAGTGCTGCGGGCGATCGTGGAGACGCTGGGAGCGGAACGGCAGACGTCTCCGTCGCCGCACCGCGCCGCTGAACCAGCGATTGTGGCGTCGGAGCGCGCCGGAGACGGGGCCCCGCCTTCGCGAGGATGATGCGAAAGGCGCCGTGTTGGACGAGCGTTAGGTCGTTAGCCCAGATACGGCCGCGTTCGGCGCGGAGGCCGAAGGTCCGAGACTGGGTGGAAAGCGGCCGGTAGCATTAGCCTACTGCCTAGCGTGCTCGTCACCCAAGCACTGGACGGCTATGCGCTCGCCGGTGCCCTATGCTCAATTCGGATCGGAGGCGCGGTAGCCGTCATAGTCGCCGCAGCTCTCGGGATGCTTGCGGCATTCCTTCTCGTGCTTGCGGCGCTCCTTGCCTTCGCGGGCCTCCTTCTCGCGCATCTTCTTGCCGTAGTTGCGGTCGGCTTCTTCCTGGCTCGTGGTGCTCCAATCGACGACCTGGCTTCCCGCCTTGACCGGCAAGGTCGCGACGTCCCACGCGGTCTTGGCGATGCACCCGCCGCTCAGCAGCGGCAGCGCGGCGATCAGCGGCAGGAACTTACGCATGGAGAAATCCTCATTGTGCCGGCGCCGGCGCGGCCGCGGCGCGTGCTTCGAAACCGATATGCGGGAAATCGGTGAAGAAGCCGTCGACGCCTAGCCCGATGAAATACCGGATTTCTTCGGCAAGTCGACCATGTTCGGCCGGAGCGCCCGTACGGTACGCCGGGGAGAGGAAGACATTTTCGGCGCGGAACGTCCAGGGATGGACGCGCAGCCCCGCGGCATGGGCGTCGGCAACCAGGCTGGTCGCCGTGCCCGAGGGAGGCAGGATCATCGCGCGGGCCGGGCCGATGCCATAGGCATAAGCGGCGACCTTCCGCAGCCCCGCGGGCGTCGCCATCGCGGCGTAGCTGGGCTCGGCCTTGTCCGCGGGGCCGCCGCTGGCGTCCATCAGCTGGATCAGGCGAACCTTCGTACGCTGCTTGAGCGCGATCAGATTGTTCACTTCGAAAGACTGGATGAACACCGGCGCATCGGCGCTGTCCCAACCCGCTTCCTGGAGCTTCGCCAGCAGCCGCGCTTCGAGCGGGAGGCCGATCGAGGCGAAATAGCTCGGGTGCTTGGTCTCGGGATAGATGCCGATCGTGCGCCCGGTCGCTTTGCTGGCGCGCTTGGCGAGGGCGATGATTTCGTCGAAGGTCGGGATCTCGGCCTTGCCGTCATAGGCGGTGTTGCCTGGGCGCAGCTCGGGCAGCCGTTCCCTGGCGCGCAGCGTCTTCAATTCGGCGAGGGTGAAATCCTCGGTAAACCAGCCGGTCATCGTCTCGCCATCGATCGTCTTGGTCGCCTTGCGGGTGGCGAATTCGGGATGGGCGGCGACATCGGTGGTGTCGGTGATGTTGTTCTCGTGCCGCGCGACGAGCACGCCATCCTTGGTGGGCACGAGATCGGGCTCGATGAAATCGGCGCCCTGCGCGATCGCGAGTTCATAGGAGAGCAGCGTATGTTCGGGGCGCTCGCCGCTGGCGCCGCGATGCGCGATGAGGAGGGGCTTGTTCGGCATGTGCGTCTCCTGCGCCGACGCGACCATCGGCACCAGCAACAAAGCGGCAATCAGCATCAGTCTCGTCATGAAACCCTCCATGCGCTAGCGCGTATCTTCCGGTTGTTACGGGAGCGAGGCGGCGTGGCGGAAAATGACGGAGTGCTGGCGGCAGCGCGCGCCTGGCGCGGTGCACCGATGGCGCTGGCGACGGTGGTGTCGACCTGGGGATCGGCGCCGCGGCCGCGCGGCAGCCACATGCTTGTCCATGGCGATGGGCGGTTCGAAGGCTCGGTTTCGGGCGGGTGCGTCGAAACCGATATCCTCGCGACCGCCGCGGACGTGATCGCGGGTGCGCCGGCGGTGGTGAAGACCTATGGCGTCGCCGATGCCGCAGCGTGGGAAGTCGGATTGCCGTGCGGTGGCGAGATCGCGGTGCTTGTCCAGCGTGTCGATGCCGGGGGTTTCGATCCGGTGCTGTTCGACGCGATCGACGCCGCGCGGCGCGAGGGGCGGCCGTTCGAAGTGGCCACCGACCTTGCGACCGGGCGGAGTCACGCCGGGGCGGGCGGCGCTTTCGTCAACCGCTACGACCCGCCGCGGCGCCTGCTGATCGTGGGCGCGGTGCAGATCGCCCAGGCGCTTGCCGGACTTTCGCGGGAACTTGGCATCCAGACCGTGGTTGTCGATCCCAGGGCCCGATTTCTGACCACGGAGCGATTTCCCGGCGTGAGTTTAGACGACCGTTGGCCCGACGAGGCCCTTTCCGCATTGCAGCCCGACCCCGCCACGGCGGTGGTCACGCTGAGTCACGATCCCAAGATCGACGATCCGGCGCTGATCGCGGCGCTGCGCCACTCGACCGGCTATATCGCTGCGCTGGGATCGCGCCGCAGCCATGCCGCGCGCCGCGAAAGGCTGGCGTCGGAGGGCTTCTCCGCCGAACAGCTCGATCGGATCGAAGGGCCCGCAGGCCTGAATATCGGCGCGATCGGCCCGGCTGAAATCGCGCTGTCGATCGCCGCCGCGATGGTGCAGCGCTTCCATGCTTGAGCCCCAACAGGTCGCGCTGGTGCTGCTCGCCGCGGGAAGCTCGCACCGCTTCAACGGCGACAAGCTGATCGAGCCGTTTCTCGACAAGCCGCTCGCCTTCCATGTCGTCACTGCGCTCGAACGGATCCCGTTCCTGACGCGGATCGCCGTGGTTTCGGATACCGCGCTCGATTTCGTGTCGCTCGGCTATACCGTGGTCGAAAACCCCGATCCCAGCCTGGGCCAGGCGCGATCGCTGTGCCACGGCGTGACCGCGGCTAGGGAAGCTGGCGCCGAAGCAGTGCTCGTCGCGCTTGCCGACATGCCGCGCGTCACCGCCGCGCATATCTATCGGCTGTTCGACGCCGCCGACGGCGCAGGCACGATCGTCGCGTCGAGCGACGGCGTGCGGCCGCTGCCGCCGGCGCTGTTCGGCCGCGATATGTTCGACGAGCTGCTCGCGCTCGAAGGCGACGAAGGCGCGCGCCAGCTGATCAAGCGGGGGCATCATGTCGTCACCAACCCGAACGAACTGATCGACATCGACACCCGCGCCGATCTCGAAGCGCTGCGGGAGCTGTACGGCCTGCCCACCGACCGCGCCGCCAGCGCTTGACTTCGCCCGGCGCTGCGCGATGCTGCGGCAGCGAAATGAGCGGGGCCCGGAATGCGGTTGCGGTTCGATGTGCGTGCGATGCTGTTGCTGGCCACCCTGGTTTTCGCGCTCCCCGCGGCGGCCCAGCGCGATGCGGGATCGACGCACCAGAAGGAATGGCCGCAGCTCGTCCCGGCCGACGATCCGGCAGAATTCAACGAAGCGCTCGCCGCCGGCCCCGAGCTCGAACGCGGCCGCAGTGCCCGGGCGCTGCTCGACGACCATCGCAAGCTGGGCGTCGCGCTCGATGCGCTGGTGCCGCAGCGCAAGGGCGTGGTCGACGCCTATATCGTCTCGGTGGCGCTCGACAGCGATCCGGTGTTTGGGCGTGAAGCGCGCGAGGCGGGCAAGGTGCTAGCCCGGCGGTTCGACGGCGCGGGGCGATCGGTGGTGCTCGCCGGCGGCGCGGGTCCGGGCGGCAGCCTGACATCGCTGACCCTCGCGCTCGCGCGAGTCGCCGAAGTCATGGACAAGCAGCAGGATGTGCTCGTCCTCTACACCACCAGCCATGGCGCCAAGGTGGGCATCGCCTATCATGACGGCGACGAGGGCTATGGCATCCTCTCCCCCGCGCGGCTCGCGGCCATCCTCGACGAGCTAGGGATCCGCAACCGGTTGCTGATCCTGTCCGCCTGCTATTCGGGGGTGTTCGTGCCGGCCGTGTCGAGCGAGACGACGGCGCTGTTCACGGCCGCCTCGTCGGAACGGACATCCTTTGGGTGCATGGCGGAGAATGACTGGACCTTTTTCGGCGACGCGATGATCAACCACGCGCTGCGCAAGGCGCAGCCGCTGGAAGCCGCGGGAATCGAGGCGCGCGACATGATCAGCGGATGGGAGATGACGGGCGGGCTCACCCCCTCCAACCCGCAGGTGACGATCGGCGACCGGGTGAAGGAATGGCTCGCGCCGCTGGAAACGCGGATGCCGAGCGTCGCCACCGCACCCGTCGGCAAGCCCGCGACCGACGCGCTCAAGCCAGGCTGAACGGAACCGCGGCGCGGCGAAGGGGTTGCGCAGGCCATGACCGAGACCGAGACCGAGACCGAAAGCCGCGCGCGGCGCTATCCGCTGCTCGCCGCCCCGCATGTCCGCCTAGCGGGGACGATCGACCACGACATGTACGCCAGCTTCCGCGACCAGATCGCGAAGGCGCCGGCCGAGGGCACGATCGTGGTTTCGCTGTCGACGCTGGGCGGCGACCCCGAAGTGGCGCGGCTGATGGGCGACGAGGTGCGGCTGCTGCGCGACTATACCGCGCGCGAGTTGCTGTTCCTCGGCAAGGTCGCGGTCTATTCGGCGGGCGCGACCTTCATGGCGCATTTCCCGGCGGACAAGCGCTTCCTGACTCGCGAGACCCGGATCATGATCCACGAGCGGCAGATGACCAAGACGGTCGAGCTTTCGGGGCCGCTGCGCGCCTGCGTCGCCAGCCTCAAGGCGACGCTGCACGAGATCGAGCAGTCGATCGACATCGAGGAAGAGGGCTTCCGCGACATCATCGCCGGGACCAAGGTTGCCTTCGACGAAGTCCGCGAACGCGCGCCGACCAACTGGTATATCGGCGCCGAGGAGGCGCGCGATCTCGGCTTGGTGCTGGACGTGATCTAGTCGTCCAGCAGGGTGTTCGTGCGCGCTAGCTGCCGCCGAGCACGTTGATCGTGAAGGCGAGGATGCCGAGGTTGAACACGAAGGCCTCGAGGCAGTGGAGCGTCACCGGCTTGCGGACGCGGGCCTGGGTGACGGTGACGTCGCTGGTCTGGAAGGTCATGCCCAGGCAGAAGGCGAAATAAATGAAGTCCCAGTAATCGGGCTCCTTCGTCTCGGGGAATTCGAGCCCGCCGAGATCGCCTTCCTTGCCCTCCGAATAGAAGAGATGGGCATAATGCAGCGCGTAGATCGTGTTGCTGAAGGTCCAGCACAGCGCCAGCGTGCCTAGGATCAGTGCGAGCGTGCCGGGGCCGGCATCGGCCTTGTCGCGCATCTCGCTGACGATTGCGGCGAGGATGCCGATCGACACCGCACCGGTGACGAGCAGCAGCATCGCCCGATTGGCGTCGTTGCGCTTGGCCGACTGGCGCATGTCGGCCAATTCGTGGCGGAGCAAGGGCAGGCAGACGAGCAGGAACACCGCTGCGCCGACATCGAACCCGGCCATGATCGCGAAGCGCGGCGGCAGCGCGCCCCAGGCCGCCAGCGTCGCCGCGAGGGTGACGCCGACGAACAGGAGGAAGCGCGGCGGGGCTATCCGATGACCGAGCGCCGGATGCACGCCGCGCTCCGTCTCAGCCTTGGGGGGTGTCGACGCCGGTCTGATCGACCGACTCTGCGGCCGCAGACTTGTCCGCCTTGTAGCGCTCGATCGCTTCCAGGGTGATCCGGCGCGCATCCTCGGCGCCGCCCCAGGTGCCGACGCGCACCCACTTCTTCTTCTCCAGGTCCTTATAGTGGGTGAAGAAGTGCTCGATCTGCTCCATCACGATGCTGGGCAGGTCGTCCTTTTCCTCGATATCCGAGTAATAAGGAAAGGTCTTGTCGTCGGGCACGCAGACCAGCTTCTCGTCGCCGCCGGCCTCGTCCTCGAGGTTGAGCACCGCGATCGGGCGGGCGCGCACGACGCAGCCGGGGACGAAGGGCGAGCGCGCGATCACCAGCGCATCGAGCGGATCGCCATCGGGCGACAGCGTGTGCGGCACGAAGCCGTAATTCGCCGGATAGCGCATCGGCGTGTGCAGGATGCGATCGACGAACAGCGCACCGCTGGCCTTGTCGAACTCATATTTCACCGGCTCGCCGCCGGTCGGCACTTCGATGATCACGTTCAGATTGTTCGGCGGATCGTCGCCGATGGGAATCAGATCAATGCGCATTGTCTAGATAAACCTATGTTGGCGGGTCCGCCCCGTCTCAGCGAGGCTGGAGCAGCTTGTCGAGGCCAGCCTCTCCTTCGACCGACTTGACGAGGTGCGGATAGCGAAGACCGCCGTGATAGTCGATGGCGACTTCGCGATACCGCTCGCCGCTCTTGACCAGCAATTTGATCGGATCCTTCGAGGCTTTCGCGGCCTTGACCGCGGCCTTGATGCCGTCGCTCGAATAGGCGCGGCCGTTCACTGCGACGATCTCGTCGCCAAGGTCCATGCCCGCGTTGAACGCCGGGCTGTCCCAACCCACGCTGGTGATCCCGGTCTTGCCCAGCGTGAGACCCAGCGAATAAGCGAGGTCGACGCCGTCCTTGCTTGCGGCCTTGTTGGGCTCTTCGGTGTAGACGAGCTTGTAGCCGTTGCGCTCGAACCCGCCCAGCGGCGCGCGCGGGCCGACGCCGTTCAGACGCTGGCTGAGCAGCCCGCGCCAGTCATAGGGCAGGATGGCGTTGAGCGTGTTGACGACGTCGTCGAAATTGTAGGTGACTTCGCCCCAATCGCCATCACGCAGGCCGAAAAAGGCGCGGCCGAAATCGTCGATCGACTTGGTCCCGCCCGACTTCTCGCGGAGGATCGAATCGACCTCCATCCAGACCAGCAGGCCTTCGTTGTAATAGTCCTCCGAGCGCTGCTCGCTGACCCAGCCCTTGGGTGCACGCGCAGTGATGACCGGATCGTTGGTGGTATCGCCCATCGGCCGCCATTCGCGGGCGGGGCGATTGTCGAGGCTGGCCATGATCGCCGCATAGCCATCGAGTGTCACGTCCTTCGGTACCAAACCCGAGCGCGCCTGGAAGACATAGCCCCAGAACTGGGTCTGGCCTTCATAGACCCAGAGCAGCGAGCCGCGCATCGGCATGCGGAAATCCGGGGTCCACAGATCCGCGCCGCGGCGGAACTTGCCGTCCCAGCTATGGGTGAATTCGTGCGGCACGACGTTGCGGCTCGCCGGGGCATCGTCCCATTTCAGGAAATAGCCCGGCTTGCCGCCGATCTCGGTGCTGCGGTGATGCTCGAGCCCGATGCCGCCGAGCTCGTCGCTGATCGAGAGCAGGAAGTGGTATTTGTCGTAATGCTGGGCGCCGAAGGCGCGCACCGCCTGCTCGACGACGCGCTTGTGCGCCTCGATCTGCTCGGGCTTGGCCTCGAGTTCTTCGGGGCTGTCGGCGAAGACGTCGAGCGTCACCCGGTCGGTGAGCGGGAAGGCGCGGTAATAGCGGCCGGCGAGCGCGGGCGAATCGACCAGCGTGTCGTAGTCGGTCTTGTCATAGCTGTAGGTCGAGCCGACCGATTTGGACGGCAGGCCCGAGGCCGCCGACCAACCGGCGGGGTATTTCACTGTCGCCTGCACCGGAATCCGGCGGGTGAAATAGCCGGCCGGATAGAGGCTCAGCGAATTGAACTGGAGGCTGATCAGATTGGGCGTCGCGACGATGCGGCCCTGGTTCGAAGCGGTCGCCGAGAGGAACTGGAACTCGATGTCGAGCTTCTTCGCGCCGGCAGGCACGTCGATATGGAAGGCAAAGACGTCGATCTGGTCGCGCGTCCAGGGAATGCGCTTGCCATTGGCGCGGATCTGGAGGCCGGCCAGCTTTTCGATCTCGCCGCGGGGCCCATGCTTGCCGGGCAGCCATTTGGGGAAGAGCAGCACCATGTGCCCAGACTTGGCAACGGGCAGCGTCTCCTTGACCGTGAAGATGCCCTGCTGGGTGTTGGTGGCGTCGATGTCGAGCGTCATCGTGCCCGGATAGGCCATGTCGCGTGCCGGCGGGATCGTATCGACGATCGACACCGGCTGCGGCGCCGAGTTCTGTGCGGCGGCGGGAACGGTGGAGGCGAGGAGCAAGGCTGCGAAGGACAGCGCACGGTGCATGGCAGAGACCCCATTTTATCGAGCTATGCGAACGCCATAGGCGGTGGATCGTGCTTCGCAAGCGTTGGGATGTGTCGGCTTTGTTGCCGGCACGGTTGACGAAAGCGACGCGAAAACGGGGTGCGCGGGACGGTAGGTCCGCGCTGGCGTTGGCTTGCATGCGGCGTGTAGGCCACGGGCGGTCGGTTGACGATCTTGACGCGAAATGCGGTCGACTGCGACGATAAGCCATTGGAATCGGGTGAAACTGCACCAGTTTGACCAACCATCCGGTTGGGCTCGAGATCGCGAACGATGCAGGGTTTTTCGGCACGCGCCGTGCGTGCGTGCGGCGCGGCTTGCCAACCGGATGGTTGGGCTAGCCAAGCAGCAGAGAGGCGCGCCTTCCTTCACGGCCCGCTAACCGTTCGGCGGTATCGCTGGAGCCATGTACCACGACCCGTCCCTTGCCCTTGCGGCGGACAGCGAGACGCGGCCGCGTTCGGCGGTGAGCCATGGTGTCGGGCTGGCGGGGCTCGCGGGCATGACGGTCTGGATCGCGATCGCCGCGCATTTCGGGATGGACGGGCCGTTCGCCGCCCTGGTCAACGTCGCGGCGTGCGCGCTGCCGATGGTGGTCTGGTCGCTGCTGATCGACAAGGTGCACCGCAATCCGAGCACCGGGATCGACTGGGGCAAGGTCCGCCCGTGGCGCGAGACGATCGACATTTCGGTGACCAAGCTGACTGGCCTTTGGCTGACCTGGGGGCTTATCGCCGCGATCTATGTGCTCGGGCGCGTCTGGTGGGATAGCCGCTTCGCCAATTATCCCTTCGCGATGTGGTGCCTCGGCATGGCGGCGCCGGCGCTGTTCGTGCTCTCGGTGCCCTATGTGCTCTGGCTCGACCGGCGGCTGGCCGAACCGCGCGACGGCGCCTGGGCGTTCGGCGCCTGGGTGATGGGCGTGCAGGGCGTCGACCGCGAAGCCGTGTGGGGCCATTTGCGCGCCTGGGCAGTGAAGGGCTTCTTCCTCGCCTTCATGCTCGCAGTGGTGGCGCCGGGGTTCGGCGAATTCGTCTCGACCGATCCGCGCAGCGTGCTCGGCAATCCGGTGGCACTGTCGGGCTATCTCGTGACCTTCATGTTCACCGTCGACGTCGCCTTTGCGACCGCGGGCTATATCCTCACCTTCCGTCCGCTCGATTCGCATATCCGCTCGGCCAATCCCTATGCCGCCGGCTGGACCGCAGCGTTGATCTGCTATCCACCCTTCGTGCTGATGGGGAATGGCGGGCCGCTCGACTATCACCAGGGCACTGCCGAATGGCCCTATTGGCTGGCCGGGCACGACTGGGCGCTGGCGGCGCTGGGCGCGGTGCTGGTGGCGCTGACGGGCATCTATGCCTGGGCGACAGTAGCGTTCGGGTTGCGCTTCTCGAACCTGACGCATCGCGGCATCCTGACCCATGGCCCCTATGCGTGGAGCCGGCACCCGGCCTATCTTTCGAAGAACCTGTTCTGGTGGCTCTCCACTTTGCCCTTCCTGGCGACGACCGGCTGGCACGACGCGGTGCGCAACGCCGCAGTGATGGCGTGCGTCAGCGGCGTCTATTATTGGCGGGCACGGACCGAGGAGCGGCATCTGGGCGCCGATCCGGCCTATCAGGCCTATGACCGCTGGATCGCACGACGCGGCGTGCCGGGAATGGCTGCGCGGTTCGTCAGGCGATAAGCGCGCTGCCCAGACCGGCCGCACGCGCTGCGATCAGAATTTCGCTTCCTCGTAGACCCGGCTGATATCGCCACCCCATTCGCCGTTGAAGCGATCGAGCAGGATCTGCGCGGGCACCTTGCCGGTGCGGACGATCTCGCGGAGCGGATCGAGGAAGCCGCTTTCATTATCGCCCGAAGCGTTGAGCCGCGCGCGCGCGTTGAGCCCGGCGGCCGAGATATCGAGCACCTGGCCGGCGATGTCGCGGAGCTTGCCGCCGCCGGGAATTGGCGCGTCGAGCGCGAGCTTGGGGACGGCGCTGCGCAGCGCCTCGCGGTCCTCCATCGACCAGTCCTTGACCAGATCCCACGCCGCATCGAGCGCGCCCTGATCATAGAGCAGGCCGACCCACAGCGCCGGCAGCGCGCAAATCCGGCCCCAGCGCCCGCCATCGGCGCCGCGCATCTCTAGAAACTGCTTCATCCGCACTTCGGGGAAGGCAGTGGAGAGATGATCGGCCCAATCCTCCATCGTCGGCTTGTGGCCGGGATAGGCGGGCAGCTCACCCTTCAGGAAATCGCGGAAGCTCTGGCCGGCGGCGTCGATATATTTGCCGTCGCGATAGACGAAGTACATCGGCACATCGAGCGCGTAATCGGTGTAGCGCTCATAGCCGAAGCCGTCTTCGAACACGAAGGGCAGCATGCCGGTGCGCGCCGGATCAGTGTCCGACCAGATATGCGAGCGATAGCTGAGATAGCCGTTGGGCTTGCCTTCGAGGAACGGCGAATTGGCGAACAGCGCGGTGGCGAGCGGCTGGAGCGCGAGGCCGACGCGGAACTTCTGCGCCATATCGGCTTCGGAAGCATAATCGAGGTTCACCTGGATCGTGCAAGTGCGCAGCATCATGTCGAGCCCCATCGAGCCGACGCGCGGCATGTGCCGCAGCATGATTGCGTACCGCCCCTTGGGCATGATCGGCAGCTCGGCACGGGTCTTGTCGTGCCACATGCCGAGGCCGAGGAAGCCGATCCCGAGCTTGTCGCCGACTTCCTTGACTTGCTTGAGGTGCCGGCCGGTTTCGGCGCAGGTCTCGTGCAGGTTTTCGAGCGGCGCGCCCGAAAGCTCGAACTGGCCGGCGGGCTCTAGGCTGATCGCCCCGTCAGGGCCCGAAAGCGCGATGATATTGTCGCCCTCATAGACCGGCTTCCAGCCGAACTTGGTGAGGCCGATCAGCAGCGCGTGGATGCCGCCGGGCTCTTCATAGCTCGGCGCACGGTGATCGGGCGTCTTCCAATAGACGAACTTCTCGTGCTCCGTGCCGATGCGCCAGCGCGCGGCGGGCTTCTCGCCGCGGGCGAAATAGTCGACGAGCTGCGAGCGATCCTCGATGACCGCTGCGTTGTTGTTCGAAACGGTCTTGGTGCTCATGGAGCGCGCATGTAGTGGCCGCCGCGCGCCCGCGCCAGAGGCAATTTGCTACCGATCGGTCACCAATCGCCGGCCGTTCCCATCCAAAGACTTACGGCGGCCGCGGCGGCAGTTTCGGCGCGCAGGATGCGTGGGCCGAGCGCGATGCCGACCGCCTGGGGACAGGCGCGGATCGCGTCGCGCTCCTCCGGATCGAAGCCGCCTTCCGGGCCGATCAGGATCGCGGCCGGCCCCTTATGCGCGGCAAAGGCCTGGGCAGCGGGGATGCCGCCGGTCTCGTCGGCGAAAAACAGCGCGCGGTCGGCCGGCCAGTCGCGGAGCATTGCGGGCAGCTTGACCGGCTCGGCCAGCTCGGGAAGCGCGGTGCGGCCGCATTGCTCGGCCGCCTCGATCATGTGGCTGCGCAGCCGATCGAGGTTGAGCTTGTCGACCACCGCGCGGCGGGTGAACACCGGGAGCAGACGCGCGACGCCGAGCTCGCACGCCTTTTCGGCGACCCAGTCGATCCGGCCCTTCTTGATCGGCGCGGCGCAGAGCCACAGATCGGGAACCGGCTCGCGTTCGCGCAGGCGTTCGGTGATCTCCAGAATGAGGTCGCGCTTACCGGCAGACTGGACGACGCCGAGCCATTCACCGGTGCGATCATCGAACAGCTTGACCGCTTCGCCGGGCTTCATCCGCATCACCGAGACGAGATAATGCGCCTGGGGCCCCTCGACGCGGAGGGGGCCGGGGGCGAGCTCGGCATCGATGAACAGACGCGGTGCCGATTGCGGCGGCCAGGCGGGAGTGGCGGGCATCGCGACGCTGTAGAGGCGCGCGGCCACGCCGAAAAGGCTTTTGGGGGCGGGGAGGGAGGATCGATACTGGTTGCTGTCCGTAGCGAACACGCCCTCCCCTACCCTCCCGGGGGGCGGGAGGGGATCAGTTGCCTTCGATCGGCGCGCGATCGGGGCGCGGGCCGCCGCCGGGGCCGCCGCCGCGGCGAGGAAGTTCGGCCTCGGTGAGCTTGCCGTCGCCATTCTTGTCGAGCAGGGCGAAGCGCTCGTCGGCGGCGCGCTCGAATTCGCGCGGATCGACGCCGCGGTTGAAATTGCGATCGGCGACGGTGATCGGCTCGGGATAGTCGAAGAAGCCGAAGCGCGCGGCGCCCTGCCCGCCATAGGTGGCGCGGACCTGCCGACCGGCTGCGGCCTTGCCATCGTCACCGCCCTCGCCCGGGCCGTCACCGCCGGGGCTGCCACCGCCGGGCCCACCACCGCCGCCGGGGCCGCCGCCGCCCCGGCCTCGCCCGCCGCGATGCCCCATGCCGCGCGGCGCGCCGCTGGCCATGCCGAAGCCGCGGACTTCGGGGACGAGGATATTCTCGTAACGCTCGATATCGTCGGGATCAATTTCGCCATCGCCGCGCTGGTCGAGCAGCACGAAGAAGCGCTGGGCGTCGGCTTCAAATTCGACGCGGGTGAGCACGCCGTCATGGTTGCCATCGGCACCGGCGAACCAGGCCGAGACGCCGCCCGGCCCGCGGAACGGCTCGCCCATCGGGCTCAGGAACAGAATGCGCGAACGGCCGGGGTCTTGGGGCGGCGGCCCGGGCGGCGGACCGGATTGGGCGTGCGCCGATCCGGCAATGAGCAGGCTGGCAAGGAGAAGGCGGCGCATCGACACGTCCCATGTTGTTCGGATGCGGGCTAGCCCGGCTTTGTCGCCGCAATGTGCCGGAATATTTCAGTCGAGCAGCGGCCCGCGCTCCTCAAAAAGCTCCCGGTCGATATCGGTGGCGATCGCCTGCGAATCGGCATCCTTGGCGGCGCGAAGCGTGTCGCGGCGGGCGATCAGTGCGGTGCGGCGTGCTGCCTTGGGAAGCCTCGCTATGTCGATATAGACCCGCACTGCCTTGACCCAGCGTGCGTCGTCCGAGCGCACATCCTCGGAAACCCGCGCGAACGGATAGTCGAGGAAGCGCAGTTCGCTGCCGTCGCGCTTGAAGAACAGCACGAGCTTCATCCCCTTGGCGAAGAGGTAGCGCGTGCAACCGCCCATCAGCGCATCGGGATTGGGTTCGCGCAGCGCGGCGGGGTCGCTGCGCGTCGCGCGCATATCCGGGCGCTCGAGATAGCCCCGAATCGCGAGCGTGCTTGGAAGCTCTGCGCCTTTGAGCAACAGGGTCGGGCGCACGCCGAGGCGATCGCTGGCATCGGGCCCGATCGTCGCGCCGCCGACCACCTCGGCGATCACCACCGTATCGGCGCGCTCGGCGAGTTCGAGCGCGGTGAGGACGCGGTAGCCCGGCATCAACGAACAAGCCCAGCCGGGCGCGGCGACGAGCAAGGCGGCAGCAAGGGCGGCAGCGCGCACCATGCGGCCGGTCTGGCGGATCGCCAGGAGCGTTGCAACGCCCCTGTTCATCGCGATCCCGGCACGGCAAAGACGGCCATGGCCAGCGCACCCGAGACCGTTCCCGATACCGAGCATCATGGGCTGATGCGGCTGCTGCCCGCCGCCGCGCGTCCCTTTGCGCTGCTCGGGCGGTTCGACCGGCCGATCGGCTGGTGGCTGCTGTTCTGGCCGGGCGCCTGGGCAATCGCGCTGGCGGGACAGGCGGTGGCGCGCTGGGACCTTCTGCTGTGGTTCCTGCTCGGCAGCATCGCGATGCGCGGCGCCGGCTGCGTCTATAACGACATCGTCGACCGTGACCTCGACCGGCAGGTGGCGCGCACCGCCAGCCGCCCGCTGGCGAGCGGTGCGGTGTCGCTCAAGGCGGCCTGGGCCTGGCTGCTGATCCTGTGCGCGATCGGGCTGATCGTGCTGCTCCAGCTGCGGACCACCGCGCAGATCGTCGCGCTGGCGAGCCTCGCGCTGGTCGCCGCCTATCCCTTCATGAAGCGGATCACCTGGTGGCCCCAGGCCTGGCTGGGCATGGTATTCTCCTGGGCGACGCTGGTCGGCTGGGCCGAGGCCTGGGCGCAGGACTGGAACGGCGAATGGGCACCCGGGCTGCTGCTCTATGCCGGATCGATCTTCTGGGTGATCGGCTACGACACGATCTACGCGCTGCAGGACGTCGAGGACGATGCGCTGGTCGGCGTGCGCTCTTCCGCCCGGCGGCTCGGGGCGCGGGTGCGCCCCGGGGTGGCGCTGTTCTACCTCGCGGCGCTGCTGCTGTGGGGCGCTAGCTTCTGGATGCTGCGGCCCGATCCGCTGGCGCTGGTCGCGCTGCTGCCGATCGCGGTGCACCTGGCCTGGCAGGTGCTGACGCTGGCGCCCGCAGACGGCGGCAATGCGCTGCATCGCTTCCGCTCGAACCGCAATGCCGGGCTGCTGATGTTCGCCGCGTGCTTCGTCGTAGGGCAGACGCTGTAACGCCGGCCTTCCATTGCGCCGAATCGCCCCGGCTCCTAAGTCCCCAGGATGCTGACCGAGACCCAAGCCTGCGAGCGCGTGCACGACGCGGTCGCGCGCGCCCGCGCTGCCGGCGCCGACGCCGCCGATGCGATCTTTGCCGCCGATGCCTCGCTTTCGGTATCGGTGCGGATGGGCGTTCTCGAGGATGTCGGGCGGTCCGAGAGCGAGGAGATGGGGCTTCGCGTATTCGTCGGGCGGCGCTCGGCGAGCGTTTCGACCTCGGACCTGAGCAGCGGCTCGCTCGATACGCTAGTCGAGCGGGTGATCGCGATGGCGCGCGAGGCGCCCGAGGATAAATGGGCGGGCCTGGCCCCCGAGGCGCGGCTGCTTCACGGCCATCCCCCGCTGCTCGATCTCGATGACGGCGCGCATTCCGAGCCGCAGGCGCTGCGCGCGCAGGCGCTTGCCGCCGAGGAAGCCGCGCGCGCCGTCGAAGGCGTGACCAACAGCGAGGGCGCCAGCGCCTGGGGGAGCCGATCGGTGACGGCGATCGCGACCAGCCACGGCTTTGCCGGCGCCTATGCCCAGACCGGGCACGGCCTGTCGGCAAGCGTTCTGGCGGGCACCGGCAGCGGAATGGAGCGCGACCACGCCTATCACAGCGCCCGCCACGCCGCCGCGCTGGAGAAGCCCGAGGATATCGGCCGCCGCGCCGGCGAGCGCGCGGTGGCACGGCTCAACCCGCGGAAAATCCCCAGCGGCGCGATGCCCGTGGTGTTCGACCGCCGCGTTTCCGCTGGGCTGGTCGGCCATTTCGTCGGCGCGATCAGCGGGGCTTCGATCACGCGGAAAACCAGCTTCCTGCTCAATTCGCTAGGCAAGCAGGTCTTCGCCAAGGGCGTAAGCATCTGTGACGATCCCCATCGTCCGCGCGGGCTGCGCTCGCGACCGTTCGATGGCGAGGGCCTGCCCGTCCAGCCGATGACGCTGATCGATGCGGGCATGCTCGAGACCTGGCTGCTCGACAGCGCCTCGGCGCGACAGCTCGGGCTCGAGCCGACCGGACACGCATCGCGCGGGATCGGCGGCGCCCCGGGGTAAGCCCGAGCAACCTTTATATGCAGCCCGGCAGCATCCCGCCCGAAACCTTGGTCGGCGAGATCGACTATGGCCTGCTCGTCACCGAGCTGATCGGCCAGGGCGTCAATGGCGTGACCGGCGACTATAGCCGCGGCGCGGCGGGCTTCCTGATCGAGAAGGGCGAGATCGCCGGGCCCGTCTCCGAAGTGACGATCGCAGGCAACCTCAAGGACATGTTCCTGGCGCTCACGCCCGCCAACGACCTCGAATTCCGTTATGGCATCAACGCGCCGACGCTGCGCATCGATGGATTGACGATCGCTGGTGAGTGAGGCCTCCGATCTGGCCGCCGAAGTCGCGAACATCGCCGCCGAGGCGGGGCAATTCGCGATCAAATTGTGGGATACCGATTTCCGCCGCTGGGAGAAGTCGCCGGGCAATCCGGTATGCGCGGTCGATCTCGAGGTCGATGGCATGCTGCGCTATCGTTTGGGACATTTGTTGCCCGACGCCGGCTGGCTTTCCGAAGAGACGATCGACAATGCCGCGCGGCTCGATGCCGAGCGGATCTGGGTGGTCGATCCGATCGACGGGACGCGCGACTATCTGCGCGGGCGGCCGGGCTGGTGCGTCTCGGTGGCCCTGGTCGAAAAGGGTCGGCCGGTAATCGGCGTGCTCGACGCGCCGGCGCGGCACGAGGTGTGGACCGCCCAGGCGGGCGCAGGTGCGTTTCGCAACGGCGCGCGGCTCCAGGTGGCGGAGCGGGACCAGCTCGCCGGCGCGCGTGTGCCGGCCGACCAGCTCTCCAGGATCGATCGCGACCTGGTGACGGTCGCCAAGCCCAATTCGATCGCCCTGCGCATCGCCATGGTCGCGGCGGGCGAGGCAGACCTGCTCGCCACGATCCGCTGGGGCAATGAATGGGACATCGCCGCCGCGGCGCTGCTCGCGCAGGAAGCAGGCGCAGCAGTAAGCGACGCATTCGGACGGCCGCTCGGCTTCAACACCCCCAAGGCAGAGGCGTTCGGGGTGTTGGCGACTGCGCCGGGAATCCACGCCGCCGCAGTCGCGCGGCTGGCCGAGCGCGCGGCGGCGACCGTAGGCCAGCGCTGACTCCCGTCGCAGCGCCGGGTCGGATCACGGAATAAGTCGCTCCGCCCGCAACTGCGCGAACAGCGCGAAAAACGCATCCTCGGTGGGCTGATAGCCAGTGAAGCCGAGCCGGCGACTCTTCGACATGTCGGTCACCACTTCGATCGGCCGCCCGAGATCGGCATCGGTGTGCCAGGGCGAGGCAAGCCGCGCGAGATCGGGCTCGGCGAGCCCCTCGCGTTCGGCGATCGTGCGCCACAAGGCGGCATCGTCGGCCATCTGCACTTCGAGCGGCCGGACAACTCCATCGAACGGCGCCGGTTCGAGCCCGAACCAGGCGGCGATGCGGCCCCACATCCAGCTCCAGCGAAAGACGTCGCCGTTGACGATGTTGAATGCCTCGTTCGCCGCTGCCGGGGTGGTCGCCGCCCAGAGCAATTGCTGCGCCAACAGCTTTGCGTCGGTCATGTCGGTGAGGCCGTTCCACTGTGCGGCGGAGCCGGGAAACGCAAACGGGCGGCCGGTTTCACGGCACAGGCTGGCATAGACTGCGAGCGTGGTGCCCATGTTCATCGCATTGCCCACCGCCTTGCCGATCACGCTATGCGGGCGGTGGACGCTCCAGGTGAAGCCGTCGCGCGCCGCGGCGGCGAAGACTTCGTCTTCCTGCGCGTAGTAGAAATTGTCGACGTCGAGCCGCGGCTGTTCTTCGCGGAACGGGGTCTGCGGCAGCGTGCCCTTTGCGTAGGATTCGAAAGGCCCGAGATAATGTTTGAGCCCGGTGACCAAGGCGACGTGGCGCGGGCCGGTGGGCTTGGGCAAGCCGTCGAGCAGATTGCGGACCATCGCCGAATTGACGCGGATATTCTCCGCCTCGCTATCCTGCCGCAGCCAGGTGGTGATGAACACGGCGTCGGGGTTGAGAGCGGCGAGCGCGGCCCTCGTCGCCGCGGCGTCCTGCAAATCGGCTGCGACCGGCGCAACGCCGTCCAGCGCCTGCGGGCGCCGGGCGAGGCCGTGCACGCTCCAGCCCTGTTCGCCCAGCAATTGCGCGGTCGCGCTGCCGACGATCCCGCTCGCGCCCACTACCAATGCCGTCCGTGTCATCGCCATGCTCCTCAATTTGATGGATGCGATCTAGGCAAGGACCCGCACGCCTTCTAGACCGCACCGAATTGGGACATAGGCACCATGAGGTAACCAGTATGGCGGGCGCAGAAGATGAATGGCGCGAGGACTGTGCGCCGCGACGCGTGCTCGAGTTGTTCGCGACCAAATGGACGAGCATGATCCTCCACACGCTCGATGCCCGGCATCAGGGCGCGGCGCGCACCGGCGTATTGCTGCGCAGCCTGCCAGGGATTTCGAAGAAGATGCTCACCCAGACCCTGCGCGAGATGGAGCAGACGGGGCTGCTCACGCGCCATGTCGAGAGCGCAGTGCCGCCCGCGGTAATCTATCGGCTGACGCCGCTGGGCACGCGCTGCGTCGAACCGGTTGAATTGCTCTACGGCTGGGGCCGCGCCAATGCCGATGCGCTCGACCAATTGGGCGACCGCCCGACATCGCGGCGACGGCCCGACTAGCCGAGCAACGCCGTCGCTAGAGATCCTCGCCTTGATATTTGATCTGGAGATAGCGCCCGCGCGTCGCGAGCAGGTCGAGATCGCCTTGGGCGAGCTGCTGCGACATCTCGGCGATCTCGTCGTCGATCACCTGCAGCCCCTGCGCGAGCTGCTGGTCGGGGGTCAGCCCGTTGCGCTCGACGCGGCGGAGCGGCTCGGGGACGCGGGCATAGCCGTTGAGCAGCTCGGGCAATTGCTCGCCGACGAGCTTGCGGACTTCGCTCGCCGCCGGCGAGGCCTCGTCGAGCTGGGCGAGCTGCGGAGCAAGGGTCTCGAGTTTCACGCCGATCGAGTCGACGAGGCCGCGTACCGGCGAGGGCAGCGCCGGGCGCTGCGTCTCGAGCCAGCGCTCGGTGGTGAGCGGCAGTGCCTTGAGCGGCACTTGCGCGAGCTGCTCGGCGCGCGGCGGCGCAGAGAGCGGGAAGATCGCGAAGACCAACGTTGCCAGGATCAGCAGCGCCATCACCGCCAACGCGCCGAACATGCCGAGCGGCACGATGAAGCCGATCACCAGCGCCGCGACGATGATCACCGCATCGGCCGCGGCGATCCGCCCGACGCGGCGCAGGATCTCGGCCTCACGACGCTGCTTGCCGCGCTTCGAGGCGGCACCATAGCGTTCGCGCGTGCGATCGAGCAGCGCGTCGGCGGCGGCAAGCTGGCGATCGACGTCGGTGGGCACGCTTACATCGCCTCCAGCTTGAAGGCGTCGGTGCTGCCCTTGTTCTGCGTCGCGCCCTCGGCGCGGGCGATATAGCCCTTGGACTTCTCGACTTCGTTCGACAGCGTGTTGACCGTGGTCTTCATGCTGTCGAGCGCCTTCAGCTTGAAGGTGTCGATCGCGTCCATCGTGTCGTAGATGTTCTGGAAGGCGCGCTGGAGCGTCTCGACGGGAATCGTCGAGCTCGCCGCCTGTTCGTGGATCGCGGCGGTGTTGCTCTTGAGCAGCGCGCCGGTCGAATCGATCAGGTTCGCGGTCGTGGTGTTGATCGCCGTGATCTGGTCGAGCACCAGCTTCTGGTTGGTGAGCGCCTGCGCCACGGTGACCGCGGTGCGCAGCGCCGAGACGGTGGTGGTGCTGGCGCGATCGACGCCCTTGACCAGCTCAACATTGTTCTTCTTGACCAGATCGAGCGCGAGATAGCCCTGCACCGTCACCGCCATCTGGGTGAGCAGGTCCTGGGTGCGCTGGCGGACATAGAAGAGCGCGCTCTCGCGCACCGCCTTGGCCTTGGCGGGATCGCTATGATCGAGCTCGTTGGCCTTGTCCTCGAGCTTCGCGTCCATCGCCTTGGACAGATAGATCATCTGCTCGAGCCGACCCATCGCGTTCCACAGATTGGCGCGCTCGGTGTCGATCGCGGCATTGTCCATCAGCAGCTCGTCCTTGCCGCTCGACAGGCTCTTGAGGATGCCGTTGATGTGGCTCTGCGACGACTGATACTTCCGGAAATATTGCTGGAGCGGCGAGCCGCCGCCGAACAGCTTCGAGAAGAAGCCGTCCTTGCCGCCGATCAGCTTGCCGTTACGGCCGGGGTCGAGCTCTTCGACGGTTTTCCGGAGCTGGAGCAGGTCGGCGCCGACGCCGGTATCGTTGCCCATCGCGCGCACTGGGCGATCGAGGAAGCGGTTCGACTGGCCCGCCGCGTCGCGGATCTCCTTCTGCCCCATCGCCGCGATCGCATCGACGCGCTTGCCGAATTCGGGCGAATTGACGTCCTGCGCGACGAGATCGTCGATGAAGCCGTCGACGCGCTTGTCGAGTTCGGTCTTCTTCGCATCGTCGACCGGGACCAGCCCGGTTGCCTTCTCCGGCGCGACCACCGGCACCGGATCGGGCGGCGTCAGAACCAGTTCCTTTTCCGCCACCGCAGTTTCCGTCGCCATCTAGTCCCTCCAAAGCTGTCGCATCCACCAATACGGAGTTTCGAACAGCTATCCAAGTGTGTGAGTTATATAGTACACTGCAGGACCTTGCCAAGCGCGCGCTCAGGGGACCGTATAGTCCGAACAGTCCGGCAGCGCCGTGTCCGGGCGAAAGACCCCGGCGGCCGCATCGAAGCGAAAATGCCGCGAAAAGCTGCAGGCCGGATCGCGGGCATAAACGAGATCAGATTGTTTGAGCCGAGCCATCGTGGTGGAATCCGCGGATCGGGAAACGCCGCGCGGATAGGCCTCGGCCTCGGCGACATAAGCGAGGCCCGGCAAGCCGCCCGCCGCCTCGCCTGCCAGCGTCAGCGTGCCCGAGAAGCGATATTCGTCATGGCAGGCGCCGCGACGCTGCTTCATGTCCTTCTCGTCGAAACAGGCGCGGATCATCAGCGATGCGCGAAGCGGAACCTCCAGCACCGGCTTGCCGCCGGGCTGTCCATCGGCCGCGACCCGGAACAGCCCGAGCGCAGTCGCGCTGCCGCCGCCGCCCGAATAGGAGGTGCTCGTCCGCGTCTCGACACCGGCCAGGAAGCCGCCGTCCTTCAGCAGGATCAGCCGCGGCCAGACCGCATAGGTCTCGTCTTCGGACGAGTCCGACGGCGGCGCGTCCGCGGGCGTCGCCGCATCGCCGGCGCGCACCAGCGGGACCGGGGGGCCATCGCCCTCCGCCGGCACCAGTTCGACGCACCAGCGCCGATCGGCGGTGCACAGCGCCGCCTGGTCGGCGTTACGCGGGACGAGGGCCACCTCGCGGTCGCCCGCCGCATTCTGCGCGGCAAGCGCCGCCGGGGACAGCAGCGCCGCGAGAGCAAACGGAAGCAACACTAGCCGCGCTCGCGCCCCGCCTTGAGTGTCGTGCCCCACCAGCTGATCTCGTCAAAGCCGTGGCCGAGCCATTTCACATCGCGCTCGTCGCCGGTGAAGACGCCGTCCTTCACCTTGCCCCAAACCCCCATGATGTGGACCGAGCCTTCGAGCGGCGCCATGCGCAGCTCGCGCGTCGTGCAGGTAAGCTGCTCGATCGAACGGGCTCCACCATTGCCGCCATAGCCCACGAAGGTCACCGGCTTGCGGTTCCATTCGGCGTAGACGAAGTCGAGCGCGTTCTTGAGCACCGCCGGCGCACCGTGATTATATTCGGGTGCGATCAGGATATAGCCGTCGGCGCTGGCGATCTTCTGCGCCCAGCGAATCTGCAGCGGATCGGTATAGCCGCCCGCCGCCGGCGCCTTGGCAAAGGCATAGAAGGGCAGGTTCCAGTCCTTGAGGTCGATAATCTCGCAATCGAGCGCCTCACGCGAAGCCGCCTGCTCGGCGACCCAGTGGGCGACGGGCTCTGCCATGCGCCCTTCGCGCACGCTGCCCATAATGATCAAAATCTTGAGTGGTTCGGTCATGTGTTTATCCGTAACGGCAGGAACACTTCCCGCAACGCACAAATTGCGCTATGGGCGCCCGCGACACCGCCTTTTGCGGCCAATCAGGATATACGCATGAACCTCCGCAACGTGGCGATCATCGCCCACGTCGATCACGGCAAGACCACGCTCGTCGACCAGCTCTTCCGCCAGTCCGGCACCTTCCGCGACAACCAGCGCGTCGAAGAGCGCGCGATGGACTCGAACGACCTCGAGAAGGAGCGCGGCATCACAATTCTTGCCAAGCCGACCTCGGTCGATTGGGAAGGCACGCGCATCAACATCGTCGATACGCCCGGCCACGCCGATTTCGGCGGCGAGGTGGAACGCATCCTCTCGATGGTCGACGGCGTGATCCTGCTGGTCGATTCGTCCGAAGGCGCGATGCCGCAGACCAAATTCGTCACTGGCAAGGCATTGAAGCTCGGCCTGCGTCCGATCGTGGTCGTCAACAAGATCGACCGTCCCGACGAGCGCATCCAGGAAGTGCTCGACGAAGTGTTCGACCTGTTCGTGTCGCTCGACGCGACCGACGAGCAGCTCGATTTCCCGGTGCTCTATGCGTCGGGCCGCAACGGCTATGCCAATGAGGATTCGTCGCTGCGCGAAGGCACGCTCAAGCCGCTGTTCCAGAAGATCGTCGATCACGTGCCGCCGCCCAAGGTCGAGGTCGAGGGCACGCCCTTCACCTTCCTGGTGACGCTGCTCGATCGCGACAACTTCCTTGGCCGCATCCTCACCGGCCGCGTCAATTCGGGCGTGGTCAAGGTCAACCAGCCGATCCACGCGATCGACATGGACGGCAAGGTCATCGAGACCGGCCGTGCTTCCAAGATCATGTCGTTCCGCGGGCTCGATCGCGTGCCGGTCGACGAAGCCAAGGCAGGCGACATCATTTCGCTCGCCGGCCTCACCGTCGCCACCGTGTCGAACACGATTGCGGACGTCTCGGTCACCGAGGCGATCCAGGCGCAGCCGATCGATCCGCCGACGCTGTCGATGCGCTTCGCCGTCAACGATTCGCCGATGGCGGGCCGTGAAGGCACCAAGGTCACCAGCCGCATGATCCGCGACCGTCTCGAACGCGAAGCCGAGTCGAACGTGGCGATCAAGGTCACCGAGAGCGAGGACAAGGACTCGTTCGAAGTCGCCGGCCGCGGCGAGCTTCAGCTCGGCGTGCTGATCGAGACGATGCGCCGCGAGGGCTTCGAGCTCGGCATCAGCCGTCCGCGCGTGCTGTTCCGCGAGGACGAGGACGGCAAGAAGACCGAGCCGTACGAAACCGTCGTGATCGACGTGGACGATGAATATTCGGGCACGGTTGTCGACAAGATGAACCAGCGCAAGGGCGAGATGACCGACATGCGTCCGTCGGGTGGCGGCAAGACCCGCATCACCTTCTCGGCGCCGTCGCGTGGCCTGATCGGCTATCATGGCGAGTTCCTGTCGGACACCCGCGGCACCGGCATCATGAACCGCCTCTTCGAGAAGTACGGCCCCCACAAGGGCCAGATCGAGGGCCGCAAGAATGGCGTGCTGATCTCGAACGGCAATGGCGAGGCGCAGTCCTATGCGCTCGGCCCGCTCGAGGATCGCGGCATCCTGTTCGTCGGCCATGGCGAGGCGCTCTACGAGGGCATGATCGTCGGCGAGAACGCCAAGACGGATGACCTCGAGGTCAATCCGATGAAGGCCAAGCAGCTCACCAACTTCCGCGCATCGGGCGGCAAGGACGACGCCGTCCGCCTCACCCCGCCGAAGAAGATGACGCTCGAGCAGGCGATCGCCTATATCGACGACGACGAGATGGTCGAAGTCACGCCCAGCAAGATCCGCCTTCGCAAGCGTCACCTCGATCCGCACGAGCGCAAGAAGGCGTCGCGGGCCAAGCAGGCCGCGTAAAAGCCCTGATTTAACGACAGGCGCCGGGGGAAACTCCGGCGCCTTTTGCGTTGGCGCGGCATCGCGCCCGGCCGGCCGCTCCGTAGAATTGCGGAGCCATTAACCACATCGCAACGCGCACCGAGTCACAAAAGGGCTTCCTCGCCGCAAACGAGAGCTGGCCCGCTTATGCTGCACACCCCGGTCATCCCGATCGATCCGATCCCGTCGGCCATTCCGTCCTACGACTTCCTGCCGCAGGTCTTCATCCGCGAATTGTCGGAAACCGAAGTGCATGTCGGCGAGACGCCGTTCTTCTACAACGACAAGGGCACACCCACCTATCGGGCCAGCCTGCCCGACGGCATCACCCCGCTCACTCCGGCACATACCGGCCCCGAAGTGGCGGTGGGTGCCGAGCACCGCGTCACCGGCACGATCGGCTTCAAGCCCACGCCGCCCTATGGCAACGAGACCCAGCTCGGCTTCGAGGCCGAGAGCGTCCGCTATGAGCCGATGTGGGCGACGCGCGACGTGGCCGCGGCGTTCGGCATCACGCTGGTCGAGCCCGGCCAGGGGATCGAAGTCGACAGCCCCGGCGGACTGCTCCACCAGAACCACTATGAATATGGCGTGTTCGCCGGGCATTGGTCGCCCTATCAGAACACCAATCCCGAAGCCGGAAACATGCTGCTCAGCGTGGTATGCACCGATCTCGAGCATCACGATTTCCCGCACGTCTTCGCATCGACCGATCCGCAATTCCCGCTGGTGATCTCGGTCGGGCGCTATTGGCACCAGGAAGGCCGGATTCGGCTGGCCGACCTGTGGGTACCGCAGGGTTCGGCGCTCTATATCCCGCCCAAGCCGCTGCTGCTCGGCAGCCAGTGCATCGACTTGCACAACAATCGCAATTCGGCGCGCGCCGCCTGGGGCGACATCCGCGCGCATTCGATCGTCACCCACACGCTGCTGCAGACCAAGGACAGCTTCACCTATTGGTATTGGAACGCAGCCGACACCGAACACACCCCTCTCGAGTTCCGCCGCCCATGAACCTGCCCCTGAACAACGAAGCCTTTTCGGTCCGCCAGCCGCTCGGCGAGCTCGGCGACGATCCGGCGCTCTACAAGACGCTGCTCGAATCCACGCTGGCGATCCCCTGGAAGATCGACTGGGCGAGCATGCGCTTCGCCTATATCGGACCGCAGATCGAGCCGCTGCTCGGCTGGGCGCAGGATAGCTGGGTGTCGGTCGAGGACTGGACCTCGCGCATCCATCCCGACGATCGCGACTATGTCGTCAATTTCTGCGTGTCGCAGTCGCTCGCCGGCATCGACCATGAAGCCGATTATCGCGCGCTGACCAAGGACAAGGGCTATGTCTGGATCCGCGACGTCGTCCATGTCGTGCGCAACGAAGCCGGCGAGGTCGAAAGCCTGATCGGCTTCATGTTCGACATCAGCGAGCGCAAGCGGATCGAGCACGAGCTGCTCAAGATGCAGAAGAAGCTGGAGGCATTGTCGTTCGAGGACGGGCTGACCGGCAGCGCCAATCGGCGCTTGTTCGACCAGCGCCTGGCCGCGGAGTGGAAGAGCGCGCGCGCCGCGCAGGAGCCGCTGTCGATGGTCCTGCTCGATATCGACCATTTCAAGCAGTATAACGACTTTTACGGCCATGTTCAGGGCGACGAATGCCTGATGAAGGTCGCCGCGGCGCTCGGCCTGGCCGGGTCGCGGCTGCGCGATCTCGTGGCGCGTTATGGCGGCGAGGAATTCGCGCTGCTGCTCCCCGACACCGACGAGGCCGAGGCGCTGGCGATCGCCGAGAAATGCCGAGAAGCAGTCGAAGCCCTGCAGATCCCGCACGCGCGATCGGGCTGCGGCGCGGTAGTGACGGTGAGCGTCGGCGTGGGCACCGTCATCCCGCCGGATGACGGCCAGGTCCGCCATTTCTGCGAGGCCGTCGACAAGCGGCTCTACGCCGCCAAGCAGGCCGGACGGAACCGCGTAGTGTCTACCTTCTCTGCCTGAGCCCCTGCCGAGCCTGTCTTGGAGGAGGGATACAAAAAAGCCCCGGCATCGCTGCCGGGGCCTTTTTTCTTATCCGCGTCGGAGCGATCAGAGGTCGATCAGCAGCCGAGTCGGATCCTCGATCGCATTCTTGAGCGCGACGAGGAAGGTCACGGCTTCGCGGCCGTCGATCAGGCGATGATCGTAGCTGAGCGCGAGATACATCATCGGACGGACGACCACCTGACCGTCGCGGACCACCGGGCGGTCCTCGATGCGGTGCAGGCCGAGCACGGCCGACTGGGGCGGGTTGATGATCGGCGTCGACATCAGCGATCCGAACACGCCGCCGTTCGAGATGGTGAAGGTGCCGCCCTTCATGTCTTCCATCTTGAGCGTGCCGTCCTTGGCGCGCTTGCCGAAATCGCCGATCGTCTTCTCGATGCCGGCGACCGACAGGTCCTGCGCATCGCGGATCACCGGGACGACGAGGCCCTGGGGCGCGGAGACCGCGACCGAGATGTCGGCATAATCGTGATAGACGATCTCATCGCCTTCGATCGTTGCGTTGACCGAGGGGATATCGCGCAGCGCCTGGACGGCGGCCTTCACGAAGAAGCCCATGAAGCCGAGGCGAACGCCGTGCTTCTTCTCGAACAGATCCTTGTACTTGGTCCGCGCGGCGATGACTTCGGTCATGTCGACGTCGTTGAACGTCGTCAGCAGCGCCGCAGTGTTCTGCGCTTCCTTGAGGCGCTTGGCGACGGTCTGGCGCAGGCGCGTCATGCGGACGCGCTCTTCCTTACGGCCGCCGGCCGACGACGCAGCGGGGGCGGCTGCCGGCGCGGCGGCTGCGGCCGGGGCAGGCTTGTTCTGCGCGGCAGTCAGCACGTCGTCCTTGGTCAGGCGACCGTCCTTGCCGGTGCCCTGGACGCTCGACGGATCGACGCCGGTCTCGAGCACCGCGCGGCGCACCGATGGCGACAGCGCGGCGGCTTCGCCCGAAGCTGCGGGCGCAGCGGCCGGTGCGGGCGCTGCAGCCGGCGCGGCGGCGGCGGGAGCCGCGGCCGGCGCTGCAGCAGCACCGCCCTCGCCGATCGTCGCGATCACCGCGCCGACCTCGACCGTGTCACCGACCTTGACGAGCTGCTCGCCCATCACGCCCGCGACAGGCGAAGGCACTTCGACCGAGACCTTGTCGGTCTCGAGGCTGGCGATCGGCTCGTCGATCTGGACGGTGTCGCCGGGCTTTTTGAGCCATTCGCCGACGGTTGCTTCGGTAATCGATTCGCCCAGCACTGGGACTTTGACGTCTGCCATCTTGTTTTCCTCGTTCCCGGCGGGGTTAAGCCTTGCGCGTCCGGCGAATTTCCTCGCGGACGCTGTGACCGAGCGCATCGGCGACCAGCGCCCCCTGCTCGGCGGTGTGACGCTTCATCAGCCCGGTGGCAGGCGATGCCGCCGCGGCGCGACCCGCATATCGCGGGCGCTTCGGCTGGACGCCGGCATCGACCATGCACTGCTCGATGAACGGCTCGACGAAGAACCAATAGCCGTTGTTCTTCGGCTCTTCCTGCGCCCACACCACTTCCTCGAGGTTGGTCATGCGCTTGAGGCGCTCGACCAAAGGCTGGCTCGGGAAGGGATAGAGCTGCTCGACGCGGACCACGGCGGTGTTCTTGTCGCCCGCGGCGTCGCGCGCCTCGATCAGGTCGTACGCCACCTTGCCGGTGCACAATACGAGCCGCTTCACATCGCCATCGGCCGGGGCCGAGGGATCCGAGAGGATGCGCTTGAAGTGGCTGTCGCCGAGGAACTCCTCCGCCTTCGACACCGCCATCTTGTGGCGCAGCAGCGACTTGGGCGTCATCTGCACCAGCGGCTTGCGGAAATTGCGGTGCATCTGGCGGCGCAGCAGGTGGAAATAGTTCGCCGGGGTGGTGATGTTGACCACCTGCATATTGTCCTGCGCGCAGAGCTGGAGGAAGCGCTCGGGGCGTGCCGAGCTGTGCTCGGGGCCCTGGCCTTCATAGCCGTGCGGCAGCAGCATCACCAGGCCATTGGCGCGCAGCCACTTGGCCTCGCCTGCCGCGATGAACTGGTCGATCATGATCTGCGCGCCATTGGCGAAGTCGCCGAACTGCGCTTCCCACAGCACCAGGCTCTTCGGATCGGCGCCGGCATAGCCATATTCGAAGCCGAGCACGCCATATTCGCTCAAGGGGCTGTCGAGCACTTCGAACGTCCCGTGCGGGATCGTCGAGAGCGGAATATATTTGGCTTCGGTCTTCTGATCGACCCACACCGCGTGGCGCTGCGAGAAGGTGCCGCGGCCCGAATCCTGGCCCGACAGGCGCACGCCATAGCCTTCGGAGAGCAGCGAGCCGAACGCCAGCGCCTCGCCGGTCGCCCAGTCGAAATTCTCGCCCGAGCTGAACATCGTGCGCTTGGCATCGAGCACGCGGCCCAGCGTCTTGTGGATCTCGACGCCCTGCGGAACCGTGGTCAGCGTACGGCCGAGGCTGTCGAACAGCTTCTTCTCGATCCCGGTATCGACGCTGCGACGGGCGCTCTCGGCATCGACAGGCGCGCCCAGGCCCGACCAGCGCCCGGCGAACCAGTCCGCCTTGTTGGGCAGATACGACTTGCCGGCCTCGAATTCGCCTTCGAGAAGCGTGGTGAACTGGTTCACCTTGTCGTCGACAAACGCCTGGTCGATCACGCCCTCGGCCTTGAGCCGCGACGCATAAACGTCGCTCACCGGCGGGTGCTGCTTGATCTTGGCGTACATCAGCGGCTGGGTGAAGGAGGGCTCGTCGCCTTCATTATGGCCGAAGCGGCGATAGCACCACATGTCGATCACGACGTCGCGACGGAACTTCTGGCGGAACTCGGTCGCAACCTTGGTGGCGAAGGTCACTGCCTCGGGATCGTCGCCGTTGACGTGGAGGATCGGCGCCTGGACGCCCTTGGCGACGTCCGACGGATAGGGCGAGGAGCGCGCGAATTGCGGGCTCGTCGTGAAGCCGATCTGGTTGTTGATGATGAAGTGGATGCAGCCGCCGGTGTTGTAGCCGCGGATGCCCGAAAAGCCGAGGCACTCCCAGACGATGCCCTGGCCCGCGAAGGCGGCGTCGCCATGGATCAGAACCGGCAGCACCTGGGCGTGCTCTTCCAAGTCGCCGCGGATCGTCTGCAGCGCGCGCACCTTGCCGAGCACGACCGGATCGGCCGCCTCGAGGTGCGACGGGTTGGCGACCAGCGACATATGGACGCTGATTCCGTCGAAATCGCGATCGGTGCTGGTGCCGAGATGGTATTTCACGTCGCCCGAGCCGGCAACGTCGTCGGGGTTGGACGAGCCGCCGCCGAATTCGTGGAAGATCACGCGGAACGGCTTGGACATCACGTTGGCAAGCATGTTCAGCCGGCCGCGATGCGCCATGCCATAGACGATCTCGCGTACGCCGGTGGCGCCGCCATATTTGATGATCGCTTCCATCGCCGGGATCATCGCTTCGCCACCGTCGAGGCCGAAGCGCTTGGTGCCGACATATTTCTTGCCGCAGAAGCGCTCCCACTGCTCGGCTTCGATCACCTTGGAAAGGATCGCCTTCTTGCCGTCGGGCGTGAACGAGATTTCCTTGTCCTTGCCTTCCATCCTGTCCTGCAGGAAGCGGCGTTCCTCGACATCGGCGATGTGCATATATTCGAGGCCGACATTGCCGCAGTAATTGGCCTGCAGGATGTTCACGATCTCGCGCACGGTCGCTTTTTCGAGACCCAGCGTGCCGCCAAGATAGATCGGACGATCGAGGTCGCCGGCGGTGAAGCCGTGATATTCAGGCGTCATGTCGGCAGGCACGTCCTGCCGCGCGAGGCCGAGCGGATCGAGATTGGCGGCAAGGTGCCCGCGCACCCGATAGGTGCGGATGAGCAGCATCGCGCGGATCGAATCGCCAGCGGCCTTGGCGATGTCCGCCTCGGATGCGGCGGGGCCGGCCGGCTTGGGAGCGGCGCCGCCCTTGGCGGGCTTGGGCGCCGGCTCCATCTGGGTCGGGTCGAGACCCGCGGTGAGCGCGTCGGTTTCGCTCAGCGGCCAGCGCGGATTGGCCCAGGTCGGGCCCGAAGCACTGTTCTCGAGGCCATCGAAGAACTGCTGCCACTGCGGCTCGATGCCGGTGGGGTCCGCCTTGTAGCGGCGGTACAGCGTTTCGATGAAGGCGGGGCTCACCCCGCCGGCGATCTGCTCGAAATCCAGGCCTTCGTAGCCCATAATCAATTCCCGTCCGTGTTAGCGCTCCCACATCCCGATGTAGGAGCGCCGACGTTACAATTTACCCCTTGAGCACTTCGACGAGCGTCGAGCCGAGCTCGGACGGGCTCGCCGCGACCTTGATCCCGGCTGCTTCCATCGCCGCGATCTTGCTCTCGGCATCGCCCTTGCCGCCCGAGACGATCGCACCGGCATGGCCCATGCGGCGGCCCGGAGGCGCCGTGCGGCCCGCGATGAAGCCGGCCATCGGCTTCTTGCGGCCACGCTTGGCCTCGTCGATCAGGAACTGCGCGGCCTGCTCCTCGGCGTCGCCGCCGATTTCGCCGATCATGATGATCGACTGAGTCGCCTCGTCGGCGAGGAAGAGCTCGAGCACGTCGATGAAGTTGGTGCCGTTGACCGGATCGCCGCCGATGCCGACTGCGGTGGTCTGGCCCAGGCCCGCATTGGTGGTCTGGAACACGGCCTCATAGGTGAGCGTGCCCGAACGCGAGACGACGCCGACCGAACCCTTGGAGAAGATGCTGCCCGGCATGATGCCGATCTTGCACTCGCCCGGGGTCAGCACGCCGGGGCAGTTCGGGCCGATCAGCCGCGACTTCGAGCCCGACAACGCGCGCTTGACCTTGACCATGTCGAGCACCGGAATGCCTTCGGTGATCGTCACAATCAGCGGCACTTCGGCGTCGATCGCCTCGAGGATCGAATCCGCCGCAAAGGGAGGCGGAACGTAGATCACGCTGGCGGTCGCGCCGGTCTTGGTGACTGCCTCTTCCACGGTGTTGAACACGGGCAGGCCGATATGCTCGGAGCCGCCCTTGCCCGGCGTGACGCCGCCGACCATCTGCGTGCCATAGGCAAGCGCCTGCTCGGTATGGAAAGTGCCGGTGGCCCCGGTCATGCCCTGGACGATGACCTTGGTATTCTTGTCGACGAGAATGCTCATGGAGTTTTCTGCTCCTTGGAGGGAGTGGTCGGCACGATCGAGATGACCGTCCATTGATCGAATTGCGCGGCCGCGACGAGGTGGCTGTCGCTGGTGCCGGCGTAATAGGTGGCGCCCGGCGCGAGCGGCGCCTTGGTGCCGGTAAAATTCTGGACGAGCGTTACCGCATCGTCGAGATGCGCGCCCTGCCAGGCGACGCTGCACACGTCGGCCGAGGCGCCGGGCAGCCCAGCGGCGGGAAGCAGCAAGAAAAGATCGCGTCCGGTGAACTTGGTCAGTACCCGATTGGGCACTTCAAGGTCGCCGAGCGGCACCGGCGCCGCGGCCGGCTTGGCGCCCGCCTTGGTCAGCGACAGCGCGAAGGCGCGGCGGGCACCGACCGGCATCGCGCCATAAGCGATATCGTCGAAGGTGCTGCGTGGCAGCCGGGCCTGGCCGCTGGCGCAGGCGGCGCCGAACAGCGTCGCCGGATCGGTCATCGACCCTGCGTCCTGGGCATGCGCCGCGCTGCCGCAGAGCAGCGCGATCGGCAGGACCAGGAGACGCAGGGTTTTCACGGGATCAGCCGAGGCTCGAATCGATGCCCTTGCAGGCTACGAGCAGTTCCTTGACCGCGTCTACCGAGACCGTGAGGTTGGCCTTGGCCTCGTCCGAAAGCTTCACCTCGACGACCTTCTCGACGCCGCCGGCGCCGATCACCACCGGTACGCCGACATAGAGATCGTCGATGCCGTACTGGCCGGTCAGGTGCGCGGCTGCAGGCAGGATGCGCTTCTGGTCGTAGAGATAGGCCTCGGCCATCGCGATGCCGCTGGTCGCGGGCGCATAATAAGCCGAGCCGGTCTTGAGCAGCGCGACGATCTCGCCGCCGCCGCCGCGGGTGCGCTTGATGATCTCGTCGACCTTCTCCTGGGTCGAGAAGCCCATTTCGATCAGATCGCTGACCGGGATGCCCGAGACGGTCGAATATTCGAGCACGGGCACCATGGTGTCGCCATGGCCGCCGAGCACGAAGGTGTTCACGTCCTTGACCGAGACGCCGAATTCCTCGGCGAGGAAGTGGCTGAAGCGCGCCGAGTCGAGCACGCCGGCCATGCCGACGACCTTCTGGTGCGGGAGCCCCGAGAATTCGCGCAGCGCCCAGACCATCGCATCGAGCGGATTGGTGATGCAGATCACGAAGGCGTCGGGGGCGTTGGCAGCGATGCCCTCGCCCACGGCCTTCATCACCTTGAGGTTGATGCCGAGCAGATCGTCGCGGCTCATGCCCGGCTTGCGGGCGACGCCGGCAGTGACGATGATCACGTCGGCGCCGGCGATGTCGGCATAATCGTTGGTGCCGGTGATCTTGGCATCGAAGCCTTCGACCGGGCCGCACTGGCTGAGGTCGAGCGCCTTGCCCTGGGGCACGCCTTCGACGACGTCGAACAGGACGATGTCGCCCAGGCCCTTGAGTGCTGCGAGGTGCGCGAGCGTACCGCCGATGTTACCGGCGCCGATCAGCGCGATCTTCTTGCGAGCCATGGAATCTCCTAGCTTTGGCCAAGCAGACGCAGACGCAGTTGGGCCTGCGAAAACGGGGGCGGCTTAAGCCTATAATAGAGCGCCCGCAACCCGGGATTCCGCCAAGCCCCGGATTATCTTTGCAACTCATTCGCAGGAGCAATAAGACGGCACGCGGCCTCGCGATCAGCGCTGCTGTGCTGATCGGCGGCGATATTCCTCAGCCAGAACGGAGAACGCCTGCTTGCGCGCTCCGGTTTCAGAGATCAGCCCCTTGCGATTCCAGCCCTGCTGGAAGATCGGATGCTGGCGCCGCGGCGAGCGGAAATCCTTGAGCAGCCACGGGCTCAATCCGGCGAGGAACGGCACTTTGGCGGCCATCGCGAGAGTCTGGCGATAATATTCGGCCTGATATTCCTCGCTGAACTTGTGCGGATCGGCGACGCCGTCGTGATAGCCGGCCAGCGCATCGGCGCCGAATTCGGAGAAGATCAGCGGCTTGCCCGCGGGCGCGCGCCATTCGAAGCTCGGCACGTCGGCCAGCGGATCGCTCGAATACCAGCCGTTATAGGTGTTGATCGCCATGACATCGAGATCGGCGACCAGCGGATCGTCGATCGTCATCACCTTGTCCTTGCGGCTGCTGAGCAGCGCCGCGGTGACCAGCCGGCTGTCGTCGAGCGCGCGGACGTCGCCGATCAGCGTGCGTAGAAAGGCATTGCGCGCGTCGTTCACCGGGGTCTCGTTGGCGACGCTCCAAAGGCCGATTGAGGCGCGATTGCGATCGCGCACGATGTTCTCGCGCAGCATCGCGCGGGCACTGGCGAGCGTCGCCGGATTGCTCCAATTGACCCGCCAATAGACCGGGATCTCGCTCCACACGATCAGCCCCATCTCGTCGGCCATCCGGGTGGTGACTTCATTGTGCGGATAATGGGCGAGCCGGACGAAATTGCCGTGGAGCCCGTCCTTGATCTCGGTCAGCAGCGCGCGCGCCGCCGCCGGCGTCATCGCACGCACCGGATCCTTGCCGAGCTCTTCCTCGTGCATCGAGATGCCGCGCAGGAAAATGGGCTTGCCGTTGAGCAGCAACTGGCTGCCGCGCGCCTCGATAGTACGGAAGCCGATCCGGTCGGTGAGCCGATCCGCGCCAGCCGCCACTTCGACATCGTAGAGTCTGGGGCTGTCGGGCGACCAGCGCTGGAGCCTGGCCGGCGCCGCATAGCGGGTTTCGAGACGCCCCTGCCCGTCGGTGGTGCCGGTGATCGTGAAGCCGAGCGCCGGGATCGCCACGCGCACCGCGCTGTTCGCCGCGCTCGGCCCGTCGAGGCGAACGGTGACGGCGATCTGTCCGTCCCGAGTCAGCCGCACCCAGGCATCGTCGACATAGGTTTCGGGAACGGCGAGCAGCGTCACCGAGCGGGTGATCCCGCCATAGGTCTCCCAGTCGGTGACCGGCGGCGGCACGTCGTCGACGGTCCGCGCCGAATCGACGCCTACGGTAATCTGGTTGCGCCCGGCCCGGAGCAGCTTGGTCACATCGAACGCAAAAGGCGTGAAACCGCCCGAATGCCGCCCGACCTGCTTGCCGTTCAGATAGACGTCGGCGCTGTAATCGGCGGCGCCGAAACGCAGGAAAATCCGCGTACCGGGCTTGGGCAGTTGGGCCGCGAAGCTGCGCTGATACCAGACCAGCCCCTGATAATAGCGCATCTCTGCAGCATGGCCGATCCACGAGCCGGGAAGGCTGGTCACCGGCGAGCGCTGCATGTCGAATTCGTAGAGCGCGCGCGGATCCTTCGCCATCACCTCGGCCTGGATCACGTCGCCAGAACGCCGCATCCGCAGATCGGGGGCATCGCCGTGAAAGCCGGCAAGCCCGTCGCGATACGGGTCGACCGACCAGTTCCACGCGCCGTCCAAACTCTCATGCGGCCGCAGGTCAGCGGCCACCAGCGACGGCTGCGCCGCGGCGGCGCATGCCGCAACCAGCGCCGATAGACCCAATGCCAGGCGGAAAACTCCAAGCACACGCATCCCCTCTCGTTTTCCGGGATGCTAGCGAGCGCGCGTCGCGAAGGCCAGACAAACAGGTCTGACCAATGCACTTTTCAGGCTGGCGCTCCGTTGGCGCCGTGGCCCTCGGCGAGATAGCTGTCCGACGCCATTTCGTGCAGGCGGGACGCCGTGCGCTCGAACTCGAACGCGCCGTCGCCGGCCGTATAAAGGTCGTCAGGCTCGGCATCGGCCGCAGCTAGCAATTTTACGCGGTTTTCGTAGAGCGCATCGACCAGCGTGACGAAGCGCGCCGCCTCGTTGCGGTTCTCCGGTCCCAGCCGCGGGATGCCGACCAGGATCACGGTGTGAAAGCGGCGCGCGATCGCGAGATAGTCCGCCGCCCCGCGCGCTTCGCCGCACAGCCGCTTGAACGAGAAGACTGCCACGCCCTTGAGGCATTTGGGCACGTGCAGCGATCGTCCACCGGCCACCGCTACTTCGCACATCGGCACATGCGCGGCGTCCTCGACCGGATAGTCGGTCAGCCGGAAGAACGCTGCGGACAGCGCCGCGGTCGCCTCGGCGCCATTGGGCACCAGCCAGGTGCGCATGCTGCCCAGCCGATCGAGCCGATAATCGACCGGGCCGTTGAGCGCGAGCACGTCCATCTTCGCTTCGATCAGCGCGATGAAAGGCAGGAAGAGATCGCGGTTGAGCCCATTTTTGTAGAGCTCCGAAGGCGCGCGGTTCGACGTCGCGACGACGGTCAGCCCGTGCGTCATCATCTCGGTGAACAGCCGCGACAGGATCATCGCGTCGGCGGGATTGTTGACCACCATCTCGTCGAACGCGAGCAGCCGGACGTCGTCTGCCAGCGCCGCCGCGACGGTGATCACCGGATCGGCGGTGTTCCGCTGGCGCTCGGCATTGAGCCGTGCATGCACTTCGAGCATGAATTCGTGAAAATGGACGCGGCGTTTCCTGCGAATGTCGACGCTGTCGAACAGCAGGTCCATCAGCATCGATTTGCCGCGCCCCACCCCGCCCCACATATAGACGCCGCGCGGCGCCTCGGGCATCCGGCCGAGCGCGCGCCACAGGATGCTGCCCTTTTTGGGGGTCGCCTCGAGCTGCTGCGCGAGCGCATCGAGGCGCTCGGCGGCGGCAGCCTGTTCGGGATCGGGGCGCAACTCGCCCGCTTCGACGAGCGCCCGGTAGCGGGCGAAGACCTTGCTCAACGGATCAAAGCGTCCGCTCGGCTTCCATCTTCTTGATCTCGGCGATCGCCTTGGCCGGGTTAAGACCCTTGGGGCAGACGTTCGCGCAGTTCATGATCGTGTGGCAGCGATACAGGCGGAACGGGTCCTCGAGCTGGTCGAGCCGCTCGCCGGTCATCTCGTCGCGCGAATCGGCGAGCCAGCGATAGGCCTGGAGCAGGATCGCGGGGCCGAGGAAGCGATCCGAATTCCACCAATAGCTCGGGCACGAGGTCGAGCAGCAGGCGCACAGGATGCACTCGTACAGCCCGTCCAGCTTCTCGCGATCGGCCGGCGACTGGAGCCGTTCCTTGCCCGAAGGCGTGGTCGAAACCGTCTGCAGCCAAGGCTTGATAGAGCTGTACTGCGCATAGAAATGGGTGAAATCAGGCACGAGGTCCTTGATCACGTCCATGTGCGGCAGCGGGGTGATGCGGATGTCGCCCTTGATGTCCTCGATCGCGGTGGTGCAGGCGAGGCCGTTCCTGCCGTCCATGTTCATCGAGCACGATCCGCAAATGCCTTCGCGGCACGAGCGGCGGAAGGTCAGCGACGAATCCTGCTCGGACTTGATCTTGATCAGCGCGTCGAGGACCATCGGACCGCATTCGTCGAGATCGACGTCGAACTGGTCGTAGCGCGGATTCTCGCCGCTGTCGGGATCATAGCGATAGATCTTGAACGTTTTGACGCGCGTCGCTTCAGGCGCGGCCTTGTGCGCCTTGCCCTTGGTGATGCGGCTGTTCTTGGGGAGGCGAAATTCGGCCATTCCGGGCGGTCCTTCGGTGATCACGCGTGCTTGCCGCGCGGGCTATGCCTTTCGCAAACGCAGCGCAACCCCGTACGATACCAAGCTTAGCGCGCGGTTAGTGGCTGACGAGCTTCAATCCCGCGATGCAACCGACGAGACCGACGATAAGCAGCAGCCGCACCGCCGACACTGGCTCACCGAACCACGCCATCCCGACCAGCACCGTGCCCAGCGCTCCGATCCCGCCCCACACCGCATAGGCCGCGCCCATCGGGATGCTGCGCGAGGCGATTTCGAGCAAGCCCATCGACAATGTCACCGAGGCCAGGAAGCCTGCGGTCCAGGGGATGTTGCGGAACCCGTCGACGAAGCGCAGACAGGTAGTAAAACCGACTTCGAAGCATCCGCCGAGGATCAGCAGCGCCCAGGCCATCAGCCGCGCCCCGCCAGCTTTGCCAGCGCGTCACCCGAGACGCGCTGGACGGTCCATTCGTCCATCGCCTCTGCCCCCATCGCCCGGTAGAAATCGATCGCAGGCGTGTTCCAGTCGAGCACCGACCATTCGAAGCGGCCACAGTCGCGGTCCAGCGCAATGCCGGCAAGGTGGCGGAGCAGCGCCTTTCCCGCGCCCATGCCGCGCGCGCTTTCCCGCACGAACAGATCCTCAAGATAGAGGCTCGGCTTGCCGGTCCAGGTCGAGAAATTATGGAAGAACAGCGCAAAGCCGACAGGCGCGCCGTCGGCCTCGGCGATTACCGCCTCCGCGACCGGCCTGTCGCCGAACAGGGCCTTGGCCAGCATCGGCTCGGTGGCGGTCACTGCGTCGGGCTCGCGCTCATACGCGGCGAGTTCGCGGACGAGCTGGAGGATCAGCGCGACGTCATCGGGCGAGGCGGAGCGAATGGTGAGAGTCATGCAGCAGCTTCCGTTTGCGGTGCGGGGACGGCCTTGCCGCGGATCGCGACGAGACATCCGGCGATGATCAGCAGCGCCCCGCCGATCGTCCAGGGCGAGACGCGCTCGCCGAACGCGATCCAGCCGAGGATCGAGGCCCAGAGGAACGCGGTATATTCCACCGGGGCGAGGACCTGCGCCTCGGCATGGCGATAGGCGAAGGCGAGCAGGATCGCCGAGAAGGAGCCGAGCGCCGCGGCGCCGAGGATCCCCGGCCACAGATGCACTGCCGGCATCGACGAGAACCACGGCGATCCAACCAGCAGCATGCCGCCCAGCACGAGGCTGGTGAACAGCGCCACTTCCAGCGGATCGGCGACCTGCGCCTGGCGCCGCAACAGGATCAGGCTGCCGGCATAGAGGATTGAAGCGGCGAACACGGCAATCGAGCCGAGCACCACGTCGGTCGAGGCGTGCGCCTGCACCTGCCCAGCAGCGATCGCCAGCACGCCCAGGCTGGCGACGAACGATCCGGCGATTGCCGCGCGGCGGATGCGCTCGCCCAGAAAGGCAGCGGCGAGGAACAGCGCGATCAGCGGCGCGAGAAAGGTGAGTGCAACCCCCTGCGCCATCGTCACCCGGACCAGGCCCCAGAAAAACAGCAGCACCGACGATCCCGCCACCGCGCCGCGCGCGACATGAAGCGCCAGGGCCTCACGGCCAGGCCAGGGCCGTCGCCGCGCGATGAAGATCGGCCCCATCAGTACGACGCCGCCGATCGAGCGCCACAGCACCGCGCTATAGGCACCATGTGCGATCGACATGCTCTTCATCACCACGTCCATCACCGAATAGCTGGCGATGCCGATCGTGGCGACGGCAAACGCCGCGGAGGGAGTGACGCTGTGCTTCAAGCGTCGGCTTCGAGCCGAGCGCCGATCGCAGCGAGCCGAAGCAGCTCCGGAAGTGCGTTACGCAGCGCGACGACCAGCCTCGCATTCTCTTCCCAGCGCCCGTCTTTGGACACCACATAGGGAGGGGCCTGGATCAGCGTCGCCGCGATCAGCTCCGGACCTGGGCCGTGGAATGTCGACATCTTGGGCGCTTCGCCATCATCCGGCGCAGTCGAGATGCCGATCGCACCCATGCAATGATCGTCATCGAGGTGCCGGACGAACCAAGGCCCGGGCGTCGCCTGCGCGGCGAGCACGGCAAGGTCTTCGAGATTAGCTACGGTAACCATGACGCTCCCCCTTTAGCGCTCCGGATCACACGGGCCTAGGCCGGATCCGCCTTCCTGCCCGATCTGACTCCCCTCCCTGCAGGGGAGGGGTTGGGGGTGGGTGCGCGCGTCTGCGCGCTGCGGATGTGCTGGAGCCGATCCTCCACCTCCGTCGCACGAGAACGATAGTATCATGCGCTAGACTAGCGCACGCGCATCTCGTCGCCGCTCATCTGCACCGTTTTCATGTGGCGGAGGAAGGACTGGCCGAGCAGCGAGATGTCGAGATCGCGGACCACTGCGGCATGGACGTCGCGCACCACCTTGCCGTCGAGTGCAATCTCGTCGATCCGAACATTCTGGCCATACACGTCGCCCGAGGCGCCGCGCGCCACCACTTCGAAGCGATTCTCGTCAAAGGCGACCTTTGCCTTGCGGGCATCCTCCAAGGTCAGCGCGACCATGTCGGCCCCGGTATCGACGACGAAGCGGGTCGGCTCGCCATCGACCTTGGCGAAGGTGACGAAATGGCCGTTGCTGTTGGGGGCGATCACCGTCTCGCGCGGGGGATCGACGGATTCGGCCTCGGCGACCGCGACCATGGGTGCGGGCGAGCGCTTCACCGGCATGATCATGCCGATGAATACCCCCACGCCAATCACCAGGATCAAGACCCACCGCATGGGCGGAAAATACCGGGTGCATGCTTGCCAATCGCTTAAGACGCGACCTTATTCCGCGGCTTGCGCCGCCGCTTCGTTGGTCGCCTCGATCTCGGCGGCCTTGGCCTCTACCAGCTGGACGATGTGATCGAGCATGTCGGCGTCGTTCACCGTGTGGTCGGTCAGCCCTGACAGATAGACCATGTGCTTGCCGTTGCCGCCGCCGGTGAGGCCGATATCGGTCTCGCGCGCTTCGCCCGGGCCGTTGACGACGCAGCCGAGCACCGAGAGCGACAGCGGCGTGCGGATGTGCTGGAGCCGTTCTTCCAGTGCCTGCACCGTACGGATGACGTCGAAGCCCTGGCGGGCGCAACTCGGGCAGCTGACGACGCGGACGCCGCGGTTGCGAATGCCCAGCGATTTCAGGATTTCGAAGCCGACGCGGACCTCTTCCTCGGGCTCGGCCGACAGGCTGACACGGATCGTGTCGCCGATGCCGAACCACAGCAGCGAGCCGATGCCGATCGCGCTCTTCACCGTGCCGCCGACAAAGCCGCCGGCCTCGGTGATGCCCAGATGGAGCGGGCAATCGACCGCATCGGCGAGCTGCTGGTAAGCGGCGACGGCGAGGAACACGTCCGACGCCTTCACCGCGACCTTGAATTCGTGGAAATCGCGGTCCTGGAGCAGCTTGATATGGTCGAGCGCCGACTCGACCAGCGCTTCCGGGCATGGCTCGCCATATTTTTCGAGCAGGTCTTTTTCCAGGCTCCCGGCGTTGACGCCAATCCGGATCGCGCAGCCATTGGCCTTGGCGGCATTGACCACTTCGTTGACGCGGTCGGCGCTCCCGATATTGCCCGGATTGATCCGCAGGCAGGCGGCGCCGGCATCGGCAGCCTCGAGCGCGCGTTTATAGTGGAAATGGATGTCGGCGACGATCGGCACCCGGCTGGCGCGAACGATCTGCTTCAACGCCGCGGTCGATTCGACGTCGGGACACGATACGCGGATGATGTCGACGCCGGCATCCTCGCAGCGGCGGATCTGGTCGATCGTCGCCTTCGCGTCGGAGGTCGCGGTGTTGGTCATCGTCTGCACGGTGACGGGCGCATCGCCGCCCACGGGGACATTGCCCACCATGATCTGGCGGCTCGTACGCCGCGCGATATCGCGCCAGGGTCTTACGGACATGGCGCGCATATACGCGCTCGATCGGCAGGCGGCTAGGCCAAGTTCGCCCCTGGCCGCGCGATCGCACTGTCCTACACGAATAGGCCCATGCTATCCGCTAGGTTGCTCTTTGACAGGTCGTAGGGAAGTCAGCACCGCGCGGCGCAAGAAAAATGCGTGGGCGAGAAACGGAATTTCACGATTTGCATGCATAGTGTGACTTTAAACGCCCGAAATCCTACTCGACGGCGCCGTCACTACGGATTTGACCCAGCGTCGGCTGGCACGCGGTCGGCGTTCTGCTAGCAATGGCGCATCTTTCCGGAGTGCCGCGATGCGCCGCCTGCTGATCCTGATCGGAGTCCTGTTGATGCCCCTTCCCGCCCAAGCGCAGCAAAAGCCCGAATGGACGCTAGTCATCCATGGCGGCGCCGGGATCATCGAAAAGGGCAAGGTAACCCCCGAGCAGGAAGCCGGGGTGCAGGCCGGGCTAAACGCCGCGCTCGATGCCGGATCGAAGGTGCTCGCTTCGGGCGGCAGCGCCATCGACGCGGTCCAGGCCGCGGTGCAGGTGCTCGAGGACGATCGGCACTTCAATGCCGGGCGCGGCGCGGTGTTCACCTGGGATGCCAACCATACGCTCGACGCCGCGATCATGGACGGGCGCGACCGCAATGCCGGGGCGGTCGCCAGTTCGACGACGACGCGCCACCCAGTCGCGCTGGCGCGCAAGGTGATGGAAAAGAGCCCGCATGTGCTCCTCGCCGGCGCCGGGGCCGACCAGTTCGCCCGCGAACAGGGGCTCGAGCAGGTCGATAACAGCTGGTTCGACACCGCTGAGCGCCGCAGCCAGCTCGACAAGATGAAGGCCGACGACAAGCTCGGCTGGTTCGACGTCGACTTGAAATACGGCACCGTCGGCGCCGTCGCGATGGATGCCCAGGGCCATGTCGCCGCGGCAACCTCGACCGGCGGGCTTACCGGCAAGCGCTGGGGCCGGATCGGCGATTCGCCGCTGATCGGCGCGGGTACCTATGCCGACGATCGCGCCTGTGCGGTCTCGGCGACGGGGTCGGGCGAATATTTCATCCGCGAAGGCGTCGCGCACGAAATCTGCGCCCGCGTTCGCTTCAAGGGCGAAAGCCTCAAGCTCGCCGCCGACACGGTGATGGCCGAGACCAAGGCGCTGGGCGGCACCGGCGGGGTGATCGTCACCGGCCCGAGCGGCGAGATGGCCTGGAGCTTCAACACACCGGGCATGTATCGCGGCAAGGCCTCCGCCGGCGGCGCGCGCTCGGTTGAATTCTACGGCGACCAATGATTGCTTTGCTGTCAGCGATCGTCCCGATTACGCTCGCCCAGGCCGAACCCGCGGAGCCGCCGCCTGCGATCTTGACCCCCTATATCCACGATGGCCGATTCGACCCCGGCGACTACGCGTGGATGCGCGGACGCTTCGACGATGCGACACCCGAGCAGAAGGCGGCGAACAAGGCAGTCCAGGAGTGGCTGAACCGATGTCTCGAGCGCGGCCTTGCGCAGACGCGCCGCGAACTGGCTGCGCTGGGCGTTCCAGATGCCAAAATCGAAGACGCCGATGCCCGGAATCCGGTCTGCGCTGCGGCGGCCAGCGCGCCCGCCGATCTCGATACCCGGTCGTTCGATGCCTTCTCGAGAGACGTCGCCGTCGCGCGCCCGATTGCAGACAGCTTTCTGTTCGCCGTTCGGCTGGCCGAAGAGAGCGGCCAGGCGCAGGTGCCAGGGCTCGGCCCCGCACTGGTGGCACGCACGCTTGGCGAGCAGATGCTGCGCGCCGGAGTGGGGTGGGGTGAAGGAGAAAGCGCGGATGCGCCGCCCCTTGAACCGCGGGTGAAGGCCATCGTGATGAGCCGCATCTGGGCAGCGACGGCGGCGCGAGACCGCGCCAACACTGCCTGGCTCAAAGCGAAAGTCGCCGCGCAAGGCTGGCCGACGATTTCTGCCGTCGGGCCGCCGGGTTCGAGCGCCGCCTGGCTGCTCGTCCAACATGCCGATGCCGAGCCTGCATTCCAGCTAAAGGCGCTCCGGCTGATGGAGCCGCTGGTTGCGAAGCACGAGGTCCACCCGCCAAATTTCGCTTATCTCTATGATCGGGTCATGCTGAAAATCCGCGGCGTGCAGCGCTATGGCTCGCAGGCAACGTGCAAGGATGGCAAGCGCGTTGCCCAGCCATTGGAGGATGCCGCAGCGGTCGAGGGCCTTCGCAAGGAGATGGGGATGGAGCCTATGTCGGCCTATCTTCGATCGATGGACGAGGTCTATGGCCCCTGCCCCGCGCATTGAGCAATTGAACCCGCCCCCGCGCGCGCCTAGGCGGCGATGCATGAGTCGCATCCTCCTGATCCTCGCCGCACTGATCGGCTTCGCCGCGCCCGCCCACGCCTATTGGGAATATGGCCATGAGACCGTCGCCGCGATCGCCTACCGCAACGTTACGCCCGCGGTGCGCGCCGAGATCGGCAAGCTGCTCGCCAGGCAGGCGCTGCTCGAAACGCCGACCTGCCCGGCGCGGACGATCGAGGAAGCGAGCGTCTGGGCGGACTGCGTCAAGACGCTGGGTCCGCGGTTCAGCTATGCCTATAACTGGCACTATCAGAATGTGAGCATCTGCAAGGACTTCACGCTCAAGGGTAATTGCCCCGACGGCAATTGCGTCTCGGCGCAGATCGAGCGCGACGTGAAGCTCTTGAAGGACAAGAGCGTGCCGGTGCGCGAGCGCGTGATGGCGCTTGCCTTCCTGGTCCATTTCATGGGCGACCTCCACCAGCCGCTCCACGCCGGCGACCGGGGTGACCTGGGCGGTAACCGGGCGAAATCGACCTATGGGATTTTCTCGGGCGAGAAGCTCAATCTGCACACGATCTGGGATGGCTATCTTGCCGAACGCGCCGGCACCACGCCGCCTTCGCTGATCCGCGCCTATACCGCGTCAGAGCGCGCCGCAGTGGACGGCGGCAGCGTCGAGGACTGGAGCCGCGACAGCTGGCAGGTCGCCAAGCTCGCTTATGCCAGCGCCCATGGCGGCGAGCCCTGCGGCCCCGCCGACCAGATGGGAACGCTGAGCGAAGCGGGAATTGAGAAGCTCGTCGAGCCGGCACGCGCGCAGATGATGAAGGGCGGGCTGCGCCTCGCCCGGCTGCTCAACGAGGCGCTGGGCTGAGCGCAGACCGCTCGGCGCGCGCGATCACGATCGCCAGCACCGCCGAGACAATGGCGGCAAGCCACAGCGCGCTCCATCCCCAGCGCAACTGGCTCGCCGCGCCCGATACCGCCCCGGCGACAAAGCCGAGCCACAGCGCCAGATAGGGCACCCAGGCCCAGCGATCGCCGTCGCCCATCAGCGCGGCGGCGAGCTTTTGCCCCATGCGGACGATTGTGCCGGTCATGTAGGTGAGCCCGATCGTGACTTCGCCGTCGCGCGTGAACACGCCGTTCTCGCAGCCCATTGCCATCGCCAGCAGCAGCAGCGCGATCGGCCCGGGCATTACCGTCGCGACGATCGCGGCGAGCACCAGCAGGCCGGTGACCGTTGTCATGATCATCGCCTTGTCGCGCCCGGGCGCCGCGCGCGCGATCACGCTGGCGAGGATCACCCCGCTGACGAAGCTCAGCACCAGCGCGAAGGCAGTGAGCGCGTCGCCGATGCCATCCGCGCCGAGCCCGACGCCGAGCCGTGTCGAATTGCCGCTCATGAACGATGCGTAAAAGCCCCCCAGGCTGGTGAAGGCGAGCGCGTCGACAAAGCCGGCAAGCGCGGCGAGGCCGATGGCGACGATGACGAGCGGCGATTCGGTACGGTGCATGGGCATCCCAGTAACTGGCCACGATGGAAGGCGTTCCTCATGCCCCAGCGTTTCTCGCTTCGCCAAGCGCCGTTTGACAGCCATGCCGCCCAGGCGTGAAAAGCGCGCGATGCCTGCTCCCGTCGCCGACCAGATCGGACCCATCCTGCCCTGGCTCGACTTGTTCGGGATCGCGTTGTTTGCTGCGACCGGTGCGCTCGCCGCGGCGCGGCACGCCCAAACCTTCGTGACGGCGGCGTTCTTCGCGCTGATCACCGGGGTGGGCGGCGGCACGGTGCGCGATCTGCTGATCGGCGCGCCGGTATTCTGGGTGCACGATGCCAGCGTCGCGGCTCTGTGCCTGGCCGTCGCCGCGCTGGTTTGGATGACCCCGCAGCGTTGGTGGAACGACAGCAGCTTCGACTGGCTCGATGCATTCGGGCTGGCGGCCTATGCCGCGTTCGGCGCGGCCAAGTCGCTGGGCTATGGCATCCCGCCGGTGCCCGCCGCGGTGATGGGTGTCGTCACTGCCTGTGTCGGCGGGATCATTCGTGACGTGCTGGCGGGCGAGCCGTCGATCCTGATGCGCCCCGAGCTTTACGTCACTGCGGCAGCGCTCGCCTCCAGCCTCTATGTCGGGCTAACGCTTGTCGGGCTCTCGGCGCTGCCCGCCGGGCTGATCGCCGCTGCGGCAGGCTTTGCCCTGCGCGCTGCGGCGATCGTCTGGAAGCTGGGCCTGCCGACCTATCGCGGGCGGCGCTGAGCCTCAGCGATAATTGGCGATATCGACTTCGGGCTCGGGCGCCGGAGCGGCCGGCGTCGAGGCGACCATCCGCCGCGTGAGCGCATAGGCGATGGCGATCAGCCCGAAGAACAACAGCGGGGCGATCCACATGGCCACGCTTTCGAAGCCTTCGCCCACAACGGCAAGCGGCGCATCGTTGGGCGGGATCGGCGAATTGCGATTGGCCCATGCAAGCACGCCGGCAAAGGCGACGCCAAACAGCGATTCGCCGACGATTAGCCCGGTCGCGGCGAGCACGCCCATGCGCTCGGCGAATTCGGGATTGGCCTGTCGCTTGGCCCAGCGATCGTAGAAATGGCCGATTAGCGCGCCGACCGGGATCAGCAGCGTCAGGCCCATCGGCAGATAGATGCCCATGCCGACGGCAAGCGGCGGCAGGCGCATCTTGCCCGAGCGCCCGAGCAGCTCGTCGATCGCGACGACGACCACCCCGATGATCGCGCCCAGCCCGATCAGGTTCCAGTCGAGATCGCCGCCGAGCACGCCCTTGGCGATCGACGAGATCAGCGCGGCTTGCGGCGCTGACAGTGCGTTCGGCCCGGCGCCGGGCATGCCGACGAATCCGAGCGTGTCCTTGAGCAGGTCGAGCACCACCGGAATGGCGAGCGAGCCGAACACCACGCCGAGTATCAGCGCGACCTGCTGCTTCCACGGCGTCGCGCCGACGAGCTGGCCGGTCTTGAGATCCTGGAGATTGTCGTTCGAGATCGTCGCGATCGAGAAGATGATCGCCGTGGTGAACAGCGCATAGGCGATCAGCGCGTTGGTGCGATTGGGATCGGTCTCATGGCCGAAGATCAGCACGAGCAGCAGCGAGGCACCGAGCACGGCAAGGATGCCGACGCCCGACACCGGCGAGTTCGATGCGCCGATCAGGCCGGCCATATAGCCGCAGATCGCCGCGATCATCACGCCGACGATCAGCAGATAGGCAAGCGTCCCGCCGATCACCGCGAGCGGATAATCATGCACCGGCCCGCCGGCGGAGAAGTCCCAGAGCAGCCAAGCGATCGGCGCGAGGGTGAGCAGCGTGACCAGCCCGACGATGCCGATCGGCAAGTCGCGCTCGGTGAGGTCGAGCGCCTGTCCGCCGGCGCGGGCGCGCGAGGCGGCGAGCGCCGAGCGCAGCCCCGTGACGATCGGGCCGATGATGCGCAGCAGCGACCAGATCGCGGCGACGCCGATCGTGCCGGCGCCGATGAAGCGGACCTGGCCGCGGAAGGTGCCGCCGACGATCGCGTCGACGCCCGCGGAGAAATCGGCGCCCGAGGCGAAATAGGGAACGAGGATCGTCCAGGAGATCAGCATGCCGAGGAACATCGCTGCGCCGACCGAGATGCCGACAAGGTGGCCGACGCCGATCAGCAGCATCGAATAGCTGGTCGACATGCCTGAGGCAGTGCCGCCGATCCGGAAATTCTTCGCCGCTTCGCCCGCGACGAGCTTCATCGCGGCGAGCAGGCCGAAGCCCCCGGAAAACAGCGCGCCGAGGATCAGCGTGCGAAGCCCCTTGGCATTCTCGGCATCTCCGGTGCCCGAATTCGAGCCGACCTTGAGCACTTCGGCGGCGGCGACGCCCTCGGGATAGGGCAGGTCTGATCCGGTCACCAGCGCGCGACGCAGCGGCACCGAGAACATAACGCCGAGCACGCCGCCAGTGATGCACACCGCAACGGTGGTCCAATAGGGGAAGCCCGACCACCAGCCGACCATGATCAGCCCGGGCAGCACGAACACGATCGCCGCGAGCGTGCCCGCGGCCGAGGCGATCGTCTGGACGATGTTGTTCTCGAGGATCGAGCTGCCGCGGAAGAAGCGCAGGATCGCCATCGAGACGACGGCGGCGGGGATCGAGGTCGCGAAGGTCAGGCCGACCTTGAGCCCGGCATAGACATTGGCCGCGGTGAACAGCAGCGTGATCGCGCCGCCCAGCAGGATACCCCGGAGCGTGAGCTCGGACGGGGCACGATCGGGTGCGGTGGCCATAAGGCGGGAAACTCCAGCGTCAGAAAAGAACGCCGGGGAATGACACTGCCTTCAACACCGCTCCCCCAGCGCCGGATCGCGGCACCGTGGCATCGAACGCCGCGATTGGACAGTGTTTTCGCGCGTTTCGTCCTACACGCACGGCGTCCAAATGTTGGATTTGCGGGGCTCGACGTCACTAATTGCATGCGAATCGTGAAATTCCGTTTCGCCCTCACGCAACTTCCTTGCGCCGGTTTTCCCAAGATCGTCCTACACGCCGTCAAAGAGCCAAGGGCGGTCTAGCATGGTGAGACGGGTGTAGGACAGCGGCGCTCAGCCGCGGAAAAGCCCGCCCAGCACCCCGCGGACCAGCCTAGCGCCCATGCTCTCCGAGCGGCGGCCGCGGCCGCCGAAGATTTCGCGGCCGACTTCGTTGGCTACCTGACGGCCGAGCGACGACGCCGCGGCCCGGCTGGCGCTTTCGGCGACGCGGTTCCACGGCGAGGTCGCCTGGGCACGCTCGGTGGCGATGCGCGTGCGCTCGGCCTCCTTGGCGATGCGAGCCTGGTCCTTGGCATAGGCCGCGGCGTCCCTGGCGGCATCGTCGGCGGCCTCGGCTTCGAGAGCCGCGGCGGACGCTTCATCGGCCTTGGCACGAAGCATCTCCTCGGCGGATTCGCGATCGATCGCGACGTCATATTTGGCGCCGACCGAATTGGTTTCGATCAAAACGCGGCGTTCCTCCGGCGTCAGCGGTCCGACGCGGGAGCGCGGCGCGCGGATCAGCGTGCGCTCGACCGGCGAGGGTGCACCATCGTCCTGGAGCAGCGACACCAGCGCCTCGCCGACTTTCAATTCGGTTATCGCGGTCGCGACGTCGACGCCGGGATTGGCACGGAAGGTCTCGGCGGCCGAGCGTACCGCCTTTTGATCCTTCGGCGTGAAGGCGCGCAGCGCATGCTGGACGCGATTGCCGAGCTGGCCGGCAACGTCCTCGGGAATGTCGATCGGATTCTGGGTGATGAAATAGACGCCGACACCCTTCGAGCGGATCAGCCGGACGACCTGCTCGATCTTGTCGAGCAGCGCCTGGGGCGCATCGTCGAACAGCAAATGCGCCTCGTCGAAGAAGAAGACGAGCTTGGGCTTGTCGGGATCGCCGACCTCGGGGAGCGTTTCGAACAGTTCGGAGAGCAGCCAGAGCAGGAAGCTGGCATAGAGCCGCGGCGAGGCCATCAGCTTGTCGGCGGCGAGCACGTTGACGACGCCGCGGCCCTCCTCGTCGACGCGCAGAAATTCGCGCATGTCGAGCGCGGGCTCGCCGAAGAAATGCTCGGCGCCCTGGGTACGCAGCTGGAGCAGCTGGCGCTGGATCGTGCCGACGCTGGCCTTGCTGACATTGCCGAAATTGACCGACAGCTCGCTGGCGCGTTCAGCGCAGTGCGCGAGCATCGCCTGGAGATCGTCGAGATCGAGAAGCAGCAGCCCGCCCTGGTCGGCGACGTGGAAGGCGACGTTGAGCACGCCTTCCTGGGTATCGTTCAACCCCATCAGCCGCGCGAGCAGCAGCGGTCCCATCTCGGAGACGGTGGCGCGGATTGGGTGGCCCTGCTCTCCGAACAGATCCCAGAGCTGGACCGGGGCGGCTTCGTAGCGCCAATCGGTGTCGCCGATCTCCGCGGCGCGCGCGGCGAAGGCGGCATGGGTCTTGGCGGTAGGCGAACCGGCCATCCCGATTCCGCCGAGATCGCCCTTCACGTCCGAAAGGAAGACCGGAACGCCGGCCGCCGAGAAGCTTTCGGCGAGGCCCTGGAGCGTCACGGTCTTGCCGGTGCCGGTGGCGCCCGCGATCAGCCCGTGGCGATTGGCGCGGCGGAGGACGAGAGCCTGCCGCTTTCCGTCGCCGCTCGCACCGACGAAGATGTCCGAAGCGCCGTCCATGCCACTCTCCCAAACGCTGCACGCCGAAGGATTGCTAGCCGAGGTGCCGGGCAGTTACGAGTGCCGGCATCCCTGCCCCGGCCTGTTCCGCCATCCCGGCGGATGCCGGGATGACGGAGAGGAATTGTCCTCCCTGCAACCAGGGGGACGCTCAGTCCTTGGTGCGGACCGAGACGAAAGTGGTCAGCTTCTCGCGCGTGACGAGCAGCGCGACGCGGGTACGGCCGGCGGTGGTCGCCGCGCCGACGGCGCGGGCGAGGTCGGCCGCGGTGGCGACGGGGAGGTTGTTGACGCTCTGGATCACGTCGCCGCGCTTGAGCTTCTGGCCGGCATCGGTGCGCGGATCGGCCGAAACGACGACCACACCGCGAATTGTCGAATTGACGCCGATCGAGCGCGCAATCTGCGGCGTAAGCGGCACGACGTTGAGGCCGATCGACGCGGCAGGGACGGCGGCGCCGGGCGTATCGTCTTCGTCGGGCAGGCCTTCGCTGCCGCCGTTGAGGCTGAGCGCGAGCTGGTCGTCCGACGGGCGGTTTGCCACGGTTGCCGTGAGCGCCATGCGCTTGCCGTCGCGGATCACGTCGAGCTTAGCGGGTGAGCCCGGTGCGACATTGGCGATCAGATAGGACAGGGTCTGATCGGGATTGACTTGCTTGCCGTTGACCTGAGTCACGACGTCGCCGGGACGCAGGCCCGCCTTGGCCGCAGGACCATCGGGCTCGACCCGGGCGATGATCTCGCCCTGGTTCTTCGGTAGACCGAGCGCTTCGCCGATATCCGCGTCGACCGGGCCGCCCAGGCCGATGCCGAGATAACCGCGCTTGATCGCGCCGCCCTTCATCAGCGTGTCGATCACCGGCTTGGCTTCTTCGGCCGGAATCGCGAAGCCGATGCCGACATTGCCACCGGTGGGGGACAGGATCTGCGAATTGATGCCGATCACATTGCCCTGGAGATCGAACATCGGGCCACCCGAATTGCCGCGATTGATCGAGGCGTCGGTCTGGATGAAGCGATCATAAGCGCCGCCCTGGCCGGTGACGCGGTGCGTCGCCGAGATGATGCCGGCAGTCACCGAGCCGCCCAGGCCGAACGGATTGCCGATCGCGACGACCCAATCGCCGACGCGCGACTGCTTCGAGTCGCCGAAGCGGACGAACGGCAGATTGGTGCCGTCGATCTTGAGCACGGCGAGATCCGAGGAGGGATCGCGGCCGATCAGCTTGGCTTTGAACTCGCGCTTGTCGGGCAGCGTCACGGTGATCGATTCTACCGCGGCGCCCTTCTGATCGGCGGAGATCACATGGTTGTTGGTGACGACATAGCCGTCTGCCGAGATGATGAAGCCCGAGCCGAGCGACTGCGCCTCGCGCGTCACCGGCTGGCCGCCCTGCTGCCCGCCGCCGAACATCTCGAAAGGTGTGCCGGCAAGCGGATTGGCGTTCACGGTCACGCGCTGGGTGGTCGAAATGTTGACCACCGCCGGCTGCAGCTTGGCGACCATGTCGGCAAAGCTCATCGGCGCGCCGGCCTTGGGCGCGGCAGCCTGGATCGCCCCGGGCTCGTTCTGCGCGGTCTGGGCGCCGGCAGGCTCGTGGATGGTCATCACGGCGGCAGCGCCGCTGAGGAGGAGGGCAGTCGAAAGAGCGTAGGCGTAACGCACGTGCGTGAATCCCTTCAGAAGACGGGTAAGCGTTCGGTTCGAATTCTTGCGCCGAGTTGCTGAACGGCGATTGAATATGAACGAACCGAAAGCGTCATCGTTGCCCCATGAACTCGCGCAGATAGCTGTTCTGCGGGCTCAGGATGATCTGGGTATCTCCCTTGCCTTCGCCCTGGGCGAGGAAAGTGGCGCGGTAGGACTGCATCGCACGATAGAAATCGTAGAAGGCAGGATCCTTGTTGAACGCCTGGGCATAGATTTGCGCGGCCTGCGCGCCGGCGGTGGCGCGGATGATCTGCGCCTCCTTTAAGCCCTGCGCCTTGATCGTCGCGGCTTCCTGGCGGCGCGCGGTGGCCATGCGATCGAGCGCGCTTTGCAGCGGCGACCCCGAAGGCAGCTCGGTCTGCTTGATCCGCACGTCGACGATCTCGACGCCGTACTGGCTGGCGAGGCGCTGGAGCGAGGCCTGGATATTGTCCATCACCTGGCCGCGCTCGGGGCTGAGCAGCACGGAGGAGGGGCGCTTGCCGAGCTCGTTGCGCAGCGACGAGCCGAACAGCGGCTGGAGCTGATCGCGGACGCGCTCTTCATTGCCGACGGTGACCACCATGCGCAGCGGATCGACGACGCGGAAGCGGGCATAGGCGTCGATTTCGAGCCGGAGCTGATCGGTGGAGAGCACCGGCTGGTTGGGCAAGTCGATGTCGAGCACGCGCTTGTCGACCCAGACGATGCGGTCGAGGAACGGGATGCGGAAGATCGGGCCGGCATGGGTGCGGCCGAACTGCTCGCCGGGCTGATAGGCGTTGACCGTGCGCAGCGGCTTTTCGAGCCGCAGGATCACTGCCTGCTCGGTCTCGGGGACGATCGCGATCGTGCTGGTGAACAGCACCAAAGCGATGATGAGGGCGACGGCGATGCCGATCGGGCTGCGGAGCCAGGCGCGGATCATCGCGGCGCTCCCGCCTGCGGCGCAGGTTTGGCAGCGGCGTCGTCATCGGCGCGGCGCTTGAGATCCGGAAGCGCGAGATAGGGCGTGACGCCGGGTGCCTCGACGATCGTCTTGTTGGTGCGCGACAGGATCTGCTCCATCGTCTCGTAATACATGCGGCGGCGCGTCACTTCGGGCGCGAGCTTGTACTGTTCATAGATCTTGTCGAACTCGGCCGACTCGCCCTGTGCCTGGGCCAGCACCTGCTGAGCATAGGCATTGGCGTTGTTCTTGTTGGCCTGCGCCTCCTGCTGCGCGGCGGTGACTTGCTTGAAGTCCTCGTCGACAGCCTGCGGCGCGGCGGCCTTCTGGATCGCGACGCCCTGGATGCGGATGCCCGAATGATATTCGTCGAGGATCTGCTGGATCGCCAGCTGGACCTGGCCCTCGATCCGCGAGCGGCCCTCGCCGATCGCTTCGTTGAGCGTGGTGGTGGCGATCACTGCGCGCATCGCGCTCTCGGCGGTGGCGCGCACGGTCTCGAGCGGGCGGGCGATCTGGAACTTGTAGTCGGCGGCGCTGCGAATGTCCCAGCGCACCGAATAGGCCAGATCGACGATGTTCTGGTCGCCGGTGAGCATCAGATTCTCACCGGTGGTCGGGAAATTCTCGGTGCGGATATTGCCGACATCGACGACGTCGACGAGCTGGAACGGCGCCGGGAAGGTGAGCTGCACGCCCGGCTCGAGCGTGCCGGCATAGCGACCCAGCGTCGTGACGACGCCGCGCTCGCGCGGGCCGATCGGATGGAAGCTGGTATAGATCAGCCAGACCAGCAGCAGCCCGCCGAACACCATCAGCCAGAGGCGCCCGCCCGCGGGCACACCGGGGAACCCGCCGCCGCCGCCACCGCCGCCACGCCCGCCGCGCGCGCGCTTGAGCAGCTCGTCGAGCGTACTCGCGCCGGTCGGCCGGGGCCGCTTGCCGTCAGGCGGGAACGACCATGGGTTGCGCGGGCCGCTGCCCCCGCCGCCCGAGCCGCCATTGCCCGATCCGCCGCCCTCGCCGCCGCCGCTTCCGCCGCTGCCCCAGGGGCTTTTCGGAGCCTCGTTGTGGAAAATGCCGGCCAGGCCGATCCGGTCCAATAGGTTCGCCATGTCTGCCTTTATAAGGAGCGGTACGCGGATTTACAGTGGCGGCAACGTTTTGTCGCCCTATGTCACCCCCCATGACGACGATAGCAGAGATAGAGGCGGTGCTAGCGCCGCTCGCCGCCGGCCGCGCCACGGCGCGATTCGAAGGCGGGCGCGCGAGCATCGTGCTCGACGTGACCGGGCTGGCGCCGGATGTGCGCGAGGCGATCGAGGCCGATATTCGCGGGGCGATCGGAGCGCTTGCGGGCGTCGAGGAAGTGCGCGTGCTGATGACGAGCGAGCGCAAGACCCGGCGGCTGATCGCGGTGGCGAGCGGCAAGGGCGGAGTCGGCAAGTCCACCGTCGCGGCCAATCTGGCGATCGCGCTGGCACGGCGCGGACGCAAGGTCGGGCTCGTCGATGCCGATATCTATGGCCCTTCCCAGCCGCGGCTGATGGGCGTCGAGGGCATCCGGCCGCAAGCGCGCGAGAAGGTGCTGATCCCGGTGCAGACGCGCTTCGGCGTGCCGCTGCTGTCGATGGGCGGGCTGGTCGCCGAGGGGCAGGCGATCGCCTGGCGCGGGCCGATGGCGGGCGGCGCGCTGGGCCAGATGGTCGATGCCGATTGGGGCGATGCCGAGATCCTGATCCTCGATCTGCCGCCGGGAACCGGCGACGTCCAGCTGACGATGATCCAGAAGCACAAGCCGGCCGGCGCGGTGATCGTCTCGACTCCGCAGGACCTGGCGCTGATCGACGCGCGGCGGGCGATCGACTTGTTCGTCAAGGCGCAGGTGCCGGTGATCGGGCTGATCGAGAATATGGCAGGCTATCAATGCCCGCATTGCGGCGAAGTCTCCGATCCGTTCGGGTGCGGCGGAGCCGAGGCCGCGGCGACGGCGCTGGGCATCCCGTTCCTGGGTCGAATTCCGCTCCAGATCGCGATCCGGCTGGCCTCCGACGCAGGCACCCCCCCGGCAGCAGGCACAGGAGAACCGGCGGACGCATTTGGGATCCTCGCCGAATCCGTCTACCAATGGCTAGAGAGGTAATGTCATGCCATTGACTAGCGACGAAGACATCAAGGCGCTGCTCGAAGAGACCCGCACTATCGCGATGGTCGGCGCATCCGATCGGCCCAAGCGCCCGAGCAACGGCGTTATGCTGCTGCTGCAACGCCATGGCTATCGCGTGATCCCGGTCAATCCACAGATCACCGGCGAGCATGTCCACGGCGAATTCGTGTTCCGCGACCTGGATCAGATCGGCGATCGGATCGATATGGTCGACATTTTTCGCCGGTCCGAGCTCGCCGGTGAGGCCGTCGATGCGGCGATCGCCGCCGGCGCCAAGTCGGTTTGGATGCAGCTCGGCGTCTCCGACGCGGCCGCGGCGGCGCGCGCCGAAGCGGCAGGGCTGAAAGTGGTGATGGACCGCTGCCCCGCGATCGAGATCCGCCGGCTGGGCGTCGCGCCGATCGCTTGACGCTCAGCGCCCGGCGATGTCGGCCAGCGCCTCGACCAGACGCACGACGTCGCGCGGATCCTGATACAGGCCGAAGCCGATGCGCAGCACGTCGCCGCGCACGTCGACGATGATGTCGTCGGCTTCCAGCGCGGCCTTCCAGCGCGCGGCCTCGGGGCTGCGGAACGCGACGAAGCGCGCGGGCGAACCGGGGTTGAGCAGCTCGGCCTCGAGCGGGTGTTCGGCAAGCAGCCGGTCGCGCAGCGCCGCGCTATGTGCGGCGATCTGCGCGGTGGCGAGGCCCTCGTCCGCCAGCATGTCGCGCACCGCGACGAAGCGATAGATGCCCGAAGGATCAAAGGTCGCGCCGAGGAAACGGCGCGCATCGGGCGCATAGCCGACACTGCCCGGCGGCAGCGAGAGATCGTCGAACTCGGCATACCAGCCGGTGATCTCGGGGCGCGGGCCAAAGCCGGGGGGCGCGTGGAGAAAGGCGCAGCCCTCCCCCGCCATCGCATATTTGTATCCGCCGGCAAGGTAGAAGACCCGGTCGGCGACGGCCGAGAGATCGGTCTCCATCGCCATGAAGCCGTGATAGCCGTCGATCACGACCCACGGGCCATCGGGCCGGGCGAGCGCGGCAAGTTCGGCGATACCGTCGAACACGCGCCCGGTGCCGAACTGGACATGACTGGCGAAGATCAGATCGTGCTCGCCCGAGGCGGCACGCGCGACCAGCCGCTCCATCGGGACGCGCTCGACGACCACGCTCCCCGCCTCTTCCCAACGCGCGGCCTGCCGGCGGAAGCTGTGGAACTCGCCATCGCTGGCGAGGATGCGCAGCGGGCGCCTGGGCAATGCCGAGACGATGCGGAGCAGCAATTCGTGGGTGTTGGAGGCAAAGACCACGGTAGCCGGATCGGGCAGCTTGAGCTCCGCGGCGACATGGCCCTGCGCTGCCGGCCAGATCGCCCATCACCCGCTCCCATTTGCGGTCGGCGAGGCGCGCCCCGTCCTCCCACGCGGCGAGCTGCCCGACATAGGAGGCATCGGGCCAGAGATGGTGCGAATGCGCGGCGAAATGGAGGCGATCGGGCGCCGCGGCGAGCGCGCGCTGGAACAGGCGCTTCCAGCTCATAGCTGCGTCCTGAGCGTCCATAATTCGGGAAAGGCGCGCTTGGTCAGCGTCGAGGCGAGATAGGATGCGCCAGGCGTGCCGCCGGTCCCCGGCTTCATCCCGATCACCCGGCTGACGGTGAGCACGTGTTTGTGCCGCCACGTCGCCAGCGCGTCGTCGACATCGACCAGCTTCTCGGCGAGCTGGTACAGCTCCCAATGGCGGGTCGGGTCGCGATAGACCTGCGCCCAAGCATCCTCGACCGCCTGGCTCGGCGCGTAGGGCTGCGACCAGTCGCGCGTCAGCGCTTGCGGCGGGAGATCGAAGCCGGCGCGGGCGAGCGCGGCATTGGCTTCGTCCCACAGGCTCGGTGCCGCGCCGAACTCGGTGGTGAGCGGCCCGGGCACGCCGCCACCGCGCAGGCCGAGCAGCGTCTCGACCGCGCGGAACTGGTCCGACTGGAAGCCCGAGCTGGTGCCGAGCACGTCGCGGAAGCGGCTATAGTCGCTGGGGGTCATCGTGGTGAGGACTTCCCAGCTCAGCGTCATCACGGCCTGGATGCGGCTGACCCGGGCGAGCGACTTGTACGCCTCAACCGGCTTGTCCGCACGGACCAAGTCGATCGCGAGGCGGATCTCGGCGATCGCCTGTTTGAGCCAAAGCTCCTTGGTCTGGTGGATGATGATGAACAACAGTTCGTCATGGCGGTCGGACAGCGGATGCTGGGCGGCGAGCAGGTCGTCGAGCGCGAGATAGCGCCCATAGGTCATCGGATCGGTCATCGCGCCGATCCTAAGCCGTCGGGACCGCGCGCGCCATCGCGATCAGCCAAACGGCGCGGCGACGCCTCTGCGCCGTTTCCAGTCGAGCGGAAGCGCGATGCGCTCGCTCCAGCTGCCGCCCCATGCCGGCGACAGGCCGTGCGCCTCCAGCGCCGCGACAACCTCCCCGGCAATGTCTAGCGCGGCCGCCTCACCATCCTCGCAGGCGCCGTACGCCAGGAAAATGCCATGGCCCTCGAGGGCGGCATCGGTGTCCTGGAAATGGTAGAAGGTGTAGCCCCGTGCCTGCAGCCCGTCGTTGCTCGCTTCCTCGACCTCATCCCAGATTTCGGCGGAGCCGCACGTCATGCAACAAGTGAAGTTCTGCCGGGCGATGATGCCGTCGGCTTCCAGCGCGGCAAAGGCGGCGTCGAGGCGGTCGCAATCGGTGACCGCCGGCCAGCTGGCGGCCGCTCGGGCGTGTTCGGCCAGCACTTCACGCAGGATCGCGGGCGCCTCGCGGCGGACCAGGGCGGGATCGATCTCGTCCTCGAAATAGTCGGCGATGTTGGTGAGGATCACATCCTCGTCGTCGAACCCTGCCGCGACGTCCTGGCGAAGCTTTTCGCGCAGCTGCGTCCGGGCATCCATCGCAGCTTCCGGCGCCGGCACGCTGGAGGGCGCCGCCGCGGCGTCGGTTGCAGGCCTGCGCCCGAAAAATCGTCCCAAGAAATCCTTCATCTCGGCCTCCAGCCGCCAGCCCGTTCAGTCGCGCAGCAGTTCGTTGATCCCGGTCTTGCTGCGCGTCTGCGCGTCCACCGTCTTGACGATCACCGCGCAATAGAGCCCCGGCTTGCCCGCTTCGCCCGGCAGCGTGCCGGGCACGACCACCGAGTAAGGCGGCACGGCGCCGCGATGGACTTCGCCGGTTGCGCGATCGACGATCTTGGTCGAGGCGCCGAGATAGACGCCCATCGACAGCACCGCGCCTTCGCCGACGCGGACACCCTCGGCGACTTCGGCGCGCGCGCCGATGAACGCGCCGTCGCCGATGATCACCGGATCGGCCTGGAGCGGCTCGAGCACGCCACCGATCCCGGCACCGCCCGACAAGTGGACGTTGCGGCCGATCTGCGCACAGCTGCCGACGGTGGCCCAGGTGTCGACCATCGTGCCTTCGCCGACATAGGCGCCGATATTGACGAAGCTGGGCATCAGCACCGCGCCCTTGCCGATGAACGCGCCGCGGCGGACGACGCTGCCGGGCACCGCGCGGAAGCCGGCCTCGCGGAACTGCGCGTCGTTCCAGTCGGCGAATTTGAGCGGCACCTTGTCGAACCAGCCGCCCTCCATCGGCGCATTGTCGTTGAGGCGGAACGAGAGCAGCACCGCTTTCTTGAGCCACTGGTTGACCTGCCAGCCGCCGTCGATCGGCTCGGCAACGCGCGCGGCGCCGCCGTCGAGCAGCGCGAGCGCTTCCTTGACGGCGTCGCGCACCGGACCCTGCGTGGCGAGGCCCAGATTCGCGCGGTCTTCCCAGGCGGCATCGATGGTGGTTGCGAGATCGGTCAACTCAGTCCTCCAGGATTTGGTGCAGCCACGACCCCAGGTCGCCGGCAATATAGTCGATGAAGCTGCGATCTTGATCCGCAGTCTGTTCAGAGCCGTTGTCGATCCACACCGTGGCCATGCCGATCGCCTTGGCCGGCGCAAGGTTGCGCGCCATGTCGTCGACGAACAGCGATTCGGTGGGATCGAGCCCATAGGCGTCGCACAGCCCCTGATAGGCATGCGGATCGGGCTTGGGCCGATAGGCGCTGGCATGGACGTCGTGGATCGCCTCGAACGTGTCACCCAGGCCCAGCCGATCGAGCACCTTGATCGCATAGGGCGCATCGGCATTGGTGAAGACCAGCTTGCGCCCCGGCAACCGGGCCAAGGCCTCGATCAGTGCCTCGTTGCGCTCGACCAGGCTCATGTCGATGTCGTGGACATAGTCGAGATAGTGGTGCGGGTCGGTGCCGTGATTGGCCATCAGCCCGGAAAGCGTGGTGCCATGGGCGTGGAAATAGCCTTTTTGGACGCGATGTGCCTCCTGCGCGTCGCATTCGAGCAGCTGCGCGACATATTGGCCGATCCGCGCGTCTATAAGAGCAAAGAGGTTCGCGCTCACGGGATAGAGCGTGTTGTCCAGATCGAAGATCCAGTTACGGACATGGGCTAGCTGCGCAAGCATCGCCCGGGGCTCTACGGAGTGGACGAGACCGCGGCAAGCGGGCAGGGAAACCTAGCGTTAAGCCGCGATAAACCAATGATATTTTATAGGCCATGGCTTGCGACCAGGGCGGGAGACGGTTTGATGCGGGCAGCGTTGGTTGCGCAGATGCGGCATTCGGTGGCGATCGGCGCACTCGCGACGCTTGCGGCCTGTGGCGGCGGTAGCGGCGGCGGCGGCGTGAGCCCGATTCCGGCGCCGGCCTCCGCGCCAAGCCCGACGCCGACGCCGGTCCCCACCCCCACGCCGACTCCGACCCCCAGCGTTACGTACGACACCACCGAATATCGCGCGACCGCAGGCGCGGTGTCGATGAACGCGCTCACCGCCTACACCCATGGCGGCACCGGCGCGGGCATCCGCGTCGGCGTGATCGACAGCGGCATCGACGTGCAGAGCCTCGAATTCGGCGATTGCTCGGCCGGTGTGGGCACCGGCAGCTGCCGGATCACCGCGGCGTCGCGCGATACGGCAGGCAACGCCTCGATCGACGATGTCGGCGGGCACGGCACGGCAGTGGCATTCACCATCGCCGGGCGGCGCAACGATGCCGGCACGCAGGGCGTGGCGTTCGACGCGCAGCTGATCGTCGCGCGCGCCGACTCGCCGGGCAGCTGCGCCACCACCGGCACCGATGGCGGCTGCAAGTTCAACGACAGCGCGATCGCCGCGGGGCTCGACGCCGCACGCACCGGCGGCGCGCGCGTGGTCAACATCTCGCTCGGCGGGGACGCGCCCAATGCGCAGCTGCTCCAGGCGATCGACCGCGCCACCGCGGCGGGGATCGTGATCGTCATCGCCGCGGGCAATGACGGCCCCGATGCCGCCAATCCCGATCCGTTCACCTCGGCGGCGAACAATGCGGCGGTGTCGCGCGGGCTGGTGATCATCGCCGGCTCGGTCAACGCCAGCGACACGATCTCGAACTTCTCCAATCGCGCCGGCACTAGCGCCAATGTCTATCTCACCGCCGTCGGCGAGAGCGTGCGTGCGCCCGACGCCAACAACACGCCCTATCTCTGGTCGGGCACCTCCTTCTCGGCGCCGCAGATCGCCGGCGCGGTCGCGCTGCTCGCTCAGGCGTTTCCGAACCTGACCGGCGCGCAGATCGTCCAGCTGCTCTACGCCACCGCGCGTGACGTCGGCGCCACCGGCGTCGACGCGGTCTACGGCCACGGCGTGCTCGACTTGACCCGCGCCTTCCAGCCGGTCGGCACGATGTCGCTGGCGGGATCGGGCGGCCAGACCTCGGCGAGCATCAACGCCACGCTGTCGGGCCCGATGGGCGACGCCCGGCAGGGCGCTTTGGGCGCCGTGGTACTCGATTCGTTCGACCGCGCCTTCGAGATGGATCTCGCCCGCACGATCCGCCGCGAAGGGCTCGCCCGCCGCCTTCCCGGGCTGATGGCCTCGCGCGAGCGCAGCTTTTCGGTGGGCTATAGCGACCTGCGTGTCGCCGTCTCGCTGGTGCCGACGCAGGATTCGATCCGGATCGAGCGGCTGGGCATCGGCAGCCGCGATGCCAGCGTCGCGCGGATGCTGGCCGCCAGCGTCACCGGGCGGCTGGGCAGCGGCGCGCAGTTCGCGTTCGGCGCGTCGGAGGGCGGCAACACCCTTGCCGCGCGTCTGAGCGGGCGCGACGATCCCGCCTTCCTCGTCGCGCGCGATCCGGCACATGATTCGGGGTTCGACGTCGATGTCACCGGCTCGGTCGCGGTGCGTCAGTTGCTCGGTGGCTGGGGGCTGACCCTCGCGCAGGAAAGCGGCCAGGTGCTCACCCGGCGCGACACCGAGTTCGCCAGCCTGCGCTGGCGGCCCGAACGCTATGGCTATGGCCGCACGACGATCGGGCTCGACCGGCGCTTCGGGCCGCTCCAGGCCGGGCTGTCGCTCACCCATCTCGACGAACGCGACACCGTGCTCGGCGCGCGCTTCACCGGCGGGTTCGGCGCGGCGCGGGCGGACAGCAATTTCATCGACCTGGCGCTGCGCACCGATCTGGGCGGCGGCTGGTCGCTCGGCGGATCGCTGCGCCAGGGCTGGACCCATGCGCGGCTGCGCGGCGTGGCCGGCGGCGGGCTGATCCGCACCAACGGCTTCGCCACCGATCTCGACAAGACCGGACTGTTCGGCCGCTTCGATTCGATCGGCCTGCGTGTCGCCCAGCCGCTGCGCGTGACCCGCGGCGGCATCGACATCGCACTGCCCGCGGACTGGGACTATGCCACGTCGAGCGTCAGCGCGTGGAACGTCACCCAGCTGAACCTCACGCCGCAAGGCCGCGAGATCGATTACGAACTGCGCTATGTCTGGCCGTTCGAAGGCGGCGACCTGAGCGGCAACCTGTTCCTGCGCAGCGATCCCGGGAACTACGCCGCCCTGCCCGACGACAAGGGCGCCGCGCTGCGGCTGACCCTGGGGTTCTGAGCCCGGGATAGTTTTTCTTCCTGCGGCAGCGCTGGCGGCGGCGCGGAGGCGCCCCCATCTGGCGGTCCATGACTGCTTATTCGCTGCTCGACCTCGTCCCCATCGTCCAGGGCGGGAACGCCTCCCAGGCCCTGGCCAACGCCGCCGATCTCGCCGCCCATGCCGAAAGCCTGGGCTTCACCCGCTATTGGGTTGCCGAGCATCACGGGATGGAGGGCATCGCCAGTGCCGCCACCGCAGTGGTGATCGGCCATGTCGGCGCGGCGACGTCGACGATCCGGGTTGGCGCCGGCGGGATCATGCTGCCCAACCATTCGCCGCTCCAGATCGCCGAACAATTCGGCACGCTCGACGCGCTGTTCCCGGGTCGCGTCGATCTGGGCCTGGGCCGGGCGCCGGGTTCGGACCAGCGCGTCGCGATGGCGATCCGGCGCAACCTCGATACCAATTCGAACGCCTTCCCGCAGGACGTGCTCGAGCTGCAGAGCTTCTTCGCCGACGACGGCAAGACCGGCATCCGCGCAACGCCGGGCGCGGGCGCCGACGTGACGCTGTGGATCCTCGGATCGAGCCTGTTCGGCGCGCAGCTCGCGGGGATGCTCGGCCTCCCCTATGCCTTCGCGTCGCACTTCGCGCCTGGCCTGCTCGACGAGGCGATCGACATGTATCGCCGCACCTTCAAGCCCTCAGCGGTGCTCGACAAGCCGCATCTGATGCTGGGCTTCAACGTCTTCGCCGCAGACAGCGACGCCGAGGCCGAGCTGCTCGCCAGTTCGCAGCAACAGGCGTTCGTCGCGATCCGCAGCGGCAGGGGCATCCAGCTGCCGCCGCCGGTGCCGGGCTATCGCGAAAGCCTGGGGCCGCAGGGCGCGGCGATGCTCGGCCAAGTGCTGTCGGCCAGCGCGATCGGCGGGCCCGAGCGGGTGCGCGAGCAACTCGCCGCCTTCATCGCGCGGACCGGCGCGGACGAACTGATGCTGACCAGCGCGATGTTCGACCACCAGGCGCGGCGCCGCAGCCTGACCCTCGCCGCGGAGGCGATGCGGAGCTTGTAAGGCATAACGGCGCCGGCCCCCCGACCGGCGCCGCCGCCGCCCGCCCTCAGGCGAGCGAGTCGAGGATCAGCCCGGTCGGGCTGCTTTTGCTGGCGCCGTTGCCATAGCCCGAGCTGCTTTCCTGGCTCGCGCGCAGCTTTTCGAGGAACGCCTCGAGCGCGTCGAGCTTGGTCGAGGCGGCGTCGCTGACCGTGCCCGTGCTGCTGTCGTCGCCATCGTCTTCTTCCGAATCCTCGGCCGATGCCGCCGGCGGCGGGCCGCCTGCGCCACCCGGACCACCTGGCCCGCCCGGGCCGCCGGGACCACCAGGCCCCTTGCCTTCGCCGCCTTCGGCGCCCTGCGCGAAGAAGCTCTGCAGCTCGCTCGCCTGGTCGTCGGTCAGCGCGCCGCTATCGACCTGCTGCTGGATCAGATCGTCGATCCTCGCCTTCATGTCGCCGCTGGGCTTAGTGCCGGCGAGGCTCGAATCGATCGAATTGAGCGCGGAGCCGAGTGCCTTCTGGTCGGTATCCGAAATCGCCCCGGCGGAGGCGGCTGCCGAAATCCGGTCGTTCATCTGGTTGCGCGGCGACTGCATCGCGCCCGTCATCATGGATTGGATCGTGCTCATCTGTTGACCTTTTGCTCTGGGACAGAACCCTGCGGGGCAGGCTATCCCAAAAGTTCTAAGTCTTGGTGAACACGATCCTTTTTGTTGCGACCCGAGGAGGAGACGGCAGCGCAGCCGCCGACGATCGCCAATGTGAAGACGATTCGTCGCACCCAGATTTCAGTTTGTTGCAGCGGCGAAAAGATCAGCCCGCGGCGGGCAGGCGCAGCCGCACAAGCAGCCCACCGAGATCCTCGCTCTCTTCGAGGCTGACCGTGCCGTCATAGATTTCGGCGACGTCGCGGACGATCGCTAGGCCGAGGCCAGTGCCCGGCTTGCCGCTGTCGAGCCGCACGCCGCGATCGAAGATGCGGATGCGATCGGCCTCGGGGATGCCGCGGCCGTCATCCTCGACCAGGATCTCGACGAACCCGGCCTGCGCGCCCATCGTCACGAACACGCTGCCCCCGCCATATTTGGCGGCATTCTCGACCAGATTGCCCATGATCTCGTCGAGATCCTGGCGCTCGATATGCGCGATCAGCGTCTTGGGGCCACCGACATCGATGCGGACATGCGGATAGAGCCGCGCGACGGCGCGCTCGACCGCCTCGATCGACGGCCAGATCGGCGCGCGGCTATGCGCGCTGCCGCGCCGGCCGACGGCGCGCGCGCGGGCGAGATGATGATCGACCTGGCGGCGCATCGTCCGTGCCTCGCGCACCACGGTGGCGGCGAGATCGTCGGAGCCGGCAGTGGCGGCGTTCATGATCACGGTGAGCGGGGTCTTGAGCGCATGGGCGAGGTTGCCGGCATGGCGCCGCGCCTCTTCGGCCTGGCGATCATTATGCTCGACCAGTGCGTTCAATTCCTCGACCATCGGCGCGACTTCGGCGGGCATCGTGCCTTCGATCCGCTTCGATTTGCCCGCGCGCAGCCGCTTGATCTCGCGACGCACTTTGCGCAGCGGCAGCAGCCCGTACCAGGTCTGGAGACCGACCATCACGATCAGCCCGAGCCCAAGCATCACGAAGCTGCGCACCAGCGTGCGCCGCAGCACCGCGATCTGATCGTCCAGCGCATCGCGCGACAGCGCCACCTGGAAGCGCCAGCGCACCGGCGAGCCCGGCAGCTTCAAGTCGCGCTCGGCGATCCGCAGCGTGGTCTCGGGGAATTCCTTGCTTTCGTAGAGGTGCAGATCGCGATCGTTATGGACCTGGCTGACCTTGAGCTTGCGATCCCACAGCGAGCGCGAGGGGAAGGACTCGAAGCCCTCACCACTGATCTGCCAATAGGCACCCGAATTCGGCTCGAGGAAGCGCTGGTCGGAAAGATCGCGGTTGAACACCACTTCGCCGCCGGGGCCGATCTCGGCCTGGACGATCATCGAGGTGAGCAGATAATCGAGCTGATCGTCGAAATTGCGAGTGACGGCGTCGGTGAGCACGCGATCGAGCCCATAGCCCCCGCCGACCAGCAGGATCATGATCCACGCCGTCGCGATCAGCAGCATCCGGCGGCTGACCGAGCCGGTCACCCTGACATAGGGGCGGGGCTGGGGCTCGAAGGCATCGGGATTGGAAATGTGCGGCGGAGGCGGGGGCGCGTTCCGCTTCGCGCCCGCGAAGAATTTCCACGCCACCACACCGAGGAGAAGGATACCGCCGACGAGCAAGCCCAACGACGCCCAGTCGCCGAGCCTTTGCCGCAAAATGGCCCCGAGCACGCAGATGCCAAGACCGGCCGCGGCCGCAAGCGCCAGGGATGCGCGTCTTAAAGGATTGAGCACGCGCGAGGCCGAGGCGTCAGGCGTTGGCCGGCTCCTCGAGGCTGTAGCCCAGGCCGCGGATCGTGGTGATCACGTCGGGACCCAGCTTCTTGCGGATGCGCGTGACGAACACTTCGATCGTGTTCGAATCGCGATCGAAATCCTGATCGTAGATATGCTCGATCAGCTCGGTGCGGCTGACCACCTTGCCCTTGTGATGGAGCAGATAGCTGAGCAGCTTATATTCCTGCGCGGTGAGCTTCACCGGCTCGCCGTCCTTGGTGACCTTGCCGCTGCGCGTGTCGAGGCGAATATCGCCCGCGATAAGCTCTGCGGACGCATTTCCCGAGGCGCGGCGGATCAGCGCGCGCAGCCGGGCGATCAACTCTTCGGTCTGGAAGGGCTTGGCGACATAATCATCGGCGCCGGCGTCGAGCCCCGCCACCTTGTCCGACCAGCTGTCGCGCGCGGTGAGCACCAGCACCGGCATCGTGCGGCCTTCCTTGCGCCAGCGATCGAGCACCGTGAGCCCGTCGATCTCGGGAAGGCCGAGATCGAGGATGATCGCGTCATATTGCTCGGTCGATCCCAGGAAATGCCCCTCCTCGCCATCGGTGGCGAGATCGACGGCATAGCCGGCGCCTTCGAGCGCGTTCTTGAGCTGCTGCCCGAGATTGGGTTCGTCCTCGACGATGAGAAGTCGCATCCTGTTTCCTGTTCCTCGTGCTGCGCCTGATTTGCGCGCTTCAGCTACCCGTGCGGCGGAGGATCTGGCCGCTGCGGCCATCGACATCCACCCAGATCACCGATCCATTGCGCAGGAATTTGAGTGTGTAAATGTCCGTCGCCGGATCATAATCGAAACCGAGATATTGCGCCCCGGGCATGCGGGGGATCACGCGGCGCTCGATCTCGCGGACGGGAAGATTCTGCCCCGCCTGGCGGCGCTGGCGGGCGGCATCCTGGCCGCTGTCCTGTGCCTCGGGCACGCGCGCAGCCGCCCCCGGCCCGGACGTCGGTATGGCTGCCAGGCACGCGCACAAAACGGTCTTAACCAGCATTCGCATCGGCATCGCATAGGGATTGGCCATTGAATAGCCCCTGAACACGCATGTCAGCAGGGCGTAACTTGCGAGCAACACCAGAGGTCCCTAGGTGCCCCAAATGGCTGCTCCCGTACTTGCATATGAAAATCTCGGTCTGAACCAGGGCCATGGCTGGCTGTTCCGCGGGCTCGACCTCTATGTCGGCGAGCGCGACCGCCTGGCACTGATCGGGCGCAACGGCGCGGGCAAGACCACGCTGCTCCGCCTGATCGCCGGGCAGATCGAGTCCGACGAGGGCCGCCGCATCCTTCAGCCGGGCACGCGCGTGATCCTGCTCGAGCAGGAGCCGCGGATGACCGGCTGCGCGACGCTGCGCGATTATGTGCTGTCGGGCGACGACGCGCCCCAGCCGCACGAGGCCGAGGCGATCGCCGACCAGCTGGGCATCGACCTGTCGCGCGACGCGAGCACTGCGAGCGGCGGCGAGCGCCGCCGCGCCGCGATCGCGCGCGCGCTGGCGCAGGATCCCGACGTGCTGCTGCTCGACGAGCCGACCAACCATCTCGATCTCGCCGCGATCGAATGGCTCGAGGACTGGCTGACCCGCTATCGCGGCGCGTTCATCGTGATCAGCCACGATCGCACCTTCCTGACGCGCCTCACCCGCCAGACCTTGTGGCTCGATCGCGGGACGATCCGCCGCGCCGAAGTGGGGTTCGGCGGGTTCGAGGCATGGACCGATCAGGTCTATGCCGAGGAGGAGCGCAACGCCCAGCGGCTCGATGCCAAGCTCAAGCTGGAAGAGCATTGGCTCCAGCGCGGCGTCACCGGTCGCCGGCGGCGCAACCAGGGCCGGCTGGAGAAATTGAAGGAGATGCGCGCCACCCGCGCTGCGATGACCGGGCCGCAGGGCACCGCCAAGCTGGTCACTGCCGCCGACGACAACCAGACCAAGGTGGTGATCGACGTCAAGCACGTCACCAAGCGCTTTGGGGATCGCACGATCATCAAGGACCTGACGCTGCGCATCACCAAGGGCGACCGGATCGGCATCGTCGGCGCGAACGGCGCGGGCAAATCGACCTTGCTCAAGCTGCTCACCGGCGAGATCCAGCCCGATGAAGGCTCGGTGCGGCTCGCCAAGACGCTAGACGGCATCGTCATCGACCAGCAGCGCAGCCTGATGGCGCCCGACAAGACCGTGCGCGACGTGCTCGCCGATGGCGGCGACTGGATCGACGTGCTGGGGTCACGCAAGCACATCCACGGCTATCTCAAGGAGTTCCTGTTCGATCCGAGCCTGGCCGAGGCGAAGGTCGGCACGCTATCGGGCGGCGAACGCTCGCGCCTGCTGCTCGCGCGCGAATTCGCCCGCCATTCGAACCTGCTGGTGCTCGACGAGCCGACCAACGACCTCGACCTCGAGACGCTCGATCTGCTCCAGGAAGTGATCGCCGATTATGAAGGCACCGTGCTGATCGTCAGCCACGACCGCGACTTTCTCGACCGCACCGTCACGGTGACGCTCGGGCTCGACGGCTCTGGCAGCGTCGATGTGGTGATCGGCGGCTATGCCGATTGGGAAGCCCAGCGCCGCCCGAAGCAGGAAGCGAAGAAAGCCGCGGCCAAGCCCGCCGCCGCACCCGAGGCACCCAAGCCGCGCACCAAGCTGACCTATAAGGACCAGCGCGACTATGATCTGCTGCCCAAGCGGATCGAGGAGATCGAGGCGCAGATCGCGCACGACGAAGCGGCGATGGCCGACCCCAGCCTCTACACCAAGGATCCCGCGAGGTTCGCCCAGCTCAACGACGGCATCGCCAGGTTGCGCGACGAAAAGGATGCCGCCGAGATGCGCTGGCTCGAACTCGCCGAGCAGGTCGAAGCGCTGGGCTAGGGTTCCAGCTGCACGGTAACCACGGTGCCGTCCGCGCCGCTCTCGGTGTGGATCGTGCCGCGGGCCTGGCGGGCAAAGCCCTCGACCAGCCGATGGCCGAGACCGCCGTCGCGACCCCTGGCCTTGGTTTCCGCAGGCATGCCGGCGCCATTGTCGCGCACGGTCAGCAGCCAGCCAGCGCCGGCGGCTTCGAAGCGGATCGAGATCATGCCGGTGTCGCGCCCCGGAAAGGCATGCTTGACGGCGTTGGTGACCAGTTCGTTGGCGATCAGCCCGATCGAGACGGCGCGGTCGCGTGGCAGCGCGGCATGGTCCGATCGGCAATCGAGCGTGATCGCGCCGCGCAGGAACAGCGCGTCGGACAGCGCCGAACAGAGTTCGTTGAGATAGGCGGCCATGTCGACGGTGCCGGGCGTCGCCCCGCCACGATAGAGGTAGCGGTGTGCGCGCGCGATGCTCTCGACGCGTGAGAGCGCGCTGCCCAGCGCCTCGGCGGTCTCGCCCTCGCCCGCGCGGCGGCGCTGCATCTCGAGCAGCGAGGCCACGAGCATGAAATTGTTCTTCACCCGGTGATCGAATTCTTCGAGGAACAGCTCGCGCTCGGCGATCTGGCGGTCGCGTTCCTGGGTCGCGCGGTGCACCGAGCGGCGGAACATCTCGGCAAGCGCCACGGTGATCGCCGCGGCGATGATCACCGATCCCATCGTCACCGCCTGCGCCGACGTCTCGAAGCGGAAGCTGTTCTTGACCGGATAGAGATAATACCAGCCGAACAGGATCGAGACAGTGCTCGCCGTCGCCCCGGCGAGCCAGCGGGCGAACAGCGTCGCGATCATCGCGGCGGGAAACACCAGCGGGAAAACCGCGGCGCCGGGCACCAGCGTGTCGAGGAGGAAGCGGATCAGCGCGGCACAAGCGGTGGCGAGCAGACCGACGGCGATCGACGTCACCCAGCGCGGCAACCACGGCGCCAACCGGTCCGGCAGATCAAGTTCGCCTAGACGCCCCATCGAGGATGATTGAGGCGGAGACATGCCCGGCAAGTCAAGCCTGCAATGCCGAAAAGTTGATGTCGATCAACATTTTACAGCGACTTACCCGATCTACCGGCAAGATCGACGACATATTGCCAGGCGACCCGGCCGGAGCGGCTGCCGCGGCGCGTTGCCCAGTTGATCGCCTCTGCCGGATCGAAATCAAGGCCATGGGCATCGGCATAGCCGCGGACGATATCGACATAGGTATCCTGGTCGATCGCGTGGAAGCCGAGGCTCAATCCGAAGCGATCGGCGAGCGCGAGATTGTCATCGATCGAATCGCGCGGATTGATCGCGCTCGATTGTTCGGCGATGTCGCGCGGCACGAGGTGGCGGCGGTTCGAAGTGACCAGCAGCCGAGTGTTCGCCGGGCGCGCCTCCGCGCCACCTTCGAGCAGCGACCGCAGCGCGCGCGCATCGCCCACAGCATCGAAGCCGAGGTCGTCGAGGAAGATCACGAAAGCGCGCGGCACCGGCGCGAGCGTGGCGAATAATTGGGGCAGCGTTTCGAGATGCGTGGTCGCCGCCTCGACCAGCGCGACATCGCCGCCCTCGGCCTGGACTGCGGCGACAGCGCCCTTGACCAGCGCGGATTTGCCGGTGCCACGCGCGCCCCACAGCAGCACGTCCTGCGCGGCGTTGCCCGCCGCAAGCCGTTCGAGATTGGCGACGAGCGCGTCGCGCTGCGCCTCCAGGCCGCGGAGCCGCGCCAGCGGCAGCGGATCGAAGGCGCGCGCCGCGGCGAGGCTGTTGCCCCGCCAGACATAAGCGGGATGCGCGCGCGGATCGGCGGGCGGCGCGGGCGGCGGCGCGAGGCGTTCGAGCGCGTCGGCGATGCGGGACAGGGCGTCGGTCACGCCCCGCCCTATAGGTTCATCCCAGCCGCGCGACCAGCGCCTGCGCGGCGGCGCGATCGGCAAAGCGGGGGTCTGCTAGCGCGACTTGGGCGTTGAACTTCGCCTCGCGCTTGTGGCCGAGATCGGCATAGACTTGCGCCAGATGCCAGCGCAGCCCGGCATGGCGCGGCGCGAGGATCACGGCCTTGCCGATCAGCTCGGCAGCGCCGTGCAGGTCGCCGCCGCGATAGAGCGCCCAGCCATAGGCATCGGCGACCACCGGATTGGCCGGAGCCAGCGCATAGGCGGCCTCGCCGAGTTCCTCGGCGGCGTCGGCATCGCCCGCGCCGGTATAGGCGGCGGCAAGCTCGGCATTGAGCACCGCGTCGCCATCGCCGATCCAGCCGCGCAACCTCTCGAGCGTATCGACTGCGGCGGCATAATCGCCCGCGGCTAGCTGCCATTCGGCCGAAAGCCGCAGGGCGGCGAGATCGGCCGGGTTCTGCGAGAGGTAGAGCGCCAGCGCATTGGCCGCCTCGGGTCGGCGATTGGCCTTGTCGAGCGCCTCGACCAGCCGCAGCGCAGTGCTCTGGTCGAAACGCAGATCGGCGGCGCCGCGATAGGCGGTAGCGGCGTCGGCGAAGCGATTGTCGAGCATCAGCAGATCGCCGATCAAAAGCTGCGCCGCAGGTGCGCCGGGATAGGCCGAGGCGGTGCGCTGCGCGCGGGTGAGCGCGCCCGCACGGTCGCCCTGGCTCGCCAAGCCGCGGATCAGCGGCACGATCGTCGCGGGATCGTCGGGGCGCTGATCGGCGTCGGCGGCGAGCACGGCGGTGCTGTCATCGGCGCTGAATGCCTGGGTGGCACCCGGCAGCGGCGCCGCGGCGCGATCGAGATAGCGCGCCGCTGCGGCGCGGTCGCCGATTCGCTCATAGCCGCGCGCGGCGAGCGTGAGCGCATAGCTGTCGGCATCGGCGCGCTCGACCACCGGGCGCAGCATGTCGATCGCGTTGCGCGCCGAATTGGTGCGGAGCAGCGCATAGGCGAGGAGTTTGCGCGCGGTGACGTTGTACGGCTGGTTGCCCACCAAAGCCTTCAGCTTGTCGATCGCCTGCTCAAAGTCGCCCTTCTCAATGTCGAGCGTGCCGGTGAGCAGCATCGTGCCGGGCAGCGCGTCCAGGCTGCCGCCGGTCTTGTCGAGCAGGGAGCGCGAAAGATCGTAATTGCCGCCGCGCGCGGCGATCACGGCCTGGAGATAATAGGCCTGCGGGCTCGCCGGGCGCACTTCGAGCGCGCGCCGCGTCGCCGCGACGGCGTCGACAGTGCGGCCCGCATCGCCCAGCGTCGCGGCATATTCGATCAGCGCATCGGCATTATAGCCGTCGTGTTTGAGCGCGGCCTCGAACCAGGGGAGCGCCGCGGTCAGGCCATATTGGCTGCGCACCAGCTCGCCGCGCAGGATCAGCGCATCGACATTGCCGGGGGCGAACCTGACTGCACGCGCGCTCGCGTCGATCGCGCCGAGCAGGTCACCGGCATTGAGTTTGAACCGGCCCATATCCGCCCACGCCGCGCCGTCGCCGGGAGCGGCGCGCACCGCCTGGTCGAGCGCCTGGAACGCGGCGGCGCCATTGCCGAGCGCGGCAAGCGCGCGGCCGCGGATGCGCAGGGCATAGACGCGGAATTGCGGCGCGGCCTTGTCGGCGGCGGCGATGGCCTTTTCCTCTTCGCCGGCGAGCAGCAGCGCGTGCGCGCGCAGATGCTGGACGCGCCGGGCATCGACATGCGCATCGATCGCGCGCTGGATCTCGGCATCGGCGCTGACGCCGTCGCCCTGAGCGAGCATCGCGCGGGCAAGCGCCAGATGCGCTTCGCCATTGTCGGGATCGGCGCGGACCGCCGCCAGCGCCTGGGTGCGCGCCGCAGTGGCGTTGCCCGCTGCGAGCAAGGTGGCACTCTGTGCCGCCGCGTCGCGCGCGGCGTCGGCATCGCGACGCGCCGGCGCCAGCGCGAACCAGGCGACGAACGCCGCGGCGAACGCCGCGGCGAACGCCATCAACCCAAGGCTGATCGCGGCGATGCGGCGAAGCGGCAGGCTGGGGCGGGTGCTGCGCGTGCGACGCTTACGGCTGGAGGTCATAGGCCTTCATCAGGTCATAGAGCGTGGGGCGGCTGATGCCGAGCAGTCTTGCGGTGCCCGAGATATTGCCCTCGGCGCGCGCCAGCGCGTGGCGGATCGCCTTGCGGTCGGCGCGCTCGCGCGCGGCCTTGAGGTTGATCGGACCGTCATCGGCGCGCAATTCGAGATCGAGATCGGCGGCGGTGACCAGCTTGCCGTCGGCCATGATCGCCGCGCGCTTCACGCGGTTCTCGAGCTCGCGGACATTGCCCGGCCAGCCCCAGCCATCGATCGCGGCAAGCGCATCGGGGGCGAAGCCGCGCGCGCCGGTGTTCATCGCCGCGGCATATTTCTGGAGGAAGTGCCGCGCGAGCAGCCCCGCATCGCCCGGCCGCTCGGCGAGCGACGGGATCCGCACGACGATCTCGGCAAGCCGGTAATAGAGGTCCTCGCGGAAACGCCCCTCGGCGACCATCGTCTCGAGATTCTGGTGCGTGGCGCAGACCACGCGGGTGTCCACCGCGATCGGCTTGCGCCCGCCAACCCGCTCGATCACGCGCTCCTGGAGGAAACGCAGCAGCTTGACCTGGAGCGGCAGCGGCACGTCGCCGATCTCATCGAGGAACAGCGTGCCGCCCTGGGCGAGCTCGATCTTGCCCTCGGTGGTCTTCACCGCGCCGGTGAACGCGCCCTTCTCATGCCCGAACAGCTCGGATTCGAGCAAAGTCTCGGGGATCGCGGCGCAGTTGATCGCAATGAAGCCGCCCTTGCGCCGGCTCGCATCGTGCAACCCGCGCGCGAGCAATTCCTTGCCGGTACCACTGGCGCCGAGCAGCATCACGGTCACATCGGCGGCAGCGACGCGCTCGATCATCCGGGTGACCTTGAGCATCTCTGGCGCGCCGGTGATCAGCCCGCCCAGCGCGGCCGCATCTCCGCCGCGATTCGCCAGGCGGCGGTTCTCCGCCTCGATCGCGTGGACGTGAAAGGCGCGCGAGACGATCAGCCCGAGCGCGTCGATATCAATCGGCTTCTGGTAGAAATCCCAGGCGCCCGCGGCGATCGCACGCAGCATCAATTCATGCGCACCATGCCCCGAAGCAACGATCACCTTGGTCGCCGGGGCGAGCTGGAGGATCGTGTCGAGCGTCGCAAAGCCTTCGGTGGTGCCGTCGGGATCGGGCGGCAGCCCGAGATCCAGCGTGACCACCTGTGGCTCCTCGGCGCGCAGCACTGCGATCGCCTCGTCGCGATTGGCGGCGGTGAAGATCTCATAGCCTTCATACGCCCAGCGCAGCTGGCGCTGGAGCCCGGCATCGTCCTCGACGATCAGCAGCTTCTTGGTGAGGGTCATGCCGCCTTCCCTACGGGCAGATCGGCGGCATGTGCCACCTTGAGGATGACGCGGAAGCGCGTGCCATGGCCTTCGCGCGAGACGACTTCGAGCCGGCCGTGCATCGCCGCGGCGAGCTGGCGCGCCTCGAACGCGCCGATCCCGAACCCGCCGGGCTTCGACGAGACGAACGGCTTGAACAGCTTTTCGCGGACGAACGCGGGCGACATGCCGCTGCCCTGGTCGACCACCTCTATGGTCACGTCGGCGCCGTCGCTGTGCACCGCGAGCATCACCGGCTCGTGCGCCGGGCTCGCCTCGATCGCGTTCTGGACGAGATGGCCGAGCAATTGCTCGAGCCCCGCCGGATCGGCCTGGGCGATCGCCGCGCGGGCGCCCGCCGTGGCCACCGGATGCTGGCTGCGCTTGGCCTTGGCGACGCGCTCGACCAGCGGCACGATCTCCACGGCATGCGGCGCTTCGGCGCGGCCGCGATGATGCTGCGACAGCCGCGCGAGCAGCGCGTTCATCCGCTCGGCCGACTCCTGCAGCGTCGCGATCATGTCCTCGCGGAATTCGGGCTTGTCGGCATGGCGCTCGGCATTGCGCGCGGTGAGCGTCAGCTGGCTAACCAGGTTCTTGATGTCGTGGAGGATGAACGCAAAGCGCCGGTTGAACTCGTCGAAGCGCTGCGCATCGGCCAGCGCTTCGTGCGCCCGCGCCTCGGCCAGATAGCTCGCCACCTGGCGCCCGGCGACCTTGAGCAGGTCGTAATCCTCCCAGTCGAGCGGGCGATCGAGCGGCGGCCGCGCGAGCAGGATCGCGCCGGCGAGCCCGCCCATATGCGGCAGCGGCACGATCACCCAGGCCTCGGCCACGTCGAGCATCCATTGCGGGACAGCGGCCGCATCCGCGCTATCGCCGCCGTCACCGCGCACCGCATCGAGCTCGAGGATGCGGCCGGTCGCGCCGAGATGGTCGCCAAGCGCAGCGTCGCTGGCGGCCGGAAGCGTCGCGCGGTCCCAGTTCCAGCTGGCGCCCGGGCTCAGGCCCGCGCCATCGGGGACGAGCAGCACGCCTGCGGGCGAATCGATCAGGTCGGCGATCGCCTTGACCGTACGCTCGTCGAGCGGCGCGGCGCCCTCGGGCGCGCCGAGCGTCTCGGTGAAGCGCATCCATTCGGCGCGATAGTCGTAGCGGTGGCGGAAGAAGTGCTTGGCCAGCTTCACCTTCGCCCAGGCGTGGAGCCAGCTGTTCGACACCAGCGTGAGGATCGCCGCGGTCGAACCGAGCACGAACGCGGTCTGGAGCAGCCGGGCGTCCTCGCCGCCCACCGTGGCGATTGCGCTGGTGGCGAGCGCGAGCAAGCCGAAATAGGCGCCGATCGCGACCAGCGAGAGCGACTGATAGGCGACGGTGCGCGAAACCTGGACGCTCCACGCGCCTTTGCTCTGCAGCCCGGCGCCGAGCGCCAGTCCGATCGCCGCCATCGCCCCGCCGCGCAGCACGAGGAGTTCGGGCAGCGCGCGGCCACCCAGATAGGCGATGGTGAACAGCAGCAGGTCGCTGGCCCACAAGATCGTCAAGGCGAAGGCGATCCAGCGCAGCCCGCTTCCTGCCTTGGGCGCGAGCGCCGAATAGAGCGCCTGGACGAGCACCAGTGACGCCACCGCGGCCAGCATGCGCAGCAGCAGCGCCGCGCTTGCGATCGGCTCGGCAAGCTCCGGAGCCAAGGTGCTGGCGAAGCCCGCCAGCACGAGGGCGACGATCGAGACGAGCCCGACCAGGCCATAGACGACGCCGAGCGCGATCGGCGGGCGATCGCCTTCGGTGCGGCGGTGGAGCACGACCATCACGCCGAGCCAGGCGAGGTTGCGCAGCGTCTCGGCGAGCTGGGTGACCATGTCGCGCGCGCCGATCCCGGCGACGGCAAGCGCCCAGAGCGCGGTCAGCGCCAGCGCGAGCGCCAGCGCGCCGCGCGGCACATGCGCATCGCGCAGCCGCCACGCCCAGATCGTCAGCGCGCCGAACAGCAACGCGGCCAGCGCGTGCGTCCACAACACCAGCGTGATCGTCATCATCGCGCGCCTTCGGGGAACAGCACCACACGCAGCGTCTGAAGGAGGATCAGAACGTCGAGGAAGGGCGAATAATTCTTGGCGTAGAACAGGTCATATTCGAGCTTCTGGCGCGAATCCTCGATCGAGGCGCCATAGGGATAATTGATCTGCGCCCAGCCGGTGATGCCCGGCTTCACCATGTGGCGCTCGGCATAGTAAGGCAGCTTCTGCTCGAGATCCTCGACGAACTGAGGCCGCTCAGGGCGCGGCCCGACAAAGCTCATCTCGCCCTTGAGCACGCTCCAGCATTGCGGCAGCTCGTCGATCCGGCATTTGCGGATGATCCGGCCGACGCGCGTGATCCGCGGGTCGTTCTTCTCGGCCCACACCGCCTGGCCGGGCAGCTCGGCATCCTGGCGCATCGATCGCAGCTTGATGACGTCGAACCCCTGGCCATAGAGCCCCACGCGGCGCTGGCGGTAAAAGGCCGGGCCCCGGCTCTCCAGCTTCACCAGGATCGCGGTTGCCAGGATCAACGGCAACGTGAGCAGCAGTAGCGCCAGGCTCGCGGTGATGTCGAACACGCGCTTGAACATGCTCGAGACGATCCGGCCCGACGAGAATCCGTCGGAGAAGATCAGCCAGCTGGGATTGACGCTGTCGAGGTCGACCCGGCCGGTCTCGCGCTCGAGGAAGGTCGAGATTTCGTTGACATGGACCCCAGTGGTCTTGATCCGCAGCAGGTCCTTGAGCGGCAGGGCGTTGCGTCGCTCCTCCAGCGCGAGCACGACTTCGCTGGCGTTTAGCAGCACGACATGGTCGGCAAGGTTGTAGATTGCGTCGCGCGCGATCGCCTCGGGGATCACGCGGTTGGTCTCGCTCATCGCGACGTAGCCGACCACTGCAAAGCCCGCGCCAGGCATCTTGGCGAGCGCCTTCAGCCTTGCCGCCCGCGCGCCGGCGCCGAGCACGACGATCCGCCGCTTGAACGCCTGGCTGCCCAGCGCCTTGCCGAGCAGGATGCGCAGCAGCACGAGCAGGATCACCGACGCGGGCATTGCGTAGACCAGGTTCGAGCGCCAAAAGCTGATCTGGGGCACCGCAAAATAGAGCACGCTGAGCACGATCACGCCCAGCGAGATCGCCACGATCAGCCTGGCGGTGGCATAGCGGAGCGATTGTAGCGCGTCGGCGCCATAGACGCCGACTGCGATCATTGCGACTTCGATGGTGAAGGCGAAGCACAGAAGCTGCGGCAGCCGCGTCGCCATCGACAGCGGCACCATGCCCAATTGATGGGCGCGCAAGAGCCAACCGAGCTCCCCTGCCCCGATCAGCAGGAGGATATCGAGCATGCCGAGCAGCAGCACGGCGTTCGGCACGTAATGCTTGAACAAGCGGATCATGACGCTCGGGGTGTAGCGGGCAAGTGTAAACAAATCCGACATAGGTCGGACGCCGCGTCCACCGGAAAATTTTGCGCAAGCCTGCGGAAACCGATTCGCGCGCGTTCCGTTTTGCAAGCGGGGCCTCTACCACCATATCCAGCCTTTTCAGGAAACGTTCGTCATGCCCGAATCCAAGCCGATCATTCCTGTCATCCTGTCAGGCGGATCGGGCACGCGCTTGTGGCCGATGTCGCGACCGGAAAAGCCCAAGCAGCTGCTATCGCTGACCGGCACCGAGACGATGCTCCAGCTCACGGCACGGCGTACCGCCGGCGAGCGTTTCGCCGCACCGATCGTCGTCGCCAATGCGTTTCACGCCGATCTGGTCGAGGAACAGCTGCTGGAAGTGGCGGCGAGCGCGCAGGCGCTGGTGCTCGAGCCGTCGGGACGCAACACCGCGCCGGCGATCGCGCTTGCCGCGCTCGCGGCGGGCGGCGGCAGCGACCCGCTGCTAGTGATGCCCTCGGACCATGTCATCGTCGACGTCGATGCCTTCCACGCCGCGATCGCAGCCGCGTTGCCCATGGTGCAGGACGGCTGGCTGGTAACCTTCGGCATCGCGCCCGATTCGCCCGAGACCGGCTATGGCTGGATCAAGGTGGGCGAGCCGATCGCGGCGGGCGTCCACCGCGTCGAGAAGTTTGTCGAGAAGCCGCCCCGCGACAAGGCCGAGGCGATGCTCGCCGCGGGCGATCATGCCTGGAACGGCGGGATTTTCCTGTTTCGTGCCGACATGTATCTCGGCGCGCTCAGCGTGTTCGCCCCCGAGATGCTGGTCGCCACGCAAAAGGCGATGGACCTGGCCACGCGCGACGGGCTGCGCATCTTCCCCGATGCCGAGGCCTTCGCGGCATCGCCGTCGGATTCGATCGATTATGCGGTGATGGAGAAGGCGCCTCGCGTCGCAGTGGTTCCGGTGGCGATGGGGTGGAGCGATGTCGGCAGCTGGGATGCGCTCCACGCGTTGAGCGATCCCGATGCGGGCGGCAATGTCGTCCGCGGCGACGTCGTCGCAATCGATGCGAGCAATTGCCTCGTCCAGTGCGAACCGGGCCTGCGGGTCGCGCTGGTCGGGGTGAGCGACCTCATCATCGTCGCATCGGGCAAGGACGTGCTGGTGCTGCCGCGCGGGCGCAGCCAGGACGTGAAGAAGCTCATCGAGGCGATGAAGGAGTAGGGCGCGCCAATCCGACGGGGCTATCGCCCCAAGCGGACGAGGCGCGCGTGGCATTCCGCCAGATGCAGCCGCGCCGCAGCTTCGGCCTCGGGCGGCGCTGCACGGCGCTTAGCATCCGAATCGCTGGCGAAAATCCCGCCGCGCTTGGCGTCGCGACGTCCGGCGTCGACCATCGCGGCCAACGCCTTTCGCCCCGGTTCGATGCCGAAATGCGGCAGGATGCGCGCGACCAGCGCCTCGGGCATCTCGCGATACGCGATCGGCATGCCCCCGCCGAGATGCCAATGCTCGAGCACCGCGCCGCAGATTTGACCGAGCACACGGGCGATATAGTCTGCGCCGGGCAGGTTGGGCTCGCCAAGGCCCACAAAGTCTGCCGGCACCAGCCCAGGCACGGCATGAAGCCCCGGCTGGCGGAGATGCGAGACGATCACTTCGATCGGTTCGCGATACAGGAATATCCACGGCGTCGCGGGAAAGGCGCGGCGCAGCAGCGGCAGCGCGCGGCTGTGCCAGCTGTCGAGTTTGAGGATTAGGCGCGCACCGGGCGCCTCCCGCATATAGGCTGATGCCAATGCTCGCAGCGCGGCGACTTTGGCATCGTCGTCGAGATCGCGGTCCAAAAGGATGGCATCGACCGGCGGCGGCTCGGAGAGAACCAGGTTCCTTGGATCTGCCGCGAGCATCTGTGCCGCGAGCGTCGATCCGCAGCGCGACATGTGGAAAATCAGTCCGCTCGGCTCTACTCCTACGGAAGCGCCCACGATCAGGGCATCTAGCGAAATACGATAGCGGAAGAGGCGGTTGAACGGGCGCGCCGCCAGGCGCTGTGCGGTCTCCTCGAAGAACGGATCGGTGAGGGGTTCGCCCGCGAAATTGAGCCATTCCACCAGGTTTCCCGCCGAAACGGGCAGCCAGCCGGTCGGCGGCCAGGCCTCGGTCTCGATCGGCGGCGCACGGCGCTCCAGATCCTCGTCATCGAGCGCAATGCCGTGCGTCGCCGCCCATGCCAGCGCCGCCTCGGCAAAGGCGGCCGGATCATAGTGCGCCGCCAGCATCTTCGCGGCCTCGGGATCGGCCAGCACTGCGGCGCGGAAGCGGTCGAGCGCGTTTGCATTCATCGCCGCATCCTCTAGCCTTGTTGTGCGAGGGGCAGGCTAATATGGCGACGGCGCAGCGACAATCGGGATTGCCGGATCGGATCCGCCTCCCCTTCGCGTTCGATCCCGCGCCGCTCGCCGGCGATCTAGCGGCGCTCGGCCTCGCCGAATGGATCCGCCATTTCGTGCCGCAAAACTATAGCGGCGAGTGGAGCGCGCTGCCGCTGCGCGCCGAGGCGAGCGCCACGCACCCGATCCTGATGATCGCCTCCAACCCCGATGCCACCGACTTCGTCGACACGCCCTTGCTGGCGATGCTGCCCAACATCGCCGCGGCGCTGGCCGCGTTCGGCTGCCCGCTGAGTTGCGTGCGGCTGATGCGGCTCACCCCGGGCTCCGAAATCCACGAGCATCTCGATCTTGATCTCGATGCCGATGCCGGCTGGGCGCGCATCCATGTGCCGATCACCACCAACGAAGGCGTGTCGTTCCACTTGAGCGGCACGCCTGTGACGATGGCGCCGGGCGAAGTCTGGTATCTGCGCCTCTCCGATCCGCACCGCGCCGCCAATCATGGATCCACCGACCGCGTGCACCTGGTGATCGATGCACGCGTCGATGGCTGGCTGGCCGCGCAGCTTCAGGCCGGCGCGGCCGCCCCGGTTTAGGCGAGCAGCGCCTCGGCCTGATCGAGCGTGTCCTTGAACGCCGAAACCAGCGCCTGGTACGGCGCCGGGGAGGCCATATCGAGCCCGGCGCGCTTGAGGATGTCGACCGGATAGTCCGATCCGCCGGCCTTGAGCACCGACAGATAATTGTCGCGCTCCTTCGCCCCGCCCTTGAGTACCGACTGAGCAAAATAGGTCGCCGCCGCGATGCACGTCGCATACTGATAGACGTAGAAGCTGTTGTAGAAGTGCGGGATGAACGCCCATTCGTTGGCGTAGGAAGGCTCGAACTTCATCGCCGGGCCGTGATAGCGCTTGAGCAGGTCGCCGTAGAGGCCGGTGAACTTCTCGCCTGAAAGCCCCTCGCCCGCTTCGGCGAGATCGTGCGCCTTCAGCTCGAATTCGGCGAACATCGTCTGGCGATAGAAGGTGCCGCGGAAATTCTCCATCTGCTGGCCGAGATAGAAGAGCTTCTCTTCCTTGGTTTTGGCGTTCTTCAGCATATGCGCAACGAGCAGTTGTTCGTTCGCAGTCGAGGCGATCTCGGCGAGGAAGATCGGGTAATCGGCCTTGTCATAGGGCTGCGCGGCATTGGCGAGCAGCGAATGGAGCGCATGGCCCCATTCATGCGCATAGGTGCTCATCCCGTCATATTTCTCGCTGAGGTTGAGCAGCAGATAGGGATGCACGTCGAACGCGCCGGGGTTCATGTACGCGCCCGGGCGCTTGCCCTCGCGCGGCCAGGGATCCATCCATTTCGCCGCAGTCGCCTTGGCGATGCGCGCCTGATAGTCGGGCCCGAGCGGCTTGACGGCCTCCAGCGTGGTGGTGCGCATCTGATCGAGGCTGAAGCTGCGATCGAGCGACACCAACGGCGGGTAGATGTCGTAATAGGCGATGTCCGGCAGCTTGAGCATCCGCCGCCGCAGATCGAAATAGCGATGCAGCTGCGGCAGACCCTTGTTCGCCTCGGCAACCAGCGTGCGATAGACCGCCTCGGGGACGTTGGCGCCCGAAAGCGCTGCGGCGAGCGAGGTGGGATATTTGCGAGCCTTGGCACGGAAGATGTCGCTCTTGACCTGCGCATTATAAGTCGCGCCGAAGCTGTTCTGGAATTTGCCGTGCGCGCCCCAGAACGCGTCGAACACCGCCTTGCGGTCGGCGCGGTTGGGCGCGTCGCGGTTGAGTGTATAGCCCTGGCTGTCGAGGCGCACGTCCTTGCCAGTCGAAAGCTTGATCGTCGGCCAGGGAATGTCCGACGAGCGCAACTGGCCCGAAATGTCGCCTGGCGCGGAAAGCGGCGCCGAGGCGCTCGCCAGCAACGCTTCGCCCTCGGGCGTCAGCGTATGTGCTGCCTGGCGGACGACATTGGCGAGATAGAAGTCGAAGCGCGTCTTGAGCGTCTGGTCGCCGGCGACGAAGCCGTCGATCTTGGCCTTGCCGAGCGTCAGCAGCTCGGGCGAGACCCAGGCCGTCGCCTCGCCATAGGCGGTGTAGAGATCGACTGCCTGCGCTTGCTTTTCCTGATAGCGCGCGACGCGGACGTCTTCGTCGCCCTTGAGGCTGACATAGGTATAGACCCGCGCGATCGTACGGCCGAGATCGGACTGGAGGGCCAGCGCCTGGGCGAGCACCGCTCCGCTCTCGCCGAGCCGCCCCTTGAACTTGGCGATCCCGGGCAGTGCCGCGAGCGCGGCTTTGCGCGCGTCGTCCCAGGCGGCGTCGCTCGGATACAGCTCGGTCAGGTCCCAGGCAGCACCGGCGCCGCTGGCGGCACCAGCGGCGCCATCCTGCGCCCAGACGGGCATCGCGGAGGCAAGGCTGGCGAGCGCAGCAGCGGCGAGCGCCTCGCGGCGAGACATCACAGTCATTGGAAACTTCCCGAAAGCGGCGCTGCCAGGGACCGGCACGTGCGTTGAAGCGGCAATTTGTCGCGCCGCGCCGGGCTTGGGAAGTGTTTTGTTGGGCTAAGGCGCCGAAGCGTCAGCGGCTCGTCGCCTTATGGAATTCGGCCCGCGAGATCGTGATCCAGTCGCGCTTGGCGCGGCGCTGCATCGGCACTCCGCAGAAGCGGCACTTGCTGACGAACCGCTCGTCCTCGCCGGCGCGGTAGATATGCTTTTCGGAACGCTCATGCTTACCGCCGAGGCAGCGCACGCGCCCCGAAACCCAATTGATCACGCCAGCAAGACCCCTCTTGTCAGTCTGGCCAACTTCCTGATCGGCAGCGCGAGGTCAACCCCGCGGACGATCCCCTCGCCGCAAAAAGAAAGGGCCGGGAGCATGCTCCCGGCCCTCGCTTGGACGCCTGGTAGCTTGGACTTAGAAGTCCATGCCGCCCATGCCGCCCATGCCGCCGCCGCCCATGGGCATGGCGGGCTTGTCTTCGGGCAGCTCGGACACGGCGGCTTCCGTCGTGATGAGCAGACCGGCAACCGAGGCTGCGTTCTGGAGCGCGGTGCGCACGACCTTGGTCGGGTCGATCACGCCGGCCGCAACCAGGTTCTCGTAGACGTCGGTCGAAGCGTTGAAGCCGAACGAGGTGTCGGTCTGGTCGAGCAGCTTGCCCGACACGACGGCACCGTCATGGCCGGCGTTCTGCGCGATCTGGCGCACCAGCGCGGTGAGCGACTTGCGGACGATGTCCACGCCGCGGGTCTGGTCCTCGTTCGCACCCTCGACGCCGTTGAGCGCCTTGGTGGCGTAGAGCAGCGCGGTGCCGCCGCCGGGGACGATGCCTTCTTCCACGGCTGCGCGAGTTGCGTGCAGCGCGTCGTCGACGCGGTCCTTGCGCTCCTTGACTTCGACTTCCGAAGCACCGCCGACCTTGATCACGGCAACGCCGCCGGCGAGCTTGGCGAGACGCTCCTGGAGCTTCTCACGGTCGTAATCGCTGGTGGTGATTTCGATCTGCTGGCGGATCGCGTCGGTGCGGCCCTTGATCGCATCGGCTTCACCCGCACCGTCGACGATGGTGGTGTTGTCCTTGTCGATGGTGACGCGCTTGGCGGTGCCGAGCATGCCCAGGGTGACGCTCTCGAGCTTGATGCCGAGGTCTTCCGAAACGACTTCGCCCTTGGTGAGGACGGCGATGTCTTCCAGCATCGCCTTGCGACGATCGCCGAAGCCCGGTGCCTTGACCGCTGCGACCTTGAGGCCGCCGCGCAGCTTGTTGACGACGAGCGTGGCAAGCGCCTCACCCTCGATGTCTTCCGCGATGATCAGCAGCGGACGGCCCGACTGGACGACGGCTTCCAGGATCGGGAGCATCGCCTGCAGGTTCGACAGCTTCTTCTCGTGGATCAGGATGTACGGATCGTTGAGTTCGACCGTCATCTTCTCCGGATTGGTGATGAAATAGGGCGAGAGATAGCCGCGGTCGAACTGCATGCCTTCGACGACGTCGAGCTCGAACTCGAGACCCTTCGCCTCTTCGACGGTGATCACGCCTTCCTTGCCGACCTTCTCCATCGCTTCGGCGATCTTCTCGCCGACGACGGTGTCGCCGTTAGCCGAGATGATGCCGACCTGGGCGATTTCGTTGGTGCCCGAAACCGGCTTCGAGCGCGACTTGATGTCCTCGACGACCTTGGTGACGGCGAGATCGATGCCGCGCTTGAGGTCCATCGGGTTCATGCCGGCGGCAACCGACTTCATGCCCTCGCGAACGATCGCCTGGGCAAGCACGGTGGCGGTGGTGGTGCCATCGCCGGCGACGTCGTTGGTCTTCGAAGCGACTTCGCGGACCATCTGCGCGCCCATGTTCTCGAACTTGTCCTTGAGTTCGATTTCCTTGGCGACGGTAACGCCGTCCTTGGTGATGCGCGGAGCACCGAACGACTTTTCGATCACGACGTTGCGGCCCTTCGGCCCCAGCGTGACCTTCACTGCATCGGCGAGAATGTCGACGCCGCGCAGGATGCGCTCACGCGCGTCGCGGCTGAATTTTACGTCCTTGGCTGCCATGTTGGCTGACCTTTCAGATTGGGAAGTTCACACAAAGATTACACCAGGAACACTGTCCCGGCGTGCAATTCGCTGGATCAGCCGACGATCCCGAGGATGTCGCTTTCCTTCATGATGAGGAGATCCTCACCATTGACCTTGACCTCGGTGCCCGACCACTTGCCGAACAGGATGCGATCGCCGGCCTTGACGTCGAGCGGGGTGACTTCACCCTTCTCGTTCTTGGCGCCGGCGCCTGCGGCGACGACTTCGCCTTCCTGCGGCTTTTCCTGGGCGGTATCGGGAATGATGATCCCGCCGGCGGTCTTGGCTTCGGCTTCGACGCGACGGACGAGCACGCGATCGTGCAACGGACGGAAGTTCATTGCGCTGCGGTCCTTATCTCTAGTTGAACATGGCTTAGCACTCAGTCCCCCCGAGTGCTAACAGTGCGGGATATGCGTAGGCCGACCTGCTTCGTCAACCAGCACGCGACGAATTGTTTTGTCGCTGTATTGGGCTTCTAAGACGCCCGGTTTACTCGCTCTCGGGCTTCCGGTAGCACCGCGGAGCAAATCATATTGGAGCGGCATGTGAAGCTGGTTCGCGGCGCCTGGAAGATTCTGGTCGGCATCAAGGATTTCCTGGTGCTCGCCTTCATGCTGCTGTTCTTCACGCTGTTGTTCACGGCGCTGTCGTACAAGCCCAACAAAGCCGCGATCCGAGACGGCGCGCTGGTCGTTGCGCTGGACGGCGCGCTGGTCGAGCAGCCCGAAGAGCCCGATCCTTTCGCCCGGCTGGGCGGCGCGGGCAGCGTCACCCGCCAATATCGCGTGCGCGATATCGTGCGCGCGCTCGATGCAGCGCGCAGCGACAGCCGCGTCAAGGCCGTGGTACTCGATCTCGATCGCTTCATGGGCGGCTATCCGGTCGCTGTAGGCGAAGTCGCCGACGCCGTCGCCCGCGTGCGGGCGAGCAACAAGCCCGTTCTCGCTTATGCCACCGGCTATAGCGACAGCGGCTATGCGATCGCCGCCAATGCCAGCGAAGTCTGGGTCAATCCGCTCGGCGGCACGCTATTCATGGGGCCCGGCGGGCGCCAACTCTATTACAAGGGGCTCGTCGACAAGCTCGGCGTCAATGCGCACGTCTACAAGGTCGGCAAATTCAAGTCGGCAGTCGAACCCTATATCCGCAGCGACATGTCGCCCGAAGCGCGCGAGGCTAGCCAGGCACTCTACGGATCGATCTTCGACCAGTGGCGCCAGCGCATCGCCAAGGCGCGCCCCAAGGCCAAGATCGACGACTATCTCACTCGCCCCGACGCGGTGGTGACCGCCGCGCACGGCGACATCGCCGCCGCCAACCTCTCTTATGGTCTGGTCGATAAGGTCGGCGACCGCCTCGCTTTCGGCAAGCGCGTCGCCGAGATCGCCGGCGCTCCGCCGGCCAAGCCGGCGGGCAATTTCCGCGCGATCAAGCTGGCCGACTGGATCGCTGCCAACCCGCCGAGCGAAACGGGCGATGCGATCGGGGTGCTCACCGTCGCCGGCGAGATCGTCGACGGCAAGGCGGGCCCCGGCCATGCCGCGGGCGACACGATCAGCGCCGCCGTGCTCAAGGGGCTGGCCGAGAAGAAATTGAAGGCGCTCGTCGTTCGCGTCGATTCGCCCGGCGGGTCGGCAATGGCATCGGAACAGATTCGCCAGGCAATCCTTCAGGCCAAGGCACAGGGGCTGCCGGTCGTGGTCTCGATGGGCAGCCTCGCTGCAAGCGGCGGTTATTGGGTTTCAACCGCGGGCGACGTGATCTTCGCCGAGCCCAATACGATCACCGGATCGATCGGCATTTTCGGCGTGCTCCCGACCTTCGAGAACAGCCTCGCCAAGATCGGCGTGACCACCGACGGCATCCAGACCACGCCGCTCTCGGGCCAGCCGGATGTGATGGGCGGCACAAATGCGACGGTCGACACCATCCTCCAGTCGGCGATCGAGGCGGGCTATGCGCGCTTCATCGGCCTCGTCGCACAGGCGCGGCACCTGACGCCGCAGCGCGTCGACGAGATCGGCCAGGGTCGCGTCTGGATCGGCGGCGTCGCGCACCAATTGAAGCTCGTCGATCGCTTCGGCGGGCTGAACGACGCCATTGCCGAGGCAGCGAAGCGCGCCAAGCTCGATCCTGCCAAGGTCCATGCCGTCTATCTCGAAAAGCAGCCGGAGGGTTGGCGCCAGTGGCTCGCTGCGCTGGACGGCGACGATGCGGACGATGACTGGACCGATCAGCCTGCCGGCGCCGATCTGTTCGCCCGCGTATCGGCGGAACGCCGCGCGTTGGTGGCGCAGGCACTGGGCGACGCGCGCCGCTTGGCGCTTGGTGGCTCGGTTCAGGCGCGCTGTCTCGAATGCGCTGGACTTGGCCCGGTGCTCGCGCAATCGGGGGACATGAGCCTGTTCGACCATATCCTCGCGAAGTACACCCGGTGATCGGCATCCGCGCCGCAACGCCCGCCGACGCGGCGGCGATCGCCGCGATGTACGCGCCGAACGTCCTAACCGGCACGGCCTCGTTCGAGATCGAGCCCCCTGACGCACGCACCATGCGGGTGCGGATGGCGGCGAGCGACGGGCTCTATCCCTGGTTGGTCGCGACGACGGGCAATGACGATTCCGACAGCGGCGTGATCGGCTATGCCTATGCCAGCAAGTTCCGCGATCGCCCGGCCTATCGCTATGTCTGCGAGACTTCGATCTACCTCACAGAGACGTCGAGCGGCTCTGGCGTCGGGCGCCTGCTCTATGAGGCGCTGATCGACACTTTGCGCGCGCAGGGTTTCATCCATGCGATCGGCACGATCACCATGCCAAATGATCGCTCGATCAAGCTTCACGAGGCCGTCGGATTCCGCCGCCAGGGCGTCTACCGCGAAGTCGGCTTCAAGCACGGACGCTGGATCGATGTCGGCTTCTGGCAATGCGAACTCAACGAGCCGACGGTGCCGCCGCAGGATCCGCGCCCGTTCAGCGAGATCGGCGTGGTGCGCGACTGACCGCGCTCAGGTGCGCGGCGCGCGCGCCCGCACAGGGAACAGGGCCAGCAGCGCGCGCAGCGCCTGCGCCGCCGTGGCGATACCGGAATCGATCGGCACTTCGAAGCCATGCGCTCCGAAGTCGTCCTTGAGCTCGGCCCAGCGCGGCTGCGCCTCCAGCGAGAATGCGACACGCAGGCTGTGGTCCGATACTCGCCTGAAATCGAGATTGGGTTCGGTGAACTGGCAAGCGGCCGATTGCTCGGCACCCGCGGCAAGCCGATCGAGCCAATCGGCAAGACGCGCCAGCTCGAAGGTCGTCAGGCTGGGATCGCAGAAATTCCAGCGCTGGCCGTCGAGCACCGCTTCGCCGGTGACGATCAGCCAGTTCGAATCCCATTCGTCCTCGACATTGTGCGGGAACTGATAGCCTTTGATGCCGAGGCGCAGCGCGCCGGCGGGCCCTTCGAAGACTGCCTGGATCCGCTGGCTCATCGCGGCGCCGCGCTGCTCAGTCCATCTGCTCGATCAGCGAGTTGATCGGCACGAAGGCGAACGCCACCGAGCTGTCGGCGACGCCGTAGGGAATGAACAGCTTGTCGCCGTGCTTTATCGCGCCGCAGGTGTAGACGACGTTGGGCACATAGCCCTCGCGGTCCTGGTCGGCCGCGGCAAGCAGCGGCGTCTTCGAGCGCGCCAGCACCTTCGACGGATCGTTCTTGTCGAGCAACGCCGCGCCGATCGAGTATTTGCGCATCGCGCCGACGCCGTGAGTGAGCACCAGCCAGCCCTGATCGACTTCGATCGGCGGACCGCAATTGCCCATCTGGACCAGCTCCCACGGAAATTGCGGCTTGATCAGCAGCTCGCCGCCTTCCCAGTGGGTGATGTCGTCCGAGGCATGGAGAAAGATGTTCTCGCCGTCCTGGCGCCCGAGCATCATGTAGCGCCCGTCGATCTTCCGCGGGAACAGCGCCATGCCCTTGTTGCGCGAGGCGCCACCGGTCATCGGCACGAGGTCGATCGAGCGCCAGTCGCGCGTGCGCATCAGCTCGGACTGGATTACAGAGCCGTTATAGGCGGTATAGGTGCCGATCCATTCCTCTTCACCGTCGTCATGGGTGAAGTGGCAGATGCGCAAATCCTCCAGCCCGTTCGACTGCGCCTTGGTGATCGGAAAGATGACCGTGCCCGAAAGCGTCGAATCGCGGTGGCGATAGACCGTCACCGGTCCCTCGGGGATCGTCTCCTCGTCTTCCTCGCGCGCATCGGCGGCGGTGGCGAAGGGCGGCTCGGGAGCTAGGCTCAGCTCGTTGCGATCGGTGATGATGCCCTCGCGGAAGGCGACCGAGGAGATGTGCCCCTCGCCCACCGCGCGCAGGCTCATCAGGATGCGCATGCTGCCCGCCGGCATGCCGGTCTGGTCGTAATGCGGCACCGCGCTCGGGTTCATCAGCGCGGCGGCGGCATAGCTGTATTCGTGGCAGAAATAGGCGCCGATCAGTTGGCGCTTCTCATCGCCGATCTCTGCGCCGTCGAGACCGAGCATCCCCTCGATCTCGTCATAGCGTGTCATGAACACGCGGCGGGTCTGCCAGTGGCGCGCCTCGAAATCCTTGAGGACGATCTCAAGCTCGGCGCGCGCCTCGCCCGGCGACATCGCCAGCACCTCGCTGACCAGACGCTCGCTGCGGCTCGGTCCCGAGCCGTTCGAGGCCCAGGCAATGTGGAAAGGACGGACCACTACGCGTGAGGGATCGGCACGCAGCCGCAACGAGTGGTTGAACAAATCCAGCATTCCGCCCCCAAACGACTATAGGGTGACCGTGGTCAGGCGACCGCGGCAGGGCGGGTTGTTGACACGTTTTCGACCGGCTTTGAAAGAGCGGAAATCGCACAATTTGCCAGTTGCAGCGCCAAAATCAACTCGGCGCCCTGATTTCGGTTGAGGCCATGGGGCATCAGCCCGTCAAAGCAGCCGCCATCCTGCGCGGTGGCAAGCGGCAGTTCGAGGTCGTTCGCACCGAGATACCAATGATAGGCCCGCATCGCCTCTTCGTGCCAGCGCGCTTCGCCGGTCGCCTCATACGCGGCGGCGCAAGCATCGACCGTGGCCTGGGCCTCGAGCGGCTGCTGGTCGAACTGGAGCGGTTCGGCATAGGGCCGGCCGAAGCTCTCGCTGCCGACGGCGCGGAACCGACCTTCGGGCGACGTCTGGCGCCCGACGATCCATTCGAGCGTCTCGAGCCCGACGCTGATGAAGTCCTGGCGGCCCAGCACTGCGCCGGCGCGCAGCAGCGCCTCGGGAAGCCGGGCATTGTCATAGGCCAGCACGATCTCGAACCACTGCCATTCGGGGCGGCGTGCTTCGGCCAACAGCGTGATCAGCTCATCGCCGAAGCGGATGAGGATCGTGCGCGACAGCGCATGGCCGGGATGCGCCTCTAGCATCGCCGCGGCACCGAGCATGGCAAAGGCATGCGCGCGCGGCGCATCCAATTCGAAAGCAATCGACGCCGTGAGGTCGAACAACGCAGAAGCCCAGTCCCGATGCTTCTGCGCCCGGGCGTCGCGCGCGGTTACGCCAAGCGCCCACAGCGCGCGGCCATTCGAATCTTCCGATCCGACATCCTCGCACCAGGTGCGATCGAAGTTCATGAAGTTGCGGAAGCGTCGCGCATCGGCGTTCCAGGCATATTGGACGAACGACGCGTAGATGCTCGTCCACTTGTCACGCACGCCCTCGTCGATGTCGTCGATCTTCGACATCAGGATCAGCGCGCGGGCATTGTCGTCGATGCAATAGCCATGGCGGCGATCCGGCACCGAATAGATCGAATGCTGGAGCATGCCGGTGGCGTCGCTCATCCGCTCGACGGCGGCGATATCGGGCCGGAGCGGCGCATATTCGGCCGCCGCCTTCAGAAAGCGGCGCGGCTTCGCCGCGAGCACCCCGCCCAGTTCGGCGATCGCGCGCTCCGCGAGCCGCGGCCACAGCATGGTGCGGCCGCGGGCATAAGCACGCCTGGACAACGCGATGCGCGCTTCCGGGTCGGAGAGCAGGCGGCCGATCTCCCGCGCAAAGGCCGCACTGTCGCCGAAATCGACGAGGACGCCATGGCCGTCGGCCAGAATCTCGGTAGCATGGACATAAGGCGTCGAGATCACGGCCTTACCGACACCGACCGCATAGGACAGCGTGCCCGAGGTGATCTGCGCCGGATTGGGATAAGGGGTCGCATAGATGTCGGCGGCCTGGAGATAGTCGAGCAATTCGCCCTGCTCGACGAACCCGTCGATGAACTGGACATGCTCGGCAACGCCCAGCGCGGCCACTTGCGCCTTAAGGCGATCGCGATAGGCCTCGCCTTCATGCGCGGCGAGATTGGGATGCGTCGCGCCAAGGATCACATAATGCGCATTCGGATGCGCCGCGACCACCGCTGGGATCGCCTCGATCATCGTCTCGATGCCCTTGGACGGCGCGAGCAGCCCGAAGGTGAGGATCACGTCGCGGCCGAGCCAGCCGAACGCTTCCTTGAAATCATTGGGATCGGCGAAGGCGCGATCGGGAACGCCGTGCGGGATCATCACGATCTGCTTGTCGTCAGCGCCGTGGACGCGCTTGAGGATCTCGCGCCCGCGATCGGCCATCACGATGACCTTCGATGCGCGCCGGAGCAGCGCCTCCATTACGCGGCGCTCATCGGCGCTCGGCTTTTCGAGCACGGTGTGCAGCGTTGCGATTACGGGAATCGTCAGTCGATCGATTAGCGCGATCAGATATTCGCCGGCCGGACCGCCGTAAATGCCATATTCGTGCTGGATCCACAGCGCCTGCGCGCCGGACGCCTCGATGGCGCGCGCCGCGTCGAGATAGGCGGCGCGATCCTGTTCGGGGATCGCACGGGTTACTTCGGGCGGGTAATCGTAAAGGCCGGGATGATCGTCCATCGCATAGACGTCGACCTGGAGGTCGGGATAGCGTTGGACGAGTGCGTTGTAGGTATCGGTCGTGAACGTGGCGAGGCCGCACTTGCGGGGCAAGAAGTTGCCGATCAGCGCTAGATGGCGGATTCCCGAGAGATTCTGCAGCCGATCCATTCCAGACCCTTCGCTAATGCACATTAATCTGGAGCCAACTTGCCCCATTTCCCCTTCATAACTCCCGATTTTCGATTCGGTTGCGCCGTGCTGCGCCGCAACATAGGTACACCTGCGCCGAAGCGTTGTAAATCTGGGGTTCAGCCTCGCCCGCGATATCCCGGCACGTCCTGCGGCGGGATCCACACGCCCTTGGGGGGCTCGCCCGATTGCCAGAAGACGTCGATCGGGATGCCGCCGCGCGGGAACCAATAGCCGCCGATCCGGAGCCACTCCGGCTGCATCTCGTCGAACAGCCGCGCCCCGATCCCGACGGTGCAATCCTCGTGGAAGGCGCCGTGGTTGCGGAACGATCCGAGGAACAGCTTGAGCGACTTGGATTCGACGATCGTCGCGTTCGGGACATAGTCGATGACGAGATGCGCGAAGTCTGGCGCGCCGGTGATCGGGCACAGCGAGGTGAATTCGGGCACGGCAAAGCGCACCAGATAGCGCGTGCCAAGCCGCGGATTGGGGACGTAATCGAGCTCGGCTGCCTCCGGCGAGGCGGGAAGCGACGAGGTCTGGCCTAGATGCTTGGGTTCCATGCCAGCCATGTAGGCGCGCTGGAGGCTCGACGCCACTCCCCGCCCTGCCTAGAAGGCGACGAATGGAAGCCCTGGTCACGACCCAATGGCTGGCAGGCGCGCTGGGAAGCGGCGATCTGCTGGTGCTCGATGCGAGCTATACGTCGACGATCCCCGGTGCGCCGCCGAGCGATCCGCGGCTCAATTTCGAGCGCGCGCATATCCCGGGCGCGCGGTATCTCGATCTCGATACGCTGATCGATGCCGCGGATCCGCTGCCTTCGATGCTGCCGCCGCGCGCCCTGTTCGAGGCGCGGATGGCCGCGCTCGGCGTCACGCCGGAAACGCGCGTCGTCCTCTATGACAACGGGCCGCACCACACCGCCTGCCGCGCCTGGTGGGTGCTCGGCAGGTTCGGCGTCGAAGCATCGCTGCTCGACGGTGGCCTGGCCAAATGGCTGCGCGAGAGCCTGCCGGTCCAGGCCGGACCGGTGCCCCCCGCCTCGGTGAGCAGCTTCACCGCGAGCGCACCGCGAACCGGCAAGCGCACACTCGCCGAGATGCGGGCCAATCTGGAGAGCGGCGCCGAACAGGTCGTCGACGCCCGCTCAGCCGCACGCTTCACCGGCGAGGAGCCGGACCCGCGCAAGGACTGCGCCGCGGGCCACATCCCGGGCGCCAAGAACATCCCCTATGGCCACTTCTTCACGCCCGAAGGCACGTGGAAGACGCGCGACGCAATCGCCGCCACGTTCGCCGAGGCGGGGATCGACCCGGCCAAGCCGCTGGTGACGACCTGCGGCTCGGGAATCACCGCCGCGATCATCGCCTTCGCCGCGCATCTGCTCGGCCATCACGCCGCGCTCTACGACGGCAGCTGGTCCGAATGGGGCGCCGAACCCGCAACGCCCAAGGCAATGGGGCCGGCATGAGCGACGAGAAGGACGCGACCAGGATCGTTTCGGCGGGACGGCGGCCCGAATGGACCCAGGGCATCGTCAATCCGCCGGTGTGGCGCGCATCGACGATCCTCTACGACTTAGTCGCCGAACTGCGCGCGCGCGGCGCCGGCGACACCCACCACAAGCTGTTCTACGGCCGGCGCGGCACCCCGACCCAATGGTCGCTCGCCGAGGCGCTTAACGAACTCGAACCCGGCGCCGAAGGCACCTTGCTCTATCCCTCGGGCGTTGCGGCGGTAACCACTGCCCTGCTCGCGGTGCTCGAGCCGGGCGACGAATTGCTGCTGGTCGACAGCGCCTATGATCCGACGCGCAACTTCGCCAACGGGCTGCTCAAGCGGATGGGCATTACCACGCGCTACTATGATCCGCTGATCGGCGCGGGCATCGCGGAGCTGTGCAGCGAGCGCACCAGGGCGATCTTCCTCGAAAGCCCGGGCAGCCTGACCTTCGAAGTGCAGGACATCCCTGCGATCGTCGCCGTGGCGAAGCAGCGTGGGATCACCACGATGATCGACAATACTTGGGCGACGCCGCTGCTGCTCCCGACGATTGCGCTGGGGGTCGACTATTCGATCCTCGCCTGCACCAAATACATCGTCGGCCATTCGGACGTGATGCTCGGATCGGTTACCGCGGGGCCAGGCCAGTATGGCCGGCTGCGCAGCATGACCTACCAGCTTGGCCAGCACACCAGCCCCGATGACGCGTGGCTCGGTGCGCGTGGGCTGCGCACGATGGCGGTGCGGCTGCGCCAGCATGGCGCGGCGGCGCTGCAGATCGCTCGCTGGCTGGAGACGCGGCCCGAAGTCGCGCGAGTGCTGCACCCCGCGCTGCCGGGCTGCCCCGGCCATGCGCTGTTCGTTCGCGACTTCAAAGGCGCCTCGGGCCTGTTCTCCTTCGTGTTGAACGGCGGCGACGAAGCGGCGCGCGCCGCGCTGATCGACGGGTTGGCGCATTTCGGCATCGGCTTCAGCTGGGGCGGCTATGAGAGCCTGGCGTTGCCGATCGACCCGCAGCGCCACCGCAGCGCGACGCGCTGGGAAGCCGAAGGGCCGGTCGTGCGGTTGCAGATCGGCCTGGAAGACCCCGACGACCTGATTGCGGATCTTGCCGCGGGGTTGGACAGGTTCGCGGCGGCGCGCGGCTGATGGAGCGGCTCGGCGCCTGGCTGGCGGGTCACAACCTGCCCGACGCCGCCGAACTGACAGAGGCCGCGCTCGGCGCCGGGCTCGCTGCGCTGGCGCTGATGCTCGGCTGGTTCGCCGGGCGGCGGCTGGGCGGCCACATTGCCGCATTCTGGACGAGCCATCTCAGCGATCCGCCCGCTGGGTTTCAGCCGCGCGTGTGCCGGATCGTCCGCTGGCTCGTCGCGACGATCCTGCTTGCCCTGATCGCCGTCGCCTGGCCGTGGCAGCCGCTCGCCGCGCTGCTGATTGGCCTCGCCGAGGCCAGCGCCGTGGCGATGCTCGCGCTTGCGGTGCTGCGCATTCTGGGGCTGCCGCGCTGGCTGGCCTGGATGCTCGCGGGGCTCGCCTTCACGGCGGTGCTGAGCCATGCGATCGGCGGCTTCTCGGTGGTCGAGGAGGTGCTCGGCCGGGTCGGCGTACGTGTCGGATCGCGCAACTTCACCTTGCTGTCGGCGCTGACCTTCGGTCTCACGATGTTGCTGCTTTATGCAGGAGTGCGGCTGGTCAACCGCATCCTCGGCCATCTGATCGGCCAGGCGCGCGGGTTCGATCCGACGCAGAAATTGCTGTTTCAGAAGCTCGCCGGGATCGCCGTGGTGATCCTCGCCTTCTTCATCGGCGTCGATCTGCTGCAGATCGACCTGACGGCGTTCACGGTCTTCTCGGGCGCGCTTGGCCTGGCGGTCGGCTTCGGCCTGCAAAAGACCGTCGGCAACCTGATCGCCGGGATCATCCTGCTGATGGACCGGTCGATCAAGCCGGGCGACGTGATCGTGGTGGGCGACAGCTTCGGCTGGGTGAACAAGATCGGCGTGCGTGCGGTTTCGGTGATCACGCGCGACGGCAAGGAGCATCTGATTCCGAACGAGAATCTGATGACTCAGGAAGTGGAGAACTGGTCCTACACCGATCGCAACGTCCGCGTGCGCATCCCCGTCACGGTAGCCTATGACTGCGACCTCACGCTGGCGCAGGAACTGATGCTGCGCGCCGCAGTGGAGAGCAGCCGGGTGCTCGACAATCCCAAGTCCAATGTCTGGCTGACCGCGTTCGGCGAGAATGGCGTGCAGCACGAGATCTTGTGCTGGATCAGCGATCCGCAGAGCGGCGTCGGCAATGTGAAGAGCGACGTGCTCAACCGGCTGTGGCTGCTGTTCAAGGAACACGGCATAACCATCCCGACCGCGCAGCGCGAAGTGCGCGTCCGCGAATGGCCGCCCGCGCCCGAGAACACCCCAACCCGCTAGTTGCACCCGCGGCCCGTGGACCCTAGAGCGCGCGCAAATCCCAGAATTCCGGAGTTGCTTCATGTCCGATCAGATCAACCGCCCTGCCGGCGAGGCCGGAATCAATCGGGTCGTCCTCGCCTATTCGGGCGGGCTCGATACCAGCGTGATCCTGAAATGGCTCCAGCAGACCTATAATTGCGAGGTGGTGACCTTCACTGCCGATCTCGGCCAGGGCGAGGAGCTCGAGCCCGCGCGGCGCAAGGCCGAGCAGGCGGGCGTCAAGCCCGAGCACATCTTCATCGACGATCTGCGCGAGGAGTTCGTGCGTGACTTCGTCTTCCCGATGATGCGCGCGAACGCGATGTACGAAGGCCTGTATCTGCTCGGCACCTCGATCGCGCGCCCGCTGATCGCCAAGCGCCAGATCGAGATCGCGCGGATGGTCGGCGCCGATGCGGTCAGCCACGGCGCCACCGGCAAGGGCAACGACCAGGTCCGCTTCGAGCTCGGCTATTACGCGCTCGCGCCCGACATCAAGGTGATCGCGCCGTGGCGCGAGTGGGACCTGACCAGCCGCACCCGGCTGATCGAGTTCGCGGAAGCGCACCAGATCCAGGTCGCCAAGGACAAGCGCGGCGAAGCGCCCTTCTCGACCGACGCCAACCTTCTCCACACTTCGTCCGAGGGCAAGGTGCTCGAGGATCCGTGGGAGGAAGTGCCCGATTACGTCTTCTCGCGCACGGTCAGCCCCGAGGACGCGCCTGACGCGCCCGAATATATCACGATCGATTTCGAGCGCGGCGACGGCGTCGCGCTGAACGGCGAGGGCGTCAGCCCGGCAACCTTGCTCACCAAGCTCAACGAGCTCGGCCGCAAGCACGGCATCGGCCGGCTCGACCTGGTCGAGAACCGCTTCGTCGGCATGAAGTCGCGCGGCATGTACGAGACGCCGGGCGGCACGATCTATCACCTCGCGCATCGCGGCATCGAGCAGATCACGCTCGACCGCGGCGCGGCGCATCTCAAGGACGAGCTGATGCCGCGCTATGCCGAACTGATCTATAACGGCTTCTGGTTCGCCCCCGAGCGCGAGATGCTCCAGGCCGCGATCGACCACAGCCAGGAAAAGGTTACCGGCACCGTCCGGCTCAAGCTCTACAAGGGCGGAGTCTATGTCGTCGGCCGCAAGTCGCCCTACACGCTCTACAGCGAGAAGGTCGTCACCTTCGAGGACGATCAGGGCGCCTATGACCAGCGCGACGCGGCAGGCTTCATCAAGCTGAACGCGCTGCGTCTCCGCCTGCTCGGTCGCCGCGACGGCTGATCGCGCAACGGGGGGCTCTTAGCCTCCCGTTAACCAGACTTTAGCGCTTGGAACGGCATCACCCCGTGCACTTGCATGGGGATTCTCAATGGCTGCCTCCACGAATGCCGTCGACGTCGCGATCATCGGCGCTGGCCCGGCCGGGCTGACCGCCGCGTATCTGCTGACCAAGGCCGGCCGCTCGGTCGTGGTGATCGAGAAGGACGCGGTCTATGTCGGCGGCATCAGCCGCACCGTAGAGCATCAAGGGTTTCGCTTCGATATCGGCGGGCATCGGTTCTTCTCGAAGTCGAAGGAAGTGGTCGATCTCTGGAACGAGATCCTGCCGGACGACTTCATCGAGCGGCCGCGGATGAGCCGCATCTTCTATGGCGGCAAATTCTACAGCTATCCGCTGCGCGCGTTCGAAGCGCTGATGAACCTCGGCGTGTGGACCTCGACCTTGTGCATGGCCAGCTATGCCAAGGCCAAGCTTTTCCCCAAGAAGGACGTGAAGAGCTTCGAGGATTGGGTGGTCAACCAGTTCGGCCACAAGCTCTATTCGATCTTCTTCAAGACCTATACCGAGAAGGTGTGGGGGATGCCGTGCGACGCAATGTCGGCCGATTGGGCGGCTCAACGGATCAAGGGGCTGAGCCTCGGCAAGGCCGTGCTCGACGGGCTCAAGCGCTCGCTCGGGCTCAACAAGACGCCCAATGACGGCATGGCGACCAAGACCTTGCTCGAGACCTTCCGCTATCCGCGCAAGGGCCCCGGGATGATGTGGGACGCCGCGCGCGACCGCGTGGTCGAGGGCGGCAACCGCGTGCTGATGGATCATGCGCTCAAGGCGATGGCCTTCAACGACCAGACCGGCCGCTGGACGGTTCAGGCGACGCACGGCGACGAAACCGTCTCGATCAATGCCGCGCACGTCATCTCCTCGGCGCCGATGCGCGAGCTTGCCGGGCGCATCCAGCCGCTGCCCCAGGCGATCCCAGCCGCGATGGACCTCCACTATCGCGACTTCCTCACCGTCGCGTTGATGATCCGCTCCGAAGACCTGTTCCCGGACAATTGGATTTACATCCACGATCCGCGCGTGAAGGTCGGCCGCGTCCAGAATTTCCGCAGCTGGTCACCCGAGATGGTCCCCGACGCCGACATCGCCTGTGTCGGCCTCGAATATTTCTGCTTCGAAGGCGATGGCCTGTGGTCGTCATCGGACGCCGACCTCATCGCGCTCGCCACGCGCGAGCTCGCCCAGCTTGGCCTTGCCGATCCGGCAAGCGTCGTCGGCGGGGCGGTGGTCCGCCAGGAAAAGGCCTATCCCGTCTATGACGAAAGCTATCGCGACAATGTCGAGGCGCTACGCGTCGAGCTGGAGGCGCGCTACCCGACGCTGCACCTGGTCGGCCGCAACGGCATGCATCGCTACAACAACCAGGATCACGCGATGATGACCGCGATGCTCACGGTCCGCAATATCGAGGCCGGCGCGCGCATCTACGACGTCTGGAACGTCAACGAGGACGCCGAATATCACGAGTTCGGCACCGAGGGTGAGCGGGCGGCGCTGGCATCCGAACGCCAGGTGCCGGGGCGGCTGAAGGTAGCATGACCCGCGACCGGCTCTGGCCGGCGATACTGTCCGGCTGGGTCGTCGCCGCGCTGGTCCTGACGCTCGTCTCGCTGCCGCAGATCGTCCATCTGTGGTTCTCCGATCCCGACGATCCGATGCGCCTGCTCGAAGTGCGCGATTGGCTGGCTGGGCAAAGCTGGTGGGACGTCAGCCAGCACCGTCTATGGGGCGGCGCTTTCGCGATGCACTGGTCGCGGCTGGTCGATCTGCCGCTCGCGGCATCGATGGCGCTGCTCGATCCGATGATCGGCCCGGCGGCATCGACGCGCGTCGCGCTGGTACTGGTCCCCCTTCTCACGCTCCTTGCCGTGATGGCGCTCGCCGCCACCCTGACGCGCCGGCTGGCCGGGATCGAGCCCGCGCGGCTTGCGGTGCTGGTCGCGCCGCTCTCCGTCCCGCTGCTTTTCCAGCTCCGCCCGATGCGGATCGATCATCATGGCTGGCAGATCGCGCTTGCCCTCGCCGCCATGGCCGCCTTGCTTGCCAGGCCGAGCGCGCGCAGCGGCGCCGCGATCGGTGCGGCGCTTGCGACGCTGCTCACCATCTCGCTCGAAGGCCTTCCGATCACGGCGGTGATCCTCGGCGTGATGCTGCTCGCCTGGGTCGCCGATCCGACGCGCCGGCCGCAGGCGCTCGCGGCGCTCTGGTCGATGCTCGGCACCGTCGTGCTGCTCCATCTCGCCACGCGCGGCCCAGGTTTCTGGGCGCCGGCCTGCGACGCGATCGCGCCGAACTGGATCGCGGCGCTGGGCGTCGCTGTGCTCGGCGCCAGCGCGACGCTGCTGCTTCCGACGCCCTCGCGGATCCTTCGGCTGGCGTTGCTGGCGCTCGCCGGCGCCGCGACGCTGGCGACGCTCATCGTGATCGCTCCGCTCTGCCTCAAGGGCCCGTTCGGAACGCTCGACCCGATCGTCTACCAGCTCTGGTACCGCAACGTCCTCGAAGGCATGCCGGTGTGGGAGCAACGGCTGCCGATGGCCGTGATGACCATCGCCTTCCCGACTTCGGGGCTCGTCGGCGGCGTATTGGCCTGGCGTGCATCGCAGGGCGAGAAGCGGGTCTTGTGGACGATGATGCTCGCAGTAGCGCTGCTAGCGTTCGGCCTGTCGCTGCTCGTCGTCCGCACCGGCGGCACCGCCAACGCGCTCGCGGTCCCCGGCGGCGCCTGGCTGCTCCACGCGCTGCTGACGCGTGCGCGCGCCGTCGAATCACCCTTGAAGCGCGTCGGGGCGACGGCGCTGGCGCTTGTCGCCGCATCGCCCGGGCTTGTCGCAAGCGTGCCCTTCCTTGCCCACCCCCGCCCCGCGGCCGTCAAGGAGCGCGAAGCCGCTGCCGGTGCCCGCCGCGCCTGGTGCCAGAACGACAATCGCGAGGCCGGCGATCTCGCGCATATCCCCGCGGCGACGCTGTTCACGCCGCTGGAAATGACCCCCGCGCTGCTTGCCACCAGCCGCCACCGCGCCATCGCCAGCGGCTATCACCGCAATGATCTCGCCATCCGCCGGGTGCTGGTCACCTTCACCGGGGCACCCGAACAGGCGCATCGCCTGGTGCGCGAAAGCCGCGCAGACTATGTCGCTGGCTGCCCCGGCGGCAACGAGACCGAGCTCTACAAGAGGGTCGCTCCGAACGGCTTCTGGGCCCGGCTGGAACGCGGCGAACGCTTCGACTGGCTAGAACCCGTGCCGCTGCAGGATTCGCCCATGCTGGTATGGCGCGTCACCCGCTGACGGGTGGCTTGCGGCAGAGGCCCTGCCGCGCGTAAAGCCGCGCGGATGGACAGGGGCGACGCGCGGCATTGGTGGCAAACACGGTGGTTCGTACTCGTCGCGACCTTGGTCGCGACGCTGCCGCTGCTCTGGCCCGATATCCCGCCTTTGGTCGACCTGCCCGGGCATATGGGGCGCTATCGCGTCCAGCTCGTCTACGACCAGACGCCCTGGCTACACGAATGGTATGACTTCCGCTGGAGCCTGATGGGCAATCTCGGGGTCGATCTGCTGATCATCCCGCTCCATCATCTCTTCGGGCTCGAGCTCGCGGTGAAGCTCATCATCATCACCATCCCCGCGATGACCGTCGCCGGGCTGTTGATGATCGCCCGCGAAGTGCACGGGCGCATCCCCGCGACCGCGCTGTTCGCGCTGCCGCTCGCCTACGCCTTTCCGTTCCATTTCGGCTTCGTCAATTTCGCGCTGTCGATGGCGCTGGCGCTGCTCGCCTTTGGCTGGTGGCTGCGCCTCGGCCGGCTGGGCAAGTTCGGCTTCCGGTCGATGGTGTTCCTGCCGATCTCGGTGCTGATCTGGATCTGCCACACCTTTGGTTGGGGGCTGCTCGGCGTGCTCGCCTTCTCGGCCGAGCTGATCCGTTATCACGATCTCGGCCGTCGCCGCGAAATCCCCTGGTACCGCGATCTCGTCCGCGCCTGGCTGCTCCCGGCGATCTATGCCGGCGTGCAATGCTTGGTGCTTGCGCCGCCGGCAGTGCTGATGGTGCTGTGGCGCTCGGGCGGGCATGTCTCGGGCCAGACCGGCGACTGGTTCAACTGGCGCGCCAAGACCCTATGGGTGGTCCAGGTGTTCCGCGATCGCTGGCAGCTGTTCGACCTGGCCTCGATCGGCGTGCTGTTCCTGCTGCTGCTCAAGGCGGTGCGCGACCCCAATCTCCAATATTCGCGCAACCTGACGCTGTCCGGGCTGTTCCTGCTCGCGGTCTATATCCTGCTGCCGCGGATCGTGTTCGGATCGGCCTATGCCGATATGCGGCTTGTCCCCTATCTGTTGGCGATCGGGATCATCGCGATCCGGCCCAAGCCGGGCCTGTCGATCCGCGGCGCCGCGACCGTCGCCGCGCTGGGCCTCGCTTTCTTCCTCGTCCGCATCGGCGCGACGACCTACAGCTTCCTGCTCTACGACAAGGCCTATGACCGCGAGCTGAAGGCGCTCGAGCACGTGCCCGTGGGCGCCAAGCTGGTCAGCTTCGTCGGCGAGACCTGCTATAACGAGTGGAAGATGACGCGGCTGCAGCACGTGCCCGCGCTCGCGCTCGAACGGCGGCTGGCCTATACCAACGATCAGTGGTCGATGGCGGGCGGCCAGCTGCTCACCGTCCATTATGCCCCGGCGAAGCGCTTCGCTCATGATCCCTCCGAAATCGTCACCGACGTGCAATGCCCGCGCGAATGGTGGCGGCCGGTTGCCTGGGCGCTGTCGCGCTTTCCGCGCGATGCCTTCGACTATGTCTGGATGATCCGCCCGCCGGCCTATGATCCGCGCTTCGAGCAGGGGCTGGTTCCGGTGTGGCGCGATGGCTCGAGCGTGGTGTTCCGCGTCGATCACAGCGTCCCCGCGCCGGTGATCCAGCATGGCGACCTGACGCTGCCGCGCTGGGAACGCGACTATATCCTCGCCGACGGCCGCCAGAGCAGCAACCTGCCCGAGCCCGAGGCGAGCCCCGACCCGATGCCCACGGTAACGCCAACGCCGACCCCAACACCTACCGCGACCCACAGGGCCACGCCGAAGCACAAGGCTCGCCGCTAATCCTCGCGCCGAAAGGGCGTCAGCTCGGCGAGATATTCCTGTTCATTGTCGATCGCGGCACGTTCGCGGGCGAGGAAATCGGCGACGGCGCGGCGAAAGCCGGGGTTCGGGAAATAATGCGCCGACCAGGTCGTCACCGGCACATAGCCGCGCGCCAGCTTGTGCTCGCCCTGCGCGCCGGCCTCGACCCGCGAAAGCCCGCGCGCGATCGCGGCATCGATCGCCTGGTAATAGCACAGCTCGAAATGGAGGAAGGGCACTTCCTCGACCGCCCCCCAATAGCGGCCATAGAGCGCATCGCCGCCGATCAGGTTGAGCGCGCCGGCGATCGGCACGCCGTCGCGCTCGGCGAGGATCAGCAGCACCTGCTCGCCCATCTCGGCGCCGAGCAGCGAGAAGAACGGCCGCGTCAGATAGGGGTGGCCCCATTTGCGCGCGCCGGTGTCCTGGTAGAATGCCCAGAAGGCGTCCCAATGCGCCTCGGTGATCTCGGCGCCGGTAAGGTGGCGAACGGTCAGCCCCTCCAGCGCGGCGGCGCGCTCCTTGCGGATCGCCTTGCGCTTGCGGCTGGCGAGCGCCGCGAGGAAATCGTCGAAGCCGCCATAGCCGTCATTCGCCCAGTGAAACTGGGTGCCGGCGCGGATCAGCCAGCCGGCGCGCTCGAACTCGGGCAGCTGCGCATCGTCGACAAAGGTGACGTGCGCAGAGGAGAGTTCGTTCTGCTGGGTCACTGCCTCGATCGCCGCGATCAGCGCGGGCGCTTTGGCGGGATCGCGCAGCAGCAGCCGCGGCCCGGGCACGGGCGTGAACGGCACGGCGATCTGGAGCTTGGGGTAATAGTCGCCGCCAGCGCGCTCCCAGGCATCGGCCCAGCCATGGTCGAAGACATATTCGCCCTGGCTATGCGCCTTGGCATAGGCCGGGGCGATCGCCGCGGCGCGCCCGTCCGCCCCGTCGACCAGGATCGGCAGCGCCTGCCAGCCGCTTCCTGCCCCCACCGATCCCGAACGTTCGAGGATCGACAGAAAGGCATGGCTGACGAACGGATTGCCGCTGCCCGCGCACGCATCCCATTCCTCCGCGGGAATCGAGGCGACGCCTTCGGCGATACGGGCGGTGATCGGCTGGGAAGTCACTGACCCCTATCTAGGCGCGCGCGCCGCGGAACGGGAGAGGCGCGGCGCAATCGGCTGCGAAATCCTCCTCTTTTCATCACGCCAATTCGTGATACGGTATCACATCACCATGAAGGAGAGGCGCCATGGTCCGCACTGCCCCCGTTGCCGAGCCCATTCCCTTCCATGCGATCAACGTCACGCCGTTCATCGACGTGATGCTGGTGCTGCTGATCGTGATGATCCTCAGCGTCCCGGTCGCGACCCACAAGGTGCCGATCGACTTGCCGCAGCCCGGCGGCGAAACCGTGGCCGAACGCCCGCACCAGCTCGCGATCGATGCCGGCGGCGCTCTGTTCTGGGACGGCGCGCCGCTGCGCGATGCCGCACTTCCCGGCGCCCTCGCCACGCTCCAGCGCGATCCCGAGGCAGTGCTCCACCTGCGCACCGATCCCGAAGCGCGCTACGAGCGGTTCGACAATGTCCTGGCGGTGGTCAAGCGCGCCGGAGTCAAACGGCTCGGCTTCGAAGGCAACCAGCCGCTCGCAGACTGAGGGAACGCCCGCATCCGGGCCGGCGTTCGTTACGCATCGTCATTATCGAGGTCCGGATGCGCACCCTAGCCCTGCTTCTCGCGCTCGCCGCCTGCTCGTCGCAGTCCGGCAATAGCGATACGCGCAACGACACCCTGCCCATCCGGGAGGCCGCGCCTGCCGGGTCGGCGACGCCCACAGCAGCGCCGACCACCGCCGCCGCCACGCCGCTTCCCGCAGCAACTCCCGCGGCGCCCGGCACGCCGGGCGGACTCGACGACGATCGCACGCCGGTCAGCGAAGCACCGTTCACCGAAGACAGCGCGCAGGGCGCCGCGAATGTCGTCCAGACCTATTATGCGCTGATCGGCGAAGGCAAATACGGCCAGGCGTACAAGCTGTGGGAGCCCGGCGCTGCCGGCATGAGCCCCCAGGCATTCGCCGCGAGCTTCGCCAAATATTCCGAATATCGCGCACAGGTTGGCGCGCCGGGCCGCGTCGATTCGGGCGCCGGGCAGCGCTATGTCACCGTGCCGGTGCAGGTCTATGGCCGGCTCAAGGCGGGCAACGCGCCGTTCAACCTGCGCGGATCGATCCTCCTCCACCGCACCGCCGACATCGACGGCGCCACCGCCGAGCAGCGCCGCTGGCACATCCGCAACACCGACATCAAGCCGCGCCCGGGCGAGGCAAATCCCACGCCCGGACCGACCGCGGACAACCGCTCGAGCGCGCGCTATCGCTGCATGGACGGGTCGCGCCTCGCCGCGGCGTTCGACCCCGACAACAAGCGCGTCACCGTCTCGCGCGGCGGCAAGCAGCTCGCGGTGCTACGCGGCCAGCCCGCCGCTTCGGGCATCCGCTATGCCGGCGGCGGTTACGAGCTGCGCGCCAAGGGAACGGACATGACCTTCACCGCGCCGGGCCTGCCGCCGATCGCGTGCAAGGCAATCGAATAAGGGCGATCGAACGCGCCGCTTCCCTGCCGCGGGGCAATCGGGTTAGCCTCACGGCATGGCAGTTTACAGCGAGACGATCACGGCCGGCCCCGACGACATCGACGAGCTCGGCCATGTCAACAATGCGGTCTGGGTTAAGTGGATCCAAGACGTCGCGGTGGCGCATTGGTATGCGGTCGCCGCGCCCGAGCATCACGCGGCCTATTTCTGGGTCGTGACCCGGCATGAGATCGATTATCGCGGCAATGTCGTCGCGGGCGAGACGGTGACTGCGCAGACCTGGGTGCCCGATCCCCCGCGCGGCGCGCGCTTCGATCGCCACATGAAGTTCACCGGCGCCGACGGCAAGATCCGCGTCGAGGCCCGCACCACCTGGGCCATGATTGACCGCGCGACCGGCCGCCTCGCGCGCATCCGCGAGGAGATCGCGGCGCCGTTCCTGGCCTGACCCGCCCCTTCCCTTCAGGGAGGGGGACACGTCATCCGCTGTTGCGCAGCGCCGTTGCGATCGCGTTGATCGAGAGCAGGATGCCTTCGCCGATCCGCGGGTCTTCCTCGCCGGCGCGGTGGCGCTTCATCAGCTCGATCTGCAGCAGGTTGAGCGGCTCGATATAGGGCAGCCGCAGCCGGATCGAGGTGTCGAGCGCCGGGTGTTTTTCGAGCAGCCGGGTCTGGCGCGTGACCTGGAGCAGCCCGTCATGCGTCTGCTGCCAGCCGTCGCGGATGCGGCCGAACACGCTGTCGCGCAGCCCGGCATCCTCGACCAGCGCGGCATAATGGCTGGCGATCGCCATGTCGGACTTGGCGAGCACCTGCTCCATGTTCGCCAGTGCCGAGGCGAAGAACGGCCAGGCGCTGGCCATTTCGCGGAGCAGCCCCTTGTCCGCAAAGGCGTCGATCGCCGCGCCGACGCCGTACCAGCCCGGCAGCATCACCCGCGCCTGCGCCCAGCTAAATACCCAGGGAATTGCGCGCAGATCCTCGATCGCGTCCGATTTCTTGCGGCTGGCCGGGCGCGATCCGATCTTGAGCCCGGCGATCTCGGCGATCGGAGTCGCCTGGCGGAAGAAGGTGCGGAAGCCCTCAGTCTCGTAGACCAGCCCGCGATACGCCTTGAACGCGGTGCCCGAGAGTTCGTCCATCGCCGCGGCGAAGCGCGCCGAATTGGCCGGGCTCAATTGCTCGGGCTCGAGGCTGGCGAGCAACGTCGCCGACGCCATCGCTTCGAGATTGGTCATCGCGCTGGCGCGGGTGCCATATTTGGCGGCGATCACTTCGCCCTGCTCGGTGATGCGGATACGGCCCTGCACGGTCCCGCGCGGCTGGGCGAGGATAGCGGCGAAGCTCGATCCGCCGCCGCGCCCCACTGCGCCGCCGCGGCCGTGGAACAGCTGCATCGCGATATTCGCCTTCTCGAACACGGGTTTCAGCGCCGTCGACCCGCGCGAAAGCTGCCAGGTCGAGGTGAGATAGCCCCCGTCCTTGTTCGAATCCGAATAGCCGATCATCACTTCCTGATGGCCGCGCTTGGCGGCGATCGCGGCGACTTCGGGCAGGCCCAGCCACGCGTCCATGATCGCCGGCGCGCCTTCGAGATCCGCGATCGTCTCGAACAGCGGGATCGCCATGATGTGCGCCTGGGGATCCTCGCCGGGGATGTAGAGCCCGGCTTCCTTGAGCAGCACATGGACCTCGAGCAGGTCCGACACCGACTGCGCCATCGAGACGATGTAGTGGGTGATGCACTGCCGGCCATATTTGCCATGTGCCTCGGCGGCGGCGCGGACGATCGCCAGCTCCGAGGCGGTTTCCTCCGAATAGTCGGCATAAGGGCTGGTGATCAGCCGCGGGCTCTCCAGCTCGGTGCGCAGCAGCGCGACGCGCGCGTCCTCGTCCAGCGCCGCATAATCGTCGCAGATGCCGCCGGCCTTGAGCAATTCGGCGATCACGCGCTCATGGATCGCGCTGTTCTGGCGCATGTCGAGCGTGGCGAGGTGGAAGCCGAAGGTTTCGACCGCGCGGATCAGCCGCCCGAGCGCACCGCCGCTCGCCAGCGGCCCATCGCCCTCGTCGGCCAGGCCGTGCGCGATCGCGACCAGTTCGTCGCGAAATTCTCCCGGCGTCGCATAGGGCTCGGCGGTGAGCGGCGCGGGGCGCGGCGGCGCCTTGCCGCTGAGCAGCTGATACGTCGCCGAAAGCCGGGCATAGATCCCGGTGAGCGCGCGGCGATAGGGCTCGTCGGCGCGGCTCTTGCCCGCGTCCTGGCTCGCCTCGGCAAGCTTGAGCACTTCCTCGCTGACCTGGGTATGCTCGGTCGAGATCGAAAGCTCGGCGCCGAGCGCGTGGACTGCATCGAGATAATAATCGAGCACCGCCTGGGCCGAGCGGCTGAGCACCAACCGCAGCGAATCGGCAGTGACGAAGGGATTGCCGTCGCGGTCGCCGCCGATCCAGTTGCCGGTGCGCAGGAAAGTGGGCGCGCGTTCGCCCAGCGCGCGGTCCCAGCGGGCATAGAGCGCCGGGATCACCGGCAGGAAAACATCGCGCAGATAGGAGAGCGCGGTCTCGACCTCGTCGGCGACGCCCAGCTTCTCGCGGCGCAGCACGCGGGTTTGCCACAGCAAGGCGATCTGGCGGAGGATCGCTTCCTCGACCTTGTCGCCATCCTCGGTCTCGTCGCGGCCGAGATCGTTGAGCGTCATCAGCTCGGCGATCCGGTTCTTGTGGTCGATCATCGACTTGCGGCGAACTTCGGTGGGGTGCGCGGTGAGCACCGGCACGACCAGCGCATGATCGAGCAGCGCCATCACGGCGTCATGGCCGATGCCCTCGTTCTCGAGCCGCTGCAGCGCCGAGGCGAGATCGGCATCCTTCTCGGTCTCGACGCCCTGGCGATCCTCGGCAAGGTTGGCGAGCATCGAGAACAGCATGAAGCCGCGGACGAAATCGAGCGTCTCGTCGAGCGAGAGCCGATCGAGCCCGCGATCGATGTCGCCGGCGCCCGCCACGCCGCGATGGCGATCGACCGAGGTGGCGCGGATATATTCGATCCGCTTGAACAGTTCCTCGCCGCCATAGGCGCGGATCACGTCGCCGAGCAGGCGTCCCAGGAATTGGATGTCGGGATTGTTGGTGATCGCTAGGCTGGCCATGACCGCAGTTGCTGCACCGCAACGCCCGCGCGGTCAACGCCCGTAACAGGCGTGACGAGTTGATAGCGCTAACGCTGCATCCTGTCCCGCTTCCGGCCCCGCGGAAGAGGGTTTAGCGAGCGACTTCTTCTTCACACTCATCGCTCATCGCTCTCCTCCTGCTTGCAGGCACCCCCGAACCGCCTACCTTGCCTCCATGGCCCTGCTCGACACCGCAGCTCGCACGCTCAAGCGCCGTCTCGTCGGCCAGGTCCGGGGCGTCCTCAACGATGCGGCGAAGGGCGAGGCGCCGGTGGTGCGCAGCGCGGATGGTCTGTTCGCCCCGGATTCGGTGGTGTGGCGGGTGCATGGCGACGTTACCACGATGATGGTCGGCGGCGTCGCCGCGCTGCTCCTCCAGATGCTCCACCCCGCCGTGCTCGCCGGCGTGTGGGACCATTCGAGCTTTCGCGGCGACATGCTCGGCCGGCTGCGCCGCACCGCGCGCTTCATCGCGGTAACCAGTTACGCCGAGCGCGCCGAGGCCGAGGCCGCGATCGCCAAGGTGCGCGAGGTCCACACTCGCGTCCGCGGCACGCTGCCCGACGGCCGCGCCTATGCCGCAGACGATCCGTCGCTGCTCGCCTGGGTCCATGTCAGCGAGGCGGTGTCGTTCCTCGACGCGTGGATTCGCTATGCCGAGCCGGACATGCCGACGGCGGACCAGGACCGCTATTTCGCCGAGTTCGCGCAGATCGCGCAGGCGCTGGGCGCCGATCCGGTGCCGCGCAGCCGCGCCGAGGCCGATGCGCTGGTCGCCGCGATGCGGCCCGAGCTGCGCGTCGATGCGCGCACCCGCGAAGTCGCACGCATGGTGCTCGATCAGCCGCCGCCCAGTCTTGCCATGGCGCCGTTTCAGGCGCTCGCCTTTCGCGCCGCGGTCGATCTGCTGCCCGATTGGGCGCGGCGCATGCAGGGTTTGCCGGGCCCGCGAATGGCAACGCCGGCGGTCCGCTTCGGGACGAACGGGTTGGCGAGCACGCTGCGCTGGGCGTTCCGATCGGGCTGAAAGTCCCCGGCCGCGGATGGGCTCCCGGCCGGGGTACTCCCTCCCCCCGGAACACCACCGGAGCGCCGGGGCAGGACCCCGCGTTCGGCGATTCAAGCGATCTCTTACGCTATGTTGCGAGCAATCTTGTTGAACGTGCGTCGCGCGCGCTTGTCTGGATGTGTCACGGATGACCTGCCTCGCAACGCCAGCCAGCCCAAGCCCGGCGCAGCCGTTATTGCGGCATCTGCGCGATGCGGGCGACGAGTTGCGCCTGGCTGGCGGTCTCGGTCTTGAGGAAGATGTGCTTGAGGTGGAAGCGCACGGCGTTGACGCTGACGCCGTTATGGGCGGCGTACTCCTGCGGACTTTGGCCATTGACCAGCGCGCCGACGACGCGCGCTTCGGTGGGAGTCAGCCCAAACCATTGCGCCAATCGGTCGATCCCCAGAACCGGTCCTTCGCCCACCCCGCTTCCGATGGTGATGATCATCGCGGCATCGGCGATGGCGCCGCCGATCATCGGAATCGTCTTGGGCTTGATTAGAACGCCCAGCACCGGCCGTTCGCGGCCCGCGCGGTCGATCGCCTGGAAAGCCAGGTCGCCGGAGGCGCTCAGCCCCATCGCCGCGAGCTTCCGCTGGGCGGCCGGATCGACGAAGGCCAGCTTCCCGCCGGCGGTGGTGATAAGCCCCGTCGCTTCGTAATGCGCGACGCGTTCATTGGCCGAGAGGATGTTGAGCTGCTTGTCGAGGCTGATCAGAGCGTAGCGCGAACGGTTCGCCGCCGCCTGCGCCGCGCTCGCCGTCACCTCGGCGCTGGCGATACGCTGGCTGATCCGCACCGCACGCTGGATATGCGGACCGAGCACGCGAAGACCACGGCGCAGAACCGTCAGGTTGCGGTCGCCCGGCCCGATCAGCAACAGCCCGAGCCGCGCGCCATCGCTGCGGTCGAGCATGAGGCACAGCGTCCGGTCGACGTTCATCGCCGCTAGGAAATTCTTGTACAGCCCGGTCTTGCGAAGCTCCTCGCGCGGCAGGATGTCATCGGTGTCGATCAACTGGCCGTTGCGCGCCGGCCACGTCCGTCGCGACCATGGATTGCTGTAAGCAAAGACTGCGCTGTAGGTCGATTCGACGCCCGGCCCGACATTGGTAGTCGCGATGAACCGCGCGCTCGGGGGATCGCGGCGCTCCAGCATCAGGAACGCGGTGCGCCAGTCGGGCGGGCAAAGCGCCAGCCGGATTTCTTCGATCGTCGCATTCCACCGGCTCGGATCGAGCGCGCATTCGTAGATTTCGCCGATCAGATGATCGAGCGTCTCCCACGCGAGCGGCAGGTCATCGGGATGCAGAGCGTGGCCGGCCCCTAGGGTCCCGGCGGCGAGGTGCACAACGATTTCGCAGCCTCCTACCCAAACAGAGAGCGTGCTCCAGCCTAGAGCTGCGGCAGGGTGCAGGCAACGGTCGATGTGCGGTGCACCATCGACGGCCTCGTCGGGCGTCGCCGCACGAAATGCCGTGGTTCCGCAACGACGCGGCGGGGAAAGTCCTCCGCCTTGAACGACAAAGGGTAGTTCGATGATCGATATTTTCCCGTCTTTTGCGCGCTCGCGTCGCGGGCTCGCGTGCCGCCCCCGCGCCCTTACGGCTGCAATCGCTCTGGCAGGCTGCAGCCTCGCCGCCCTGCCGGCGGCCGCGCAGGTGTCGGCGATCACCGATGGCGGGCTCAATCTCGACGGCCAGAACACCACCTGCGCCAATGCCGATGGCTCGCTCTATGTCGTCAACGGCCAGGATTGCGATCCGGGCGGCCCGCTGACCGGTGCCGATCCCGATCAGTTCCACTTCTTGCGCGGGATCGGTTTCGGATCGGGCAATGCCGCATCGTCGATCAATGCGGACGGCACCGCATCGTTCGGTGGCCTCGCCGAATTCACCGGCGGCGCCCTCTTCAACAGCGGCGCGCAGTTCAACGGCCAGGTCAATCTCGGCGGGCTCACCCAGGCGCAGCAGATCACGTCGACCAGCATCATCAACTCCGGCGCGCTGACCACCAACAGCGTCAACACCGGCTCGCTCAACGCCTCGGGCACGGGCCGCGTCACCGGATCGCTGACCGCGGGCTCGTTCTCCACCGGGTCGGCGCTGATCACCGAACTCCGCGTCGCCACCTCTGCGTCGCTCGGCGGCAACGTGGAATTGCGATCGGGCACCAATTTCGACGCCGGCGGCAACCGGCTCCAGAATATCGGCGCGCCCGTCGTCGGCACCGACGCGGCGAACAAGGACTATGTCGATGCCAGCGTCGCCAGCGTCCAGGGCAGCGTGACGAGCCTGACCACCCAGGTGGCCGATCACGAGACTCGCCTCGCCACGGTCGAGACCCAGAATGTCCAGCAGGACAATCGGCTGACCGCGGTGGAAAACACCAATGTCATGCAGGATAGCCGGCTGACCGCAGTCGAGGGCACCAACGTCGTGCAGGACACCCGTCTCACCTCGATCGAAAACGTCAACGTCGCGCAGGATTCACGCATGACGGCGATCGAATTGGTCAACACGGTGCAGACCAACCAGATCAGCACGCTCCAGGACCAGGTCGGCGGGCTGCAGACCTCGGTCGACGGGCTGCGCCGCAACATCCGCGAGGCCAATGGCGGGATCGCCGCGGCCGTCGCGCTGGGCGGCACGATGGTGGTGCCCGACAGCCCGGTCTCGCTATCGTTCAACCTTGCCACCTATCGCGGCCAGCAAGGCTTTTCGGGCGCCGTCGTCGGGCGGATCGCGCCCAAAGTCTATGTCAACGCCGGCGTCGGCGGATCGACCGTGCGCCGCTCGACTGCCGGCCGCGTCGGCATCAGCTTCGGGCTATAAGCGATGAAGACGCTCGCAAACCTGGCGATTGCCGTTGCCGTCGCCGGCAGCCTGTACGGGGCATTGGTCTATGCCGAGGCGACCACCCCCGGGCTGGAATTCGGCGCGGTAAAGTTCGTCCTCCCGATGGTGCTCGGCTCGGGACTGTTCACCGGGCTCAACCGGCGCTCGGGCAATCGCAGGATGCCCGTCACCAACGGCATCCGGAAGGCCGAACTGCTGGCCTTTCCGCCGCGCGCCGGGAGCGGCTGGGTCGTGGTGCTGCGCGAGAAGCGCGCCGCGACGCGGTCGCTCGGCTTCGACGTCGTGGTCGATCGTGTCGCGATCGCACAGTTGATGCCGAAGCGTTTCACCATGATCGCCCTGCCCGCCGGCGCGCATCAACTGTCTGTCGATGTGCCGGGTGCCCGCGGTGATTTCGCGGTGGTGCCTCTCGATATCACCGTCGGCGCGGACACCGTCCTGATCTTCGCGATCCGCGCGTCGATGGGCCTGTTGCGAAGCCCGCTGCGGTTCGATCCGGTCGCCGACACCCCGGCGCTCCGGGCCACGCTTGCCCAGTTCCAGCTGGTGGAAGCGCAGGCGTAAGCCGAGCGCCCGGCCTCAATCGACCGCCGCTCGCGCGAAGCCACTCGCCAAATGATCGATAAGGGCGCGGACGGCGGGTGACAGGCCGCGCCGCGTTGTGAAAACGAGATGGACGATCCCGCGTTGGCCGCGCCATGCCGGCAACACGTGGACAAGGTCCCCGGCGGCGATCGCTTCGCGGCAGACATGATCGGGAAGAAGCGCAACGCCAAGCCCCTCCGCAGCCGCCCTTCTCACCGCCGCCATATCGGCGCAGCAAAGGCGCGCGGCGCGCTTCTCGACATGGCTGCGGCCATCGTCGGTCTCCAGATGCCATTCGAAGTCGTCCGATGCATCGCCGGTGCTCAGTCCCGGCAGCGTCGCGAGGCTGGCCACATCGGCAATTTGGCTCGCCAGTTGCGGGCTGGCGACCAGGATGCGGGTGGAAGCGCCGAGCGAGCGCATGGTCAGCGCCGCGTCGCTGGTCAGTGCGGTGCGCACGCGCAGCGCGAGGTCGATCCGCTCCTCGATCAGATCGACGGCACGGTCGGTGGCGACGAGTTGCAGCCGCACCTTGGGATAGCGGGCGAGAAATGCTGCGATCAGTCCCGAAATCGGCTCGATCATCCCCGTCGGGCAACTGAAGCGGACCCGCCCATGCGGCTCCGCCTGTGCCTGGACGACGAGTGCCTCGGCCTGCTCGGCTTCCGCCAGCATGGCGCGACACCGCTCGTAAAAGGCCTGGCCGGTATCGGTGACGCGGAAGCGGCGGCTCGACCGCTCGATCAGGCGCAGCCCCAATCGCTGTTCGAGGCCGGCGATGCGCCGGCTCAGCTTGGACTTCGGCTCGCGCAGCGCGCGGCCCGCAGCGGCGAAGCCGCCATGCGCCACCACTTCGGCGAAATAGGCCAGATCATTCAAATCCGTCCGCATCAGCGTTCCTCCAGTGGAACGCTATGTGCCACAATTGCCGTCTACACGCACCATCGTTCCATCCGCATTTGGGTGCACGGCAAGCGCCGACACGCTTTTGGAGACAGACGATGACGGATCGGTTCAAGAACAAGGTGGTGGTGGTGACCGGCGGCACGAGCGGTATCGGTCTCGCGACCGCCAAGGCGTTTGCAGCGGAAGGCGCCTCGGTGTTCATCACCGGCCGACGCCAGGCGACGCTCGACGCCGCGGTCAAGCAGATCGGCGGTCACGTTACCGGCATTCAGGGTGACATGGCCAAGCTCGCCGATATCGACCGTCTCTACGATGCGGTTCAGCAGAAGCATGCGCTGATCGACGTCGTGTTCGCCAATGCCGGCGGCGGCGAGATGGTGCCGCTCGGCGCGATCACCGAAGAGCATTATCACAACACGTTCGACTCGAACGTGAAGGGCGTGCTGTTCACCGTGCAGAAGGCGCTGCCGCTGCTCCGGGACGGCGCGTCGATCATCCTGACGAGTTCGACGACGAGCATTTCCGGAACGCCGGCCTTCAGCGTCTATTCCGCCACCAAGGCCGCGGTGCGCAACTTCGCCCGCAACTGGATGCTCGACCTCAAGGACCGGCATATCCGCGTCAACGCGATCAGCCCTGGCGTGACCGACACCGCGGGCCTCAACGACTTGTTCGGCGGCGGCGCGCAAGCGGCCGGCACCAAGGAGTATCTCGCAAGCCTGATCCCGGCAGGCCGGGTGGGCCAACCGGAAGAGATCGCCAAGGCGGTCTTGTTCCTTGCTTCCGACGATGCCAGCTTCGTCAACGGCGTCGAGCTCTTCGTCGACGGCGGCCAGGCCCAGATTTAATCGACGCAAGAGGAGACACATCATGTCGCAAAGCATCTCGACCCTGTTGCGCCGCAACCTTCAGGAAGTGTTCGGGGAAGCCGATCCGCAACGCCGCCGCGCCGCTATCGATGAAATCTGGGCGGAGGACGGCATATTCTATGCGCCTGACGGCATCCATCGTGGCCGCGACGCGATCGACCGCAACGCCGGCGAGATCCGCGCGACGCACCCGAGCTTTCGCTACGCAGAACTCGGCGAGCCCGAGGAAATCCACGGCACCGCCGGCCGGGCGCGCTGGACCTCGGGCGCGCCTGGCGAACCGCCTGCCTATGCGGGCACCGACTTCGCGATCGTCCGCGATGGGCGGATCGCCGAACTTTACATGTTTTTCGACAAGTCATGAGCGGAAACAGGATTTAGGAAACGCAGGTCGCCCGCCAATCTGGCGCGGCGGCCTGCCGAATCCTTCGCCCCCAAGCTGCGCGACGCCTCACGCCCGGTCGGCGCGGCTCTTCATCAGCGGCTGAATGCGCGTGCCGAATGCTTCCACGCCTTCGAGAAAGTCGTCGAAGGTGAGCAATACGCCGCCGGTGTTCGGGACCTCCGCCATCGCGTCGAGCATGCGCGCCACGCTTTCATAGCTGCCGACCAGCGTGCCCATGTTGATGTTCACCGCGCCTTCGGGGGCGGCGAGCTGGCGCACATTGGTGTCGGTGTTGACCGTGTCCTTGGCGCCCTGGTCGGCCAGCCACGCAATCGCCTCCAGATCGACGCCGTCATTGTAGCTTTGCCATTTGGCCATCGCCTCCTCGTCGGTCGGCGCGGCGATCACCATCACCAGCACGAAGACCGAGACGTCGCGGCCGGTTTGCGCAGTGAACTTGGCGAGGCGCGCATTGTTCGAGGCAAAGGCCGTCGGCGTGTTGACGCCCTTGCCCAGGCAAAAGGCATAGTCCGCCCACTTCGCCGAGAATGCCAGCCCCGCATCGGAAGAGCCCGCGCAGATGATCTTCATGTCTGCCTCGGGCCGCGGCTGGACCAGGCAGTCGGTCATTTCGTAATATTTGCCCTTGAAGTCGGAACGGCCGGTTTCCCACAGCTCGCGCAGCACCTGGGCATATTCGTCCAGCACGTCGTAGCGGTTGCGGAAATGCTCGTCGCCGGGCCAGAGGCCCATCTGGGTATATTCGGGCGGCTGCCAGCCGGTGATCAAATTGAGCCCGAAGCGGCCATGGCTGATGCTGTCGATCGTATTGCACATCCGCGCCGCGAAGGCGGGGGGAATGATGAGGGTCGGGCAGGTGGCGTAGATCTTGATCTTCTCCGTCACCGCCGCCAGCCCGGCCATCAGGGTAAAGCTCTCCAGGCCATATTCCCAGAACTGGGTCTTGCCGCCGAAGCCGCGCAGCTTGATCATCGAGAGCAGGAAATCGAGCCCGTGCTTCTCGGCGCGCAGGGCGATCTCCTTGTTGAGGTCGAAGCTCGGCAGATATTGCGGGGCGTTCTCGCTGATCAGCCAGCCATTGTTGTTGATGGGCACGAAAACGCCGACCTGCATGGCTTCAGCTCCTGAGGAATTCGAGGACGATGCGATGGAAATGCTCGGGATCGGTCACGTTGCAGGCGTGGCCGCCCCAGCCAAACGTCGCGACCTCGGCATGTGCCGCCTCCGCGAGATCGACCGCCGCGGCATAGGGAACGAGGAAGTCGTCGCGCGTGGCGATGACGAGCATCTTCTCCGCCGCCGCGAGCGCCGCCGGGCCGGGACTATAGGACTGCACGGCGGCGATGCGCTGGGCCGTCGTCGCGACGCCGGGAAAAGCCGCGAGGTGCGGATCGAGTTCGGCGCTCAGCGCGCCGTCATGCGAGGCAATCCAGTCGGGCGGATAGAGGAAGAGCGGCTGCGCCTCGAGATAGGCCCGCGCGCCTGCGCCGTGCAGCAGCGCGAGGCGGGCGGCGAAGCAACGCCTTGTGTGCGGCGACAGCGCGCGCCATCCGTTGATGACGACCAGCCGGTCGATCCGTCCCGTGCGCGCGGCGGTCTCGATTCCGATGGCGCCGCCCAGCGCGTGGCCGACGAAATGCGCGCGCTCGATGGCGAGCGCATCCATCAGCCGCGCCACGTCGCCTGCCATTTCTTCGACGGAAAGTGTCTCAGGAAGCGCCCGGTCGCTGCGGCCGGTGCCGCGATGGTCATAGGCGATGACGTGGAAATGGTCTGCCAGCGCCGCCAGGTTGGGCGCCCAATAGCCCGCGGAGCCGCCAAGGCCGCTCGACAGGATCAGCGGGGGCGCTTGCGCGCTCCCATGAGTTTCGAAGTAGAGCCCTGCGGCCTCACCCAAGATGGGCTACCGAGGCAATCTCGACCAGACAGTCCGGCTTCACTAGGTCGCACTTGATGCAGTAGCGCGCCGGCTTGTTGCCGGGGAAATACTCCGCATAGACCGCGTTGAATGCGGCATAGTCGTCGAGGTCCTTGAGGAAGATGTGGTTCATCGCGATGTCCGCCATCGTGCCGCCCGCAGCCTCCACCGTTGTCTTGATGACCTCGAGCACATGGCGCGTCTGCGCCGAGGCATCGCCGACATGGAGTACCGCGCCGCCTTCGCCCAGCGCGAGCACGCCAGAGACATACACGGTGTTGCCCGCCTTCGCCCCGGCCGAATAGGGCGCGATCGGCGTCGGAAACTGCGGCGGGTTGATCGGTTCGAAGGGCATCAGCAAGCCTTGGCTGGAAGCTGGCCGACAGCGGCCCGGAAGTCGGCGACGTTGCTCACCCAGCCGAAGAACTTCTCGACATTGTAGAGGCTGGCTTCGCGGATGAAGTCGGGTCCCAGGTGATGCACGGCATCTTCGAGCAGGACGCCGAAATACTCCAGATGGAAGCCGTCGCGCAGGGTCAATTCGACGCAGACATTGGTGGCGATGCCGGTGAAGATCAGCGTGCGGATGCCGCGCGCGCGCAGCACCGAATTGAGCTGCGAGTTGAAAAACGCCGAATAGCGCGGCTTGTGCACGCGCAGATCGTTGTCGCCAACCTGCAGGCTGTCGACGAGTTCATAGTCCCAGCCGCCGCGCGCGAGGAACTTTCCGGCAAGCTCGGGCCGCGCGCGCATCGTCTTGAGCGCGTTGGATTTGTGCCAATTGGGCGAAAGCGGCGTGCCGGCCTCGACATAGCCCGAATCCCACCCGTTCTGCAGGAAGACCACGGGCATGCCCGCCGCGCGTGCGGCCTCGACGACTTCGGCGATCTTCGGGATCACGCGCGCCGCCGGGCCGACGTCGAAACCGGCCTCGTCGACATATCCGCCGTGGCTGGCATAGGCATTCTGCATGTCGACGACGATCACCGCGGTCGTCGCGGCGTCGAGCCGGATCGCTTCCGGGCGTGCCGCCAGCACCGCCGAGGGGCAAGAACGCGAGGGGACGGGATCGACGACGGCTTCGCTCACCCGCGCAGGATTGAGCAAATGCACCCGATGGTCAAGCAAAGGCGCCTGCGCGGACAGCCCGGTCGCGGGCGACCGCCGCGGCGTGCCGGCGCACCCGCGATGCAGGGTTCGTGATCGTTGCTGGGGCAGCCGCATTCTCAGCCGATTTCACGATGTATGCGTTCCGCACACCGCTGGGGGCGGCAAGTTTAGCGAACGGTCCAGGCTGCGACTTCCTGCCGGCGCCGTTCCATAAGCTGGGCGTGCCCGCCAACGCCACGGTGCTCGACACGAACGCCAATGTGGGCCGCGTGGACGGGTTTGACCGCACGATCTATGTCGAGGCGACCGCCTTCATCACCCTGACCGACCGAGGGCGCGTCACGCTGGACGCGATCAACCTGACCAATGCCAGAAGTCCAGTACAAGGCGACGCGCAGCGGGCGGACAGTGTTTGTCGGCTTCGGGCTGAAATTCTGAACCCATGTCGGAGGGGACGTTGCCGGGACGTTCCCTCCCTGAACCGATTTCCCGGCATTGGGACGCAGAGATGACGCATTCGCTCCAGGATCGCCGCGCTTTCATCAAGGCCATGATGGCGACGGGCGGCGCGGCATCTGGTCTGCTCCCGTCGATCGCGCGGGCGCTGGAAATCCCGGCGCACCGGCGCACCGGCACGATCCGGGATGTCGAGCATGTCGTGATCCTGACGCAGGAGAATCGTTCCTTCGACCATTATTTCGGCGCGATGCACGGCGTTCGCGGCTTTGGCGACCGGTTCGCCATTCCCGCCGCTCCGCTGCCCGGTGCGCCCGGTCGCACGGTCTTCGTCCAGCCGAACGAGCAGGACGGCGCGAGCCCGGCGCTGATCGCGCCGTTCCGGCTGAATACGCAAAGCGACTTCCGCCTGTATCGTCCGCTCGGCACCCCCCATGGCTTCCCGGATAGTCAGGCAGCGTGGGACAATGGCCGGATGGGCGCATGGCCGAAGCACAAGCAGAACCACGCCATGGCCTATTTCACGCGCGAGGATATTCCGTTCCAATATGCGTTGGCGGAGGCGTTCACCCTGTGCGACGCCTATCATTGCGCGCTCCACCTGAGCACCAATCCCAATCGTCTGTATATCTGGAGCGGTACGCATGATCCGCTGGCGCGCGGGAATGGCCCGGCGATCGACAATGGCTATGACCAGTGGGAAGATCCGCGCGGCCATGGCGGCTATACCTGGAAAACCTATCCCGAGCGGCTGCTAGACGCGGGGATCAGCTTCCAGATCTATCAGGACATGGCCGACAATTTCAGCGACAACCCGCTGCTCGGCTTTCGCCGCTATCGCGCCGCGCGAACCGCGACTTTCGGCCCGGAGGCCGAGCTTCGCAAGCGCACCTTGACCACGCGAACGCTCGGCGACCTCAAGCAGGATGTGCTGGCAAACCGGCTGCCGCAAGTCTCGTGGATCATCGCGCCCACGGCCTATTCCGAGCATCCCAGCGTCTCCACCCCCCTGCAGGGGGCCGAATATGTCGCGCAACTGCTCGACGCGCTCACGGCTAAGCCCGAAGTTTGGGCCAAGACGGTGCTGCTGATCAATTTCGACGAGAATGACGGCTTGTTCGACCATGTCCCGCCGCCGGCGCCGCCTGCCCATGCGGATGGTGCCGCACCCGACGAATATCATCTGCACACCCAGAGCGAGAAGGACGCGCCCTATCTGGGGCGTCCCTATGGATTGGGGCCTCGCGTGCCGATGTATGTGGTTTCCCCGTGGAGCGCGGGCGGCCATGTCGCTTCGGAAGTGTTCGATCACACCAGCGTGATCCGCTTCCTTGAAACGCGCTTCGGGGTGCACGAGCCCAATGTCAGCGCGTGGCGCCGCGCGGTGTGCGGCGACCTCACCTCCTGCTTCGATTTCGCGCGGCCGGACGATCGCAGCTTTCTGCGCGCGCTGCCCCGAACGCGCGCGCTTTCGGAACGCGCGATGCAGCTCAAGGAGATACGGCCCAGCCCGCCTGCCGCGCTGGCGCCGCCCGTTCAGGAAACCGGGCTGCGCCGCCGTCGCGCAACGCCCTATCGGCTGGACGCGCATCTCGCCGGAACCGCCTCGGCCCCGACCCTCAAGCTGGCGAACCAAAGCCATGCGCGCGCCGCAGTCTTCCACCTTTATCGCCGCGATCGGCTCGATGCCGACCCTGCACGCTTCACGCAGGACGCGGGCGAAACCCGCGAAGTGCCGGTGCCCGCAACGGACGGCTTATTCCTGCTTGGCCCCAATGGCTTCCACCGCGCCTTTGACGGGACCGAGCAACGGTTTTCGGCGCGGTTCGAACTCGTCGGAAACCGCGCTTTCGGCAGTGCTGCAGGTGGCGAACTCGAGCGGTGCCCCGCTGACGCTCCGGCTGCAGGATCTCGCTTATGGCCAGCCCGAACGCACGCTTGCGCTTCTGCCAGCCCAGCACAGCGCCGTCGCGCTCGATCTGCGTGCAAGCCATGGCTGGTACGACCTTCGTCTGGAAGGCGCCGGCCAGACGTTGCGCCTGGCCGGCCATGTCGAGGATGGCGGCCCTTCCTATTCCGATCCGGCGGCGCAGGGGCCCGCTCGCCTGACGGCGGGATGAACGCATCAATAGCTTCTCTTGCAAGTTCTGCCGACGGAAGGCTTGCCGTCCTCGTCGTTCAAGGATGATCCGCGAGCGCGGTGTTGCGCCCCAATGCCGCATTTGCGGTCGTCGCGATCGCCCTCGTACTGGCCTAGCCCAGTTCGTGCCTTTCGTCGGGCGCCTGCTTCGGCTGGCACCGCTTGGAATGATCACCAGATCAACCGCCCAGTTGATAAATCTCGAAAATCGGCTCGCGCCGCTCAACCAATAGTTGGTGAGGGCAGCCTGCTACGCGAACTGCGATCTGTGAACCGTTTTCCAAAGTTCTGCGATCCCTGACCGGCTACTAGGTTTCGCCCGTAGCGAATATTGATCTTTCGACGCCGGACGCTGGGTTCGGCAAAAAATAGAAGGTCAGCACGATGGCACTCAAGGACATTCTCCCAAGCCAGATTGGCTTTGGTGCAGCCCCGCTCGGCAACATGTTTCGCGACATTCCCGAGGAGGAGGCAATCGCGACCGTCGCGGCAGCATGGAATGACGGCATTCGCTATTACGACAACGCCCCCTTTTACGGCGCGGGGCTCGCAGAAATCCGCATGGGTGCCGCCCTTGCCGACAAGCCGCGCGATGCGTTCGTCATCAGCACCAAGGTCGGCCGCGTGATCCTGGACGAAGTCGAGGACGTCAGCACCCGTGACCTTGGCGAAAAGGGCGACGTTTTCAAATTTGGCCGCCCGAACAAGATCGTGAACGACTATTCGGAAGACGCCACCTATCGGTCGATCGAAGACAGCCTCAAGCGTCTTAAGACCGATCGCATCGACATTGCCTGGGTCCACGACATCGCGCAGGACTTCTACGGCGACGAATGGCTCGGCATGTTCGAGCAGGCGCGTCGGGGCGCGTTCAAGGCGCTCGACCGGATGCGCGATGAAGGGGTCATCAAGGGCTGGGGCCTGGGCGTCAACCGGGTCGAGCCGATTGAATTGCTGCTCGATCTCGACGGCCCGCGCCCCGACGGTTTCCTGCTCGCAGGCCGCTATACGCTGCTCGATCATGACAGGGCGCTCCAGCGCGTGATGCCGAAGGTGGCCGAGCGCGGCCTCGGGATCGTCGTGGGCGGCCCTTACAGCTCGGGTGCGCTCGTTGGCGGACCCAATTTCGAATATGCGCCTGCGACGCCCGCGATCCTTGAGAAAGTCGCCCGCATCAAGGCACTTGCCGATCGTCACGGAATCAGCATGAAAGCCGCGGGTCTCCAGTTCGCGTTGGCCAACCCGGCCGTTGCCGCCGTCATTCCGGGCGCAAGCCGTCCCGGGCGTATCGCCGAAGACGGCGCAGCCCTCAGGGAGATCGTGCCCGCCGGTTTCTGGCGCGCGCTGCGTGACGAGGGTCTCGTCAATCCGGCGGCTCCGCTCCCCATCGACGACTGACAGTCACGGTCAGTCTTCACCTGCACTCCGGTCAAGGCGGCGCTTTGACCGGCAGGAATCCCGCGCGCTGTCGATCGGCGCTCCATCCCAATGAAAGGAGAACGACCATGACCGATGTGAAGACCAACGAGTTTGTAACGCTTGGCCGCCGTGACATGCTCCGCGCCACAAGCGCCGCGCTGGTGGCGGGCGTTGCAGGAACGACGACGCCTGCTTCCGCCGCGACCGGGACCAGCATGTCTCCCGCCGCACGCAACGCTGCGCCGCTCGGCGCTCGCCTTCAGGGCGTCCAGCATTTCGGCCTGACGGTGCAGAATATGGAGCGGGCCTTCGAGTTCTACACCCAGGTGCTCGGCGGCACCGAAGTGTTCCGCCACGGCGATTTTCAGGGCGACCCGGTGCAAAACACGCTGCTGGCCGATCAGGAAATTCGCGCCAATGATCTGCACGTCAACCCGGCGACGATCGGCGTGCCGAACCTGCGGGACGGCGATCAGCGGTTGGATGTGCGGTTCGTCCAGTTCGACAATGTCGTGATCGAGTTGCTGCAATATCGCAACGCCAACGAGCCGATGGGCGGCCCGAACAGCTTCGCCCCGCCATTGGAGAATATGAGCCCCGCCTTCCCGCGCATGATGCACATTTGCTTCTATGTGCGCGACGATGTCGACTTCAACCAGTTCATCGCCGACCTCGAGGCTGAGTCCGCCCGTCGCGGCATGACCCAGGTGCGCGCCAACCGCACCATCCGCCTGCGCAGCGAAGCCGATCGCCGTGCGGCCCCGCAGGACACGAATACCAACAAGGTAACCGTCGCGCCCTCCGATGGCTGGGAACTGATCTACTGCAAGGGCCCGGAAGGCGAGCAGCTCGAGTTCGTGAAGGCGCTCGGCCCGGTGAAGCAGCGCTTCGCCAACGCCCTTGCCGGACGCCAGCGCACGCGTGCCGGACTGTAATCGTCGCCGGGGCGGAGTGACGCCTCCATCCCGGCCACCTTCATCGACCTTGAGAGGAAATCACCATGTCCATTCCGTTCAAGATTTTCGGCTTGTCTGCCCTGATGCTGGCGACCACGCCGGTTACCGCCTTCGCGCAGGATAGCGCGGCTCCTGGGGAGGGCATCCGCTATGCGCAGATTCCTCGGGGGGCGTGGTCCATCGTCGCCGAAGTTCGCGCAAAACCGGGCAAGGAAGCCGAACTGCGCGCAGCCACGCTGCCGCTGGTGGCTCTGGTCCGCAGCGATCCCAAGAATCTTGTCTATTTCCTCCAGGAAGATCGTGCCCAGCCCGGGCACTTCATCTTCTACGAGGTTTTCCCATCGCGTGAGGATTTCGAGGCGCACAACGCCATGCCGTATGTGCAGGCATGGTTCGCCAGATTGCCTGACCTCGCGCAAGGTGGCGTGCAGGTCATGCGGATGGAAGTGCTGGGCCGCTAACCGCCCCGAACAGGCGTGGCCGGTCCGTCCTTGTGGCGGATCGGCCGTGCATTATTTTTGCTCCACAAACGCCTGCATCCTTGGCACCGTGAAATCCAGAAAGGCCCGGACACGCGCGGGTAGGAACTGCGATCCCCGAAACAGCGCGTGGATATCGTCCGCCTCGCCAAGATCGCTGTCCGCCAGCAACTCGACCAGCTGTCCCCGCGCAATGGGTTCGCGCAGATGATAGTCGGCCAGGCGGATGATCCCCACGCCCGCGAGCGCCATGCGCCGGAGCGTCTCGCCATTGTTCGCCAGTAGCGCGCCACTGAGCATACGCTCGACGATCCGGCCACCCTCCCGCATTGGCCAGACCGGCATTGCGCGGCGGAAATTGAAGCCCAGGCAATTGTGATGGATGAGATCCTCCGGCCTGCACGGCGTGCCGTGGCGCGCGAGATAGGCGGGCGAGGCCACGATGCGGCGGCGCGTCTCGCCGATCTTGCGTGCCGTCAGGTTGGAGTCCGCGAGCTTGCCGACGCGGATCGCTATGTCGGTGCGCTCCAGATAGAGATCGGCCACATCATCCGACAGAGACAGATCGACGATGACCTTGGGATAGGCTTCGAAGAAGGCAGGCAGGATCGGTTCGAGCGCCGCCGTGCCGAATGTGACCGATGACGTGACGCGGACGATCCCATCCGCCTCGGCGCCACCCCGCGCGATTTGCTGTTCGGTTTCGTCGAGCTGCCCCAGCAATGTCTGGCTGCGCTCGTAATAGAACTGGCCTTCGCCCGTGAGGGCCAAGCGGCGTGTCGAGCGTTCGATCAAGCGCACCCCGAGCCGCGCCTCCAGCCTCGCAATGAGCTTGGATACCGTCGACGGCGTCATCAGCATCAGGCGGGCCGCCTCGGAAAAACTGCCAGCCTCGACCACGCGGACGAAAACCAACATCTCGCCAGCGCGATTATCCATGTCCCACTTGTGATCTGCTTTCGTTGAGCATCGCCTTGTTTAGCCCTTTCGGTTGCTAACGTCGCCCTGCCTGTGAACCAGACTATCAAATGCCAGGAGAGGTCGTCCACTCAGCCGGGCAACATCGTGCGATTTTGGTCGGTGACCGAGCGCCAGGCCGATGTCGCGCAGACGGCGATCGGCGGGTGTCAGCGCGATCACGTCAGCGCGCCGATCCACACCCGCGATTGGGCCAAGAGCCGCCATTCTTGTGCAGCTTGTGGATCCAACGCCACGCACAGGCTCGGTCGGTCGACGTGCGCTGCCACGCCGACCGGATCGCATTCACGCGCCGTGAACCGTTCTCGCACGATCCTGATACGGAGCGTCTAGGCGCAAATGCAGCGCATTTCTGGCCTGATGCAGCTAAATGCTGACCGGGCGCAGTATACGGCCGTTACCCTACAAAGAGCCTCAAACGTCGAGATTGGCGACGCTGAGTGCGTTTTCCTGGATGAAGTCGCGGCGCGGCTCGACGACGTCGCCCATCAGCTGGGTGAAGATCGCGTCGGCAACGTCGGCCTGGTCGATCTGCACCACGAGCATCGAGCGGTTCTGCGGGTCGAGCGTCGTCTCCCAGAGCTGCTCGGCGTTCATCTCGCCCAGGCCCTTGTAGCGCTGGATCGCCAGCCCCTTGCGGCCGAACGCCAGGATCGCGTCGAGCAGCTGGCTCGGCCGCGAGACCAGCGCCTCGCCCTTGGAGACCGTCACCGCCTCCTCGGCCTCTTCGCCTTCGAGCGCCTGGATCGCATCGGTCTCCGCCGCCGCGACCGCCTTGGACGGCACGAGCTTCGAGGGCGTCAGATAGCTCGGCGCCTGCTCGGCGGCGAGCGCATGAAGCTTGCGCGCCTCGGCCGACGCCAGGAAGTTTGCCTCGACGATATGGTGGTCGGTGACGCCGCGCCACAGCCGCTCGAAATGATAGCCGCCATCCTCGGTGACACGGGCCGACCAGCGCGCATCCTGGTCCGCCGCATCGAGCCGGGTGACCACCGTCTTGAGGCCCGCTTCGCGCTGCTCGCGCGTCGCTTCGGGATCGAAGCCGCCGCCCAGCGCCAGCACCTCGACGATGTTGGGATCGTAGCGCCGCGGCACATAGCGCGCGAGCGTGCGCATCCGGCGCGCATGCTCGACCAGCTCGCGCAGATCCTCGCCGCTGCGCTGGGTGCCCTGGGTATCGAGCACCGTCCCGCCAACGCCGGCATCGACCAGATACTGGTCGAGCGCGCTATCGTCCTTGAGATAGACTTCGGAGCGGCCCTTGGTCGCCTTGTAGAGCGGCGGCTGGGCGATGTAGAGGTGCCCCGCCGCGATGATCTCGGGCATCTGGCGGTAGAAGAAGGTCAGCAGCAGCGTGCGGATATGCGCGCCGTCCACGTCGGCGTCGGTCATGATGACGATCTTGTGGTAGCGCAGCTTCTCGATGTTGAAATCGTCGCGGATGCCGGTGCCCAGCGCAGTGATGATCGTGCCGATCTCGCGGCTCGCCAGCATGCGGTCGAAGCGCGCGCGCTCGACGTTGAGGATCTTGCCGCGCAGCGGCAGGATCGCCTGGAAATGGCGGTCGCGGCCCTGCTTGGCCGAGCCGCCGGCCGAATCACCCTCGACGAAGAACAGTTCGGACTTGGCCGGATCGCGCTCCTGGCAGTCGGCGAGCTTGCCGGGCAGGCTGGCGATGTCGAGCACGCCCTTGCGCCGGGTCAGCTCGCGCGCCTTCTTGGCGGCTTCGCGCGCCGCCGCCGCATCGATCACCTTCTGGATGATCTGCTTGGCGACCGCGGGGTTCTCCTCGAGCCACTCGGCGAGCTTGTCGGCCATCAGCGATTCAAGCGGCTGGCGGACCTCCGAGCTGACCAATTTGTCCTTGGTCTGCGAGCTGAACTTGGGATCAGGCAGCTTGACCGAGACGATCGCGGTCAGCCCCTCGCGCATGTCGTCGCCGGTAAGGCTGACCTTCTCCTTCTTCAGCATGCCCGACTTGTCGGCATAGCTGTTGATCGTGCGGGTCAGCGCCGCGCGGAACGCCGCGAGATGCGTGCCGCCATCGCGCTGCGGGATGTTGTTGGTGAAGCAGAGGACGTTTTCGTAATAGCTGTCGTTCCACTCCAGCGCGACGTCGATCGTCACGTCGTCGCGGGTGCCGGCGATCGCCACCGGATCGGGCATCAGCGCGATCTTGTTGCGATCGAGATATTTCACGAATGCCGCGATGCCGCCCTCGTAATAGAGCTCGACTTCCCTGACCTCTTCGTGCCGCGCGTCGCGCAGGAACAGCCGCACGCCCGAATTGAGGAACGCCAGCTCGCGATAGCGATGCTCGAGCTTCTCGAAATCATATTCGGTGATCTTGAACGTCGTCGGCGAGGCCAGGAACGTCACGCGCGTGCCCTTCTTGCCATCCGCCGGCCCGATCACCTTGAGCGGAGCGACCGCATCGCCATAGGCGAAGCGCATGTAATGCTCCTCGCCGTCGCGCCAGATGTTGAGATCGAGCCATTCCGACAGCGCATTGACCACCGATACGCCGACGCCGTGCAGCCCGCCCGAGACCTTGTACGCGTTATCGTCGGACGTGTTCTCGAACTTTCCGCCGGCATGGAGCTGGGTCATGATGACCTCGGCGGCCGAGACGCCTTCCTCGCTGTGGATGCCCGTCGGGATGCCGCGGCCATTGTCCTCGACGCTGACCGATCCGTCGGCGTTCAGCTGGATGATGATCCGGTCGCAATGCCCGGCCAGCGCCTCGTCGATCGCATTGTCCGAAACCTCGAACACCATGTGATGGAGCCCCGATCCGTCATCGGTATCGCCGATATACATGCCGGGCCGCTTGCGCACCGCGTCGAGGCCCTTGAGGACCTTGATCGAGTCTGCGCCATAGGCGTTTGCGTTGGGGAGGTTTTCGGGAGTCTGATCGTCGGTATTTGCCATGCCGAGTATATAGGTATTGGCGCCCGGAAACGGAAGCAAAATGGCACGGTGTGCGACATCGCGTGAGCGGGTAGGAGCAAGGGCATGGAATCGATCGCAACCTATCTCGACACGCTCGATCCCGAAGCGCGTGCGATGATCGATGCGCTGCGCGCCATCGTCGCCCGATCCCATGCCGGGCTGGACGAAAGGATCAAGTGGAACGCGCCGAGCTTCGCGCTGGCAGGCGACGACCGGATCACGCTGGGGATCGAGCGCAAGGGCGGCGTCCGGCTGGTCCTGCATCGCGGCGCGAAGCCCGTCGCCGCGGACGGTTTCCGCTTCGAGGATTTGGATCGCCTCGCCCGCTGGCCCTCGGCCGATCGCGGCGTCGTGCTGCTCAAGGACCGCGCGGCGATCGCGGCAAAGCACGAAGCGCTGGTCGACCTCTGCCGGCGCTGGCTCGACGCGACCGGCTGACGCCCTCCTGCCATTGCAGGCCTCGGGCACGCACCCTAGAGTCGCGTTGCATGCCCGTTTCCCGGCTCGTCCTCACCGATTTTCGAAACCACCAGGATGCGGTCCTCGCGCCGGGGTCGGGCTTCGTCGTGCTCACTGGCGAGAACGGCGCGGGCAAGACCAACATCCTCGAAGCGGTGTCGTTGCTTGCCCCCGGCCGCGGGCTGCGCCGCGCCGCGCTCGCCGAAATGGCGCGCCAGGGCGGCAGCGGCGGCTTCGGTGTCGCCGCCACGCTCGGCGACATCGAGATCGGCACCGGAACGCAAGCCGACGCACCCGAGCGCCGCATCGTCCGGATCAACGGCGCCCCCGCTGCCGCCAATGCCCTGGCCGAGCGAGTCAGCGTGCTGTGGCTCACGCCTGCAATGGACCGGCTGTTCATGGAGGGGCCGGGCGAGCGCCGCCGCTTCCTCGATCGCCTCACCCTCGCGCTAGCCCCCGGCCACGCCCAGCATGCCACGCGCTACGAGGCGGCGATGCGCCAGCGCAACCGGCTGCTCGCCGAGGAAGCGCCCGATGCCGATTGGCTCTCTGCGCTCGAAGCCCGCATGGCCGAGCATGGCGAAGCCCTCCACGCCGCCCGCGCGCAGACCGTGGCGCTGCTCGCCGATCGCCTCGCCGAGCAGCCCGAAGGGCCCTTCGCGCGTGCCGGGCTCGCGCTCGAAGGCGGCGACGCCGTGCAGCTCGCCCCGGCGCTGCGCGACAATCGCCGCCGCGACGCCGCCGCCGGCCGCGCGCTGGTCGGCCCGCACCGCAGCGACCTGCTCGTCACCCATTTTGCCAAGGCCCAGCCCGCGCATCTCTGCTCCACCGGCGAACAGAAGGCGCTGCTTCTCGGCCTCGTCCTCGCCCATGCCGAGCTCGTCGCCGAACGCACCGGCCAGCCGCCGATCCTGCTGCTCGACGAAGTCGCCGCGCATCTCGACCCCAGCCGCAGGGCGGCGCTGTTCGATCGGCTTGCCGGGCGCGGCCAGACCTGGGTCACCGGCACCGAGACCGCATTGTTCGATGCCGTGCCCGAACCCGCCAGCCGCTATCGCGTCGAGCATGGCCATATCGCGTGAGCGATTGCGCCGGAGCCGTTGCAAATCGCGCCGTTTGCGGAGATTGAGCGGGGACGAGACCGAAGGGAAAGACGCGTGAACGGCAAGAAGCTGATCGGCTGGGTTGCAGTATTGACCGCTTGCGGGGCCGGGCTTGCCTTTGCGCACGCCCAACAGGAAGCCCGCCCGAACCAGGATGCGGCCTATCTCAACAAGCAGATGCTCGCGCTCGCCCAGCTCAAGTCCGCCGATGGCTGGCAGTCGCTCCCTGGCGGGCTCCGCTGGCGCCGGATCAAGGGCAATGGCGCCGGCAAGCACCCGAGCGTCGCCGACACCGTTACCCTTCATTATGCCGGCACGCTCATCGACGGCACCGAGTTCGACAGCTCCTATGCGCGCAACGAGCCCGCCACCTTCCCGCTCGGCGCGTTGATCCCCGCCTGGCAGATGGCGGTGCCGATGATGGGCGTGGGCGACACGATCGAGATCGCCGCCCCGTCCGACCTCGCCTACGGCCCGGTCGGCAAGGGTCCGATCCCCGGCGGCGCGACGTTGCTGTTCAAGATCGAGCTGCTCGGCATCGAGGGCCAGTAAGAAAGTCTCCGCTCCCTGTGAGGGCGGGGCTGGGGTGGCTACGTGCGCCTGCGCGCCCAGGAAGACACGCGCGCCGCGTCAAAATCCGCATGGCAATGTAGGATTTGTTCTGCTTTCGTTCGCAGATGTTCAAGCAGCCCCTCCCCCGCTCCGCCCGCGCAGGCATCGTCTCGTCGCTTGCCGCGAAAACCCGCACCCCCGTCAAGCAGGCGTCAACCGACCGGCTTCGCGAAACCGGTCCAACCCGCGCGAATCCGCCATTTTCCAACCCAACCGAAAGGTTGGACAACGCCGCGTTCGGCCTGCTTGCCAACCAGACGGTTGGCGCGCGCCACGCTTCCGATTTCCGCCATGCGCTCCAGCACGAGCAACGGCGCGTCCGGATGCGGCCGCGTGACACGCAAACCCTCGAACGCGTCAACCAGGCGTCAACCGGGATGCCGCCAAAATCCGGCGAAACCCTCAGCAATCCGCCGTTTCCCAGCCTAACCACCCGGTTGGATCCCGCGGCCGCCGATGCGCTGGCCAACCTCATGGTTGGCCAGCGGCTCGACGCGACTCTCCGCGCGCTCGCCGATCCCACGCGACGCGAAATGCTGGCGCGGCTCGCCCGGGGCGCCGCATCGCTCGCCGAGCTTACCCGCGGCTTCGCGATGAGCGGCACCGGCGCGGCCAAGCATCTGCACGTGCTGGAGGTCGCCGGGCTCGTCCGCCGGCAGGGTTCGGGTCGGCGACAGTGCTGCGTGCTTGCCGCCGATCCGCTCGTCGAGGCGATGTTGTGGATGCGCCGTTGGGTGGGGTTCGCCGGTCCGCACCATCTTCGCACCGCCGCGCTGCTCGATGCCGCCGCCGGCCTGCCTGCCGCGCGCCCCCTTGCCGCCGGACGGCGCTTGCCCGATTAAGGCGCCGTTATTTGGGAGAATCCATTTGTTTCGTTCCTTCGCTGCCGCCGCGTCCGCGGCCCTGCTGCTCGCCGCCTGTTCGAAGACGCCCGAGGATCTGACTGCGCGCTACACGATGGGTGGCCAGCCCGGCGCGATGACGATCAAGGCCGCCGCCAATGGCGACGCGCGGGTCGAGATGATGGGCAGCGCGATGGTTCGCCACAATGGCGTCGATTATCTGGTCGGCAAGGATGCGCAGGGCAGCTTTGCCGCCAAGGTCGACGATTTCATCGGCCTCGCCGCCGATGCGATGCGCGAAGCCGGGTTCAAGCCGGGCCCGCTCGGCCCGCAGCCGGCCTATGATCTGGTCAAGGGCGGCAGCGAGACGATCGCCGACGTCAAGGGCGATGTCTGGGAGATCAAGCCCGGCAAGGATGCCCCCGCGGCGCCCCAGAAGATGGACGCAGTCGTCTCCGAGGACCCGACCTATGCCAATGTCGGCAAGGCGCTGATGATGCAGACCCGCCTCGCTTCGGTCAGTCAGGAGCAGATGCGCGGCGGCGTCGGCAGCCTCGAGAAGAAGGTCCAGGAGCTGCTCGGCAAGGGCATGGTGCTGCGCTTCGGCAGCGACGTGAAGCTCGACAAGATCGAGAAGACCAAGTTCGAAGCGAACACGTTCGAGCTGCCCAAGCCGGTGCTCGATCGTGCCGCGCTCAAGGCCCGCCTCGACGCGCGCCGTGCCGCCGAGGCGAAGATGGCGCCGCAGATGAACGGCCCGGTGCCGCCGGCCCAGGGCGCCGCACCCGCGCCCGCACCTGCCGCACCCGCTCCGGCACCGACGGCGCCGGCAAAATGAGGCTGATCCTCGCCGGGGCGCTGCTCGCGCTCGCCCCGGCACCGGCTTTTGCCGACGTCACCGCCCGCTATGCGATCGGCAGCCAGACGCTCACGGTCGAGGTCGACGATTCGGGCGACTATCGTGCCGAGCTGTCGGGCAAGTTCGCGGTGATCCGCCATGGCGGCGACGAGTTCGTCGTCATCACGCACAATGGCAAGGCATTCGCCGCGAAGGCCGATGTGTTCTTGCCGCTGCTCAAGGCCAAGATGGCGCAGAATGCCGCGCCGCCCGGCGGGCCGGGCGCGACCCTGGCCTTCACCACCCGCCAGGGCAATGACGAGACCGTAGCCGGTCGCAAGGGCAGCAGCTGGCGGATCACCGCGGAGGCGCCCGGCTCCAATGTACTGATCCTGGTGATGAGCGCCGACGCGCAGCTCGCGCCGGTCGGCGGCGTCTTTCGCCATGTTGTGACGCTCGCGCTCGACGCCTTCGCGCCGGTGTTCGAGAACAATGCCAGCTTCCGCGATCAGCTGACCGCGGTGTTCGCCAAGGGCACGCCGCTCACGATCACCGGCCCGGCGACGATTGAGCTGGCCGGCGTCAGCGCGGAGTCGATTGCCGACAGCCGCTTCGCCAGCCCGACGATCCTGCTCGATGCCAAGGCGCTCGACGCGGCACTGAGCGAGCCGACGGCAACGCCTGGCGAACCGTGAGGCTCAGATCCCGCTGAGCCCCTGCGCCGCAAGGCTCGCTTGGGCGACGCGATAGGCGACCGGCGGCTCGATCCGCAGCCGGCGCCGCGCCGCATCGAGCGGCTCGGCGAGCAGCGCCTCATAATCCTCGCCGTGCAGCCAGGCGGCGCGCTTGCCGTGGCGATAGCCTTCGAGCACGGCCTTGAGGAAATCGCGCTTGCCGGTGACGCGCAGGCTCTTGAGCGCCGCGCCCGCGGCGATGAGCGCCCAGCCCAGCCCGCCGGTCTGGGCATAGGAAAAGGCGACGAGGCATGCCTCGCCCAAATGCTCGTCGGCCTTATAGCCGGTGAGGACGTGCCACAGATCGTGGATGTCGCGCTCGCGCCGGCCCATCCAGACATAGGGGTGCTCGATTTCGAGCCCCTCGCCGCCGATCGCGTTGAGGCTGACTTCGGCCAGCCCCTGCGCCGAATAGCCGGTGGCGTCGAGGAAGCTGCGATAGGTGCCGCCGACGGTGCCCTCGGCAAAGCCGTCGATCCAGTGACGGTCCGAGAGCCGCTCGGCCAGCTCGAGCCGGCGATAGGCCAGCTTGCCGCCATTGGGCATCGTCAGCAGCTTGCGATAGTTGCGCTGAGTCACGTCGCCGTTCAGCGCGCGCATGATCTTGAATACCTGCTCGGTATCATCGCCATTGGCGAGCAGCCGCCGCAGCGCGCCGAGTGCCGTGCCCCATTGCCGCTTCATCGGGATGCCGGGATTGAACGGTGCGTCTTGAATCTGGGTCGCCATGAGTCGATCCGTACTAATTGACACTGATGTTAATAGCACGTCGTACGGCGCATTTCAAATCCGTATGCGCAACGAAAGCGCGCCCTGCCCGTTCGACACCCGCGCACCCCTGGATGGAGAGAGTGAGATATGCGCGCATCGATTGCCGCCGCCGGATTGCTGCTCGCAAGCTGCGGCCCCCAGGACCCACGCGAAGCCCGGATCGACAATATCCAGGATCAGGCCGCCGACGAGGCGCAGGCGATTCGCGCAAGTGCCGACAATGTCGCCGACGGCATGCGCGCGCAGGCGGAAACCCTGTCGAACCAGGCCAGGGCAAGTGTCGGCTACACGGCTGAGCAATTCGACACCCGCGCCGCGTCGCTCAAGAAACAGGCGGAGATCGTCGAGCGCCAGGCCAAGGCAAAAGCGCAGGCGGTGCGCGATCGGGCGACGGCGGATGTCAGCGCGATCCGGGCTGAGTGACGGCGATTTGGGGAAGAGGCGGACCGAGCGGCGGAAAAGGGACGACGCCGCCCGGCCCACATACTCGCTCGGTGCGACCCGTTCGAGTTGGCAGAATATGTCAGACACAAAACAGAAACACAACTAGGTGGTTTAGCGGAGACTAACGCAAAACGGCCGCGCTCCAAAGGGACGCGGCCGATATCTGCATAGCTATTGTATCGTCGCGGGACTCCGCCCCGCGCCGCCTCACACACGCATGGGCATCAGCACATAGAGCGCGGGCGAGCTGTCATTCTCGCGAATCAGCGTCGGCGCCGCAGCGTCGGCGAGATGGACCTCGACCAGGTCGCCTTCGATCTGGCCGAGGATGTCCATCAGATAGCGGCTGTTAAAGCCGATCTCGAACGGCATCGCAGCATAATCGCCCGGGACCTCCTCGGCAGCGGCGCCGTTCTCGGGGCTGGTCACCGACAGGATCACCTTGTCGCGATCGAGCGCCATCTTGACCGCGCGGGTCTTTTCGGTGGCGATCGTCGATACGCGGTCGACGCCCTGCATGAAGCTCTTGGGGTCGATCTTGAGGATCTTGTCGTTCGCGGTCGGGATGACGCGGCTATAATCGGGGAAGGTGCCGTCGATCAATTTCGAGGTGAGGATCGCCTGGCCCAGGTCGAAGCGAATCTTCGAGCCCGACAGCGAAACGCCGACCGAGCCATCGACTTCGTCGAGCAGCTTGCGGAGTTCGGCGACGCACTTACGCGGGATGATCACGTCGGGCATCGATTCTGCACCGTCGGGTCGCGCCACAGTGACGCGGGCGAGGCGGTGGCCGTCGGTCGCCGCGGCGCGCATCAGCGGCTGGGCGTCGTCGGTGACATGGAGGAAGATGCCGTTGAGATAATAGCGGGTCTCTTCGGTCGAGATCGCGAAACGCGTCTTGTCGATGATCTGCTTGAGCGTTTCGGCCGGCAGCTCGAACGTTACCGGCAGTTCGCCCTCGGCGATCATCGGGAAATCGTCGCGCGGCAGCGTCGCCAGCGTGAACTTGGCGCGGCCGGCGTTCACCGTGATCCGCCCTTCCGCCGCCGACAGCTCGACCTGCGAGCCTTCGGGCAGCTTCCGCACGATGTCGAACAGCGTGTGCGCCGACACGGTGATCGCGCCGGGCTGGTCGACCGCCGCGGCGATCGTCTCGTCGATCTGAAGATCGAGATCGGTCGCCATCAAGCGCATCGTGCCCGAGGCCTGCGCCTCGATCAGCACGTTGGACAGGATGGGGATCGTGTTGCGCCGCTCGACCACCGACTGGACGTGGCTCAAGCCCCTCAACAGAGTTGCGCGTTCGATCGTCGCCTTCATCAAAACCCCCGGGCCGCCGCTCGAATCCGGCGTGCAAATAGATGGGACGTAATCTCTAACGGCAAAAAGGGCCGGGGCAAGCGCCCCGACCCTGTTCTGCACACCAAAATGGTGCGCTGCGGCTTGTCAGAAGCGGAAACCGACGCCCGCCACCACCTGGTGCCGGTCCGTATCGACCGAGAAGGTGTTGGTGGTGCTGCCGTCGGGATATTGGAAATCCGCATCGGTGTAGTTCGAATAGCGATATTCGAGCTTGGCATAGGTGTTGGTGCCGATCGACTTCTCGACGCCCGCGCCAACACGCCAGCCGTCGAGCTGGAAGTTCTGGTCGCGCAGCACGGTCGAGCCGTCATCTGCCAGCACGTTCAGCCGGGCGTTGGTGTAGCCACCCTTGGCGTAGAGCAGCGTGCCGGTGCCGATCGGAACGCCCAGGCGCGCGCCGACATAGATGTCGCGGCCGGCCTCAACCGAGCCATAGCCGAAGGTGTTCGGATCGGCGCGGTTGACGCGGGTCTTGCCGGTCGAATTGCTCAGTTCGGCCTCGACGCCGAGCGTCACGCCACCCAGCGGAAGATCATAGCCAGCCTCGACGCCGTAGAGGAAACCCTCGCTGCTCTGGTCGTCGCCGCGAATATCGGTGTCCTCGGAGCTGCCGGGACGAAGGATATCGAGGCCGCCGATCACGCCGACGCGGAAGCCGCTCGGGCCCTCGGGCGCTACATCCTGAGCGAAGGCAGGCGCGGAAAGTGCCGTGGACGCGATAACCGCTGCGGCAAAAACAAACTTACGCATAACAACTCCTTGGTTACCGACCCGAGTAAGTGGGCAAGTGGGGGGCTCAACTAGGCGAGGGAGTCGGAGGTTGCATGAACCTCAGATAAACAGCCTAACGCGTTGTATTTGGGCAACAGCGCGGTTCGCCCCGCCGCCGAAAATCACCATCCCGGCGAAATCGAATCCCGCGCCACGGATGCTGTCCGATGTGGCGCGGGATCCGGCTCCGCCGGGATGACAACGGCGGCCGCCGCGCCCCGGGAGCGCGGAGGCACTCCTATCGATCAGAAGCGAACGCCGACGCCGCCGAGCACTTGGTGACGGCTCGCATCGAGGCTGCGATCGTCGTCCTTGTACTTCGAATAGCGATATTCGCCCTTCAGATAGACCTTGTCGTTAAGCTTGACCTCGGTGCCCGCGCCCAGGCGCCAGCCATCGACATTGTCGTGGCTCTCGAGATTGGTCGTTCCCGAGGTGTAATCCTGGTTGAACCGGGCGTTGGTGTAACCGCCCTTGGCGTAGATCATCGCGCGCGGAGTCACGACATAACCGAGGCGCACGCCGGCATAGAGGTCGCGCCCGGTGCTGGTGCGCAGCCGATCGTCGGCGACGAGGACGCCGTGCGCGGTATCCTTGGTGCTGGCGCCAGTGACTTCGCCTTCGACGCCGAGCACTGCCTTGCCGGCCTGATAGTCATAGCCGATCGCACCGCCATAGGTGACGCCGTCGCGCTTGGCGTTGTTAAGCGAATCGTCCGTGACATGATCCCAGCCGACCACGGCTTCGGCGCGGGGGCCGCTGAAATCCGCGTCCTGCGCGAAGGCGGGCATGGCGATCGCGCTCGAGGCGATCAGGGCGGCGGCAATAATCTTGGTACGCATGGGTAACTCCTTGGAGTCGCGCGCCCCGATCGAGGCGCACGAAGGTCCCAGCCGAAAGCACCTGCCCGGCCGCTGGGAACCTAGAATCTAATTTCGATGGCTGCGGCATTGCGCCGCGCAGATGCGGGCGGTCAGGTCGCCGCCGGGTGCGCTGAGATGCGCATGGGTCACTCCCTTATTGTACGCGCTCGCTACGTTCGAGCTGGTGTCTTACTGGACCGCACCACCTGTCCGTTGGCTGAACGAAACGAACAGCCGGGAAACATTGCGTTTCGTGCGAGGAGCGGCGAGGAAGTCATTCGATGACAAGCACACGCAAGGGCCGCGATTTCATCGCGAGGCATGGTGAGACGGTGTTCAACATCGCGCGCCGGATGCAGGGTGATCACCCCCACACTCCGCTGACCCGTGCCGGCTTCGCGCAAGCCGACGCGATGGGTGCGGCGCTTCGAGAAACTCTGGGTGCGAAGCCCCCGCTCACGCTCTGGTCGTCCAGCGCCGGGCGTGCGCTTCAGACGCTGGCGATCATCGCCGAGCATCTCGAGCTCGACTGGCATCAGGTGAAGACCGACGATCGGCTGGTCGAGATCGGCATGGGCAGCTGGAGCGGGCGCTATTATGCCGAGCTGCAGAACGAGATAGGCAGCTTCCTCGATCTCGAGCACGGGCTCTACACCCGCCCGCCCGAGGGCGGCGAATGGTATGATGCGATCGCCACGCGCGTCTCGTCCTGGCTCGCTGACACCGATGACGATCCCGGCGACCGGCTGGTAATCATGCACGGCATGTCGAGCCGTATCCTGCGCGGCGTGATGACCGGGCGCGACGTGATGCCGCAATTCGGTGCGCCCGTGGCACCCGATCTGCCGCAGGGATCGGTCGTCCGCATCGAGCAAGGCATCGAGACGGTGGTCCATCGCGGAACCGGCCGCGGCGCCGCGCCGGCATGATCGCCCTCGCGCTGCTGCTCGCGGTCGTTCAGCGCGACGTGCTGGGCATCTATGACGGCTGGGGTGCGTTCCGCGACGCCTCGCCGCTTCACTGCTATGCGATCGCCGAACCGGTGGGCCGTTATCGCACCCAGCCCTTTGCCAGCATCGCGAGCTGGCCGCGCGAACGCGTTCGCAACCAGCTCCATGTTCGCCTCAGCCGCCCGCGCGCCGGCAGCGCTCGCGTGACGCTGGCGATCGGCGAGCGCCGCTTCGAGCTGACCGCCGGCGATTCGGATGCCTGGGCGCCCGATGCCCGCGCCGATGCCGCGATCGTCTCGGCGATCCGCGACGGCCGCAGCATGAGCGTGGAGAGCGTCGCCGCCAATGGCGCGCCGTTTGCCGACACCTATGCGCTCAAGGGCGCCGCCACCGCGATCGACGCGGCGGCGCTGGGCTGTATCGGCCGATGAAAGGGCGGCGACCGGGCCGCCGCCCCTTTTGGCTTATTGCGCCGGCTGGGCCTGTGCCGCCGCGGCGGTCTGGATGCGCTTGTTGAGGTCCGGATCGGCCTGCATCGCCTGGGCGATCTCGTTGAACCGGGTCGGCGCGATGCCTGAGGTAGAGATCGCCTCGACCATCTTGGCGTTCTTGTCGGCCTCGGCAACGGTCGCGTCCTTGCGAACCTTCTCGACCGCAAGCGCCGCGGTGGCGAACTGCGTGACTTCGGAATCGCTCACGGCGCTGGCGCCCGCGGCAGGCGCTGCCGGCGTCGCGGTCTGCGGAGCGGCGGCGGTCGGCGCGGTCTGAGCCAGCGCTGCGGGCGCGGCCCCCAAAGTCGCGCCGAGCATCATCGAACGGATAAGCTTCATACCAAACTCCAAAACTCGGGTTTTGCCCCCACGCATCAAGCTGGGCAGCGTCCGCCCGAATCGGCAACCCGTTCCGCGATGCCGCGTGCGATAAGCGCGACAGGGGCCATGTTTTGGCCGCAATCTGCGCTGCGGTGCGGGAGTGGAAATCGCCTGCGAATTCGACTATATGCCGCCCATGCAAACAGTGTCGGCCGCCCCCATGCCCATCCCCGGGCACATCGATCCCGTGCCCGTGCCGCGCGCCACCGCGCCGCGCGCCGACGCCCGCACAGACCTGATCGGGCTGCCCAGGGAGGCGATTCGCGCTGCGCTCGAGGCCGCCGGCATGGAGCCCAAACAGGCCAAGCTGCGCGCCAAGCAGCTCTGGCACTGGATCTACAATCGCGGCGCCACCGACTTCACGGCGATGACCGACATCGCCAAGGCGCAGCACCCTTGGCTGACCCAGCATTTCGTCATCGGCCGTCCCGAGGTCGTGGAGGCCCAGGTGTCGACCGACGGCACCCGCAAATGGCTGCTCCGCTCGGACGACGGCCAGGACTATGAGATGGTCTTCATCCCCGACGCGGACCGCGGCACCTTGTGCGTGTCCAGCCAGGTCGGCTGCACGCTCAATTGCCGCTTCTGCCACACCGGCACGATGCGGCTGGTGCGTAACCTCACCGCCGGCGAGATCGTCAGCCAGGTGATGCTCGCGCGCGATTCGCTGGGCGAATGGCCGAGCCAGCCCGAGGGCCGCATGCTCACCAACATCGTGATGATGGGCATGGGCGAGCCGCTCTATAATTTCGACAACGTCCGCGACGCGCTCAAGCTCGTCATGGACGGCGACGGGCTCGCGCTGTCGAAGCGCCGGATCACCCTGTCCACTTCGGGCGTCGTGCCGATGATGGCGCGCGCGGGCGAGGAGATCGGCGTCAACCTCGCGGTCTCGCTCCACGCGGTGACCAAGGAAGTCCGCGACGAGATCGTCCCGCTCAACCGGAAATACGGCATCGAGGAGCTGCTCCAGGCCTGCGCCGACTATCCGGGCGCCAACAACGCCCGGCGGATCACCTTCGAATATGTCATGCTCAAGGACAAGAACGACAGCGACGAGGATGCCCACGAGCTCGTCCGCCTGCTCAAGAAGTACAAGCTGCCCGCCAAGGTGAACCTGATCCCGTTCAATCCCTGGCCCGGCGCCGATTACGAATGCTCGACGCCGGATCGGATCCGCTCCTTCTCGAGCATCGTGTTCGGCGGCGGCATCTCGGCGCCGGTGCGCACCCCGCGCGGCCGCGACATCGACGCCGCCTGCGGCCAGCTCAAGACCGCCGCGGAGAAGAAGAGCCGCGCGCAGCTCGATCGCGAGGCTGAAGAGAAGATGGCGGCGCTGGGATAATCGGTTAGAGCATGTCGTTCCCACGCCGTCAGGGTCCTGCATGCTCCGCTACATTCTCCCGCTGCTCCTGCTCGCGCCCGCCGTCCAAGCGCAGCAGCTTCCACCCGAACAGGCCGCGATCAAGGCGCATGTCCAATTCCTCGCCTCCGACGCGTTGCGCGGACGCGAGGCGGGCACGCGCGATTTCGATGTCGCCGCCGAATATGTCGCCAGCCAGATGCTCGCCCTCGGGCTTGAGCCGGGCGGCGCCAACGGCAGCTGGTTCCAGCCGGTCCAGCTCACTGCCTATCGCCCGTCCGAAAAGGCGGGTTGGACGCTGACGCGCGGCGGCACGACCGAACCCTTCGTCTTCGGCACCGATTTCATCAACGCGCCGATCCCCGCCACGCCCGATTTCGCTGCCGAAGGCCAGGTGGTGTTCGCGGGCTATGGGCTGGTCTTCCCCGATGGCAGCCGCGACGATTATGCCGGGCTCGACGTCGCCGGAAAGATCGTCGCGTTGCTGCCGGGCGTTCCCAAGGGGATGCCCAATGCGGTGCAGGCGCATTTCAGCGGCGACGACTGGAAGGCGCAGCTCGCCCAGGCGCGCGGCGCCAAGGCAGTGGTGATGCTCGAATCGCCGATCGCCTCCGCCGACTATCCCTTCGCGACGGTCGCGCGCTTTTACGACTATCTGCGCTATGGCTGGGCCGGGCCCGACGCCAAACCCTATATGATCGCGCCCGGAGCGCCCGTCGCCGGCACCGTGTCCCGCGCGGGTGCCGCCAAGCTGTTCGCGGGCTCTGCGATCAAGTGGAAGGACGTCGCCACCGCCGAAGCCAAGGGCAAGCGCATCCCAACCGGACCGCTCGCCGCGACGCTGACGCTCGCCGCCAAGACCAAGGTCCGTACGATCGACAGCCGCAACGTCGTCGGCTTGCTCAAGGGCAGCGATCCCGCGCTCGCCAGCGAAGTCATCGTCCTCTCGGCGCATCTCGACCATGTCGGCGTCGGGGAAGGCGTCAATGGCGACCGCATCTATAACGGCGCGATGGACAATGCGGTGGGCACCGCGATGATCCTCGACGTGGCCAAGCGCATCGCCGCCGGCAAGCGCCCGCGGCGCAGCCTCGTCTTCGTCGCGCTCACCGCCGAGGAAAAGGGCCTCATCGGCTCGGACTATTTCGCGCACCACCCCAGCGTTCCCGGCACCTTGGTGGCGGACATCAATCTCGACATGCCGATCCTCACCTATCCGCTGCAGGACCTCGTGATCCTGGGCGGCGAGCGCTCGAGCATCGGCCCGGCCGTTGCGGCAGCCGCGGCCACCGAAGGCCTCAAGACCGTGCCGGATCCGACGCCCGAAGAGATGTTCTTCGTCCGGTCGGACCATTACAGCTTCGTCACCACCGGCATCCCCGCAATATCGATCGACACCGGGCCGGGCGGGGAGGGGGCGGCGGCGCAGCGCAAGTTCCTCGACGAGAATTATCACAAGCCCTCGGATCAGATCGGCTTGCCGTTCGACTGGAACGCGGCGGCGAAGTTTGCGCGCGTCGCCACCGCTACCGCCCGCACCCTAGCGAACGCCGATGCGCGGCCGCGCTGGAACAAGGGCGATTTCTTCGGGCTGCAGTTCGGTGGATACGGCGCCAAGTGAGCGACGTTCCCATCGCGATCTCCGTCGACCCCGCCATCTCCCGCGCTGACAACGGGCGGGCCGCGCCATGCGTCTGCTGATCTTCGGCCTCGGTTACACCACCAGCCGCCTGGCGGAACGGCTCGCTCCGCGCGGCTGGCGCATCGCCGCAGTCACCCGGGATGGGCGCAACGGCACCCATGGCTTTGCCGACGCCGATCGCACCGCCTTCGAAATCGCCCACGCGACGCATATCCTCTCCAGCGTGCCCCCCGGCGAAGCGGATCCGGTTCTCGCCGCCTACGCCCCTGCCCTCGCCGCCAGCCCCGCCTGGCTCGGCTATCTCTCCTCGACCGGCGTCTATGGTGACACCGCCGGCGCCTGGGCCGACGAGAGCGCGCCGGTCGGCGCGGGCCGCCGCAGCGCGCGCGCCGTCGCCGACGCCGCCTGGCTCGCGCTCGGCGCCCGCGTCTTCCGTCTGCCCGGCATCTACGGTCCCGGCCGCTCCCCGCTCGATCGCGTCGCGTCTGGCCAGGCGGTCCGCATCGACGCGCCCGGCCATTTTTTCAGCCGCATCCACGTCGACGACATCGTCGAAGGCGTGATCGCCGGCTTCGACGCCCCAGCGGGCGCGTATAATCTCGCCGACGATCGTCCAGCGCCGCAAAGCGATGTCCTCGCTTATGCGTGCACGCTGCTCGGCCTGCCGATCCCGCCGCTAGTGCCGCTCGCCGAAGCGCAACTCAGCCCGCAGGCGCGCGCCTTTTATGCGGAGCGCCGCCGCATCGCCAACGGCAAGGCGAAGCGAGTGCTGGGCTGGCGCCCGCGCTTCGCCGATTATCGATTGGGCCTGCGTGCCTTGAGCGCGATCACCAACCCGGCCAGCGCCAGCACAGCGCCCGCGCCGGCCAGCCACGACCAGCGGTAACCCTCGAAGATCGTCGAGAGCAGCATCGCGATCACCGGGATCAGCACGCTGGTATAGGCCGCCTTGGCCGGGCCGATCGCGCGGATCAGCCGGAAATAGATGCTGAAGGTCAGCGCCGATCCGAGCACGCCGAGATACAACGTGCCGAGGATATAGCCCGGCCGCGTCTCGAAGACCGGCGCGCCCACGGTCGCCAGCGCAAAGGCTGCGTCGGAACCCGCGCCGATCAGCATTGCCCAGCCGAGCATCGTCGCCATCGGATAGGCCTTGGCGGTCTGCGTCGCCTGCATCACATTGGCGATCGAGGCCGAGAGCACGCCGGCCAGCGCCAGCCCGATGCCCAAAACCACTTCGTCTGGCCCCGCCGAACTCAGCCGCGCCTCATGGACGAAGAGCAGCGCCACGCCGGCCATCGCGACGGCGGAACCCAGCAGCAATTGCGCGCCCATGCGCTGGCCAAGAAAGGCGCGGGCGAGCAGCGCATTGGGCACGAGCAGCAGCGCATAGACTACGGCGACCACGCCGGACGTAATGTGCGCCTCGGCGCGGTATACGAAGTTGAAGTTGAACACGAACTGCGCCAGCCCGAGACACGCCGCGAAGCCCCAGCCGCGCGCGTCGAGCTTGAGCCCGTCGCCGCGCAGCAATGCCCAGATCAGCATCACGACGCCGGCAATGGCGAAGCGATAGCTCACCGACCAGCTCGCCGGCACCACGGTGAGCTGGTCGCGGATCACCAGCCAGGTCGAGCCCCAGATCAGCGTTACGATCGCAAAGGGAATGAGGATGTCGAGCCGGGCCGAGCGCGGCGATACGCGCTCCACCGGTGGCTCCTCGCCGCCTGGTATCGCCGTAATCCGCCTCACAGTGCCGCGATCGCCTCCGCGAGTGGCCGGATCGCCGCCTCGCTCTGATCCCAGGAGGTTACCAGCCGGACCTCGCCGGGCGCCCAATCGTAAAAGTCGAAGCCGAGCGCGCGCAGGCGAGCGGCCTCGTCCGGACGCGCCTTGAGGAACACTTCATTCGCCTGGACGGGGTACACCAAGCGGTTGGGCGCCGCCTCGGCGAGCAGCCGTGCCCCGGCATTGGCAGCGCGCGCGTTGCGCAGCCAGAGGTCGCCATCGAGCATCGCGAGCAGCTGCGCCGCGAGATAGCGCCCCTTGGAAAGCAGTAGCCCGGCGCGCTTGCGGCGATAGAGCGTCGCAGCGGCGAGCTCGGGCTTGAAGAAGATCAGCGCCTCGGCGCTCATCCCGCCATTCTTGACGAAGCCGAAGCTGAGCACGTCGACGCCCGCACGCCAGGTGACGTCGCCCGGATGGCAATCGAGATGCGCGACGGCGTTGGCGAAGCGCGCCCCATCCATGTGGAGCCCGAGTTCGCGCTCCCGCGCAATCACGCCGATCGCCGCGACTTCCTGCGGCGTATAGACCAGGCCATATTCGGTGGCGTTGGTGATCGACACTGCGTGCGGCTGGACCTGGTGGACGTCGTTGCGGATGTTGGCGACCGCGCCGCGCAGGGTTTCGGGGGTCAGCTTGGCGCCGTCCCCGTCGGCGAGCAGCAGCTTCGCGCCATGGGTGTAGAATTCGGGCGCGCCGCACTCGTCGTTCTGGATGTGCGCGTCGCGATGGCAGACCACGCTGCCATGGGGTGGGCACAGCGCGGCCAGCGCCAGCGCATTCGCCGACGTGCCCGAGGGCACCCACAGCGCACGGACCTGCGTGCCGAACAGGTCGGAGAAGCGCCCATCGAGCTGCTGCGACCATTGGTCGCCGTCATAGGCGGTATCGAGATGGTTCACCGCGCCCAGTGCCGCGAGCACTTCGGGGCAGACCGGGGCGGCATTGTCCGAGAAGAAACGCATGGCTCCCCTTGCGGACGCCGGGCCGCAAGGTCAACCGAGGCGCGCTATTCGCCTGAACGCTGGCGACGCGGCGGCGGCCCGTCGCGATAAGGCTCGTCCTCGTCCTCGCCGGGCGGGGGTTCGTCGCCACGGCGGCGGCCGTCATCGACTTGGGTCTCGATCGGCGTGCCTTCGATCAGCTGGCCGATCCCGTCGAGCACGTCGTCGATCGGCGTGCCGTTATCGACTTCGTCTTCGACCACCGGTGGCGGCGGCGGCAGCGTCAGCCCGAGCGCGCGGACCATGAAATCGCGCCAGATCCGCGCCGGCAGCCCGCCGCCCGAGGCTCCCGGGATCGGCGAATTGTCGTCGTTGCCGATCCACACCCCGACGACGAGATCGCCGGCAAAGCCGACGAACAGCGCGTCGCGCGCATCCTGCGTCGTGCCCGTCTTGCCAAAGGTCGGGATCGGCAGCGCTGCGCCGCGTCCCGTGCCCGATTCGACCACGGTGCCGAGCAGCGAACGCAGCGCGTCGAGCTCGCCGCCGCCGAACCGCGTCGCCCCGCCCAGCCGCTTGGCGAGCCAGTCATCGGCCGAATCGTCGTCGCTCAGCCCGCTCGGGCGCACCGGATAGGTGCCGTTGGCGACCGCGGCATAGGCGGCGGTGAGCTCGAGCAGCGACACCGTCGAAGTGCCGAGCGCGATCGAGGCGTCGTTGCCGATCGGGGTGGAAATGCCCAGGTCGCGCGCGGCACGCGTCACGGCCGGAACGCCGAGCTGGTGCGTCAGCCGCGCCGCGGCGACGTTGCTCGATTTGGCGAAGGCCTGGCGCAGCGTGATCCGCCCGGCATAGCGCCCATCGCTGTTCGACGGCTTCCAGTCGCCGATCGTCACCGGTGCGTCGTCGATCATGCTGTCCGGGGTCATCCCGCTGCGCAGCGCGGCGAGATAGACGAACAGCTTGAAGGTCGATCCCGGCTGGCGCCGCGCCTGGGTGGCCCGGTTGAACGGGCTGTCGCCATAGTTGCGCCCGCCGACCATCGCGACCACGCGGCCGTCGGGCCGCATCGCCACCAGCGCGACCTGGCTCCGCCCGAGCCCGGCGCTCTTCACCACTCGCTCGGCCGCAGTCTGCAGCCGCGCGTCAAGCGTCGTGCGGACCTGCTGCTCGGTCGCCACGCCGCCCGCCCGGTCGCGCGCCTGGGGCAGCACCCAGTCTGCAAAATAGGTGCCGTTGGGCAGCGCCTTGCTTTTGCTGACGTTGAGCGTGCCCGGCCGTACCTGCGCCGCTTCGGCTTCGGTCAGGAAGCCGGCATCGACCATCGCGCCGATCACCAGCTTCTGCCGTGCCCGCGCGCCGGCGAGGTTGTCGGTCGGCGCCAGCCGCGACGGCGCCTTGACCAGCCCCGCCAGCAGCGTCGCCTGGCTGATCGTCATGTTCTCGGGCTCGACGCTGAAATAGTGCCGCGACGCCGCGCGCAGGCCATAGACATTGTCGCCGAAATAGACGTTCGAGAGGTAGCGCGAGAGGATCTCGTCCTTGCTCAGCCACGCCTCCAGCCAGAAGGCGATCAGCACTTCCTGGAACTTGCGCGTCGCCGTCCGGTCCATCGTCAGAAAGGCATTCTTGGCGAGCTGCTGGGTGATCGTGCTGCCGCCCTGCGAGGTGCCGCTCGAGGTCGCATTGTGCCACGCCGCGCGCAGCACCCCGCGCGGATCGACACCCCAATGGCCATAGAAGCGCCGGTCCTCGATCGCCACGAACGCGTCGCGAACATGCGCCGGCAGCTTGGTGACGTCGACCGGCGCGCCGATCACCGCGCCGCGCCGCGCGATCGGCGTCCCGTCGGCGGCGAGCAAGGTGATCGAGGGCGGCGCCGGCGGCTGGAGCGACTTCGACAGCGGCGCGGTCAGCGCCAGCCACGCCACCGCGGCGATGAACAGCAGCAGCAGCAGCGCGACGCCGCGGCTCGCCCAGCGCCAGTAATTGCGCCGCTTGCGGAGCGCGGGGACGTTGGTCGTATAGTCGGGCGCCGCGTCCTCTGGCTCTGCCGGGGGCGGAGGCGGCGGGGCAGGCGGCGGCGCGGTGAACGCGCGCCCGTCCCCCAGGGGCAGCCCGCGCCGCGGTTCCGGCATCTCGATCGTCGGCGTACGCTCGGTTCGCAATTCGCCACGCGCGACCGGGCGCGCCTCGTCATCGGAGACAGCGGGCCGTCGCAGCGGAAAGCGGGAATCTGGGGAACCGGGCTCGCGCGCCATCAGCGCTCCTTATCGCGCGCCGGACGCGGGGGAAAGCAATACGCCATAGTGTATTATTAGGATAATACGCGTAGCCTTGCAATCCGGGCGGCTACGGACGCTTCACGCCTCGAGCTCGACGTCCCAATAGAGCCAGTCGTGCCAGGTTTCGTGGAGATGGTTGGGCGGGAAGCGGCGGCCATGGTCCTGAAGCTGCCAGCTGGTCGGGCGGATCGGCTCGACATGGAGCGGCATCGCCGCCTGTTTCGGCGTGCGCCCGCCCTTTTTGAGGTTGCACGGCGCGCAGGCAGTGGCGACATTTTCCCAGGTAGTGCGCCCGCCCTGGGCGCGGGGAATGACATGGTCGAAGGTCAGATCGCGCAGCGAGCCGCAATATTGGCAGGCGAACTTGTCGCGAAGGAACAGGTTGAAGCGGGTGAAGGCCGGGAAGTTCGAAGGTTTGACATATTGTTTGAGCGCGATGACCGAAGGAAGCTTCAGCCTCGCGCTGGGACTTCGCACTTCGCGTTCGTAATAGGAGACCACGTCGACCCGCTCGAGGAACAAGGCCTTGATCGCCGTCTGCCAGGGCCACACGCTCAGCGGATAATAGCTCAGCGGCGTATAATCGGCATTGAGGACCAGCGCGGGGCAGCTGTCCGGATGGCGGATCAGATCGGGATGATACATGCGCTCCCTCGCCGAATTGGTGGCACCCATTTCCTGGACGGAACAAGTGACGAGCGCATGACAGCATATGCCGCGACTCGCGGTCAAGGGCCGGTTTGATGGTTGTCCACACCCGTTTCGCCCCCAGCCCCACCGGCCGCCTCCATCTCGGCCATGCCTTTTCGGCGCTCCAGGCGCATGATTTTGCGCGCTCTGCCGGCGGCCGCTTCACCCTGCGGATCGAGGATATCGACGGCACCCGCAGCCGCCCCGAACATGTCGCGGCGATCCGCGCCGACCTGCAATGGCTGGGCCTTGTCTGGGACGGCGAAGTCAGTTTCCAGTCGCAGCGCCTGGCGCTCTACGATGCCGCGCTCGACCGGCTGCGCGGCATGGGCCTGCTCTATCCGTGCTTCTGCACCCGCGCCGATATCGCCGCCAGCCTCGCCGCCCCGCACGGGCCCGAGGGCGCGCTTTACCCGGGCACCTGCCGCGCCCTCGAGGCGCCCGATCTGAGCAGGCCGCATTGCTGGCGGCTCGATATGGCCAAGGCGCTCGAGATCGGTTCGGGGGAAGACCTGTCCTGGCACGATGCCTTCGCCGGCTGGGTCCGCGCCGACCCCGCCGCCCAGGGCGACGTCGTCCTCGCGCGCAAGGATGCGCCCGCCTCCTATCACCTCGCCGTCACGGTAGACGACGCGGCGCAGGGCATCACCCACGTCGTCCGCGGCATCGACTTGTTCGAAGCGACCCATGTCCATCGCCTGCTCCAGGCGCTGCTCGACTTACCCACCCCCGAATATCGCCATCACGCGCTGCTCACCGGCCCCGACGGCACGCGTCTCGCCAAACGCCACGGCGCGCCGACGCTCGAAGCGCTGCGCCGCGCCGGCGAGGACGGCGCCGCGCTCGCCGAGCAGTTGCGCGCAGGACAACTGCCCATTGGCTTCGCCGCCGCGCAGGCGTAGAAAAGCGCCATGTGGTTCCTCGCCCTCCTGCTCGTCGCCGCGATCCTCGCGGTCCTCGTCGTCCTGATCCGCGGGCTGGTGAACATGGCCGGCACCACCCGCGCCGATTTGGAAGGCGAAGGCCCGAGCGAGCGCGCGCTCAAGTCAAACAAGCTGATGCAGCAGCGAATCCTGCTCCAGGCCGTGGCGATCGCGATCATCGCGATCATCCTGCTGATGCTCTCGGGCAAGTCGTGAGCCCGCGCGCCTCCCTCCTACGCGCCTGAGATGACCACCCCCGCGACGCCCGGCGCGTTCGACGCGATCCGGATGCAGGCGGCCCAGATCGGGCTGTTCGAGACGCCGATCCTGCACGGCCGGCTCACCGGCGGCGAGACGCTCACCGCGCAACTCGCCCAGGCGATCCGCGCCCGCCGCGATGCCGCCGACAGCCTGGCCCGCTCGAATGTCGGCGGCTGGCATTCGGCGACCGACATGCTCGATTGGGGCGGCCCGGCCGCCGCCAAGCTCGCCGACTTCGCAGTCAAGACCGCGATCCGGATGAGCCATTTCGACGGGCGCGACGCGCGTTCGCTCAATTGGGAGGTGAAGATGTGGGCGAATATCTCCCCGCCCGGCGCGCTCAACATGAGCCATGCCCATCCCGGGGTGCTGTGGGCCGCAGTCTATTATGTTGATATGGGAACGCCGCCCTCAGGCGACGATGCCGGGGGCGAATTGTTCTTCGAGGATCCGCGCTTCCCAGTGCCGCTGATGCGCATGCCCGGCTTCCGCATGCTCGGCATCGACGGCCAGCCGCAAGTCAACGAGCGCCGCTGGCCGACCCAGGCGGGCGACCTCGTGCTGTTCCCCGCCTGGCTGCGCCACGGCGTCCGGCCCCACGCCGGCGCGGGCGAGCGCATCTCGGTCGCGATGAACATCGACGTGCGCGGCTAGGCGCCACCGATATCGGGCACTTGGCCGGGCAGCAGTCGTTCCGACAAGACGCGGAAGTGCACTGCGGGCACCCGGAAGCAGAAGGGCGGTGCCGTGGCCCCAAGCTCCGCCAGCAGTCCGCCCGCGTCGAACCGCCCCGTCGCCAGCGGCGCGATCGTCTCCCGGTCGATCGGCAGGCTGATCCGCGCCTCGGCAAGCCGCGCCGCATCCTCCACCGCCACGACCGCCGCATCCTGGAGCGACAATGTCCGCACTGCGGCATCCCAGCTTCCGAACAACGCGGCAAAGTCGGGTGGCAGCACGCGCGGCGCATCCTCGTGCACCGTGAGCCGCAGTTCCGGCGCGCTGCCCGGCCCCGCAATTCGTATCTCCCAGCCATCCGCCATTCGGTCGTGCCGGAAGCTTCCCGCCAGATGGGATGGCAACGCGTCGCTGAACAGCCGCGTGCCGAGCGCGTAGAGCGCGTTGTCAAAGACATTGCGGAGGAACAGCACCGTGCCCGGCGCCACCGGCACTGCGCTTGCGGCGGAGTCGACATACAGCCGCCAGTTGCTCTGCAGGGGCGAGGGGAACAGCCGACGTAGCGGTCCGGCCAGCGCCGGGCCGAAATGGCCATGGCGATAGGTGAGCACGGTCAGCACCGTCCAGCCGTCCTGCTGGACCAGCGCGATCCCCGGTGACACCAGCGCCGCGGCACGCGCCGCGGGAATGCGCCAATGGGCGTACACGACGTCCCGCACGTCGCTCGCGAGCACCGGAAACGGCACGTGCGCCAAAAGCGCGCGGCGAAGGGCTCGCACGCGTGCGCAATTGGCGATCCGCTGGAGCATCCGCCCGCCGGCGCCCTGCGTCGGCGCGACGAAATGATTCGGCGCACGCGGCGCGGCCTGCTGCATTCGATCTTCCCCCAGCCCCCTGCGCGTCCTAGTCTGGCGCCATGGTCAAGCTCAACAAGATCTACACCCGCACTGGCGACGCTGGCACCACCGGACTGGTCGACGGATCGCGCGTCTCCAAGGCCGATCCGCGGATGGCAGCGATCGGCGATGTCGACGAAGCCAATTCCGCGATCGGCGTCGCGATCGGCGCGATCGGCCAATCGTCGGCCGTCGCGCGCCTGCCGGTCGATCTCGGCGCAGCGCTGTCGCGGATCCAGAACGACTTGTTCGATCTCGGTGCCGATCTCGCCACCCCGCCCGCGATCGAAGGTGCGCTGCGCATCGCGCCGGGCCAAGTGACCTGGCTCGAAGACACGCTCGACGCGCTTAATGCCGATCTTGCGCCGCTCACCAGCTTCATCCTGCCGGCCGGCGATCCCGCCGCCGCCGCGGTCCATCTCGCCCGCGCGATCGTTCGCCGCGCCGAGCGTGCCGCAGTTGCCGCCGCGGACGGTGCCAACTTCAATCCGCATGCCCTGGCCTATCTCAATCGCTTGTCGGACCTGCTCTTCGTCGCAGCGCGCGCTGTGAACCATTTGCGTATCGGAGACGTTTTGTGGGTTCCGGGGGCGTCGCGCTAATCTGTAGCGATCAGGCTTGACGACTGCCCCCTCTTGCGGGTAAAAGAACATAATGCGAACAGAAACTGGTCCGGCCCCAGCTTACTGTCCGCTCGCGGCGCGCTTCGGACGCGTTCGAGCTCTCAGCGTCGCGCTCGTGGCCAATTTGTCTGATGCCGATGCGACGATCCAGTCGATGGACGACGCGTCGCCCGCCAAATGGCATCTCGCGCACACCACCTGGTTTTTCGAAACCTTCGTGCTGCGCAACCATGTGGTTGGCTATCGGCTGCACGACGAACGCTGGCCGTTCCTGTTCAACAGCTATTACGAAGCCGAAGGCGCGCGCCACGCCCGTCCGCGCCGCGGCATGTTGTCGCGCCCGAGCCTTGCCGAAGTGCTGGCCTATCGCGCGCATGTCGACGCCGCGCTGGTCGAGGCGATGCCCGACCTTTCGGAGGACGTGCGGGCGCTCGTCCTGCTCGGCTGCAACCATGAGGAGCAGCACCAGGAACTCCTCCTCACCGACATCCTTCATCATTTCTCGGTCAATCCGCTCGAGCCCGCGCTCTGGCAGGGTGCGCCGAAGGTCCCGGTGGAAATGCCCCAACCAATTGGTTGGCTTGCGCACGCCGGCGGGATCGTCCCGATCGGCCATCGCCTCGGCGGAGGCGTGTCGACCGAGCCGGCAAAAGCCGCGCTTTGGTGTCAACCCGTGTCAACCGAGACGCCGGCAGGCAGCAGCGCCCAAACGCCGCGTCTTGCGTCAACTCTGTCAACCGATCCGAACCGCATTTCGTGTCAATCGGTGTCAACCGACGCACCGGCCGGTGCCGGCGACGACTTCGCCTTCGACTGCGAAGGACCGCGACATGCGGCGCTGTTGACGCCGCATGCGATTGCCAACCGAACGGTTACCAATGGCGAATGGGCCGCGTTTCTTGCCGATGGCGGCTATCGCGATCCGCGGCATTGGCTGTCAGACGGCTGGGCGTGGGTGAAGGCCGAGGCGATCGAGGCCCCGTTATACTGGCGTCAGGAAGACGGCGGCTGGACGCGCTTCGGGCTCGACGGCCGCTGCCTGATCGATCCCGCCGCGCCGGTCACGCATATCAGCTTCTTCGAGGCCGATGCCTATGCAAGCTGGGCCGGGGCGCGGCTGCCAACCGAATTCGAATGGGAAGCCGCGGCTTCGGCCTATGATCCCGATAGCGGCAACCAGCTCGATGCGGCCGGGGCGGTCGAGCCACGCCCGTCATCGGGAGGTCCGGCCTTTTTCGGCGATGTCTGGGAATGGACCGGAAGCGCCTATCGCCCCTATCCCAGCTTCCGCACCGCCGAAGGCGCCGTCGGCGAATATAATGGCAAGTTCATGAGCGGGCAGTTCATCCTGCGCGGCGGCAGCTGTGCCACGCCGCGCGGGCATATGCGCGCAAGCTATCGCAACTTCTTCTATCCCCACCAGCGCTGGCAGTTCACCGGCGTGCGTCTGGCGAAGGATCTGTAACATGCTCAAGCAAGAGATCGAAGACGGCCAGACCTCGCTGGCCGATCCGTTTTTTCGCGCCGACGTCCTCGACGGGCTGGCCCGCCGGCCGCGCGCGATCCCCGCGCGCTGGTTCTACGATCGTCGCGGCTCGGAGCTGTTCGAAGCGATCACAGCCCTGCCCGAATATTATCCGACCCGCACCGAGACGGCGCTGCTGATGCAGGTTGGCCCACAGCTTGGTGCGCTCGCCGCGCCCAACGCGGCGGTGGTCGAATTCGGATCCGGCTCGTCAACCAAGACGCCGATCCTGCTGCGCGCGATCAATCCCGCCGCCTATGTGCCGATCGACATTTCGGGCGATTTCCTGCGCGAATCGGCGCGCGGGCTGGCCGAGGCATTTCCGGGGCTGCCGGTGCACCCGGTCGAGGCCGATTTCCTCCGTCCGATGCCGCTGCCCGAGATGGTCGCCGATCTGCCCAAGCTCGGCTTCTTCCCCGGCTCGACGATCGGCAACATGACGGCCTATCACGCGGTCGATCTGCTGCGCGCGATGCGGCAGTGGCTCGGCGAGGGCGCGAGGCTGTTGATCGGGATGGACCGGGTCAAGTCGACCGACATTCTCATCCCCGCCTATGACGATGCCCAAGGCGTCACCGCGGCGTTCAACTTGAACCTGCTCGAGCGGATCAACCGCGAGCTGGCGGGCACGATCCCAATCGACGCCTTCCGCCACCGTGCGATCTGGAACGCCAATGCAACGCGGGTCGAAATGCATCTCGAGGCGCAGCGCGACGTCGCCTTCAGCGTCGATGGGCGCGATTTCTCGATGGCGGCAGGCGAGACGATCCACACCGAGAACAGCCATAAATATGGCCCCAATGGCGGCCGTATGCTGCTGCGCGCCGGGGGCTGGACGCCGATTTCGGAATGGACCGATCCGCAGGGCTGGTTCGGGCTAATGCTGTGCGAGGCGCAGCCGATCCGGATGGCGCCCTGACGGCTCAGCGATAGACGGCTTCCGCCTTCCAGGTCCGCAGCCAGTGCACCGAGCCGCGGCATTCGTCCATCCGGCGCAGCTCGATCATCCAGAAGCCCTTGCCGTCCCAGACATAGGTCGCGTCCTCGCCGCAATCGCCGAGGCCGCGGCCCTTGGCATGAGTCGAAAGCGTGCTGGCCTTGGCGTCCCACCAGGCGTTGGTCAGCATCGCCGCCTCGCCGCTGCCGTCGCCCGAATAGTCGATATCGGCCGGTTGTGCCTTGCCGCCCCGCAGGATGAAGGGGACGGTGTTGAGGTTGTACGCTCCGCTGCCGCACGGCAGCAGCGCCAGCGTCGCCCCGCCACCCAGCGCGAACGTGTCGACCTTCATGGTCGTGTCGTTATCGGTGTCCGCTTCGTCGCAGCCCGAGAGCTTGGCCATCTCAGCCCGCATCGCGACACTGACCGACGCGGCGACGCCGCTGGCGCGCTGGGCCGCAATCCGCGGCGCGGCGTTCCCAGCGGGAACCGCGCTAGCAGGCTTCGAGCCCTTGGCGACGGCGGCAGTGACCGTGCCGGCACGGCCCTGCCCGGCGTCGATAAAGCGCAGCGCCGCCGAGGAGCCGGCGAGCGAGACAGTGAGGATCGTCAACGGGCCCTGGCTGAGCGTGAGCGTCTTGCCATTGGCGAGCGCGGCGACGATGCGGGCGGCGTCGGCGCCGCCGAAGCGGACCGAGCTTTCCTTCGACACGCTGTGCGCGACCGGTTTGTCGTCGATGTTCAGCGCCAGCGCGCCGGTCGTCTTGTCTGCATCGACTTCCACGGTGAACCCGCCCTGCGGCCCGGCATCGCGGGCGATCGAGGCAGTGAGCGGGCCATCATCGGGCCAGTCGGCCGGGTCGCCCAGCAGCGAAGTCATCTCGCAAGCGCGGAGATTGTCGCAGGCGACCGCCCAGTCGCCGAAGACCTGGAAGTCGCCCTTGGCAGGATCGGCAGCGGCGAGGAGGAGCGCGAGGGTCAGCATGGCGTCGGTCTAGCCGAGCCCCGCGCGCCGCGGTAGGGGCTGGGCAACGAACAAGGAGACGGACGATGCAGACGGTGGGCGTGATCGGCGCGGGACAGATGGGTGCGGGCATCGCGCAGGTTTCGGCGCAGGCGGGCTATGCCGTGCTGCTCTCCGATGTCGACTTGGGCCGCGCCGAGGCGGGCAAGGCCGGGATCGCCAAGCAGCTCGCCCGCGCCGTCGACAAGGAAAAGATCACCGCCGCCGACGCCGAGGCGGCGCTGGGCCGGATCACCCCGGTGGGCGACCTGGCAGCGATGGCACCATGCGAACTCGTCATCGAGGCGGCGACCGAGCGCGAAGCGATCAAGCGGCAGATCTTCGAGACCGTCGGCAAGGGCCTGAGCGACACCGCCATCCTCGCCAGCAACACTTCGTCGATCCCGATCACCCGGCTCGCCCAGGCGGCGCCCGATCCGGCCCGCTTCATGGGCGTCCACTTCTTCAACCCCGTACCGGTGATGGGCCTGATCGAGCTGATCCGCGGGCTCGCCACCTCGGATGCCACCGTCGCTTCGGTCGAGGCGTTCGGCCGGTCGCTCGGCAAGCGGATCGTCCATGCCAACGACGCGCCTGGGTTCATCGTCAACCGCGTGCTGATGCCGATGCTCAACGAGGCGTGCTTCGCGCTGGGCGAGGGCGTCGCCACCATCCCCGACATCGACGCCGCCTGCACGCTGGGCCTCAACCATCCGATGGGGCCGTTCACCCTGGCCGACTTTATCGGGCTCGATACCTGCCTGGAGATCACCCGCGTGCTGTTCGAAGGCACCGGCGATCCCAAGTTTCGCCCGGCGCCGCTGCTGGTCAAATATGTCGAAGCCGGCTGGTATGGCCGAAAGACCAAGCGCGGCTTCTACGATTACTCCTGCGCGGAACCCGTCCCCACCCGCTGACGGGCATAGCGGCTGGGGACGAGCGCGCCGCGCTCGAACAACACACGCAGCCATTTCTCGTCGACGATGCCGAGCTCGGGCGTGTCGCGAAAGGCGATGACGATGCGCGTCCTGCTCGGCGGCACCGGCGGCGGGCCACCGGTCATGCCGAAACAGGGCGGCGGATCGAAGCCCCAGCCGGGTGCGACCTCGATGATGCCGGGCTTGAGCGCCCCCTTATAGACATGGGTGATCCGAAAGCGCGCCGGCCCGGCCCGGTCATAGGTCCCGCGGACCACCTGGCCTTCGAGGATATTGGTCGAGCGCAGCACCGCTTCGGCGAACTGCGCGTCGGTGGGCGGAGGAGGCTCTGGAACGCCGGGCCGTGGCGGCAGGCAGGCAAAGGCGGGGGCCGCCGGAAGCATCGCCAGCAGGGCGACGACGGCCGCCGCGCGCTTCACGGCAGCAGCAATCCCGCCAGTGCCGCCGACATCAGGTTCGCCAGGCTGCCGGCGACCAGCGCGCGCAGGCCCAGCTTGGCGATCATCGGGCGCTGGTTGGGCGCCAGGCTGCCGGTGGCAGCCATCTGGATCGCGATCGAGCTGAAATTGGCGAAGCCGCACAGCGCAAAGGTGATGATCGCGACGGTGCGCGGAGCGAGATCCTTCATCTGGCCGAGATCGATGAAGGCGACGAATTCGTTGAGCACCACCTTGGTGCCGAACAGCCCGCCGGCGGCGACCGCCTCGTGCCACGAGATGCCGAGCAGATACATCACCGGCGCGAACACCGTGCCGATGATCTTCTGGAACGAGAGATTGGCGAACCACTCCGCCCAAGCGGCATGGCCGCTCAGCGCGTAGATCCAGTTGCCCGCGCCGCCGAGCAGGCCGTTGGCGAGCGCGACCAGCGCGACGAAGGCGAGCACCATCGCGCCGACCGCAACCGCGATCTTCACGCCCGTCGAAGCCCCGGTCGCCGCGGCCATGATGATGTTGGCGGCGCGCTCTTCCTCGATATCGTGCTCGGCGACCTTGATCAGTTCTTCCTCGGGATCGTCGCCGAGCGGGAGCTCGCCATTCGCCGCGACGCGATCGTCCGGCATGATGATCTTGGCCATCAGCAGCCCGCCGGGCGCCGCCATGAACGAGGCGGCGAGCAGATAGGGCAGCGCCTGCGGGCCGAGCAGGCTGGCATAAGCCGCGAGGATCGTGCCGGCGACGCCGGCCATGCCGACGGTCATCACCGCGAACAGCTGCGACGGGGTCAGCCGGGCGAGATAGGGGCGGATCACCAGCGGCAATTCGCTCTGGCCGACGAAGATGTTGGCCGCGGCGCACAGCGATTCGACCTTGCTGGTGCCGACGACCTTCTCGATCGCGCCGCCGATCCAGCGGACGACGAACTGCATCACGCCGAGATGGTAGAGGATCGACACCAAGGCGGCGAAGAAGATGATCACCGGCAGCGCGGCGATCGCGAAGCTCTGGCCGCCCAGCTCGGGCTTGGCGAGCGGCCCGAACAGGAAGCGAGTGCCTTCGCTGGCATAGCCGAGCAGCGCCGACACCGCATTCGACATGCCGTGGAGCGCGGCCTGGCCCCAGCTGGTGCGCAGCACGAGGATCGCAATCCCGGCCTGGAGCGCGAAGGCCGATGCGACGACGCGCAGCTGGATCGCGCGGCGATTTGCCGAGAGCGCAGTGGCGATCGCGAGGATCGCGAGCACGCCGAAGATACCGATCGGGAAATGAGTCATGCGCTTGTACGGTCCGCCCCAACGGCCGGCCTCGATGCGCGCCGGCGAAACCGCGACCATACACGCTGCGCCGCCCGAGGCCAGTGGCCGATTGCCCCGCCCGCGTGCCGGGCGTGGACGCCGCACGGAAAGTCACAAAGGTCACAGTTACGGGGGGCCGGCGCAGACCCCTTGGTTGACAATGTTGACGCGAAACGCCGGTTTTGGGCCCAGCTTGGCTACCGTGCGCCGAAGCGCTCCGGCAAGTGCTTGATTTCCTTGACTGCGTGGAACGCGCGTGGCGCGCGGCTGGCGCTTGCCCGGCGCAGGCGTGGCGCGTCGGTGGCGCGATAGGGGCGCGCGAGCTGCGCGTGTGTGGCGCCTGGGGGAGGCCTGCGGGACGCTTGGCGGTTGCCGGCATGGCGCGCGGACGGCGCGGTGCGATCCGATCGGAGCAAAGGCAAACCAGCGGGTTTTGCATGCGAGACGGCACCTTCCTCGTGCGCTTCCCATCGCCGATCTGCATCCACGGCCATGCGGCGCGGCGAACCGCGCCGGGCGCGCCCAGATCCCAAGATCGACAAGGCGTCTCTAGAACAAATAGCGAACAATGTCAATCCGCCCTCGCCATCTTCCGCAGCGCAGCGTTTGGCGCTAGCGTCAGACGATGGATCATCGTCCCAACATCACGCGCTCGCTCTTCTTCCTCTCGATCTTCTACGGCGGCATGGTCTGCATTGCCGGGGTCCTCGGCAACAAGCAGGTGTCGCTTGGGCCGATCTCCCAGCTCGGCAATCTCGTGGGGGTCGGCCCGCTGGCCGTGGAAGCGGGGATCTTCGCGTTCCTGCTGCTCGTCTCGGTATCGAGCGCGGTCGCCGAGCTGCACGGGCCCGATACTGCGCGGCGGCTAGTGATATTCGGCTTCGTGCCGCTGGTGATGTCGGTGCTGCTGTCGCTGGTGGTGCTCGAACTGCCGCCGTCGCCGAGCATGGAGCCCGACCGGCTGCACGCCTTCGAGATGATGATGAGCGGCACGCCGCGGATCTGGCTGGGCGGCATCGTCGCCTATGGCATCTCGCAGATCCTCAACGTCACGATCTTCAGCGCGCTGCGCCAGGGCGGCGGGCGGCTGCTGTGGCTGCGCGCGGCGATCGCCAGCGTGCTCAGCCAGATCGCCGACACGCTGATCTTCATCTCGATCGCGTTCTACGGCGTGTTCCCGGTGGGCGAGCTGATCGTCGGCCAGATGCTGACCAAGGTGGTGCTGAGCATCGTGCTGGTGCCGCCGCTGATCTATTTCTTCGTTGGGCTGGGCCGCTGGTTCGATCGCCGCAGGGGGCTTTGAGGTTTAGTCGCCTCCTGTTTGCGTGACAGGGATCGAGCCGCGCTTCGGTGCGCGGGCGCTTTTGGCGCAAGGGTGGGCGAATTATGGGTGGGACGCGGAACCGCAACTACGCGCCGAAAAGGTGCAATAGCCGCCGCCCTCCGCCCGCCCGCCCGCGGTTAGATCTCGTTCCGATCATCTGGATCAGGCGAGTAAGCAAGCAACTCGCCGGGCTGACAATCCAGCACGAGACACAGTCGCGCCAGCGTCGAGAAGCGAATGCCGCGCACCTTACCAGAGCGAAACAGCGAGAGCTGTGTCTCGCTCAAACCAACTTCTCGCGCGACTTCTTTCCCCGTAACGCCACGTCGGGCGAGCACCTTATCGAGTGTAACCCGCATTGGCATTACACGATACCGGCAAGCTCGGTGCGCGCCTTTGCTGCATCACGCAGCGGCCGGGCGAGGATAAACAACAATAATCCGAGACTGCCGAGCGTCATCGCCCCCACGTCAAACCATGCGAAACTCGCTGGCTCGCCCAAGGCCAAACGAATGATCCAGAGTTGGCCGAACACCCGCGCGATGCCCCCCAGGAAAAGGCAGGCACCAAGACGCTCCAGGAGTGTCGCGAGCGCTGATTCGACCGCGTCGCCTCTGGCAATTGCCGCATGGGCTCGTTGAATCATCCAAATCGCAGCTAGGTAGAACAGCGAGGGCAGCATCGCCGCGAATCGACGAACTTTGACCGCATAGGAGCAATCAGCATCTAGCAGGCTAAGGTTGTTCATCGTGACTCCAAGAAATCCGACCACAAGAACCAGCAACGTCAGATAGCGCGCCCAGTGCACCAACCTCACACTCGCCATGCCTGCCTCCTGAAATTTACGTCTTAGTTAAATACACAAGATAGAATTTAAGCAAGACGTAAATTTAATTTGTTCTAGATGAGCGGCACGCCGCGGATCTGGCTGGGCGGCATCGTCGCTTATGGCATCTCGCAGATCCTCAACGTCACGATCTTCAGCGCGCTGCGCCAGGGCGGCGGGCGGCTGCTGTGGCTGCGCGCGGCGATCGCCAGCGTGCTCAGCCAGATCGCCGACACGCTGATCTTCATCTCGATCGCGTTCTACGGCGTGTTCCCGGTGGGCGAGCTGATCGTCGGCCAGATGCTGACCAAGGTGGTGCTGAGCATCGTGCTGGTGCCGCCGCTGATCTATTTCTTCGTGGGGCTGGGCCGCTGGTTCGATCGCCGCAGGGGGCTTTGAGGTTTAGTCGCCTCCCGTTTGTGGGAGCATCGGGTCGATCATGCCCCCGGCATGCTCTAAACAGCGCGGGGCGCTGTTTACCCGATGCTGGTTGGGTCACGGTGAGGGGTGGCGACTAGGCAGTGTCGCCAGCTTGGCGCTGATCGCTTGCAGCACGCCGTCGAGATTCTCGGCAACATCGTTGTTCCAGAATCGGATCAGGGTGTACCCCTCCGCTTCGATCAAGTCTGACCGCGGACGGTCGACCGTCTCATTGTGCTGACCGCCGTCGAGTTCGACCACCAATCGCTTGTCGGCGCAGACGAAGTCGACGGCGAAGGGGCCGATCGTCGCCTGAAACTTGAATTTGGCGCCGTCGAGTTGGCGGTTGCGCAGGTGGGCCCAGAGTTTGCGTTCCACATCGGTAGCCTCTTGGCGAAGGCGTCTCGCGTGCGGGTTGATAGAGCGGATTTTAGGCACGTCGGCACTTTATGCCACCACTCACCCTCACCCAACCCTCTCCCGCGAGCGGGAGAGGGCTTTTGCTCCGGTTCGGATTTGGTTGCGCGCCTGGCCGGTCCGCAACCAACCCCTTGGGCTCGCCGCCGCTTTGCCCTAAAGGCGCGGCGATGACCGACAATGCACCCGATCCGGCGATGCTCGCCAAGGCCGAAACGCTCGTCGAGGCGCTGCCCTATCTGCAGCGTTATGCCGGCGCGACCTTCGTCGTGAAATATGGCGGGCATGCGATGGGCGATCCCGAGCTGGCGCGCGATTTTGCCGAGGATGTGGTGCTGCTCCAGGCGATCGGCATCAAGCCGATCGTCGTGCATGGCGGCGGGCCGCAGATCGGCGCGATGCTCAAGCGGCTGGGGGTCGAATCGCAGTTCGTCGGGGGCCTGCGCGTCACCGATGCCGAGACCGCCAAGATCGCCGAGATGGTGCTGGCCGGATCGATCAACAAGGAAATCGTCGGCTGGATCGCCCAGGCCGGCGGCCGGGCCGTGGGCATCACCGGCAAAGACGCCGATCTGGTGACCGCGCAAAAGATCGAGGGGCGCGAGCCCGATCCGCTCCAGGGGATCGAGCGGCATGTCGACCTGGGCTTCGTCGGGGAGCCGATCGCGGTGGATCCCTCGATCCTGAAGTCGCTATCGGCGCAGGGCTTTATCCCGGTGGTGTCGCCGATCGCGCTGGGTCTCGACGGGCATACCTATAACATCAACGCCGACACGATGGCGGGCGCGATTGCCGGCGCATGCGGCGCAGCGCGCTTCTTCCTGCTGACCGACGTGGCCGGCGTGCTCGACAAGTCGGGCGAGCTGATGACCGACCTCGAGCCCAATCGCATCGCCGAACTGAAGGCCGACGGGACGATTTCGGGGGGCATGATCCCCAAGGTCGAGACCTGTGTGAGCGCGGTGCGCGCCGGCGTCGACGCCGCCGTCATCCTCGACGGGCGGGTGCCGCACGCGATGCTGCTCGAGATCTTCACGCGGCGTGGCGCAGGAACGCTGGTCCACGCCTGAATCGCGCACTATCTTAGCGCCAACATCCTCCTGCGGAGAACGGGCTTGATCCTGATCCTCGACATCCTGACGATCATTCTCAACGTGGTCTGGTGGATCATCATCGTCCAGGCGATCCTTTCCTGGCTGATCGCGTTCAACGTGATCAACACCTATAACGAATATGTCGGCGCGATCTGGCGCGCGCTCAAGACGATGACCGATCCACTCTATCGGCCGATCCGGAAGGTCCTGCCCGATTTCGGCGGGCTCGATCTCTCGCCTATGGTGGTGTTGGTGATCCTGCTGATCCTGCAACAGGCCGTGATGCCGGCGCTGTATCGCGCCGCGGTGGGCCTGCCGGTCTGACGCGCGGCGCCGCCTGGGTGGCGCGCGCCGACGGAATCGACATCGTCGTGCGCGTGACGCCGCGCGGCGGCCGCGACGCGCTGGCGGCGGGAACGCAGGCGCATTTCGCCGCACGGCTCGCCGCGGCACCGGTGGACGGCGCCGCCAATGCCGGGCTCGTCGCGCTGGTGGCGAAGCATTTCGGCGTGGCGAAGCGCGACGTGGCGCTGATTGCCGGCGAGACGGCGCGGCTCAAAAGATTGCGGATCACGGGCGATGCGGCGGTGCTGGCGCAGATCGCCGCTGCCCTCTATGGGAGCGAGCCATGAGCGCGGCACTGATCGACGGCAAGGCATTTGCGGCATCCCTGCGGGGGCGCGTGGGCGAACGCGTGGACATTTTCCGCGCAGCGGCGGGGCGTGCGCCCGGGCTGGCAGTGGTGCTGGTCGGCGAGGATCCGGCTTCGGCGGTCTATGTCCGCTCCAAGGGCAAGGCCACGCGCGAAGCGGGGATGGAGAGCTTCGAACACAAGCTTCCCGCCGATACCGACCAGGCGACGCTGATCGCGCTGGTCGACCAGTTGAATGCCGATCCGGCAGTGGACGGCATCCTCGTCCAGCTGCCGCTGCCGCGCCATCTCGACGCCGAAGCAGTGCTGCTGCGGATCGATCCCGACAAGGACGTCGACGGCTTCCACCCGGTCAATGCCGGACGGCTGGCCACCGGGCTGCCCGGCTTCGTGCCGTGCACGCCCTATGGCTGCCTGATGCTGCTCGAGGACCGGCTGGGCGACCTGGCCGGGCTCGACGCCGTGGTGATCGGACGCTCGAACATCGTCGGCAAGCCGATGGCGGCGCTGCTCACCGCGAAGAGCTGCACGGTGACGGTGGCGCATTCGCGCACCAAGAACCTGCCGCACTATCTCCGCCACGCCGATATCGTGGTGGCAGCCGTGGGCCGCGCGCACTTCGTCAAGGGCGAGTGGCTCAAGCCGGGCGCGACCGTGATCGACGTGGGGATCAACCGCGTCGACGGCGCGCTGACCGGCGATGTCGACTTCGACAGCGCGGCGAGCGTGGCGGGGGCGATCACGCCGGTGCCCGGCGGCGTGGGGCCGATGACGATCGCCTGCCTGCTGCGCAACACGCTGGTCGCGGCGCACCGGCGCGAAGGCGTCGCGATCGACGAGGACGCCATCTGATGCTCGTGGCGCTGCTTCTCCAGACGGCTGCTCCGCAGACGGCCGTCGCGGCGGAGCGTGCGTTCGAAGCCGCCGCACAGGCGCAGGGCCAGTGGAGCGCGTTCCGCGCCTTCGCCGCGGACGACGCCGTGATGTTCGTGCCGCAGCCGGTCAAGGCGCAGGACTGGCTGAAGGATCGCAAGGACCCCGCGACATCGGTCACCTGGGCGCCGGCGGCGAGCTTCGTCGCCTGCGACGGGGCGACGGCGATCAACACCGGGGCGTGGTCGTTGCCCCAGGAAAGCGGCTATTTCACGACGATATGGCGCAAGCAGCCGGGCGGCGGCTGGAAATGGACGCTCGACCAGGGCGACGGCCTTGCGACCCCGCGGGCACGGCCGGCCGAGGCGCGGGTGGTCAAGGCATCGTGCAAGTCGATCAACGAGCCGACGGTCGACCAGATCGCCGTACTCGGCAGCAAGAGCGGCAGCGGCCAGTCCGGCGACGGCACGCTGCGCTGGTATTGGGAAGTCAGCCCCGAGGGCGCGCGCGAATTCGTCGCCTGGATGTGGGACGGCACAAGCTTCGTATCGATCGTCTCCGACAAGGTGGCAGCGCCCAAATGATCGAGCTTTTCATCTCCAGCTTCATCACCTTCTTCGTGGTGATCGATCCGCCGGGCTGCGCGCCGATCTTCGCGGGCCTGACCGCAGGGACGAGCACGGTACACCGCCGCGCGATGGCGATGCGCGCGGTTCTGGTCGCAGCGATCATCCTGCTCGGGTTCGCACTGTTCGGCGAGGCGCTGCTGCGTGCGCTGGGGATCAGCCTCAATGCCTTCCGCATCGCCGGCGGGATCATGCTGTTCCTGATCGCGCTCGAAATGGTGTTCGAGAAGCGCACCGAGCGCCGCGAGGACCGCGCCGAGAAGATCCGTGCCGAGGAGGCGACCGACATCTCGATCTTCCCGATGGCGATGCCGATGATCGCCGGGCCGGGATCGATCGCGTCGGTGATGCTGCTGATGTCGCAGAATAACGGGATCGAGCGCTCGGCGACGGTGCTCGCCGCAATGCTGGCGATCCTGGCGCTGACCTTGGTCGCGCTGCTCGCCGCCGGACCGCTGATGCGGCTGGTCGGGGCCAAGATCGAAGCGGTGGTATCGCGGCTGCTGGGCGTGCTGCTCGGCGCGCTGGCGACGCAGTTCGTGATCGACGGGATCAGGGCCGCGTTGGTTTCGTGACCGGTACCGCCGGCACGTCGGGCAGGTCGTAGCGGATCTTCCACAGCCGGAACGGCGAATTGGCGGGGAGCGGCACGCGCTCCAGCCAGGCCGGGACCTTGCCCGCGGCAAGCTGGGCATAGAAGCCGCCGGGCGCGCGCGAGCGATAGACCGTGGTCTCGGACATATTGGGGCATACCAGCAGATAGCCCGCCTGGTGACGCGCGGCGATGGCGCGGAAGGCAGCGGCCGGGCCAGTAAAGGCGTGGTGGACGTCGAGGATCGCCTGGCCGTTGCGATGATAGGGGCCGGCGACGCCGTTGTGGTGGGTGACCGTGATCAGCCGCGGGCCCATATCGACATGGCTGAACAGCGTTGCCCGGGGAATCGCGTTGAGCGGACGCAGCGAAGTCAGCCGCCCGCACGCGGCATTGGCCTGGCCGACGAGATCGGGTGCGCTTTTGCCGCCGGTCTTCTTGGCCGCCGGGAGATAGGGGACGACGAGCCCGGCGAAGAGCCCCGATACCAGCAGGAACGCCGCGGCGGCGCCCAGCACGCGCACCAGCATGAAACGCTGGCGCAGGAACCAGGGCACGACGATCCACACCAAAGCCGTGGCGCCAGGAACGCTGAGCAATTGCGCGGCGGGGCCGGCGCGGACCTGCCACAGCAGCATTGCGCCGGCGAAGGCCGTGAACAGCGCGATCGCCGCCCAGCCGACCAGCGCCTCGCTGCGCCGCGCGCGCCAGGTCGCGACGCACGCGCCGATGATGCCGATCACCGGCAGCGCGCCGATCGGGAAAGCGGTCTTGAGCGGATGCTTGTAGATCGGGCGGGCTTCGCGGACGTTGTTGAGCCAGACGCGGGCAAGCTCGTCGGACACGCCTTCGGGCCGGCCCAGGCATTGCGGGAAGCACCAGGCGAAGCCGCCGGCCAGCACCGCGCCCGCCCCCACCGCCAGCGCCAGCCGCACCCAGCGCTGCCCTGGATTGGCGAGCGACAGCGCAAACAGCAGCGCGCCCGCGGCCACGGTGACGCTGAGCCACACCGGAGTCAGCGCGTCGCAGCGCATTGCCTGATTGGCGTTGGAGGCGAACAGCGCGAAGCCGAGCGCCGAGCCGCCGGCAAGGCTGAGCGCATAGGCCTGCATCCGGCGAACGTCGCCGGCGTCCCACACCCAGCGCAGCGCGATGATCGCGCCGGCCATCGCGCAATAGGGCAGCATCTCGAGCCCGATGGTGAGCGAGAAAGCGCTCGACAGCCCGACCACGGCGCCGCCGCGGGCGCGGCGGGGATCGGCAAGCCCGGCTACCGTGATCGCCAGGCAGGCGAGCTGCCAGCCATGATGATCGATGCGCATCGGCGCGAACATCAGCATCGTCGAGCCGCAGCCCATCAGCACGATCATCGCGACCGGCCAGGCATGGGGTGCAATCAGCCGGCGCACGGCGAGCGTCACGCCGATCATCGCCGGCGCGAGCGGCAGCAGCGGCGCGAGGCCGCATGCCCAGCGCTCCGCCATCGCGGTGCCGAGGAACGGCTTGAGCAGCAGGATCAGCCCGGCGATCGGCAAATCGACGAGGCGGGACCAATGGATGTCGAACCCGCCATTCGCCGGATCGAGGTGATATTGGCGCAGATCATACCAGCCCTGCCCATTGAGCAGCGCGCGGACCTGCATCAGCCGCATATTGTCATCGGTATCGGTGAGCGACAGCCAATAGATATTGCCCCATCGCTGGACGAGATACCAGGCGACCACGCCCGCCCAGAAGGCGAGCATCCAGCCGAGCCAGCGGCGGTCGAGTTCGGTATCGAGGCGGAAACCGCCCAAGCCGCTGCGCGTCAAATTCGCTTTCCTCACGTCCCGGCCCGCATTAGGGCGCGAGCCAGTACAAGAGCAAGAGATCGTGGCGGCCTTACAACATCGTATCCAATCGCTACGCGCCAGCGGCGTGCTGGGGCAGCTGATACGCTTCGGCATCGCCGGCGGGATCACCACCGGGCTCTACACGCTCGTCTATTCGCCGCTCGCCGGGTTGAAGATCACCTCCGAGCAGGTCGCCAATGTCTGCGGCTATCTGGTCGCGATGACGTCGGGCTACATCCTGCACGGCAAATGGAGTTTTCGCGGCCATGGCGGCGACGCGAAGAACACCAGCTGGCGATTCTTCCTGGTATCGCTGGTGAGCTATGCCATGAATACCTTCTTCGTCTGGGTGCTGACCGACGACGCGATGCTGGCGGGGCCATGGTGGTGGCCATTGATTCCCGTGCTGTTCGTGACGCCGCTCCTCACCTTTGCGCTCCAACGGGTCTGGGTTTTCAAATAATGGATCGCGTCGTCTACGATCGCATGGCCGCACACGACACCACCCATTGGTGGTACCGCGCGCGCCGCGACATCCTTTCCGACTATCTCACCCGCTGGGGCAACGTGCCCGAGGACGCGCGCATCCTCGAGATCGGCTGCGGCACCGGGCACAATTTGCCGATGCTCGCGCAGTTCGGCCAAGTCGACGCGATCGAGATCGATCCCGCCGCGCGCGCCAAGGCCAGCGAGCGGCTGGGCAAGCCCGTCGGCACCGCGCCCCTGCCCGAGCTCAGCGGCGTGGCGCCGGGCAGCTATGACCTGGTCGCCGTGCTCGACGTGATCGAGCATGTCGAGCAGGACGTTGCCGCGCTCGCCTCGATCGCGCGCGCGCTCAAGCCCGGCGGCAAGATCCTGATCACCGTGCCGGCGCATCAATGGATGTGGAGCGCGCACGACGTGGTGAACCATCACAAGCGCCGCTATTCCAAGGCGAGCTTCCAAGCGGCGCTCAAGGCGGCGGGGCTCGAGGGGCACAAGCTGGGCTATTTCAATTCGCTGCTGTTCCCGGTGGCGGTGGCGGCGCGCTTCGCCGGCAAGCTGATGGGCAAGGACGACAGCGACGATTCGCCGCCCGCCAAGCCGCTCAACGCAGTGTTCGAGAAGATCTTCGGGCTTGAGCGCCATCTGGTCGGCCGCATGCCGCTGCCGCCGGGGCTCTCGCTGATCACGCTGGCCGAGCCGAAGACGTAATTACTCCGCCGCGTCGTGCCGCGCGGTCTGGGGCGATACGCTGACTTCGCCCGAATCCTCGAAGCGATAGCCAAGCGAGGCGTGGCCGCGGACCGGGCCGGCGACATCGGCGACGAGATAGAGCGGGCGGCGCTTGGATTCGACATAGAGCCGGCCGAGATATTCGCCGATCAGCCCGAGCACGAACATCTGCACCGCGCCGAGCACGACGACGACGAGCATCAGCGAGGTCCAGCCCGGGATCGCCGCGCCCATCAGCCAGCCGATGACGATGTAGAGCACCAGCAGCGCCGAGGCGGCGGTCAGCAGCAGCCCGACATGGCTGGCGAAGCGCAGCGGTGCCGTCGAGAAGCCGGTGATCGCATCGAGCGCGAAGCGGATCATCTTGCCGAGCGGATATTTGCTCTCGCCGGCGACGCGCTCGTGCCGGTCATAGGCAAAGGGCACCTGGCGGAAGCCGACCCAGGCGACCATACCGCGGATGAAGCGCGCCTGCTCTGGCAGCGACAGGAAGGCGTCGAGCGCCCGCCTGGTCATCAGCCGGAAATCGCCGGTGTCGAGCGGGATCGGCGTGTCGGTGATCCGATCGAGCATCCGATAGAAGAAGGCGGCGGTGATCTTCTTGAAGATGCTCTCGCCGTCGCGCTTGCGGCGGACGGCGTAGACGACGTCGGCGCCCTGGCTGCGCAGCGCCTGGCGCATGTCGGTCAGCAGTTCGGGCGGATCCTGGAGATCGGCGTCGATGATCAGGATCTCGTCGCCGGCACACAGATCGAGCCCGGCGGTGAGCGCGAGCTGGTGGCCATGGTTGCGCGAGAGGTTGATCGCGACGAGCCGCGGATCGGCCGCGGACAGGCGCTGCATCACCTGCCAGCTGGCGTCGCGCGATCCGTCATTGACCAGCACGATCTCGTAATCGTCGCCTACTGCAGCCTGCGCGGCGCCGGAAACGCGCGCGTGCAGCATCTCGAGGCACGCCTCTTCATTGTAACACGGGATGACGACGGAGAGCTTGGGCCGATGCATAAGCGGCGTGCTGTAGCGCCGACGCGCGCTTTCGTCACTAGCAGGACGCGCGACCGATCGACGGGGTTGGGAACCCATAAACGGCCGCTGTCGGGGGGAGCGCCAAACATCAGAGATCGGGTGAGAAGCGGTCATTGCCAAAGTGTGCGGATGGTGATCCTTCCCCGGAGGGGGAGGGGGACCAGCCGCAGGCTGGTGGAGGGGTAGTCTCCGCATGCTTCACGGCCCGAAGAAAACGCAGGACGTTGCCCGGACTCTCCGCCGACGGATGACCTTGCCCGAAGTTCCCCTTTGGCAGGCGCTCCGAACCCGCCCTGAAGGCTTGCGCTTTCGCCGCCAGCATCCGGCAGGCATCTATGTCCTGGATTTCTTCCGCCCGGCTTCCAAACTGGCTGTGGAGGTCGATGGCGAAGCGCACGCGCGCGGCGATCGGGCAGAGCGCGACGCGATCCGCGATCGCTGGCTTTGCACCCAGGGCGTTCGGGTCCTTCGAATTCCCGCTCCTGTGATCCTGTCCGACCTGGAAGCCGCAATCCGCCACAGTGTCGTTATCGCCTGCGGCGACTACCTCTCCACCGGCTTCGCCGGTCCCCCTCCCCCTCCGGGGGAGGAATGAGCGCTTCCAATGTCCGCAACTGGGGCGCTTGCGGACAGGCCGCTTTTATGAGTCCACTCCTTAACCGGCGTTGAGCGCGGCGGCGGCGCGGAACAGCGCGATCAGCGCGTCTTCGTCGATCGTATCGCCCTGGTGGAAATCGATCGCGCGACGGACATTGCCGTCCAGGCTCGAATTGAACAGCCCGGCCGGATCGGCGAGCTTCGCGCCCTTGGCGAAGGTCATCTTGACCGCCGCCTTATACGTCTCGCCGGTGAACAACATGCCGTTGTGATACCAGGTCGGGACGCCGCGCCATTTCCATTCCTCGGCGACGCCCGGGATCGCCCGGTGGATCAGCGCACGCAAGCGGGCGAGCGTCTCGCCGCGCCAATCGCCCAGTTCCGCGATCCGCGCGTCGATCTTTTGCGATGGAGACTCGTCTTCGGCCATTGCATCCTCCTTCACGCCATCCAGCCGGGCAGCGCCGATGCCTGTCGGATCCAATCTTCGAGCTGCGCTTCGTCGAACGCCGCCTCGCCAATGTGGAAATAGCGCATCCTGGGGTCCTTGGAAGCGACCGGCGGCGGTGGATCGAGCGCGGCCCCGTTGAAGAAGCCGAGCTTGAGGTAGCGGGTGAGGCTGTGGACGCCGAGGAACCAGCCCCGCCCCTCGCTGCCATAGAGCGGCGAGTTCCATTTGACGGCCTTGTGCACCTGCGGAAAGGTGCGGCTGACCAGGGCGTCGAGCCGGGCGCTGGCGTCGCGCTTCCAGCCCGGCAGCGCGGCGATCCAGGCCTGGACCGGGGCGTCGCCCTCGCCCTTGGCGATCTGGGGATTGCCGCCCGAGAGCAGCCTGGGCTCGCCGGTCATCGGCGTGTCCCTTCAATCGAGCCCGGCGACGACCTGGTCGAGCTTCTTGAAGAAGCGCGGCCAGCCGGCCTTGGCGCCATAATAGGCCTGATCCTGATCGGCGCGGAAACCGGTCTGCTCCATGCGCAGATGCGTGCCGGCGCCGCTCGGGGTCAGCGTCCAGGTCACCACGCTTTCGAGGCCGAGCCCGGTCCAGGTGTACGCCAGTGTGCTATGCGGCGCGACTTCGAGCACTTCGCAGGTCAGCGCCCCCCATTCGGCGCTGAGCCCGAACGCACGACCGACCACCGGCTGGAAGTCGTTCTGCATCAGCCATTCTTCGATCAGGTGCGGCTGGGTGAGCGCGCGCCACACTTTTTCGGGCGGATGGGCGAAGTCGCGTTCGACGACGACGGTCCGCGTATCGGCGGCAAGATCGGTCATTGATCCATCCTTTTGAGCAGGTCTTCGAGCGCGTCGAAGCGGGTTTCCCAGAAGCTTGCCATTTGCAGCGTCCAATCGGCCAGCGGTGCGAGCGCGCGGAGATCGGCGCGGTAATGCGTCTGGCGGCCAGCAGGGCGATCGCGCACCAGTCCGGCTTGCTTGAGCAGCGCGAGATGCTTCGACACCGCCGGCTGCGATACGCCGGCGCGCGCCGTCAACGCGCCGACCGTCTGCTCGCCATCACGACACAGACGCTCGAACAGTGCGCGCCGGGTCGGGTCGGCGAGCGTCTTGAAGAGCTGGTCCTGCGCGTCGAGCATCATGATCCATAACCTTCTGGTTATGCGAATTCATAACCCATGGGTTATGGATGTCAATTGTGCCCAACCGAAACGATCCCGGCCCTCAGCCCGCCGGCGCATGGATTTCGGCGATATAGCCGCCGGGGAAGCGGACGATCGCCGAGACCCGCCCGGTCTCCGGATGGGGCGCCACGAGGGTTTCGACGCCGGCGGCGGCGGCGCGGCCGAGCGTCGCGCCGAGATCGGCGACTTCGTAACCGGTCAGATCGCGGCCATAGGGCCAGGGCAATGGATTGTCCGAGACGAACACGGTCATGCGGCCATAGCCCGATGTCAGCCGGACGCGGCGATAGGTTTTGCCCGGCTGACCGATCTCGACGCCGGGTGCCGCCTTGTCGTCCGCGGTGATGCGCGCATGGGCATAGCCGGTCCAGGCACGCAGGAACGCCGGCGCGGCCTCGGGCGTCAGATAGATGCGGTTCTCCTGCACCGTGGCCTGGGCCGGATAGCTCGGCTTCTGGGTATGCCAGTAGAATTGCATGTTCACCCCGCCCGGCCATTGCACGATTGCATCGCGGCCGATCGGATCGGGGAAGGTCGCTACCAGGCGGGTGGCGCCATGGCGCTGCGCCGAGGCGACCGCCGCATCGATATCGCTGACGAGATAGCCCGTACGTTCCGCGCCAAAGGGATAGGGGATCGGCGTAAGGAAGCCGAACACCGAGAAGGAGCCAGCCGGAGTCAGGATCGCCTGCGACATCGTCTGGCTGCTGGTCGGGGTGACCTGGAACGTACCCTTCTTGTTCGGCGTGCCGCCGAAGGTTGCCACGACGCTGTCGACGAAACGATCGAAGTCGGCGGGCGCGACATAGATATGGGTGGTGTCGTATTGCGGGCCCACCGCATAGCCCGCCGGCGCCTGTTGCGCGAGCGCGGAACCGGGTACGGCCGAGGCGAGCGCCGCGGCAAGGAGGAAGTTCAGGCGCATGATGGGACTCCCGGGCAGAGCAGAGCTTCGTCGAGGCGCCCCGTCTGTCCGAAACGCTTCGGTCCGCCAAGCTAAACCAAGGTCTGGGCGCCCGCCGCCCGGCTAGATGCGCTCGGCCGAATTGACGGCATCCGCCGCGCGCAATGCCGCAAGGAGGCGGACGAGGTGCGCGGCGTTGCGGACCTCGAGGTCGATCGTGTTGGTGTGGAACGTGGTGTCGCGATTGTCCATCCGCATGCCCAGGATGTTGGCCTTGTGCTGGCCGATCAGCGTGGCGACGGCACCGAGCGCGCCAGGCTCGTTCTTGAGCGTGACGGCGATCCGCGCGGTGCCCCCCTCGGCCTTGTCGCCCCAGCTCAGATCGACCCAATCGGCTTCGTCGGTATCGGCCAGGCTGGTGCAATCGATGCGGTGGACTTCGATCGGCGCGCCCGGGCGACGAAGCCCGACGATGCGATCGCCCGGCACCGGCCGGCAATCCTCGGAGAAATGGAAGGCGACGCCGGGCGTGAGGCCCTTGATCTCGATCGCTTCGCTCTGCGTCGGCAGCGCATGCTCGGCGCCGTCAGCCGAGCCCGGCATCACCGCCTCCATCACCTGGACATCGGTGACCTTGCGCCGCGCGATCGCTTCCATCAGCGCATCCTCCTCGGGCAGCATCAGCCGCTTGAGCGCGTCGCCCAGCGCCGTATCGGCGGGCGGGATCGGCAGCCGCTGGATGATGTCGTCATAGAGCTTGCGCCCGAGCGCGATCGTCTCGTCGCGCTCCTTGAGGCGGATATGGCGGCGGATCGCGGCGCGCGCCTTGCCGGTGATCGAGAAGTTGAGCCAATTGGCCTGCGGCTCCTGCGCCTTGGAGCGCAGGATGGTGACCTGGTCGCCCTGGGCGATCTCGGTGCGGAGCGGAACGACGCGGCCGTTGATCTTGGCGCCCACCGCCTGGTCGCCCAGGTTCGAGTGCACCGCATAGGCGAAGTCGACCGGCGTCGCGCCCTTGGGCAACTGGATCAGTTCGCCCTTGGGAGTGAAGGCGAAGATGCGATCCTGGTACATCGCCATGCGGGTATGTTCGAGCAGCTCCTCGGGGCTCTCGGCATGTTCGAGGATCTCGATAAGGTCGCGGATCCAGCTGACCTGGGTGTCGGGCCGCACGCTGCTCGCCTTGTACGCCCAATGCGCGGCGAGGCCGAACTCGGCACGGGCATGCATGTCGCGGGTTCGGATCTGGATTTCGACGCGGGTGTCGCCGGCATGGATGATGCTGGTGTGGAGCGAGCGATAGCCGTTGCGCTTGGGGGTCGAGATGTAATCCTTGAACCGCCCCGGCACCATCGGCCAGCGGCGATGGATCACGCCGAGCGCGCGATAACACTCCTCCTCGGTATCGACGATCGCGCGGAAGGCCATGATGTCGCTCAATTGCTCGAGCGACACGTGCCGCTCGGACATCTTCTTCCAGATCGAATAGGGGTGTTTCTCGCGCCCCGAGACATCGGCTTCGATGCCGCCGCGCGAAAGCAGCAGCTTCAGCCCCGAGGCGATCTTGGCGATGCGGTCCTCGCCCTCGATCTGGAAGCTTTCGAGCCGTTTGGTGATGCTCTCGAACGCCTCCGGCTCGATCTCCTTGAAGGCGAGCGTCTGCATCTCCTTCATGAATTCGTACATGCCGATGCGCTCGGCGAGCGGCGCATAGATCTCCATCGTCTCGCGCGCGATGCGCTTGCGCTTGTCGGGATTCTTGATGTGGACGAGCGTGCGCATGTTGTGCAGCCGATCGGCCAGCTTGACCAGCAGCACGCGGATGTCGTCGGACATCGCGAGCAGGAATTTGCGGAGGTTCTCGGCGGCGCGCTCGCTCTCGGTCTGCGCCTCGATCTTGGAGAGCTTGGTGACGCCGTCGACCATCCGCGCGACATTCTCGCCGAACAGGCGCTGGATGTCCTCGGGGGTGGCGACGGTATCCTCGATCGTATCGTGGAGGATCGCCGTGGCGATCGTCTCGTCGTCGAGATGCAGGTCGGTCAGGATGCCCGCCACTTCGATCGGGTGGCTGAAATAGGGATCGCCCGAGGCGCGCTTCTGGCTGCCATGGGCGTTGACCGAGAAGACATAGGCGCGGTTTAGCAGCGCCTCATCGGCATCGGGGTCGTAGGAAAGGACCCGGTCTACAAGTTCATATTGCCGCAGCACGGGCCTAGATGGCGTCCCGTGCCGCGGCAATGCAACGAAATTGTGGTTTTAGCGTGCCTTGGTGTTGCACTTGGCAAGCGCGTCGGTGTCGAAATCGGCGCCATTGGCGCGAAACGCCGTGAGCGTGCCGACTTCGCGCGCGACCAGCTCGCAGACGATATTGTCACGGGCATTGGCCTTGGCGGCGGTGCACACGCCGTCGCCACACTTCCACACGGTCGAGCGCGTCACCAGGCTTGCCTTTTCGGGCGCGGTCGCGGGCGTTGCAGCATAATAGCCGCGAACGGGCTGGGCGAAACTGGCTGCGGGGATGAGCGCCAGCGTTGCCGCGGCAGCTGCCGCGACGGCACGGAAACCAGTCATGTCGTCCTCCTGGGGGCGTGTCTCGATGCGACATAGTGCCGCGCCCACAAAGCTAACTTACACTGGTATAGGTTGCAACTAGAAACTCTTGTTGCACTGCAATGCGTTACCCCGTTTATCGAGGGGGCGAATTGCGATAGGGTGGCCCGATGGGCGCGAACAAACTGCGAGAGGACCTCTCGGCGCTGTGCAGCCTGCCGGCGGCGCTGGAAGCGATGGGCGAGCGCTGGTCGTTCCTGATCCTGCGCGGCTCGTTCAACGGGCTCAAGCATTTCGAGGAATTCCAGTCCGAGCTGGGCATCGCGCGCAACATCCTCGCCAATCGGCTCGCGCGGCTGGTCGATCACGGCATCCTCGCGCGCACGCCCTGTCCGGAGGATCGGCGCAAGATCGAATATCGCCTGACCGACAAGGGGCACGCGCTGCTGCCGACGATGGTGGCGCTGCGCCAATGGGGCGAGCGCTGGGAGACCGGCGTGCCCGCCTCGCCGATCCTGGTCGACGCGCGCGACATGCGCCCGATCGCCCCGGTGCAGGTGCTCAGCCATGACGGCCGCGCGCTCGGCAAGGGCGACCTCCATTGGGCGCTCCCCGACGACATCGCCGCCGACACCCCCGAGGCGCGCGCGGCGGAATAGCGCGTTCCGCCGGCCCGCCACTTGGGCTAAGGGCCGGGCATGACGATCCGTTCGCTGTTTGCCACACGCTTCTATGAAGGCGCGCTCGACGATGCCGCGCTGCTCGAGGAGCTCGAAGATGCCTGCCTTGCACTCGCACAGGAGGACCGCGCCGGACGGGCCTGGTCCAAGGCACATGGCTATCGCGGCTATACCTCCTACGCGTCGCTCGCCGATCTGCCGCAGCGCGACCCGCGCTTCGGCGATCTGGTGCGGATCCTCAACCGCCACGTCGCGCGCTTTGCCGAGGCCTGCGGGTTCGATCTGGGTGGGCACAAGCTCAAGCTCGACAGCCTGTGGGTCAATGTCCTCAAGCCCGGCGGCACGCATTCGGGGCATATCCACCCGCACAGCGTGGTCTCGGGGACGATCTACGTCACCGTGCCGCCGGGATCGGGGGCGCTCAAGCTCGAGGATCCAAGGCTGGCGATGCTGATGGCCGCGCCGACGCGGCTGCCCGAGGCGGCAGCGGATCTCCAGCCCTTCGTCTATGCTGCACCGGCCGAGGGCAGCATCTTCCTATGGGAAAGCTGGCTGCGCCACGAAGTGACCCCCAACGCCGCAAAGAGCGACCGGGTGAGCATCAGCTTCAACTATCGCGCGTAGACAGTGCGGCGAGCCGGGCGCGGACGATGTCGGGGATCGGCTGCGACTTGCGCGCTTCGGGATCGACATGGACGCTGACCATCTCGACCAGCGCATGGAGTTCCCCCGTCTCGGCATGGCAGAGCTCGATCCGATGGGTCATGCTCGAGCTGCCGATGCGATCGATGCGGACGAACGCCTCGACCATGTCGTCGAGCCGGAAGGCGCGCTTATAGTCGAGCGTGGCGCGGACATAGTTGAACTCGGCATCCTGCCAGTCCGGGCCGATATCGCCCAGATCGGCCCAGCGCCAGAATTCGCTCAGCGCGACATCGGCATATTCGAGATAGCGCGAGTTGAAGACGATCTTCTGCCCGTCGATCTCGGAGTAACGGACGCGGAAGCGGGTGGAGAATGGGAAGCCGGGACGCATCGCGATCGGTTGGCGCGGCGGCGGGCCGGCGTCAACCGGGCGCTGGCCGCGAAGCCGGCCTGCCGGCATCTCGCGCCGATTGCGGACGTCGGTGCGATCTACTCGGCCGTGTCCGCGACGATCCGCCACAGCCCGCCTTCGGCGTGATACATCACGCTACGCGCTGCTTGCCATGGCAGTGCCACCTCTGCCCGTCCCGCCTTGGCCATGCCGGGGCGCGGCTTCGCTTCGAGGCGTAGCTTGGGGAACGGATTATCCGTCTCCGCGCGCTCATATTCGCAGACGGTGGGCCGGACAGGGTCTTCCGGGCAGCGAATATCGCGAACGTGAAAGTAGCGGAGCTTGCCGTGATAACAGGCGAGTTCATCGCACGCGCTCAGCTTCGGCTCCATCATCGCGACCTCACTCTGGAAGGTCGCGCCGGAAACAGGCTTGTGGGGTGCCGTCATGGCACAGCCCGCCAGGCCCATCGCCACTACCAGCGAAGCGGCGCATCCCGCGAACGTCACGATCGGCATGGCATCCCGGCTCCCGGCTGAACCCATGAGTGCGTCGAGCGGTCGTACCGTACCGGGTCAACGATACTAGGATGCACGCCAGGAGCAATAACGCCGTTCCCCCGGCGTCGTTATGCTTCTGGGATCTAGAAGAGCAGCCGCGCGCCGACGATCGCCAGCACGGTCGCGAGGATCGGGACCAGCACCTTGTCGGACACGCGCGTGGCGATCAGGCTGCCGAGCACGATGCCCGGAACCGAGCCGAGCAACAGGGCGAGCAGCAGGTTCAGATCGACCGAGCCCATCGCCCAATGGCCGACACCGGCGAGGAAGGTGAGCGGCACGGCATGGGCGATGTCGGACCCGACCAGCCGCGCGACCGGCGCCTTGGGATAGAGGACGAGAAGCGCCGTCATCCCCAGCGCGCCTGCACCCACCGAGGTCAGCGACACGAGCGTGCCGAGCACCGCGCCGAGCAACACCGTCGCCCAGCCGATCCGCCCCGCGTCGACCGTGGCGAAGCGGGGGCCGAGCGCTGCCACGATGCGGCTGCGGAACAGGATGGCGATCGCCGTGAGGATCAGCGTGACGCCGAGGATCAGCGAAATGAGCTGGGCCGAGGCGCCGGGTTTGCCGTGAGTCCAGGATAGCCATGCGAGGGTGGCGATGGCAGCGGGAACGCTACCGGTCGCCAGCCGGCGCACGACCTTCCAGTCGACCGTTCCGCGCCAGCCGTGCACCGCGGTGCCCGCGGTTTTGGTCGCGGAGGCATAGAGCAGGTCGGTGCCCACTGCCGTCGCCGGGTGGAAGCCGAATACCAGCACCAGCAGCGGCGTCATCAGCGAACCGCCGCCGACGCCGGTCAGCCCGACGAGCAGGCCGACCAGCACCCCGGCGATCGAATAGAGCGGATCGATTGCAATCACGCGCGACGTGCGAAAATGCGAGTCACCCTGCGTTGGCGCTCGGCGTGTTGACGCCCATCGACTGGAGATATTTCTTCACGTTGCGCGCCGCCTGGCGCAGCCGCTGCTCGTTCTCGACCATCGCGATGCGGACATAGCCCTCGCCATTCTCGCCATAGCCCACGCCCGCCGCGACCGCGACCTTGGCATGGGTGAGCAGCTGCTTGGAGAATTCGAGGCTGCCGAGATGCGCGAGCGCGGGCGGCAGCGGTGCCCACGCGAACATGCTGGCCGCTGGTGAGGGAATTTCCCAGCCGGCGCGGCCGAAGCTCTCGACCAGCACGTCGCGGCGCTTGTGATAGAGCTGGCGGTTCTTCTCGACGATGTCCTGCGGGCCGTTGAGCGCGGCGCAGGCTGCGGCCTGGACCGGCGTGAACGCACCATAATCGAGATAGGACTTCACCCGCGTCATTGCCGCGATCAGCTGCTGGTTGCCGACCGCGAAGCCGATCCGCCAGCCGGCCATCGAATAGGTCTTGGACAGCGAAGTGAACTCGACCGCAACGTCCTTGGCCCCTTTGACCTGGAGGATCGAGACCGTCGGCTTGCCGTCGAAATAGAGCTCCGAATAGGCAAGGTCGGAGATGATCCACACCCTGTTCTCGCGCGCCCAGGCGACCAGCCGCTCGTAGAAAGCGAGATCGACGGTCTCGGCGGTCGGGTTCGACGGATAGTTGACGACGAGGATCGACGGGCGCGGCACGGTGAAGTTCATCGCGCGCTCGAGGCTTTCGAAATAATGCTCGTCGGGCGTGGTCGGCACCGCACGGATCGTCGCGCCGGCGATGATGAAGCCGAAGGTATGGATCGGATAGCTCGGATTGGGCGCCAACACGACGTCGCCGGGCGCAGTGATCGCAGTGGCGAGGCTGGCAAGCCCCTCCTTCGATCCCATCGTCACCACCACTTCGGTCTCGGGATCGATATCGACGCCGAAGCGGCGGCCATAATAGTTCGCCTGGGCGCGGCGCAGCCCGGGAATGCCCTTGGACTGCGAATAGCCGTGCGCACTCGGCTTCTGCGCGACTTCGCACAATTTCTCGATGACGTGCGGCGGCGGCGGCAGATCGGGATTGCCCATGCCGAGATCGATAATGTCCTCGCCCGCCGCACGCGCCGCGGCCCGCATCGCATTGACTTCGGCGATGACATAGGGGGGCAGGCGCTTGATGCGGTAGAACTCTTCGGACATTCCCACTTCTCTCTTGGGGTTGGGCGCTGCATTGCGCCGTGCAGCATTCCCTACGCGATTTGCGCCGATGCGGGAATGACGAGTTGGCTTGCCCCCGCTAAAGAGGGCGTACGCGCTGCCGGAGAGGAATGCATGGCCGAGACCCCGACCCCGCCCAGCCTCGAGGAACTCCAGCACTGGACCTGGGTGCTCGGACGCGCGCAGCAGATGATGCTCGAGAACGGGCTCGACATGCTCCAGCACGCGCCGCTCGCCGCCTTCGATCCCACTGCGGCGTTCCGCAGCAGCACGGCCTTCTGGGCCGATACGATGCAATTGTGGCAGCGGTTTCTAGACCCCGCGCATGCCACGCCGTTCGAGGAGACGCCCGAACAGGCCCGCGACAAGCGCTTCAAGGCGCCGCAATGGCGCGAGGAGCCGGTGTTCGACTTCCTGCGCCAGAGCTATTTCGTCATTGCCGATCACATGCTGAAGGGCGTCGACGCGCTGGAAGGCGTCGAGCCCAAGCAGCGCGAGCAGATCCGCTTCGCCACCAAGGGCTTCATCGATGCGCTGAGCCCGACCAACTTCCCGGCGACCAACCCCGAAGTTCTGGAGAAGATCGTCGAGACCAAGGGCGAAAGCCTGCTCAAGGGGCTGCAGCACATGCTGTCGGACCTCGCCAAGGGCCAGATGACGCAAGTCGATCCCGCGGCGTTCGAGCTCGGGCGCAACCTGGCGATGACTCCGGGCAAGGTGGTCAAGCGCACGCCGCTCTACGAGCTGATCCAATATGCCCCGGCGACCAAGCAGGTCCTCGAGACCCCGGTGATCATCTTCCCGCCCTGGATCAACCGCTTCTACATCCTCGACCTGACGCCCGAGAAAAGCTTCATCCGCTGGGCCGTCGAACAGGGCCTCACTGTGTTCGTCGTCTCGTGGAAGTCCGCCGATGCTTCGATGAAGGACGTCGTCTGGGACGATTTCGTCGAGCGCGGTCAGATCGATGCGATCGACACGGTGCGCGAACTGCTCGGCGTCGAGAGCGTCCATGCGATCGGTTATTGCGTCGCGGGCACCACGCTCGCCGCGACGCTGGCGGTGCTCACGGCGCGCGGACAGCGCGAGAAGGTCAAGAGCGCGACCTTCTTCACGGCACAGGTCGACTTCACCGAGGCGGGCGACCTCAGCGTGTTCGTCGACGACGACCAGCTCGCGATGATCAAGTCGCTCGGCGGCGAGGGCTTTCTCGACGGGCGCTATATGGCCGCCACCTTCAACCTGCTGCGCGGGCGCGACCTGATCTGGAACTACGTCACCAACAATTACCTGATGGGCCAGGATTATGCGCCGTTCGACCTGCTCCACTGGAATTCGGACGTCACCAACCTGCCGGCGACCTGGCATCTGAGCTACCTGACCGACCTCTATCGCGACAACAAGCTCGCCGCGCCGGGGATGCTGGCGATCAGCGGCACGCCGATCGACCTCAGCACGGTGACCACGCCGTCTTATGTCCAGGCCGGGCGCGAGGACCATATCGCGCCGGCGGCGAGCGTCTGGAAGATCACCCACCATTTCAAGGGTCCGCTCAAATTCGTGCTGGCGGGATCCGGGCACATCGCCGGCGTGGTCAATCCGCCTGCCGCCCAGAAATACCAATATTGGACCAATGACGGCGCCGTCGACACGCTCGCCGAATTCGTCGCGGGCGCGAAGGAGACCAAGGGCAGCTGGTGGCCCGATTGGCGCGCCTGGCTGGAGACGATCAACTCGGCCCGCATAGATGCAAAAGGCGCACGTGTCCCCGGAAAAGGGAGGCTCAAACCACTCGGCGACGCGCCCGGAGAGTATGTAAGAACGCGATAATCCGCCGTTTCCCTAGCGTTACAGCTTTTTGTGCGCCGCACAAAAATCCTCTTGCGTTGATTGCAACTCGCCCGTAATGTTGCGTCGCAGCAATTAGTCAGGGGACCGATTCGCATGGCCACCAAGGGACCGAAGACGACGGCGAAGCCGACCGTTCCGAAGCCTGCGCGCGCCGTCAAGCCGGCCGCGCCCAAGGCTGAGGCTGCCGCACCCAAGGTTGAGAAGGCTCTGCCGGAGCCGGTTGCCGAGACGATCGTCGCGGCCGCCGCACCCGAGCAGGCTCCGGCCGCGGAAGCAGCGTCGCAGGAAGTCGTACACGCAGTAGAGACCGCGCCAGAGCAGGCCCAGGCCGCCGTCGCGGAGACCGTCAACGCAACCGAGGCGCTGCCCAACGCCGCCTCGGAAAGCATCAAGGAAACCATCACCATGGCTACCACGTTCGAAAACAAGATCCCGAGCCCCCAGGCGCTCTTCGGCGATTTCAACGACCGCACCAAGGCGGCCGTCGAAAAGTCGACCAAGCTCGTCGAAGAGGCCAATGAGTTCGCCAAGGGCAATGTCGAGGCGCTCGTCGAGTCGGGCCGCATCGCCGCCAAGGGTCTCGAGACCTTCGGCCAGGACGCTGCGGAATATAGCCGCAAGTCGTTCGAGAGCGCGACCGCGACCTTCAAGACGCTCGCTTCGGTGAAGTCGCCGACCGAGTTCTTCAAGCTGCAGAGCGATTTCGTCCGCGGCGCGTTCGACTCGTACGTCGCCGAAGCTTCGAAGAACACCGAGGCGCTGATCAAGCTCGCGAGCGATGCCGCGCAGCCGATCTCGAACCGCTTCGCGGTTGCCGTCGAGAAGGCCAAGGCGACCGCCTGAGCCGCCTCGCGCGCCAAGATATCCGGGCGGCTGCCGCGAGGTGGCCGCCCTTTTTCTTTGCCTGCGTGCGCCCAGCGGCAGCGCGTCGGGCACGCGCGATCGACTTTCCTCGCCCAAGTGCGGCCCGCAGCCTTGCTTCGCCGCCCCCGAGACCATATTTTCCGCCGACATGGCCAAGCTAGACCCGAACCACATCCGCATGGCCGAAGACGGCGACAATGACGATCAGGGCGGCGGGCGCAATCCCGCAGTCGGGCTCGCCACGCGGACGCGCGCGCGTACCAAGAAGCCGACTCCGTACCGGGTGCTGATGCTCAACGACGATTACACGCCGATGGAATTCGTCGTACTCGTTCTCCAGCGCTTCTTCCGCATGACGATGGAGGAGGCGACGCAGGTGATGCTCCACGTCCACCAGCGTGGCGTCGGCGTGTGCGGCGTGTTCAGCTATGAAGTCGCCGAGACCAAGGTGAGCCAGGTGATGGATTTCGCCCGGCAGAACCAGCACCCGCTGCAATGCACGCTGGAGAAGGCGTAGGGGCTTAGCCCCGCACGCCTTCCGTGCGCGCCGTGGTGCCCGGATACCGGGGAAAGGGCGTGCAGACGCGCGCTAGGTGCGCACGCGCAGCCGGAGCCGCGACATCATCGCGAGCACATTCTCGGTGGTGCGCTGGAGCCCCTCGGCAATATCGGCGACGGTTCCCCCCACCTCCAGGCGGCTGCGAAGTTCGGTGATGTCGGTCTGCGTCCAGCGCTGATGTGCTATCATCGCGCGCCTATAGCACGCCGCGATTCGATCCCATCCTCTTTCCGCATCGACCAAGCGTCCCACGCAAGGACCGCGAAAATACGGCTAGTTCTTCGCCTTGGGCAACCAGCCGAGATCGAGCCCCTCATAGCGATTGACGTAGTTCGCCGCCCGCGCCAGCGCACGCTCGTCGCGCAGCGTCACGCGCCCGCCCTCGCGCGCGATCAGCCCGTCCTCCTCGAGTTGGCGCAACATGCGGTTGACGTGCACCGCGGTCAGCCCGGTGGCGTCACCGATCTCTTCCTGGGTAAGCCCCAGCGCATAGACGTTGGTGATGTCCTTGTCGGTGCCGCGCAGCCGGTTGCGAAGCTCGATCAGCAGCGCGGCGACGCGCGCCTTGGCACTGGTACGGCCGAGCGCCGCGAGGCGATCGGTGAGCGCGACGCGCTCGATCTGCGAATAGACCAGCACCATCGCCGAAAGACGGGGATGGTGGACCATCATTTCGGAGAGCACAACGCGATCGAACGGACAGACGACGCAGTCCGAAAGCGCCGCCAGCGTCTCGGGTGCCTCGAGATAGATCGCGCTTGATACGCCCAGCATGTCGCCGGGGAAGAGGAAACGCAGGATCTGGCGGCTGCCATCGTCGAGCAGCACATAGCTCATCATCAACCCCTTGCGGAGGATGAACAGCTCGTTGCACGCCTCGTTCTCACGCTGCAGCACCGCCCCGCGGCGCACGTGCCGCTGGCGTTCCTCGAGCTTTTCGAGCGCAGACCGTTCGCCTTCGGTCAGATCGACAAACTCGCTCAATACTTCGGCGAAGCAACTACCGGACACGCTTTGGCTTTCCCCCACCCGACACGCAAAGCAGTGCCGTGGAATCAATGCATTAAAGTCGATCAATCCCGTAACGAGCCGCCGCCCTTGCGCGCGCGCGGCGAGAGGCTAGAAGCTCGGCCATGGACCGTATTCTGATCCGCGGCGGAAACCGCCTGGCCGGCAAAATCCCGATTTCAGGCGCGAAGAACGCCGCGCTGACGCTGATGCCGTGCGCATTGCTGACCGATGAGCCTCTCACCTTGCGTAATCTGCCACGACTCGCAGATGTCGACAGCTTCGGACATTTACTGAATGAGCTCGGCGCCTCGACGTCGATCGAGGGCACCCGGCCCAATGATTTCGGCCGGGTGATGACGGTGCGCGCGGGCAATCTCAGCTCGACGGTCGCGCCGTATGATATCGTGCGGAAGATGCGTGCCTCGATCCTGGTGCTCGGCCCGCTGGTCGGTCGCGCCGGCGAGGCGACGGTGTCGCTGCCCGGCGGCTGCGCGATCGGCAACCGCCCGATCGATCTGCACCTCAAGGCGCTCGAGGCGATCGGCGCCGAGATCGAGCTCGCCTCGGGCTATGTGAAGGCGAGCGCGCCCGGCGGACGGCTGGCAGGCGGGCACTATCGCTTCCCGGTGGTCTCGGTCGGCGCGACCGAGAATGTGCTGATGGCGGCGGCGACGGCGCGCGGCACCACCGTGCTCGACAATGCGGCGCGCGAGCCCGAAATCGTCGATCTGTGCAACCTGCTCGTCGCGATGGGCGCGTCGATCGACGGGATCGGCACCGAGCGGCTGGTGATCGAGGGCCGCGAACGGCTGCACGGCGCGACCTATTCGGTGATGCCCGATCGCATCGAGGCGGGCAGCTATGCCTGCGCCGCGGCGATCACCGGCGGCGATGTCGAGCTGGTCGGCGCGAATGCCGAAGACATGCGCGCGACGCTCGACGCGCTGATCGAGGCGGGGATCACCGTCGAGGAAACCACGGACGGCGTGCGCATCGCCGCACCCAACGGCATCAAGCCGCTGACCTTGTCAACCGCGCCCTTCCCCGGCTTCGCCACCGACATGCAGGCGCAGTTCATGGCGATGCTGTGCAAGGCCGATGGCGCCAGCGTGCTCACCGAGACGATCTTCGAGAACCGTTACATGCACGTGCCCGAGCTGGCGCGGATGGGCGCAAACATCGAAGTCCATGGCCGCACCGCCGTCGTCCGCGGCGTCGACAAGCTCACCGGCGCGCCGGTGATGGCGACCGATCTGCGCGCCTCGATGAGCCTGATCCTCGCCGGCCTGGTCGCCGAGGGCGAAACCCAGGTCCAGCGAGTCTATCACCTCGATCGCGGCTATGAGCGGCTCGAGGAAAAGCTCCAGGCAGTCGGCGCCGACATCGAGCGTGCCGGCGACGGCTGATCGGGTCAGCCCGCCGCGAAATCGGTGCTGCGAGTGACCGTTTCCCAGCGATCGATCTGCTATCCGCAGCAGCGCCACATGGCGTCGACGCTGCGGGCATTGATCGACGCAGTGCGCCGCGGAGCCTAGCGCGCCGTGCTCATCGAATAGGGCCGCGCCGCTCTGCTCGCGCCCCAGCTCTTGTTGGGTACCGCGCGCATCGTGAAGCGCAGCTCGCCGCCGCGGACGATCTCGTCGTGGCGGAGATAGACCCGGTCGAGCGGCTTGCCGTTGAGGGTGACCTTGCCGACATAACGGTTCGCGTCGCTCAGTCCGTCGGCGATCACGGTGAAGCGCTTGCCGCCGGCCAGGTTGAGCACCGCGCGCTCGGCGAACGGGCGGCCGAGAACATATTCGTTCGAACCCGGCGCGACGGGATAGAAACCCAGCCCGGTGAAGAACAACCAGGCGGACATCTGGCCGAGATCGTCGTTGCCGGAGAGGCCGTCGGGCGTCGGCTTATACTGGCTGTCGACGATCTGCTTGAGCCGTTCCTGCGTCCGCCAGGGCTGGCCGGCAAAGGCATAAAGATAGGCGACGTGGTGGCTCGGCTCGTTGCCATGGATATATTGGCCGATCAGCCCGGCGATATCCTCGGCATGACTGTAATCGATCTTCGAATTGTCGAAATCGAACATCGCATCGAGCTTCTTGACCGCGGCGGCGTCGCCGCCCAGCAGCGCGAACATGGCGGCCTGATCCTGCGGCACGAACCACGAATATTGCCAGGCATTGCCCTCGGTATAGTCCGAGCCATAGTTGATCGCAGTGGGATCGAACGGCGTGCGGAAGCTGCCATCGGCTTTGCGCGCGCGCAGGAAGCCGGACTTGGCGTCGAAGCTGTTCCGCCAATATCCGGCGCGCTTGTCGAATTCGGCCGCGATATCGGCCTTGCCCATCGCCCGTGCCATCCGCGCGATCGTCCAATCGTCATAGGCATATTCGACCGTCTTCGATGCCGCCTCGGGCTCGCGATCGATCGGCACGTAACCGAGCTTCATATAGTCGCCGAGCCCGCCATAGGGTGCGTAGCGCGCGCTGGCGGTCATCGCGGCGAGCGCCTTGCCCGCGTCGAAGCCCTTGATGCCCTTCAGATACGCGTCGGCGATCACCGGCACGGCGTGATAGCCGATCATCGTCCAGGTCTCGCGCCCCTGGAACTGCCAGACCGGCAGGATGCCGAACGGGCTGTATTGCTGGCTCGCGATCAACGAATTGATGAAATCGGCATTCTTCTTCTCGGGCTGGACGAGCAGCAGCAGCGGATGCTCGGCGCGGAACGTGTCCCACAGCGAAAAGGTCGAATGGAAGGTGAAGCCCTTGGCGGCATGGACCTGATCGTCGGGCCCGCGATAGCGGCCATCGGCGTCGGACAGGATGCTGGGGGCCATCAGGCTGTGATAGAGCGCGGTGTAGAGCGTCTTCTTCACCGGCGCGGGCGCGGTGAGGTCCACGGCGCCGAGCGCATCGTCCCAGGTGGCGCGGGTGCGCGCGCGGATCGCGTCGAAATCGCCGGCTTCGCTATCGAGATTGGCGATCGCGCCGTCCTCCTCGACGCTCGAGATCGCGACCTTGAGCTCCAGCGGCGTTGTGAGCGTGCCGAAATCGAGCCGGGCGACGATCGACCGGCCCTGGAGCTGCTCGACATCGTCCTGGCCGCGGCCCGGCCCCTGGAAACCGCGATAGGGGATTTTGCCCTCGCGATCGAAAAAGCCGTGGCTCGCCAGCTTCGCATTGGGGCGGATCGCGAAGAAGAGTTTCCGGGCCGGCGCCCAGCCGCGCGTCTCGCGCATGCCGGTGATCGTGCCGTCCGCGCGGACGCGCACCGACGACCACAGGATCTTGCCGGGATAATTGTAGAGCGCGCTGCGCAGATCGAGCACGACGCGCGCTGGGCTGCCGGCGGGGAACGCATAGCGGTGAACGGCGACGCGGGGGCCTGCGGTCAATTCGACGCGGATGCCGCTATCGGCCAGCGTCACGCCATAATAGCCCGGCTTTGCCGTCTCGCTGCTGTGCGAGAAACGCGAGCGATAGCCCGAGCCCGGCTTCTTGGCATCGCCCGGATCGAGCGCGTCGCCGATCACCGGCATCAGCAGGAAATCGCCCAGGTCCGAATGGCCCGCGCCCGAGAAATGGGTCTGCGAAAAGCCCTGTATGGTCGGATCGTCGTAGCGATAGCCCGCGGCATGACCATAGCATTCGCGGATCTCGCAGCCGGTGTCGGTGTCGGGGCTCGGCTGGACCATGCCGAACGGCGCGACCGCGCCGGGGAACGTATGCCCCTCGCCGCCGGTGCCGATGAACGGATCGACGCTGTCATAGCCGGTCTCGCGGCCGGTCTGCGCGGCGAGCGGGGTGGCGATGAGGGCGGCGGAAAGCGCAAGCGCGGCGCGGAACGTCATGGTCATGCGCGCGGTTAAAGCAAAGCCGAAGCCGGCGCGCCACCCGCCCTGCGGCGATTTGCGGTGGCAAGAATCGTCCTGATCCAAATTAGCCGCGCCCGCTCGGCTGGAACCAAGGCCTTTGCGAGCCGGTTGAACCGGCAAGCAGGAGAGACTCACCAACATGGCGACACGTCTGAAGAGCTTCGCGCAGGACGCGGGCTCGCAATTTCTGACCGACAGTTTTCAGCGAGGATTGGCGCATTGGAACCGGGAACGGCTCGAGCCCGGCTTCCCGAGCGACGACTGGCAGCGCCGTTTCGAGCGCGACGTGAAGATGCAACGGCTCGAAGGCGCCTTTCTAGAGGAACTTCGCGCCGAGATACGCGACGAAGCGGCCGCGGCGCCTACCGATGTCGAAGGCTTCATCGCCTGGTTCGAAGATCTCAAGGCAACCGGGCCAGGCCAGGGCGATCCGCTCTTCCCGTGGCTCGCCGAGACGGCCGAGCGCGACGAACTACGCTGGTTCTTCGAGCAGGAGGCTGCGGGCGAGGCCGGGTTCGACGATCTCGTCGCGCTGACTCAGGTCAAGCTGCCCACGCTCCCCAAGCTCGAACTCGCGCGCAATTACTGGGACGAGATGGGCCATGGCACCGCCAAGGGCATGCACGGCCCGATGCTCGACGCGTTGGTCGAGACGCTGGCGGTCACGCCGGTGATCGAGAACACGGTGTGGGAGAGCCTGTGCCTCGCCAATGCGATGACCGCGATGGCGACCAACCGGCGCTACGCCTGGCATTCGGTCGGCGCGCTCGGCGTGATCGAGCTGACCGCCCCGATCCGCGCCGACCTCGTCGCCAAGGGCCTCAAGCGCGTCGGGCTGAGCCCGAAGGAGGCGCGCTATTTCACGCTCCATGCGGTGCTCGACGTCAAGCATAGCGAGGATTGGAACCGCGAAGCGATCCGCCCCGCGGTCGAGGAGGATCCGGCGCGGGCGACGGCGATGGCCGAGGGCGCGCTGATCCGATTGCGCTGCGGTGCGCGCTGTTTCGAGGCCTATCGCGCGCGGCTCTGGGGGTGAGCCGCGCGACGGACTGACATTTTCAGCCGCCTAAGCTCGACGGACAGTTCGGCGACGGTAAGCAGCGGCCGGCTTGGGCTGCCGACGATGTCGCAAAGCGCCCGGTCGAAAATCGCCAGGCACAACTCGCCGGTCAGGCGCGAGGTATAGGCGATCGCGTCGAAATCCGTCTCGGCCACGAGCCGCTCGGCAAAGACCTGGCCCGGCTGATGCGTCCGGGCACGCACCGCATCGGTGTTCAGGCCGAGCTGATAGGCATTGTCACCAGTCAGATCGAGCATCTTCAGCGGTCGGGTGGAAGCGATTTGGGTGATGGCATAGCCCTCGAGTGTCGTCTCGCGGATGATGCGGCGGCGGCGATCCTCCAGACGATCGCGCACTACGGCTTCGGCGAAGGCCGTCCGGAAACTGGCCGCCGCGTAAAGGACGCGGAACCGACGACCGGGACTTGAGAAGCGGCTAGTCCCAAACCCTACGCCGGTAGGAGTGTCCGCATGTGCCGCCAGGATGATACGCGAAAAGCCCGAAATCCGCGCCGGCGGCGCGGCGAATCCTTCGAGCCGGGCGGGGTCGAAATGCCTCACGCGTAGTCGAGCATTCCCTCCGCCGCGCGGACGACCGTTTCCGCGTGGCCGGCCTGCAGCCAGTCGATTGGCGGCTTGCCTCCCATTGCGACATTGGGTTCCACCAGCCATTCCCAGGCATCTTCCTGGCTCGGAAAGCACGCGCAAATCTCATCCATACGCGGCGTCGGCAACCCGCGATGAAACTGCCTAGTAGGATAGAGAAAGTTGCGTCGGTCGCGGCGGAAGGCGACGACATGACCCGCCGCGCGCCAATTGGCTACCGTGGCCGTCGATACGTGCAGCCGCGCCGCGAGCGCCCCGGCCCCGAGTAGTTCGGATCGCGCCCAGTCTCCCGACAAGGAGCCCCCCGACTCCACCGGCAAGGCGGCGCGTCCGTCCTCGACCGATACGCTGGCGCCCAACCCAGCACCGCGCATTTCGAAGCTATGGCTCGCCGGCTTGATGACCTGCTCGAATACCGCCGAGAGATCCGAAGACGACGCACGATCTGCCTCACGCAGCTTGCGCCGGATCCGCGTCCGATCGGCAGGCTGCAGCCGCATCAACGCGCGGGCCATCTCGCTGGCGAGCTGCGCCGTTTCCTTCCGTTCGTCTTCGTTGAGCTGCACAAAACCTCGTCGGCTGATGGCCTGATATTGTCCAGTTTGTCCATTTTGTCAAGAATGTTCCGTAATCGTTCGCAGTCTCACACCGCCTTCAGCGCTTCCTCGAAATCTGCGATGAGATCGTCGGCATCCTCGACGCCGATCGAGATGCGCACCAGATTGTCGGTGATCCCCAGCGCCTGTTTGCGCGCGTCGGGCACGGAGAGATGCGTCATCCCCGCCGGGTGGCTCGCCAGCGTCTCGGTGCCGCCCAGCGACACCGCGAGCTTGGCGATGCGCAGGCTGTCGAGGAACGCGAACGCCTCCTTCTCGCCGCCCTTGAGATAGAGCGAGAAGGTCGATCCCGCGCCGGTGCAGTGGCGGTTGTAGATGTCGGCCTGGCGGCTGCCTTCCTCGAGGAAGCCGAGATAGCCGACATGCTCGACCTTGGGGTGGGTGCGCAGATATTCGCACACCTTGGCGGCGTTCTCGCCCGCGCGGCTCATCCGCAATTCCAGCGTCTCGAGCGAACGCAGCAGCATCCAGGCGGTGTTGGGATCGCAGATCGTGCCGATCGTGTTGCGCATCAGCCGGATCGTGTTGATGTGTTCCTTGGTGCCGAGCACGCCGCCCGCGACCAGGTCCGAATGGCCGCCGGCATATTTGGTCAGCGAATAGACGACGATGTCCGCACCCTGCTTGAGGGGCTGGGCCCAGAGCGGCCCGAGAAAGGTGTTGTCGATCGCGATCGGCGGCTTGGCGCCGGTGAAGATCGCGTCGCGGCTGGCGCGAACTGCCTCGACATCGACCAGCGCGTTGGTCGGGTTGGCGGGCGATTCGAGATAGATCAGCGCGACATTGCCGCTGGCAGCCTTGCTCAGCACCGCATCGATCTCCGCGCGCGTCGCCCCGGCCGGGAAATCGAGCCAATGCACCCCGAAGCGCCCGAGGATGCGCGCGATCAGCGTCTCGGTCGCGGCATAGAGCGGCCCGGAATGGACGATCGTGTCGCCAGGCTTGACCATCGAGAGGAACAAGGTGGCGATCGCCGACATGCCGCTGGAGAATGCAAGCGCATCCTCGGCCTCTTCCCACACCGCCAGCCGGTCCTCGAGGATCTCCTGGTTCGGCCCGTTGAAGCGCGAATAAACGAGACCCTCGGCGCCGCCCGGACGCTTGCCGGTAACGCCTTCGAAGTGGCGCTTGCCCGCCGCGGCATTGGGGAAGACGAAGGTCGAGGTGAGGAAGATCGGCGGCTTCAGCGCGCCTTCGCTGAGCATCGGATCATAGCCGTGCCCCATCATCATCGTCGCGGGCTTGAGCTTGCGCGTCCCCACCGTGTCGATCGCCGGCTTGGGGCGCTTGCGCGGCGGGACGCCGGTCAGCTCGGCTTCGGTTTCGTCGGTCATTCAGCCTCTCCAATGGGTTTGGTATCGACTGTAACGACTTAACCGCGCCATTCTACCCATCGAAGGGCCATCGCCGGGAGAAAGCGCCGAAGCGCCTCCCCCCGGCGATCGCGGATCAGACCGTCGGCTTGCCGTCGACGCGACGCGGCACCGTGGCACCTTCGCGCAGCTCCTCGGGCAGCAGCGCCGCGGGCAGGTCCTGATAGCTCACCGGCCGCACGAAGCGATCGATCGCCAGCGTGCCGACCGAGGTGCTGCGCCCGTCCGAGGTCGACGGGAACGGCCCGCCGTGCACCATCGCATCGGTGACTTCGACGCCGGTCGGCCAGCCATTGGCAAGGATCCGGCCGACGAGCCGCTCGAGCACCGGCACCAGCGTCCTGGCGACGTCGATATCGCCATCGTCGAGATGCAGCGTCGCGGTGAGCTGGCCTTCGAGCAGCGCGACGACCTTGAGCAATTCGCCCAGATCGGCGCAGCGCACCACCAGCGAGGCGGCGCCGAACACTTCCTCGGCATGGCTCGGATCGGCGATGAAATCCGCGCCGGTCATCGTGAACAGCGCGCCGCGGCCCGAGGTCGGGCCGGTGGCTTCCTGGCCCTCGGCAAGCAGCTTGAGCGCCGGCGCCGAAGCCCAGCGCGCGACGCCGCTTTCATAGGCCTTGTGGATGCCCGGGGTGAGCATGACCTGCGACGGGGCGCCGGTCATCGCCTCCGATGCCGAAGTCACGAACCGGTCGAGATCGGGGCCTTCGAGCGCGAGGACGAGGCCGGGATTGGTGCAGAACTGGCCCGCACCCATCGTCAGCGACGCGACATAGGCCTTGCCCAGCGCCTCGGCGCGCGACGCCAGCGCGGCGGGAAGCAGGAACACCGGGTTGATGCTCGACATCTCGGCATAGACCGGGATCGGCACCGGCCGGTTCTGCGCGAGCTTCATCAGCGCCGTGCCGCCGCCGCGCGAGCCGGTGAAGCCCACCGCCTTGATCCGCGGATCGGTGACCAGCGCCGAGCCGACCGTGTTGCCGGCGCCGTTGATCAGCGAGAACACGCCCTCGGGCATGCCGGTCTTCGCAGCCGCGCGGGTGATCGCGCCGGCGACGAGTTCCGAGGTGCCGGGATGCGCCGAATGGCCCTTCACGATCACCGGGCAGCCCGCGGCAAGCGCAGCGGCGGTGTCACCGCCCGCCACCGAGAAAGCGAGCGGGAAGTTCGACGCGCCGAACACGGTGACCGGGCCGAGCGGCACCATGCGCAGCCGCAGGTCGGGCTTGGGCAGCGGCGCGCGATCGGGGATGGCATGATCGATGCGCGCGCGCAGATATTCGCCGAGCCGCAGCTCCTTGGCGAACAGGCGCAACTGGCCGGCAGTGCGGCCGCGCTCGCCGGTCAGCCGCGCCTGGGGCAGGCCGCTTTCCTGCATCGCACGCTCGACCAGCGTGTCGCCCAGCGCCTCGATCTCGTCGGCAGCGGCCTCGAGGAACTGCGCGCGCTTTTCGCGCGGCAGTGCCGAATAGATCGGGAAGGCGGCTTCCGCAGCGGCGCAGGCGGCCTCGACATCCTCGGTGGTCGCAACCGTGAAGCTCGGCTCGATCTCGGCGCCGGTCGCGGCAGCGACTGCGCGGAAACCCTCTCCCGAATGGTTCACGCGCTTCGACGCGATGAATAGTTCGCCAGTCAGCGTCATGGGAAACTCTCCGATAGGTGCAGATACGTTAGCGGTAACAGGAGCGCGACTTAGGCGCGTGCCCGATCTTGTTCAATGGTCGATGCGCTCAGCAGCACGCCCGCATCGCCCCTTGCGAGCCAGGATCCCGGGCCTCCATCGTGTCGCTCAAGCCGCGCTCGACCAGCCGCGCCATCGCGTCGTGGGCGCCCTGCGCATCCTGCGCCGCGATCGCCTCATAGACGGCGAGGTGCACCGGCAGCGCATCGTGCGGTGCCGGCAGGCGATGCTGTTTGAACGCCGTGGTCAGTGCGATCGCGGTCGCGACGCCGCTGGTCAGCGAAACGACGAAATCATTGCCCGAAGCCTCGAGCAGCGCGGAGTGGAATGCCTCGTCGCAGCGCCGGCCGATCTCGGTGGCGAAGCCATGCTCGGCGACGCCATCGAGCCCGTCCTTCATCCGGGCGAGCTGCGCGTCGCTGCGGCGGAGCGCCGCGAGCCGCGCGGCATCGGGCTCGACGATGCGGCGCAGCTCGAACAGGCTCTGGATCAGCGCCGGATCGGGCTCGCCGACAAAGATCCAGGCGAGCACGTCGGGATCGAGCAGATGCCATTCGCGTCGCGGGCTAACCTGCGTGCCGATCTTGGGCCGCGAATGGACCAGGCCCTTGGCGGCAAGGATGCGGATCGCCTCGCGATAGGCCGTGCGCGAGACGCTGAACTGAAGCGAGGCGGCGATTTCGCCTTCCAGTATCTCGCCGGGCTCGAGCACGCCCGATACGATGCGGATGCCGAGATCGCGCGCCACCGTGCCGTGCAGCCGCAGCGACCGCGGACGCGGCGCGCGTCGCCGGCGCTTGGTCGGTTCGGGAGCTGGGGCTGCGGTCATCGGACTCCGAATGATATTGCGACCCTTGCATGGTCAGTTAGCCGGGTCTTCGCAAGGGCCTCGCCGCCCGATGCAGTGCGGAGCCAGGAGCAGCGCAATCCTGACCAGCTTTATCGCAACGGCGCCGGCAGGCGCAGCCGATAGACCAAAATCCTGCTGTCATTGTCGAAATCGGAATCGCACGATTGGCCCGACATCCGGCAGCGGCGCGCGATGAAATCATTGTCGTTGCCGACGAGCAGGAAATAGTCGGCCGGACGGCCCGGTTCCAGCACGGGCACGAGATCCAGCGCCTCCCATTTCTCGGACAGCGCCTCGACGCTGAGCTCGAAACGCGCGAGCTGGGCCGGATTGAGCATGTTCACGAGTTCCACCCGAGCGGCGGGGAACACGCCCGGATGCAGTCTCGTACTCGCAGGATCCTGGAGCAGCGATGCGGCGCTGGTCTCGTAGCGCGTGCCCGCGAGGTTGGTCGCGCCAGCGGTGTCGACCAGCAGGATGCTCTTGTAGACGATCGGCGCCTTGCCCCCGGCGCCGCGTCCGGCTGCATCGCGCGCGAGCATCAGGAAGCGATGATCATCGAGCGCGCGGATCTCGCTTTGCGCTGCGGTGCGGTTCGGCGCGCCGCCATTGCCTTCGTCGTTATACGCCGGCAGCTGCACGACATAATGCGCCTTGGGCCGCGCCGGCGTCGGCGTGCGGCTCACGTCATAGGCCAGTATGCGCGTGTTGATCCGGCCGGCGGCATTGCCGGCGGCGCTGTCCTGGATCAGCGCGCTCTGCAGCGCCACGAACAGCGTGCGGCCATCGGGCGACAGCGACATGCCCTCGGGCCCCTGGTTATTGCGCCGACCGCCGTCCGGCGCCTCCAGCGAGCCGAAATAGGGGCGCCCGGCGCGGCGCGGCGCGATTGCCGCGGGGGGCCGTATCACCCCGCGCAGATGCCCGTTTTTGTCGAAATAATAGAGGTTCGCGGTATATTCATCGCCGATGTAGAAGCCACCGTCGCGGCTGAATTGCAGCGACTCCGCGTCGATCGACACCTTGCCGCTGCCGACGCCCGTGCCTGGTGCCGGCAGCGGGACGCCGCGCTCGACAACGATGCTCGCGCCCGGATCGGCGCCAGTGAAGGGCCGGCCGCGAAAGTCCCGCAGTTCGATCCCGCCCGCAGGGACGAGATCGACCCGGCCATCGCCCGGAGTGAACCGGATGCGAAAACGCTCGAGCCGCGCCGGATAATCGAAGAAGAGCTTCGCCGCGGGATCGTTGCGCCCGCGGTCGGGCAGCGTCCAGAGCACGCCTTCATAGTGCGCGCCGACGCGCCTCCAGCTGCCGGGGCAAGCTTCAGCGAGGAAAAGGACCCGAGCGTGTCGCCGAGGAAGTCGAGCGTGTCCGCCGGCAGCCGGCCCGTGCCGACCAGTCCCTGATTGACATAGGTATCGCCTTGCAGCGTGACGCTGCGCGCGCCGGCGGTCTCGTCGAGATGCGGCCGGGTAATGGCGTCCTCCCCGCCGGTAAAGGCAGGGAGGAGGCACAGCAGGAGCAGCGCGGCGGAGCGCTTAGAAACCAAGGCTCAGCGTTCCGAATATCTGCCGCGGCGCCGAGGAGTGGAACACCAGGATGGTGCCCGCCGCATCGTCCGGCGCGAACACACTGCTGTCGAAGTTCGAGGCATAGCGCTTGTCGGTCAGGTTGGTGACGTTGAGCGACAGCTTGGCTCCCTTCAGCGGCCCGAAGGTGCCGAAGTCATAGCCGAGCCCGAGATCGAAGGTCGTATAGCCGCCGAAGCTCTGGTCGTTGGTGTAGGTGTAGTAACGGCGGCCGGTATATTTGCCCTGCAGCGAGCCCGAGAAGCCGCCCTGTTTCACGGTCAGCACGCTGGCCACCATTTCCTTGGGCGTATCCACCTGCTGCTTGCCGGCCGTCTGCTTGATCACGCAGGTGGTGGTGCACCAGTTAAGGTCGTCGTCATAGGTCGATTTGTTGAACGAGGCTGAGTTGTACCAGCTCAGCCACGACATCGGCTTCCACAGCACGCCGAGCTCAGCGCCCTTGCTGGCGACGCTGCCGGCATTGTGGAAGCTGTTGCCGCAGCCCGGGTTCTGCTGCTGGTTGGTCGGACAGGGATTATACTGCAGCAGCCGGTTGTCGAACTTGACGTAATAGCCCGACAGCGCGACCTGCAGCGGGCCGCTGACATAGCGATACCCCCCTCGACGCTCTTCGAGGTCTCGGGCTTGAGATATTTGCCCTGCGCGTTCCAAACCGCCTGCGAGACCGACTGCGGGCCGAGTTTGAAGCCACCCTGGAACATCGCCATATTCTCGGCATAGCTCGCGAACAGCTCGTGCCCGGGCGCGACGTTCCAGTGCACGCCCACTTCCGGCAGGAAATTGTCCTTGGCGGTCAGCGTGCCGCTGGCGAACTGGCTCGATGCCGGCGGGGGCGCCTTGGCGATGCCGGGCTGGGCCTCGGCGTCCGACTTCGAATAGGTGCTCTTGAAACCGAAATCGATGCTCAGCGCGTCATCGAGCAGCCTTACCGTGTCCTGCACATAGAATTGCTGCGTCTTCCACTTGGTTTCCTGGACCCACTGCGCCGTATCCGGCTGGCCCTTGAGGAACTGCGCCAGGCTGAACGGGCCCGTGACGTTGGTCCAGATATAGCGCGCGGCGCTGCTGGTATTGTCCTCCACCAGAAGCCAGCCTGAAACTGGTTGAAGCCGACTGCCCAGTTCAGGCTGGCGAGCACGCCCGTGCGATCGATCGTGTAGCGCGTATCGCGGATCTGGACCGGCACGTCGTCGCCGGTGGCCGTCGTGCCCTGCTTGGACCAGCCGACGATCCAGTTGTTGCCGGCGCCCTTGTCGTTGTGGTGATAGACCTGGGTGTGCACGCTGAGCGAGCTGGTGAGGTCGAAATCGCCGGCAAGGTAGAACAGATTGTCGTTGCGCAGGATCTGGCCGTTGGTGAAGGTGACGTCGGCATTCTTCTGCGGCGCCGGCGCGGCGACGCACTGGGTCGGCGCGGTCGGCGCAGTCACCGAACAATAGGCGACGCCGAGATAGGACTGCCAGTTGGGCGCATAGCCGGCCCAATCCCAGCCGAGGCGGCCCAGCATGTCCTTCGACAGATAGGAATCATCGGCCTGGTTGGTGCGCGAGATATCGGCATAGGCAGTGATCTTGATGCCGTCGGCACGGTACATCAGCTTGCCGTTGAACTGCTTGCCGTTGGACCAGTTATACGCCTTCTGGTTCACGAACAGGTCCTGCTCGACATATTGGCCGGAGAGATAGGCCGAGAAGCCGCCATGCTCGCCAGTGTCCACGCGGACGAAGGTGCGCAGGCTGTTCTCGCTGCCTACGGTCTGGCTGACCGAGAGGCCCATCTGCTTGTGCGGATCGCTGCTGACATACGTCAGGGCGCCGCCCAGATTGCTGGTCGAGGGGATGCCGAGCCCGGCGATGCCGGTGGCGAGATCGGCGCGGCCGAGATTTTCCGAGATCAGCGCGCGGCTGATCGTGAGGCCGTTATAATTGTTATAGGCGCCATCGCCGAGCGGCATGCCGTCCAGCGTGTAGCCAAGATGGGTGGTGTTGAAGCCGCGCACCTGGAGCGACAGCGACTGCTCGTTGAGGCCCAGCCCGTCGATCGACTGCGCGCTCACGCCCGGCAGGAAGTTCAGCGCCTTCTGCACGCTGGTGCCGGGGGGCAGCACATCGAGATTGGCGGGAACCAGGGTCGAGACCGAGCGGGTCTGGCCGCTGCCGATCACGACGATATCGGCATTGTCGGCATCCGCAGTCGCATCGGTGGCCGGAGCATCCGCGGTCTGCGCCTGCGCGGCGGGCGCTAGGCCGACCAGCGCGGCCGAGGCCATCAGAAAGGCATAGGTCTGGCCACAGCGCAGCCGGCGGCGCGAGAAGTTCGTCATGTACGTCCCCAATCCCGGCGGCCGAACGGCCACCCCCGTCGCGGCGGCTAGGCGCGGCTCGGGTCGATTCGGTTACGGCATCGTGACGATTTGATGACTTTGGGACTGGTGCGGCATTTGGGCATCAGGCGCACACAGCATGATACGCGGCACTCGCACTGCGCCGGCCCGGCTGCTCCCAAGGGCTGCGATTATTATATCATGCGGCGGGAAGGCCGGGCCCTGGCGGAGACGGAGGGATTCGAACCCTCGGTAGGAGTAATCCCCCTACGGCGGTTTAGCAAACCGCTGGTTTCAGCCACTCACCCACGTCTCCGGAAAGGGCCCGAGCGGAGGCCTATAGCGACGGTCCCCTGCCTGATCAACGCCGAAGAAGCCTTTCGCCGTTTGAGCGCGAAATCGACTCGACCCGTCGTCCGTTCATTGCAGCGACAGGGGCAAAGGCATAGCGCTTGCTTGGGATTTTGCGGGCGGGGCGCGTGAGCATGACGATGCGGACTTGGATTTTTGCTGCGATGGCCGCGCTGGTGATGGCAGCCCCTGCGACGGCGCAGATCACCACGATCGACCCCAATACCGGGATCGATTCGGACCTGCAGGCCCAGCCCCAGCCCCAGCAGGCGCCGCCTGCGGCAGAGCGGCCGCCCTATGCCGAGCCGCCGCAATCCTATCCGCCCGTGCAGCCGCAGCCGGTGAACCCGGCGCCCGTCGCGCCTGGAGCCCCCGGCGCCGCTCGTGCGCAGGCCGATGCCAGCTTCAAGCAGGACGCCACCTTCAAGCGCGAGGAGCTGATCGTCGCCGCCGAGGGCGTGTTCGGCAAGGGCGCCTCGGGCCTGGCCGGGATCCTCGAGGATATCCTCAAGGACCAGGGCGAGCCCAACGCCTATATCGCCGGCAGCGAAGCCTCGGGCGCGGTCGGCGTCGGGCTGCGCTATGGCGGCGGCAACATGTTCCACAAGATCGAAGGCCAGCGCAAAGTCTATTGGACCGGCCCGTCGATCGGCTTCGACCTGGGCGGCGACGCCAACAAGGTCTTCGTGCTCGTCTACAATCTTTACGACAGCCAGGAGCTCTACAAGCGCTTCCCGGCAGGCGAGGGCCGCGTCTATTTTGTCGGCGGCTTCTCTGCCGCCTATATGCGCCGCGGCGACGTGGTGCTGATCCCGGTGCGGCTCGGCGTCGGCTGGCGCGTGGGGATCAACGCGGGCTATATGAAATTCTCCGAAAAGAAGCGCTGGCTGCCCTTCTGAGTGCCGTCCGCCAGCCCATGGGAACCGATTACCGCTTGGCCCGTTGATCGTCGTTGGGCCGTCCGGGCTTGGTGGGGATCCGATGACTGACATCGTCGCGGGCGATCCGATCGCCGGACACTATGAGCTGCTCGTCCAGAGTGTCGCCGAGTACGCGATCTGCATGCTCGACCTCGAAGGCGTCGTGTCGAGCTGGAACGCCGGCGCGCAGCGCCTCAAGGGCTATGCCCCGAACGAAATCATCGGCGAGCATTTCTCGCGCTTCTACACCGCCGAGGAGCTCGCCGCGGGCATCCCCGCGCTCGCGCTCCAAACCGCCGCGCATGAGGGACGCTTCGAGGCCGAGGGGTGGCGGGTGTGCAAGGACGGCGCGCGCTTCTGGGCGCATGTCGTGATCGATCCGGTCCGCCTGCCCGACGGCACGCTGGTCGGCTTCGCCAAGGTGACGCGCGACCTCACCGAGCGCCGCGCCGCCGACGAGGCATTGCGCCGCAGCGAGGAGCGCTTCCGCCTGCTCGTCCAGAGTGTCACCGACTATGCGATCTACATGCTCGATCCCGAGGGGCATGTCGTCAGCTGGAACGCCGGCGCCGAGCGGTTCAAAGGCTATACCGCCGATGAGATCATGGGGGCGCACTTCTCGCGCTTCTACGGCGAGGAGGATCGCGCGGCAGGGCTGCCTGCGCATGCACTCGAGACGACGCGCAGCAAGGGTCGTTTCGAGGCCGAAGGCTGGCGGCTGCGCAAGGACGGCACGCGCTTCTGGGCGTCGGTGGTGATCGATCCGGTCCATGACGGCGCCGGCACGCTGATCGGTTTCGCCAAGATCACGCGCGATCTCACCGAGCGCCGACGGTCGCAGCACGCACTCGAACAGGCGCAGGCCGCGTTCCACCAGTCGCAGAAGATGGAAGCGATCGGCAAGCTCACCGGCGGCGTCGCCCATGATTTCAACAATCTGCTCGCCGCGATCATCGGCAGCCTCGATCTCGCCCGCCGCCGCATGGCCGAGGGCGCAGACGTCGGCCGATTCATCGACAATGCGATGGCGGCAGCCGAGCGCGGCGCGACGCTCACCCAGCGGATGCTGTCGTTCGCGCGCAAGCAGGAACTCAAGCTCGAAACGGTCGATCCCGCGGCGCTGGTGCGTGGAATGGCCGATCTGCTCCAGCGCACGATCGGCAATGGCGTGCGGATCGACACCCGCTTCCCGCTGTTGCTGCGCTCGGTCCATGCCGATCCTGCGCAGCTCGAACTCGCGCTGCTCAACCTCGCGGTCAACGCGCGCGACGCGATGCCCGAGGGCGGCGGAATAGTGATCGCCGCACAGGAGGAGAAGGTCCGCGCCGGCGGCGATCTCAAGCCTGGCAGTTATGTTCGCCTCAGCGTCGAGGATAACGGCACCGGCATGGATGCCGAGACGCTCGCCCGCGCCACCGAACCGTTCTTCACCACCAAGGGCGTTGGCCGCGGCACCGGGCTCGGCCTGTCGATGGCCCACGGCTTTGCCGAGCAATGCGGCGGCAAGCTCGCATTGCACAGCGCCCCTGGGGAGGGGACCATCGCCGAGCTGTGGCTGCCCGCATCGCATGCCGACGCGCAGTCGCCCGCCCCGGCCGATCCGCAACCCCGTCCCGCCGATGCCGCCGCCCCGCTGGTGGTGCTCGCAGTCGACGATGACGCACTGGTCCTGACCAACACCGCCGCGATGCTGGAGGATGCCGGACATCGCGTGCTCCAGGCGAGCTCGGGGCGTCAGGCGCTCCAACTGCTCGCCGAAGCCCGCATCGACGTGATCGTCACCGATTTCGCGATGCCCGAGATGAACGGCGCCCAGCTCGCCGAGGCCGCGGCGGCGGGCTGGCCCGACATCCCGGTGCTGCTCGTCTCGGGCTTCGCCGAGCTTCCGGAACAGATGGCGATCCATCTCACGCGGCTGACCAAGCCCTTCCGCCAGGACGAACTGCTCAAGGCACTGCGCGAAACCGTGGGGTCGCGCCACTCGGCGCAAGTCGTTCCGTTGAAGCGCGCCTGAGGCTCAGCCGAACTCGACTGCCTCGAAGCGCAGCGGCACGCCGATCGCCGCAGGGGCGAGTTCGGCTTCCCACATCACCTGGCTGCCGCGGATGATCGTGCCCACCGGCTTGCCGGTCAGCGTCATCCCGGTGAACGGCGACCAGCCGCAGCGCGACGCCAGCCAGCTTTCCTCGATCGTCCAGCGCGCTTTCAGATCGACCACGCTGAAATCGGCATCATAGCCGACTGCGATCCGCCCCTTGCCGACCAGCCCGAAGATGCGCTGCGGCCCTGCGCTGGTCAGGTCGATCAGCCGCTGCAGCGTCAGCCGCCCTTCAGCGACATGGTTCAGCATCAGCGGCAGCAGCGTCTGCACGCCGGGCATCCCGCTCGGCGAATCGGGATAGGGCTTGGCTTTCTCCGCGCGCGTGTGCGGCGCATGGTCCGATCCTAGAACATCAGGCACGCCCTGGCGCAGCCATTCCCACAGCCCGTCGCGATGCGCGCCCGATCGGATCGGCGGGTTCATCTGCGCGAAGCTGCCGAGCCGCGGATAGGCGTCCTCGCCCGCCAGCGTCAGGTGCTGCGGCGTGACTTCGCACGTCGCGATGTCCTTGTTCCGCCCGAGCAGTTCGAGCTCGGCCGGCGTCGTCACGTGGAGCACATGGATGCGCCGCTTCGCCGCACGCGCCAGCCCCAGGATCCGTCGCGTCGCCAGGATCGCGCTTTCATCGTCGCGCCACACCGGATGGCTCGCCGGATCGCCGGCGATGCGCTCGCCGAGCCGCTCCTGCATGCGGAACTCGTCTTCGGCATGGATCGCCACGCGGCGATGCCCGGACGCCAGCACCCGCGCGAGATTGGCATCGTCCGAAACCAGCAAGTCGCCGGTCGAGGCGCCCATGAAGATCTTCACCCCCGCCGTCCCCGGCAGGCGTTCGAGTTCGGCGAGGTGCTCGGCATTGTTGTTGGTCGCGCCGACATAGAAAGCGTGGTCGCACCACATCCGGTCCCTGGCCCGGGCCAGCTTGTCGGCGATCGCCTCGGCGCTGTCGGTGTTGGGCTTGGTGTTCGGCATCTCGAACACTGCCGTCACCCCGCCGAGCACTGCCGCGCGGCTGCCGCTCTCGAGGTCTTCCTTGGCCTCGAGCCCAGGCTCGCGGAAATGGACCTGGCTGTCGATCACGCCGGGCAGCACGTCGAGTCCAGTGCAGTCGATCGTCCGCCCCGCATCGCCGACGCTGCCGATCGCGATGACCTTGCCGTCGGTCACGCCGACATCCACCTCTGCGGGTCCGCCGGGCAAATGCACACGGCCACCGGTGAGCTTGAGATCGACGTTCATGCGCTGCGCCTCTTTCGTCTAGCCTGCCCGCCCCCTACCTGTTCGCCATGGCCGACACCACCCCCGCAACCCGTCTCGCAGACCGCGCCCTTCTCCGCATCGCCGGCGAGGATGTCCGCGGCTTCCTCCAGGGGCTGGTCACGCAGGATATGGCGACGGTGGCCCCGCAAGCCCCGCGCTGGGCGGCGCTGCTCACCCCGCAAGGCAAGGCACTGTTCGATTTCATCCTATGGGCGGATGACGATGCGATCCTGGTCGATTGCGAAGCCGAGCAGCGCGACACGCTCGCCCGTCGCCTCGCGATCTATCGCCTGCGCCGCCCGATCACGATCGAACCCGTCGATGGCGGCGTCCACTGGTCCGCCCAGGGCGATGCCGGCGTTCCCGACCCCCGCCTCCTCGCACTCGGCCGCCGCTGGCTCGGCGCCCGTACGGGCGAACCCGCGACCGGCTGGCTGGCCCACCGCCTCGCGCTGGGCGTCACCGAAGGCGCCGCCGAACTCGGCCAGGACAAGACGCTCTGGCTCGAGGCCAATGCCGCCGAGTTGAACGGCGTCAGCTTCACCAAGGGCTGCTATGTCGGCCAGGAAAACACCGCGCGGATGCACTACCGCGCCAAGGTCAACCGCCGCCTCGTCGTCGCCCCGCTCGCCGACCCTGGCGACCGCACCCGCGCCCGCTACCCCGAGCTCGGGCTAATGGTCGAGCTGCGCCGCGTCGAGGCACTGGGCGACGCGCTGATGCCGGATTGGCTGGGCGCTGCCTTGTCGGAACCTGCCGGCGCCTGATCGAATCCGATCGCGGCGAGCCATTTGGCGATGCGCAATTGCGTCTCCGGCATGAACGCCAGTTCGTGTCCCGCGCCAGGAACGAGTTCGAGCGTGGCGCGGTGCGCTGCCGCGACAAGCGTGCGGCCCTGCCCGTCGGGAACGACCGTGTCGGCGGTGCCGTGCAGCACCAGCAGCGGCGCCCGTATCCGCGCCACCTTGGCGCGGTTGTCGTAGCGGTCACGCAAAAGCAGCCGCGCCGGCAGCCACGGATAATGGGCCACCGCGACGTCCGGCAGGCTGGTGAAGGCCGAGATCAACACGAGCCCCGCCACCGGCGTCTCGACTGCCAATTGGCTCGCCACGCCCGAGCCGAGCGAATTGCCGATGAGCACGGTCTGCGCCGGCGCCACGCCCTGCGCCCGCAGCCAGGCCAACGCCGCGCGCCCGTCGGCGTAGAGCCCAGCCTCGCTGGGTTTGCCCGGATTGCCGCGATAGCCGCGATATTCGACGAGCAGCACGCCATGGCCGCGCGCGCCCAACAGCGCCGTCGCACGGGCGGATGCCTCGATCTGGCTGCCATTGCCGTGCAGAAACACCAGCGTCAGCATGCCCGGCGCCGCCGTGCGATAGGCCGCGTGCAGCGTCAGTCCATCCTCGGTGGATAGCGCCACGGCAGCGAAGCCCGGCGGCATATCGGTCGCTGCGCCGCGCGGCGCCGGCGGCGCGGGATAGAGTAGCGAACGCTGCTGGATCGCGAAGGCGAGCAGCACCGTGAGATACAGCCCGATAGCCACCGCCAACGCGATCCACACAATCCGCCCCATCCCGCGCCCCTTCCAGGCTCTCGACCCATAAGGGCCTATTGGCCTTCGAAAGGTCGCGATCAATCGATCCGATTGAAATAGGTCGTTTCCAATCCTGGAAGTTTCTCGCCGGGCCAAATAATGGTTTCGGTCATCGATTTTCGATCCTTGGCGACGGTGTAGATGCGGGTCGAAACCGGAGCGCCCTTTTTCCCCAGGGTCATCACCAGCGTATTCGCTGCGGGCTGGCGCAAGGCAACCGTGTCGGTAAAATCAAGGTTGCCGCTGATGGGTACGGGTGCGCCATCGACGGCCGCCGTCGATTCTGCATGTTTGCGGGTGCCGTCGGGCGCCACGATTTCGACGCGCGTCGTCCATTTCCGATCCTGCGACACGCGAAAGCTTATGGTCACGCGCTGCGGCCGTTCCTCTTTTGGCATCCGCGACACGTCGAGCAGCCAGTTGCCGACCAGCGGCACCTGGCTGGATGCAGCGGCTTGGGCGGCTTGCGGGGCGGCGGGTTGCTGCATCGAAGACATAGTCGCGACGATCAATCCAACGGCCGTTATCGGCACTGCGATAAGCACGATCCTGGTTCCTTTCGATCTTTTCAGCCCGGAAGTTGTGGGCTGCGGCGGGGTGTCGGCCGCGCAGCGCTGGGTCGAAAGATCGATATTCTTGTCCCAAATTTTTTGGGCGTTCAGCAGGCGGGCCAATTCACGGCTGCTCGCAGCGCCCGTCTTGCGACGCGCGTCGCGCAAGCGCTCGTTGATCGAGGCTTCGGAGCGGCCAAGCTGCGCCGCGATCGTCTTTACGGTATGCCCCGAAGCAAGGAGGCGGAGAACTTCCAGTTCCCGCTCGCTGAGACTCGCAAACGATTCGGGCGGGTGGTCGGGGAGGGACACGGCCTTCGCTCACCACAGGCTCTCGAAAACATCCATCCCAATTATTTTGGGAAGCTGTGAAAGCCCTTCAGGCAGCCTGGCGGTTGAATAATCGATCTGCAGCACGCGGCGCCGGCGCGCGGGCGCCCGCGCGCGTTCGGAGGCGTGGAGGATCGGCGTAGCGTACAGCCACACATCGCCCCGGGCGGCTGGGCAGGTCGCGATGCCGCAGCGTGCCACTTCCGCCGCGATCTTCCCTTCGGGGACCAGCGCGCGATGCGACCCCGGCGCGATCAGCAGCGGCGCGTTGCAAGCGTCCACGGGATCCAGATGCACGCGCAGCGTCACCATGTTCTCAAGCAGCGCGACATGGACGATGCCCCGCTTGACCGTCCACGGGCCATAACCCGGAACGGTGCGCCGAGCAGCGACCGCGACCGTGCGGTCCTGATGCCACCCCAGCGCCCAATTGGCCGTTTCTCGCTTGTCGAAAAGGATCGCACGGACCGGACGCGCGCCGGCGCCGATGGCTTGCGCGGCGGCACCGCCGATCGCGCCATCGGCGCCGAGCAGATCCGCCAGCGCAGGCAAGCCATGAAGCCGCACGCCGGGACTGCCCTGCATCCCCGGAGCGAAAACCGCCTCCAGCCGATCGAGCAGCGGCAGTGCCCGTCCGGCATGCCGCTCGGCGCCGTCGCGCGCCAGCGTAAGGGAAGCGTTCATCGCGACAAACCCTGTACGGAAACTAGGCAAAGAAAAAGGGAGGCCGGTTGCCCGACCTCCCCAATTCCTTGGTCCGAAGACCCGAGGCTTACTGGCCCGAGCCAGGTCCGTACGTGATTTCCACGCGACGGTTCTGAAGCTCGCGGACGCCGTCGGCAGTCTCGACGCGCGGGCGGCTTTCGCCGAACGCTTCGGTCGAGATCACACCGTCCGAGATGCCACGGGTGGTCAGGTAGCCCTTCACCGAGTCTGCACGACGCTGCGAGAGACCGACGTTGTAGCTTGCCGAACCCGAGCGATCGGCGTGGCCTGCCAGCATGACCTGCGAGTTACCGCAGTTCTGGTAGTTGCTGATGGCGTTGTCGAGGATGCTCGCGGCTTCCGGCGTGATGTCCGACTTATCCCAGTCGAAGAACACGATGTACGGGCCGGGGGTGCAGACCACCGGCGGCGGGGTCGGCGTGGGCTCCGGGGTCGGAGTCCAGGTCGGCTGCGGCTCCGGAGTCGGCTCCGGGGTCGGCTCGGGCTCAGGCGCACCGAAGTTGAAGGTCAGACCGCCGAGGATGCTGTGCGACCGGAAGCGGCCGAACACCTGACGACCTGCGATGTCGGTGAGGTCGACACCCGGCGCGTTGAAGAAGCGATACTTCAGCGACACGTCGATGTTGTCGGTGATCGGCGCGCGAACGCCGGCCAGGACCTGCCACGCGACCACGGTATCGGAGTCGTCGAGGAAGTCGCCGTTGGTGTTCAGGCCGATCTTCTCCTTGACGCGCGCAACGCCGAGGCCGGGACCGACAAAACCCTGGACGCCGTCATCTTCGCCGAAGTCCCAAAGGGCATTGACCATGAAGCTGAGCGCCGAGCTCTTGCCGCCGGCATAGTCATAGCTGCCGGCAGGTGCGCTGGCGACGCCGCCAGCTGCGGTGTAGTAAGGCGTGGAAACGCCCGAGCGCCAGCCATTGACCGACGCCTGACGGTAGCCGACTTCCGCCTCGAGGCGGACGGCACCGAGGTCGTAACCCACGGTTGCATCGGCATCAAAGCCGGCGCGGTGATCGGTAGTTGCGGTATCGATCGCGCCCCCGATGTCGAACGTGATGTCCTCGACCAGCATGGCGCCGCCTTCGACACCCACATACCACGCGTCGTCGCGGGCGAGTGCAGGCGTGCTCAGCGCGGTCGTCGCAAGTGCCAAAGTAACGGCAAGCTTCCGCATTTTAGTCCCCTTTCTTGGTTGTCACTACGGACAGCGACAAACTCAGTACCGAAACGATAGTTTCCGCGCAAGCACACAAATCCGGGGACTGTTGCATGATCGTCACAGCCTAGCCTGGTCTGACCAAGCCATGTGCACGCAATGCTTCCAGCACCGAAACGATAGCCGTTCGCGCTGCCGCATCAACCGTCATGCCCCCGCTTGGTTCCGCTATCGCTTCCGATTGTGGACCAACCACTTGACGTCCCTCGATAAAAACTTTTCCGAACGCCTCTCCGCTATGCCAGCCCCCATCGCGGAACAGCGCAAATCCCGCTTCGGCGTCGATCCACAGCCGCATCCCTTCTTGCGGCGCAACAAAATGCCAGCCGCTGGTCGTCCAACCCGCGATCGCGTGGCTATGGTCGGCCCACACGCCTTGGGGGGCGCTACCGATCACCCAGCATTGGCCGGGGGCCGGCGCGACCGGCGGAACATTTGCCGCTAGCGCCACCAGTCGCCCATGGACCAGCAGGTCGAGCCGCGCGAGCGCTTCGTTGTGCGTCATTTCCTTCTGGGCCTGGCCCGGTTCGAGCAGCGGCAGGTTGAGGCGTGGGGTTTCAGTCATCATCCTTCTCCAGCGGTGGCAAAGTGAGCGAAAGCGGCGGCGACAGTCCGTTGGCACCGATTTGGCGCACGCGGACGCTCAGCGCCGCCGCGCGTCCGCCGGGCGGAAGCCGCAGCCACGGCACTAGCGTCTCGACTGCCTCGCCCGCGATCTCGACGCGATAGGCCTCGCGTTCCTCGCTAAGCGGCGCGTCGACGCCGTCGTTCCAGCCCCAACCCGCCCTGCTGCGCCGCACCCAGCGCAGCACCGTCGCGCCGTCCTCCTGCTGCATCGCAGCAAAATGCACCGGTGAAGGCGGCAGGCACGAGATGCCATCGATCTCCGCCTCGGCTCCGGCCGGCGTCGCCGCGTCGCCTTGGCCCTGCGCAAGCACCTCCACCGTCCGCCCCAGCGTCTCGCGTGGCAAATCGATCACGGTGAGCGCGTCCGCATCGAGCAGCACGAAGCGCGCGCCCGGCGCTGCCCCCGGCAACGTCCCGCGCCGCCCGCGCCACAGCCCGCTCAGCTGCCAGCGCGCACCGCCCAGCGGCTCGGCGCGGGCAAACTGGAGCAGCTCGTCTCCCAGCATCGCGGCATTGGCACCGGCAGACAGCGCCGCCGCATCGGCATCGCCCAGCACCATCCCAGCATGCGCCAGTTCGACCTCGACCTGATGCGCGCGATCCTCCATTGCCGCCGGCGCCGCGGGAAGCGGCGTCGCCACATGCCCCAGCACCGCCGCCACGCCCGCGCTGCCCGCGCCCGTCCAGCTGTTGCCGTCGGTGCTGAACAGAAGCGCGGCGCTGCGCCACCCCGGCGCCGTTCCCGCCGCCGCGATCGCCAGCCGCGGTCCGCCGGCCAGCATATCGCCCAGCGGCGGCAGCTCGAAGGCATGGACGATCGTCGTCCCCGCCACGCGATCGGGCGCGGGCAGCACACGCCCGGGGTCGGCGCGTGCCGCCACGCTCCCCGGCGCGACACGCACACAGTCGACCGTCAGCACCATCTTCTCGAGTGACCAGCGATCGATTCGCCATCGCCCGGGCGTTCCCGCGATCGTGACGCGCTCGCCCGGCCGCAGCGCCATTGCGCTCCAGGGCAGCGCGACGCTGCGCCGCTCGCGCTCTAGGTCGAGCCGCAGCAGCGCATCCTCGGCGATCGTCTTGGCCATCCCGGCATCCACTGCAGCCGGCAGTTCGACCCGCGCTTCGCGCGTTCCCGCCCCGGGGCGCACCGCGCGCTGGAGCCCGGCCTGATAGTCGCGCGCCGGATCGAAATGGCTGAGCGACAGCGTCTTGGGCGCGGCATCGCTCGCCGCGATCGCCCGCACACCGCGCGCATCCGCCCCGTCATCGGCGACCGCCACCGCATCGCCGTCGCGCCCCGCCAACACCAGCCGCCCGGGCTCGGCGCGCACCCAATTGCCACCCGCCCCGGTCAGCGTCTCCGCAACCGCGCGCACGCTCGCCCCCGATGCCGCGAACCCCGCCAGCGCCAGCTCCGCCCCCTCGTCCACGAGTTCCCCCTCGCTCAGCGCCTCGAGGATCGCCCCCACGCGCGGCGCTGCTGCATCGGCGAACAGCTCGAAGCTCAGCGACGGGATCCGGTTGCCGAAGTCGGCCAGCGCCAGATCCTCGAACACCGCATAGGCGATCCCGCGATGCGCCGGCGCCGCGGCCATGCCCTCGGCGGCCGCGATCAGCGGGTCCACCGCCTGGTCCTCGCCGCCCAGATGGAGCCGGAACCCCGTCGCCACCTTGAAGTCGCCCGCCGCGCCGCGCAGCAGCATCCCGTCGGCCCAGATCCGCCCTACCCCCAGGATCGGCCGCGCCGACAGCGCCACCGCGAACGACGCGCTATAGCTATAGGTCGTCGTGCTCGGCTGGCCCTTGCCGCCGCCTTGCCGCGCGCGATGCTCGATCAGGTCGGTCGCCCAGATCACCGATCCGGCGACGCGCAGGCTGCCGAAGACCTTCGGAATCTGCGTGCCATAAGACGAGGTCTGCACGCGCAGCTCGCTCAGCCGCGGCCCCTCGCGCCCCTTGGGCTTGAACAGCACCTCGCGATCGAAGGCATTGCCCGCGGCCGCACCGATCGCCGCGCCCACCGGCCCGCCGATCAGCCCGCCCGCGACCGTGAGCACCAAGGTCGCCATTCAATCCTCCCTGCAAAAGCGCCACGCGCCGATCACTGGCCAGGCGAGCCCCGGCCGCTCGACGACGCGGCGCAGCATCGCATCGGCATGGATGATCCCGGCTTCGCTGCGGATCGCGAAATGCAGCTGCCCCGGCCCGGGCCGCAGCAGCATGAGGTCGCCGGGCAGCGCCGCTTCCACGCGCACCAGCCCCGCTCCTTCGATGGCGCGCACCGCCCGCGCGGCATCGCCGCTGCGCAGTGCGTAGCCGCTCGGCACCTCCCCGGTGAAACCCTCGGCCCGCAGCGCCAGCGCGACCAGCCCGACGCAATCGAGCCCACCCGCCACCGTCCGCCCATGCAAGCGAAACCGCGCGCCCAGCGCTCCGCGCGCCGCCGCCAGCGCGCTCATCCGCCTGGATAGCGCGTCAGCAGGTCGATCCCCGGCAGATAGGGCTCGCCACGGAAATTGGCGGCGTTGGCGAAGCGCCCCGCGCAGGTCGCGATTGCCTTGTCGCAGCCCTCGCCGATCTCGACCAGCGCCCCCACGCCGTCGAAGCGCGGCGGCCGCCGGAGCGTCGCGCGCACGCCCTCGCTTCGCACCACGCTGTCCTCCAGCCCACTATTCGCGCCGCCGAACCAGCGCAGCCGCCCGCCACCCCAGCCATTCGCCACCGACTCGCTGGCATCGAGCGTCACCACCGCACCGTCGACCGCCACCACCCGCGCGAACCGCCGCCGCTCCGCCATCGCCACGCGACAGCGCCGGTCGCCCAGCTCGGCCCGGCACTCGGCGCTGGTCTCCTCGACCACCGGCCGCTCCAGCGCCGCCGCCGCGCCGCGCAGCTCGGCGGTGAGCATGCCCCCGCGGGTTTCGACCGCGCCGATCGTGCCCTCGCCCAGCACCACGCCGGGGCCCGGCGCCTGCCAGTCGGTCGCGAACACCGTCACCGCCGCCCCGTCCCAGCGCCCGGCGAGCAGATCCTCCTCGCCGATCGCCTGCGCACTCAGCGCCCCGGTCGCGTCCATCGTATCGGCTTCGAGGCTGGCACTGCGCACGATCGCGCTGGGCGTCATCCCCGGCGCGGCGCGATAGACCAGCCCATCGATCGCCAGGTCGCGGTCGTGTGCGGTCAGCCCGATCGTCACGCCGTCGCGCCGCTCGAGCCGCCAGCACAGGGCCATGGTGGTCACCATCTCAATCCTCCCGGATCTCGACCAGCGGCACCGATGCCGCCACGCCGGCAAGAAAGGTCGCGCGGCTCACGCTCAGCCGATCCTCGGCAAAGCGCACCGGCACGTCGAACACGAAGCTCGCCGTCACGACCGCCCCCGCCGCCGGCGCCGCATCGAGCACCACCGTTCCGCCGTCCTCCAGCGCAAAGCCATGCGTCTCGGCTCCGTCGATCGCCACGCGCACGCTCCCCGCCACCGGCCGGGTGATCCGCCGCACGCTCGCGCCATAGGTCTTGACCAGCGCAAACACCGCATTGGCGCCGTCGCCCATCCCCAGCACCTCGTCGGTCGCCTGCCAGTCGAACGGATCGCGCAGGCGGAACCCCCGCGCCGCGCCCATCCGCGCCCGGAAGAAGCCGAGCAGCGCGGCGATGTCCGTCTCGGATCGCACCCCGGGCCCCACGTCATAGCGCGTCCTTGCCGCCGCCCATTCGGCGTTGCGCAGCTCGTGCCCGCCCGCGCTGGTCACGATCGCCGTAGACATTTCCGGCGCCACCTCCGCCTCCCGCCCCAGCGCCAGCGGAAACAACACGTCGTCGAATGCGTCCACCTCATCCTCCTGATCGAAATGCACGAAGCCATCGCGCAGCACCTGGGGCAGTGCCCAGACATAGGTTGCCGCCACCCCGCGCCGCCGCGCGCGATCGGCGGCGGCGGCGATCGCCGGCCATTGCCCGCGATCCTCGCTGCGCAGCAGGAAGCCGGCGAGATAATGCTGCCGTGTCACGGGATAGCCCAGGCGCGCCTGCGCCGCCGCGATCGCCCGCGCGCTCGCCGCGCGGTTTCCCGCCGCCGCCCAGTCATAATCCTCGAGCTGGAGCACATCGAATGCCGGCGACGCCCAGCCGATCGGCAAATTGGCGCGCTTGGCCTCGGGCATCGCCGGATCGAGCACGGTCGGCAGATAGGCGAGCAGAAGCACCTTCGCGCCCGCCGCCGCGCCCTTCACCGCGTCGCGCAGCGCCAGCGTCGAGCCGGCAAGCAACGCCCCCGCCGCATCGAGCACCGCCAGGTTTGGTGTGCCCTTCAAATTCTGCTGCGGCGGATCGCCCAGCGCCGCGCGCGCGGCGGCATCGTGGAGGCAGATCCGCCCGTCGCCGAGCACCCACCACCACGGCTCGCCGACCTGGAACTTGACCGCCAGCCCCGCGCCCTGCGCGATCCCGACGAACGCCAGCGCTACCGCGCGCAGATAGCCCATCGCCCCGGCATGCGCCGGCGACAACAGCGTCGAGGGCGGCTGCCATCCGGTCAGCGCCGGGGTGCCGTCGGCCGCGCGCTGCTTCCAGTCGCCCCAGGCGTGCTGGTCGAGCAGCTCGTAGGACAGCGACCAGATTATCCCGAGCCCCAGCGCCTTTGCCCGCGCCGCGAAGTCGGCATGCCAGGCGGCCGCGGCGACATTGAGCGCGCCTCCCGCCAGGCTGGCATAATAGCCCCCGGAATTGGGCTCGAGCCGGAAATAATGGCTCATCCCCACATAATGGAGGATGTCGCCGCGATAGCCGAGCTGGAGCAGGTTGCGCAGCAGCCGCGCCGGAGTCAGGTGATAGCTGTCGTCATAGCCGCTGGCGATCGCCAGGCCGTGTTCGGGCACCACGACGTCGCCGATCGCGAGCACCGCGCCGGGCCCCTCGCACGCGATGCCGCTCAGCTCGGCCCATCCCACGGCCGGCGCCGCCAACGCCACGTCCGCGCCGCTATAGCCCCCCGGCACGAGCGACACGAACATCCGGTCGATGTCGCCAGCGAACACCGTGTCCGCCTCGCCCGGCAGCGCGAACCCGCCGTCGAGCTTGGCAAAGTCCAGCGACACCACCGCATCTTCGGGTGACCCGACGGCATAGTTCCAAAGCCGCACATACCAGGCCCGCGGCGCCCCCGCGGCGTCGCGACCCTCGATCGTCAGCACCGGGCCGTTGACCGCGTCGAGCGGCTTCATCCCCGAAGAGCGCCAGCGAAACCGCAACCGGCAGCCGCGAAAATCGCGGTCTGTGGCATAAGCGAGTAGCGGGTGATCGTGCCGGTCCTCGGCCTCCCAGATCAGCCCGGCAAGATCGTCCTGCCGATAGAAGACCGCATCCACCCGCAGCGCGTCGGCCGCGCTGGAGACCACGCTCGCCATCATCGGCCGCGGAAAGTTGACCGTCCAATAGGCAGGATCGAAGCGCGAAACCACGCCCTCCGCCTGCCCGCGCCGCTCCGACGCCAGCCAATGTGCCATGATATTCTCCCGAAAGCCCCAGTGCGCGGAGCGCCGCTCCCGACGATCGCATTGCGGCCCGTTGCAAAGCGTCGAGGACACGCGGCGCAATCGCGCTGCATTTCTTAGAAGTCGCCGCAATTCTGCCGCCGCGCGCCAGTCCAGCCGGCAATGCCCGGCGCGAAATACTGCCGCTTTGCCAGTCAACTGGCTCCAAAGCATGAGATGTTGCGCGCCCTGTTGCTTGCTCCCCATTGCGGTACGCGCAATAGCTTCGCGCGAATTGCAAAGGGGGCTCGAAAATGCTGATTGTCTGGAGTGGCTGGGGTGCGTTGACGATTTTGATCGTGGCGGTGGTTTCGATCGCGGTGGGCGCTCTCCTGCAAGTCATCTTCACAGCATTGGGCTATCCGCAGCTCGCCTTTCTGGCGGTCAGCATCGGCCTATTCTCTGCCGCGGCGGCGAATTGGTTCATCGGCAAGCGTCTGAACAGCACGCCGGGGCGCGAGCTGGTCGATCCGAAAACCGGCCAGTCCGTCATGTTGACGAAACGCCACAAGCTTTTCTGGATCCGCATGGAATATTGGTCGTTGCCGGTTGCGGTGCTGGCGCTCGTCCCGCTTCTCGCGCTGCCGAATGCGTTAAGCCACTGACGCGCGCGCCCCGTTTCACTCCACCGCCAGCGCCGCGCGCACCGCGCGTGCCACTTGCCGGCTCGACTGGGCCAGCGCTTGCGGCGCCTCCCCGCCCGGCGCGTTGACCGTGATTGCCACGCGCACTTCGCGCACCCCGCCGCCGGCCGCCGCCACGCTCCCCGCGCTCGCCGGCACGAACAGCTCGGGCCCGCGCTCGCCGACCCAATAGGGTCGTCCGGGGCTCACCGGCCCGCCGGTCGCGCGGCCGGGCGATCCGCCGAGCAGCCCGCCGACCAGCCCCAGCAACCCGCCATTGCCGCCACCGCTGCCCCCCAGCACGGCATCCAGCCCGCCGCGCAGCGCCGTCGCGGCGATCTCGCCGAGCACCTGGAGCGCCAGCTTGCGCAAATCCTCCAGTCCCAGCTTGCCGGTGCGCACCGCCTTCAAGAGCGCGCCTTCGATCGCATGCCCGGCGCGTTCGGCGCCTGCCTCCAGCGGCCCGTCCAGCTGTCCGCGCATCTCGGCCACGTCGCGGGCAAAGCCGCGCGTGTCGGCACGCACGCTGACGATCAGCCTCTCGATTTCCTCATCCATCGGGAAAGAGCTCCTTCAGCCGCGCGACCTCGCTTCCGCCCAGCGGCGCGGGCGCGTCGCCGCGCAGCGCCTGCGCCAGCGCCGCCAGCTCGGCCGGGGTCGCGTTCCAAAATGTCTCGGGGCTCCAGCCGAACAGCACGCCGGCGGCACCTGCCAGCCGCGCCGCGGCGGTGGCGAAGTCCGTCACCGCCCCGCCAGGATCTGGCCGACCAGCGCCTTGAGCGCCGGCATGTTCGCGGCCAGACCGCGTACCGCCACGGCCTCGGAAAATCGCTCGCGGGTCAGCCCCTCGGGCGGCTCGGCCAGGCAATGCCAGAACAGCGTGACCATCTCGGACAGCGACAGCCGCCCCTCGGCAAACCGCTCGACCAGCGCGAACAGCGGCCCCACTTCCTGCTCGGCCGCGACCAGTGCGGCGAAGCTCGGCCGCAGCACCAGCGTCGCGCCGCCGATCCGCAGCCCTGCTTCCCCGCGCGCGGAATTGACACGCCCCTCCCTTCCAGGGAGGGGTTGGGGGTGGGTCGGGGTCTCACCGAGCCCAACATTGCCGCTCATGCCGACACCACCGGTCCGGAGCTCTCCAGGCTCAGCGTGTAGCTGCGCTCGCCGTTGAAATCGCCGGCATAGTCGAGCCGCGTCACCAGGAAGCGCCCGCTCATGCTCTCGCCGCTCTCGAAGCTCAGTCGATAGTCGTCGATCGTGCCGGCCAGCGCATTGACCTTGAGCCGCGCCTCGGCCGCCGACCCGGTGAACACCCCCGCGCCCGACACGCTGACCGATCGCACCCCGGCACCCGACAGCAAGTCGCGCCACCCGCCCGAATCCTTGCTGGTGATCACCACCGCCTCGCCATTGACGCTCAACTGCGTCGTGCGCAGCCCCGCCACGGTCGCATAGACCAGAGGCGCCGCCCCGTTCCCGATCTTGAGCAGGAACGCGCTTCCCTTCTCCGCCGCCATCGCTTTCTCTCCTTCGCTCAGCTCTCGCGCAGCATCCGCACGCGCCACTCGCTCATCGCCGCCCATTTGCTTTCGCTTTCGCGGAACACCCGCGACCGGATCAGCCCCAGGCTCACCACTCGCCAGCCGCCGCCCAGATCGCGCGCGACTGCCTCGATCGCCGCCTCGGCCTCGCCGATCAGCCCGCGCAGCCGCACCGGCGCCTCGCCGCTGTCGAACAGCTGCACCGCAATCCGCCCCTCGCGCCCGGCCATGTCCTTGGTGCTCCAATCGGCGAGCACCGGGTCCTCGAGCAGCGCATAGGGCCTGGCGGCACGCAGCGGCGGCGCATCGAACACCGCCGTCACTCCCGCCTTGAGCGGCGCATGCCCGTCGAGCGCGGCCTTGAGCCCCGCCTGCAGGGCCGCGTGCGCGTTCATCGGATCAGCCCTCCCAGCCAGCGCAGCGCCGGATCGGCGAGCAGCCGCCGCGCCAACCCGCGCCCGCGGATCACCACCCGGTCGCTCTCGGCGGTCACCGCCAGCCCGGGCAGCGCCGCTTCCGCCGCATCGGCCAGCCTCTCGGTCGCCGCCGCCACTGCCTGCGCGGCGATCGCGTCGCCGCGCGCCTCGAGCCCGGTCATGCCCGCGCCTCGACGCCCAGCGTCATCCGCCGCCACGGCCGCCACAGCGCGCTCACCGCCGCCGGCGGCGCGCTCACCGATCGCGCTTCGAACAGATGCGCGATCAGCACCACCACGCCTTGCGCCAGCGCGGGGGGCAGCGCCTCCCAGCTCGCCGCGACGCCGGCGCTATAGTCCACTGCGAAGCGGTCGCCGCCCGGACGCGCGATGCGCACCCGGCCTTCGCCTGCCGCATCGATGTCGATCGCATAGCCGTCGTTCGCCAGCGGCACTGCGCTGCCGTCGTCGGCGATTCGCACCACGCCGGTGATCGCCACCACCGGCGCCCCCGCCAGCCGCTGCCAGCCGCTGCCGGCCACCATGTCGCTGCGGTCGCGGATCAGCGTCGCGCGTCCGGTGAACGCCTCGCACAATTCCAGCGCGGCGGCGGCGTGGCGCGCGATCAGCGCGTCCTCGCCATCGCCCGCGATCCTCAGATGCGCCTTGGCCGCGTCGCGCGCAGCCGCGATCGCCGCCGGCGGAAATGCCGTCGTCATGTCGTCCCTCCTGTTGCCCGAAACCGAAGAACGGGCGCGGCTGACCAGACCGCGCCCGCCACAGCCGTCAGGCGGCTGCGAACTTGATCAGCTTGATCGCCTCCGAATTGGTCACCATGCCGCCCACCCGCTTGGTCGCGTAGAAGTGGACGAACGGCTTGTGGCTATAGGGGTCGCGCAGGATCTGCGTCTCGCTGCGGTCGGCGATCAGATAGCCCGCCTGGAAATTGCCGAACGCGATCGACAGGCTGTTCGCCGCGATGTCGGGCATGTCCTCGGCCTCGACCACCGGATAGCCGAGCAGGGTTGCCGGCTGCCCCGCGCCGATCCCCGGCGCCCATAGAAATGCGCCGTCGGTGGTCTTGAACTTGCGGATCTTCGCCAGCGTCGCGCTGTTCATCACCCAGCTCGCCCCCTGGCGATAGGGCGCGCGCAGCGCCTGAACGAGGTCGATCAGCTTCTCTTCGGGGCTCGCCGCAAAGCCCCCCGCCGCGCCGCTCGCGATATATTGCAGCGTCCCGAAGGCGCGCGTCGCATCCGCCGTCGTCGCGGTCGGCACCGTAAGGAACCCCTTGGGCTTGCTGGTGCCGTTGCCGTTGACGAACGCCGCCCCCTCCGCCGCGGCGAACTCGCGCGCGATTTCGTCCGACAGCCACTGCTCGACATCGAAGGCGCCGTCGTCGAGCATCGCCTGGCTCGCTGCCGGATTGGCGTAGAGATCGCCCATCGGCGGCGCGATTTCGTTGAACACCGGCGTCGCGGTCTCGTCGCGCGCGGCGGTCTCCGCCGCCCAGCCGCTGGCGAAACCGCCGCTGGCGACCAGCTTGCGATAGCCGCTGGTCCCCACCTTGACGACATTGGCGATGCTCCGGATCGGCGAGATCGCCTTGAGCGTCACGTCGATCCGCGCGTCGATCTCCTCGGGGATCGCCACGCCGCCGGTGGCGTCGCTCACGCCGCTCACTGCCTTCATTTCCATCGCCCCCGCGCCCGAGCGCAGATAGCCGTCGAACGCGCCGCTTCCCGGCCGCGCCCCGGCGAGCATTGGCCGCACCGGCGGCAGCCCCGCATGCTCCACCGCCGCGAAGCTCTCCGCGAGCCCGTCTGCCTTCACTTCGATCATGTCATTCTCCCGTCCACGCCAAAAGGGCCCGCGCGGGAGGATCCCGCCGGGCCAAGAAATTCGTCTGCTGCCGTCAGTCGTCGACCGCGTGAATCCGCGCGAGCGGCTGCATCGGCTGCGCGACCAGGCTCACTTCGACCAGGTCGAGCCCGGTGATCTCGCGCACCCGGCCCGCTTTGGCATCGCGCACCCGGTATCCGAACGACAGGCCGGTCACCGCCCCCGCCGCCACCGCGCGCGCCAGTTCGGGCGCATCGACGCGGCCGACCACGCGCAGGCCCCGGCTGTCCTCGCCGATCGCCTCGATCGTTCCCACCGGCTTGCCGCCGTGCTGCCACAGCAGCGGCACTGCGCCCGGCCGCCCGAACGCGCCCCGCCGCACCACATCGCCGCCGCGATCGACGGCGTCGAACACCGCGGCATAGCCCGCGAACCGCGTCACTTGAGCCAGCCCGGAAAGCCCAGCTTGACCGCCAGCCCGACGAGCACCAGCGCCCCCAGCATCCGCCCGACCCAGCCGAACGCGGCTTTCAGCGCCGATCTTTTGGCGTCGCGCCACGCGCCGAGCAGCTCGCGCAGCTCGCCCATGTCCTTCGCTGCGCCGGCATCGCCCAGCCCCAGCCGCGCCAGCGCGCGCGTCGCGCCCAGCTCGCCGGCTTCCTCGGCGATCGCACGCAGCGTCGCGAGGTCGGCGCCATCGGCCTGCGCATGCTCGATCAGCTGCGCCAGGATTCCATTATCGTTGCTCATAGTCCCACCATCGCCCGTTTCTCGTCGTCGGAAAGGAAGTCGGCCGCGCTGACCTGCGCCCAGAGCTGGGCGCGATCCTCGGCCAATGCCGGCACCTGGTCGAGATCGACGGCCAGCGCCGCGTGCGGAAACCAGCCGCCCAGCCCCTGCGCCAGCGCGTCGAGGATCTTCGCGGCCACCGGCAGGATCGCCAGCCGCCACAGCGCGCGATTGGCCTCGCGATAATTGGCGTAGCTGTTGTCGCCCGGCAGCCCGAGCAGCATCGGCGGCACGCCAAAGGCCAGCGCGATCTCGCGCGCGCTCGCCGCCTTGAGCCCGACGAAATCCATCTCGGACGGGCTCAGGCTCATGCTCTGCCATTTGAGCCCACCGTCGAGCAGCATCGGCCGCCCGGCATGTGCCGCGCCCTGGAACCCGGCCTCCATCTCGCCTTTCAGCCGAGCAAACTGCTCCGGGCTCAGCACCCCGCCATCGCCGGTATCATAAACCAGCGCGCCCGAAGGCCGCGCCGCATTGTCGAGCAGTGCCTTGTTCCAGCGCGACGCGGCATTGTGGATCGCGATCGGCCCCGAAGCGGCGTCGAGCGCGCCCAGCCCATAATGGTCGTCGAGCGGATGGAAGGCGCGAATATGGACCAGCGCCGGCCGCCCGCGCGCATCCTCGGCCGCAATCCGCGCGCTCGCCCCGCCCACCTTGTAGCGATAGGCTTGCGGCCACCCCCCGGCGTCAGGCTCGATCGTCACGCGCTCGGGGCGCAGCGCAAACACTTCGCGCAAGCCATTTTCGTCGCTCAGCAGCTGGGCATAGGCATTGCCGTGGAGCAGCAATTGCGCGCTCAGCGTCTCGAGCAGCGCCTGCCCGCCGCTGCGCGCGCTGACCAGCGTCACCAGCGCCGGGTCGGAGGCTGTAAGCGGCGCCGCCCCCACGCCTTCGCTCACCAGCCGCACCGCGCGCTGGGCGATGGCATTGCGGCAATAGCCGTCGCGCACCTGCGCCTCATAGCTGCGCGGCCACTCGCCGAGCGTCACCGCCCCGCCGCGCGCCAACACCGGCCGCACGCCTTCGCGCACGGACTTGCGTCCGAACCACCTCATGCGATGTCTCCTGCAAATAGCTAATTCCTCTCCCTGCAAGGGAGGGGAGCGCCCCAACGGGCTCGCTTATAAAATCGCCACGCCAGGCTCCCCGCGCTGCGGCGTCAGCAGCAGTTCGTGCAGCGCCCACACCAGCGCATCGGCCCGGTCGGGCGATCGCCCCGGCCCCTGATAGCCCCCGCCCCTTTGCAGCCCGCACAATTCGGCCTCGAGCTCGGGAAACCGCCCGGCGTGCCACACCTTGCCCGCCTCGTACCGCACCGCGATCGGCTCGGCGCGCGCCGCCTTGCCGCGGCTGGCATGGACCAAAGTCACCGGCAGCCGGGCATCGGCGCCCAGCAGCACGCTTTCCACCATGTCGCCGCCCTGGTTCTTCTCCGCGACCACGCGATCGGCCTTCCAGCGCGTCGCACACACCGACACGGCCTTGGCCCAGCCCTCGGGCGAGAGCCCCGACACGCTGGCATCCGCCAGCACATAGCCAAAGCCGTCCTTGCCCAGCCCCACCGCGACGATCCCGCACGCGTCGCCTGCAGCGCTCGCCGGCGGATCGACGCCGATCACCACGCGCGCCAGCGCCGGCGCCTCGTCCACCCGCCGCGCATCGATCAGCGCATGCGGCCACAATGCGCCCTCGACATCGTCGATCAGCTCGCCTTCCAGTTCCTGCCGGCCCAGCCGGGTGCCGCCATAATCGTCCTGCATCGCCGCGACGAAGCTCGCCGGCAGATAGGGATTCTCGTGCGTTGCCCCGGTCGTCTCGGCAAAGTCCTTCGCTTTGCGCACCCTGTGCATCACCTGCACCGCGCGCGGCGTCGTCGTCACCATCGCCTTGGGATGCTCGCCCATCCGCAGCCCCATCATCAGATTGTCCCAGGTGGCGACGCCATGCCGCCATTTGGCGATCTCGTCGCACCAGGCGATGTGATGCTCGGGCCCGCGCAGCGAGTCCGGCCGCTCGGCCGAATAGATAAAGGCCTGCGCGCCCGAGTTGAAGCGGATCGTCCCGCCGCGCACCCGCCAGTCGGCCCGCTCGCCATCGCGCAGCACGCCCAGCAGCCCGCTCGATCCGTGCACCATCACGCGCCACACATCGTCGGCGGTCGCGCCGACCAGTGCGATCCGCGCCTTGGCGTGGGTGCGCGCGAATTCCGCCACCCACTCGGCGCCCGCGCGCGTCTTGCCGAAGCCGCGGCCGGCGCGCAGCATCCACACCCGCCACGGCGTCGGCGGCGGTATCTGGGCGTGCTGCGCCCACTGCGCCCAGCGCTCGTTGAGCTCATATTGCTGGTTGACCGGCAGCCCGGCGAGCAGCCGATCGCGCATCGCCTTGGGCAATTGCGCAAGCTGCGCGATCAGCGCCGCGCCGGTATCTTCGGGGTCGCCGGCGGGCGCGCACGATGCGCGACCCCGCCGCCGCGTCATCGATGATTGCCCAGCTGGCGCGCGGCGGTGTCGAGCTTGGTGCGCAGCGAGGCGTTGGTCTCCTCCGGGCTGACCCGCCGGCGAAAGCCGCGCGGCCGCCGGGTGCCGTCCACGGTGCCGCGATGGCGGTTGAGCAGCAGCAGCGCCAGCTGGACGTCGGCCGGCGCCGGGCGCCGTCCCAACCCGCTGCCCGGCTGGCTCGTCGTCGCCGCCGCGGGGTCGCCAGGCTGGCCGAGCGGCACAGGGTCCGCCGGCTCGATCTGGCAGTCGATCGCCGCGATCGCATAGGCCAGCAACGCCTCTTCGAGCCGCTGATAGCCCATCGCCAGCGCCTGCTGCCATTGTGCGGCGAATTCGGGATCGCGCTGGCGCAGGCGATAGACGCTCGAATTGCCCTCGACCCCCACTTCGCGCAGCGCATGCGTGACGTTGCAGGTCGCCGCGAGTATCGAAAGGAACCTGCGGCGCTTCGCCGGGGTCCAGCCCGTCCGCTTGGCCGCCCGCTGCAGCACCCGCCCCTTGCCGCTCCTGATGCATTCCATCGCGTTGTCTCCCAAAGAATGTCTCGCAACGAAAAAGGGCCGCGGTGTCGCCACCCGGCCCCTCGCAAGCCGCGCACCGCGACTCGAAGATTGTTCACCCTATTGGTTCAATACCGCAGCCGCACCGCGTCGATGCCAGCGCCCTGCCGCAACCGTCGGCTCCACAGACCCCACCGAGTCCTTCCCGCGAAGACGCAATTTCCGAGCATGCCGTTTCCTCTAGCACGAGCGTCACGCTGTGTCAAGAGAAAATAACCGATCTGGTTATCGACACCCATCGGCGCCCACGGACCGAGGCCTTAGCGCGCCTCGGCGATCAACGCCGCCGCCGGTGCCCCCACCCAGTCATAGTCGCCCGACATCCGCCACACTTCCTTGCCCGCTGCGTCGTAGAGGATCGTCGTCGGCAGGTTGGCCTGCATCGTCGTGCTGAACGCGGCGTCGATGTCGAGATAGGGCTTGAGGTGCTGGTATTTCGCCTTGGCGAAGAACGGCGCGACCTTCTCTTCGCCCTTCAAATCCTGGCTCAGTGCGATCACCGTGATCCCGCCTGCCTTGCCCGCCAGCGCATCCAGCGTCGGCATCTCGCGGATGCACGGCACGCACCACGTCGCCCACAGGTTGAGCAGCACCGGCTTGCCACGGAAGTCGGCAAGGCTGGTCTTCTTGGCCGCGAGGTCGGTAAAGCCGATATCGGGCGCCGCCTCGCCCTTGTGGCTGCGGTCGAGCGTGCCGCCCGATGCGGCCGCAGGCGCAGCAGTGCTTTCGTTCGCTTGCTGCGAGGGCTGCGATTGCCTATCGCACCCCCCGATTGCCAGCGCGCCCAGAAGGAGAAGACCGATCGCCGAGCGCAAGGACAGCTCCAATGCCATGTGGGGAGGACGGTTCGCCGAAGGTCCTTCGGCGGTGATGCGGGAGATAAACGCCTCGATCCCCTTCGACAAGCGCATGTGGCAACAAGACATTCGCGGATCGAAGGCGCATGTCGCGATGCTCGGCAAACAGGGCATCGTCGCGGCCGAGGATGCGGCGCGGATCGATGCCGGGCTCGATCAGGTCGCGGCGGCGTTCGCGGCGCAAGGCGTGCCCGACGATCTCGCGCTCGAGGACATTCATATGGTGTCCGAGTCGAAGCTCGCCGAAGCGATCGGGCCGACCGCGGGGCGTCTCCATACTGCGCGCTCGCGCAACGATCAGGTCGCGACCGATTTCCGCCTCTGGGTGCGCGACGCGATCGACCAGGCCGATGCCGCGCTCGCGCTGTTCCAGGATGCGCTGCTCGCCCGCGCTGACGAGCATGCCGCAAGCGTGATGCCCGGCTTCACGCATCTCCAGAGCGCCCAGCCGGTGACGCTCGGCCATCATCTGATGGCCTATTTCGAGATGATCGACCGCGATCGCTCGCGCTTCCGCGACGCCCGCGCGCGCCTCAACCTGTGTCCGCTCGGTTCGGCTGCGCTGGCCGGCACCGGCTTCCCGCTCGATCGCGACGCCACCGCAAAGGCGCTCGGCTTCGATGGGCCGACGCGCAATTCGCTCGATTCGGTGTCGGACCGCGACTTCGCGATCGAATATCTCACGGCGGCGGCGCAGTGCAGCCTGCACCTCAGCCGCCTGGCCGAGGAATTCGTGATCTGGGCGAGCCAGCCCTTCGGCTTCGTCAGCCTCTCGGATCAATGGTCGACCGGCAGCTCGATCATGCCGCAGAAGCGCAATCCCGATGCGGCCGAGCTGGTGCGCGGCCATTCGGGGCGGATCACCGGCGCGCTCGTTTCGCTGATGATCACGATGAAGGGCCTGCCGCTCGCCTATTCGAAGGACATGCAGGACGACAAGCCGCCGGTGTTCGAGGCGCATGACCTTTTGGGGCTGTGCATCGCCGCGATGACCGGGATGGTCGAAAGCGCGACCTTCCGCACCGATCGCATGCGCGGCCTTGCCGAAAGCGGCTTCGCCACTGCGACCGACCTTGCCGACTGGCTCGTCCGCGAGGCCGGTGTGCCGTTCCGCGAGGCGCACCACATCACCGGGCGCGCCGTCGCCGCCGCCGAATCCGCGGGCACCCGGCTGGATCAATTGCCGATCGAGACGCTGCGCGAAATCGATGCGCGGATCGACGATCGCGTCTATGGCGTTCTGAGCGTCGACGCGTCGGTCAACAGCCGCACGAGTTTCGGCGGCACGGCGCCGGCCCGGGTGCGTGCGGCGATCGCTGCGGCGCGGGCAGGCCGCGAGGAGGAAGTATGAAACGCATCCTGCTGATCGCCGCGCTGGTGCCGCTCTCCGCGTGCGGGGCGCGTGGGCCACTGACGCCGCCCCAGGGTCAGGCATTGCCCACCGCGCCCTATGGCGCGACGGCGACGCCCGCGGCGGACGATCTGCTCAAGCCGCCCCCCAGACGCGCCCCGGCCGCAGCGACGATCTCATCCAGAGTTCGGATGAGCGTCGCAGCGACAAATATGACCTGCCGCCAAACTGACGGAACACGATGGACCATTTCACTCTGATCGACGGCGAACTGCACGTCGAAAACGTCCCGCTTGCGCGGATCGCCGCCGAAGTCGGTACGCCGGTCTATGTCTATTCGACGGCGACCTTCCAGCGCCACGCCCGCGTCTTCCGCGACGGGCTGGCCGGCCTCAAGCGCAAGCATGTCGCCTTCGCGGTCAAGGCCAACCCCAATCTCGCCGTGCTCCGCCTGCTCGCCAATGAAGGCTTCGGCGCCGATGTCGTATCCGGCGGCGAACTGGCGCGCGCGCTTGCCGCGGGTATCCCGGCGAGCGATGTGGTTTTCTCGGGCGTCGGCAAGACCCGCGCCGAGCTCGAACAGGGTCTCCAGGTCGGTATCGGCCAGTTCAACCTCGAGCTCGAGGAAGAAGGCGTCGTCTTGTCTGCGCTCGCCGCCGCCCGCGGCCAGCGCGCGCCGGCGACGCTCCGCGTCAACCCGGATGTCGATGCCGGCACCCACGAGAAGATCTCGACCGGCAAGGCCGAGAATAAGTTCGGCCTGCCGATCCACGAGGCCAAAGCGATCTTCGATCGGCTCGCGCCGCTGCCCGGGCTGAACCTGCGCGGCGTCGCGGTGCATATCGGCAGCCAGCTCCAGAGCCTCGAACCGCTCGAACGCGCCTTCGAGCGCGTCGGCGAACTCGTCCGTGAGCTGCGCGGTGCCGGTCACACGGTCAGCCATGTCGATCTCGGCGGCGGGCTCGGCGTGCCCTATCGCGCCAGCGACAACCCGCCCTCGCCCGCCGATTTCGGCGCGATGGTCGAGCGGGTGACGCGCGACTGGGACGTCGAATTGATGTTCGAGCCCGGCCGCGTCATCTCGGCCAATGCCGGCGTGCTGCTGACTGAGGTTCTGTGGGTGAAGCCGGGGGGTATCAATCCCTGGGTGATCGTCGATTCGGCGATGAACGATCTCGCCCGCGTCGCGCTCTACGACGCCTATCATGATTTCGAAGCCGTGCGCCCGAGCGGCGCCAAGTTCGTCGCCAATGTCGCGGGCCCGGTGTGCGAAAGCAGCGACGTCTTCGCAAAGGGCCGCGAGATCGACCTGGTCCGATCGGGCGACCTCGCGATCCTGCGCAGCGCCGGCGCCTATGGCGCGACGATGGCGAGCACTTATAACAGCCGGCCGCTAGTCCCCGAAGTGCTCGTCCATGGCGACCGGTATGAAGTCGTCGCAGGGCGGATCTCGGCCGAGACGATCATGGCCGAAGAACACGTTCCCGCCTGGCTCCAATGAGCCTCGCCGCCCTGCCCTTGTTCGTGCGGCTGGCGGGGCGCCCGGTGATCCTGCTCGGCGAGGGCGAAGCCGCGGAGGCCAAGCGCCGGCTGCTCGAACGTGCAGGCGCCGGGATCGTCGACGAGCAGGCGCAGGCGGCGCTCGCCATCGTCGCGCTGGCCGATCCCGATGACGCGGTGGCGCGGCTGCGCGCGCGGGGCATATTGGTCAACGCCGTCGACAGGCCCGATCTTTGCGACTTCACGCTGCCGGCGATCGTCGAGCGCGATCCCGTCCTCGTCGCTATCGGCACCAACGGAGTCTCGGCCGGGCTCGCCGCGGCGTTGCGCCAGCGGCTCGAGCGGCTGGTGCCGGCCGGGCTCGGTGCGCTTGCCAACGACCTTGCTGCCGCCCGCGCGCACATCCGAAAGCGCTGGCCCGATGGCGGCGAACGCCGCCGCGCGATCGGCGCCGCTTTTGGCGGGCCGCTGGATCCGCTCGCCGATCATGCGCCGGGTGCCGTCGCGCGCTGGCTCGCATCGGCCGATGCCCCCGCCCGGCAATTCGTGCGCATCGCGCTGCGCTCGAACGACCCCGACGATCTCACGCTGCGCGAAGCCCGCGCGCTTGCGCTCGCCGAGCGGGTCTTTCATCGTCCGCACGTGCCGCAAGCCATTCTGAACCGTGCCCGCGCCGACGCTCCCCGCGTCGCCTGCGACGCCGCGCCCGCCGATCCGGGCGGCGGCATTTCCGTCGACCTGGGATTTGGCGCATGAGCGGCTTTGCCTATGTCGTCCGCGCCGGCAAGGCCGAGATGCTGCCGCTCCGCCAGGCGCTGGAGCAGAAAGCCGACCTCGCCTGGATCCACCTCACCACCAATGACGAGCGCGCCCAGCTCTGGCTCGGCGGCGAGGCCAAGCTCTCGCCCTATGTCATCGAGGCGCTGACTGCCGCCGAGACGCGCCCGCGCTGCGATCCCGTGGGAGAGGGCGCCGTGATCAACCTGCGCGGCCTCTCGTCGGAGCAGCTGGACGTTTCGGACCTGCTCGCCTCGATCCGCATCTATGCGCATGCCGGCTGCGTGTTCTCGGTCACGCGCAAGCCGCTCAACGCGCTGGGCCCGGTGCGGGCGGATCTTGAGGCCGGCAAGATCCTCGATCCCGGCGATCTGATCGCGGCGATCGCGCTGCAGATCACCGAGGAACTCGACCCCGTCGTCGCTCAGCTCGGCGATTCGCTCGACGATTGCGAGGAGCAGATCGGCGCGCACCACGTCTTCGAGCTGCGCCGGATCGTCAATCGCGCGCGGGTCGCCGCAATCGGCTATCGCCGCTTTCTGTTCCCGCAGCGCTCGGCGCTCGAACGCTTGTCGACCTTGCCGAACGATTGGTTGCGCGATGACGATCGCCTGCATCTCGCCGCAGCAGCCGATCGTGCCGCGCGCATGGCCGAGGAGCTCGAGGCGATCCGCGAACGCGCCGCGCTCACCCATGAGACGCTCACCGATCTGCGCGCCGAGCAGCTGGACCAGCGCTCGTTGATCATCGCGATCGTCGCGATGGTGTTCCTGCCGCTCACCTTCCTGACCGGCCTGCTGGGGATGAATGTCGACGGGATACCCTATGCGCACGAGCCCTGGGCATTTTGGGGCGTCGTCGGGGTGAGCGCGGCGATGGCGTTGCTGATCGCGGGCTATTTCATCCAGCGACACTGGTTCGATCGCTGAGTGCGTCCAGCGCGGCGCTGCCGACATGGTCGCGCTCGAGGTGCTCGTGCACCGTCTGGAGTGCGGTAAGCAGCCGGTTGCGATCGGCATGGGCGCGGGCGAGCTCGCTGCGCGTTTCGCCCAGTTCGATCGCGCGTGCCGCGATCCGCGCATCCAAAGCGAGGTTCGCGCGCTTGAGCGCGTCGATCCTGCGGGCGCGTATCAGCGTACGCTCGATGCGGACCGCCAGCTCGGCGAATTCGAACGGTCGCATCAGGCAATCGTCGGCACCATTGGCAAGCGCCTCGATCATCGAATCCTGCGCACCCTTGTCGACGATGAGGAGCAGCGGCAGGTCCACCGTGTCGCGCGCGCTGCGCACTTCCTTGAGGACGTGCTGGCCCGAGACCTGGGGCATGCGCGCATCGAGTACGACGAGATCGAACCCCCGCGCCGAAATCAGCTCGAGCGCCTGCGCCCCCGAATGGGCGAGCACGACGAGATAGCCCAGGCTGCCCAGCCGCTGCGCCAGCGCAGCGAGCCCGGCACGGTCCTCGCCGGCTGCCAGGATGCTCGAGATCGCGCGTCGGCGAAGTCCCGGTGCAGCCTGGGCGTTGCTGTGATCCATTCCCACCCCCGAATTGAGCGAAGGTTAGGTAAAAGCCCTTACGAAAGCGCTAAGCCCGAGTCAGCGATCCAGAAAATCGAAAATTTGGCCGATCATCACATCCATCGGGCCGTTGCAGCGCTCGACCGCGTCGCCGGGCTCGGCGGTGTTGACGGCAAGCCCCATCGGCGTGGGCCAGCCGCGCAGCGAATGGGTGATCGTGCGGAGCGCCTGCAGCGTCGATACCGCCGCCTGCCATCCCGCCGCGGTGGCGATCAGCCCCACGGGCAGCCCATCGAAATAGACGCGCTCGTCGCCGCGCAGTTGCTCGACATAGTCGAGCGCGGTCTTGACCAGCCCGGAAAGCGTGCCGTGATAGCCCGGCGAGCCGACGATCACGGCGTCTGCGCTGCGCAGCGTATCCAGATAATGGCCGATCGCCGGATCGCGCTCGGCATTGCCCGGCTCGTAATGCGGGAAGGCGATCGCATCGCCGGTGAGCAAGGTGGTGCGTGCGCCGCGGGCGGCCGCACGATCGAGCGCCGCGGCAAGCAACCTGCCCGTCGTCGATTCGGCCCGCAAGGTTCCGCCCAGGGCGACGACATGGGGTGCTTTCATGGCGCACCCGCTAACCCAAAGACGGGCGCGATGCTAGCCGCGCACGCTGGCCCAGGCGTTTCCGATTTCCTCCAGGCTGTCCGCGGCGTCCCGAAAAGGTTGGGGATCATTGCCCAGGCTGACTCGCAGCACCTGTTCGCGCAGGCCGTGATAGAAGGTTGCGAGCGTGCGCGAAACGTCTCCGCCACGCTCGAAATCGAGCCCAGCCTCCAGCGCGAACAGGATCGCCGTGGCGCGCGAGAGGCGCTCGCTCTTGATCGCATATTGCCGCGTTTCCACTGCGCAGGCTGCTGCACGCAGCGCGGCGACGCCCTCTGCGTAGAGCAGCCCGACCAGGGCGTGCGCGTCGGCGCCGCTGGTGCGTCCGGCAAGGTCGATCTGCCGATAGGTCGCTGCCGGGTTGCGGGCGAGAGCGGTGGCATAGCGGGTCACTGCATCAATCCTGCGAATTCCACGCGGCGATCTGCTGCTCGAGGAAGCTTTGCGTCGACTTATATGCCGCCACCTTCGAATCCATCGCGGCGAACTGCTGGGTCATCCGCGTGCGCACCTGCTCGGTCTTGACGGCGATGTCTTCCTGCTGACGCTCGAGCTTGGTCTGCGCCTTGGTGTAATTCGCCTGGCTCGCGCCAAGCCCGGCGGGTTCGTTGACGCCGTTGACGGTGATCGTCCCGGTCGCGCTGGTGACGATCTTGGCGAGCGCCGCGGTGATGCCGGCGCCGCTGGCGAACATCGCCTCGAAATCGGCGGGGTAGGTCTGCAGCACCTTGGTGACGCGGCTACTGTCGATCTTCAGCGTGCCGTCGCGCTGGGTGGCGACGCCGATGTCGGCGAGCGTGCTCGGCCGGCCGGTGGCGGGGTCCTTGACCAGCGGCACCAGCGTCAGCGCGCGCATCTGGCGCAGCAGATCCTTGGCGCCGGCATCGCCGCGAAGCTCGCCGTCGATCGGATCGACCGCGGCCTTCACCATGGCGTAGATCTCGTTGAAGCTGTCGACAAAGTCGGTCAGCGCCTGGCTGAGCGCGTCCGTGGGGCGGCTTGCGCCGATCGACACCTTGGTGCCCGCCGATGCGCCGACCAGATCGAGCCGCACGCCGGGGACCAGCGTCGAGATGGTGTTGATCGGATAGCGCGTCGGCACGCCGTCCAGCGCGACGATCGCGTCCTGCGCGGTGGTGTTGATCGTCGAGCCGGTGGTGCCGGTGCCGATGTCGAGCCCTTCCAGCCCGGCGCTGCCGCGCAGCTCGAAAGCCTGGGAGGCACCGGTCTGGCTCTTGAGCACCAGCCGCGCGCCATCGCTGTCGGTGATGATCGACGCGGTGACGCCCTTGTTCGCGGCATTGATCGCCTGGGCGACCCCCGACAGAGTCGCGTGCGCCGAATCGATCTCGATGGCGATCGGCGCAGCCTGCCCTGCGGTGAACCCCGTCATCGTGCCGTCGCTGACGGTGGCATTGCCGAAGGTCAGCGTCAGCGTGCCGGTGCCGACTGCGCTCGACGATCCGCCGGAAAAGGGGCTGGTGCTCGCCACCTGCTGCTGGGCGAGCTGGCGGACTTCGATCGTTGCCTGAAGGCTGGAAACGTCGGCGCCGGCGAGGCGGGTGACGGTGACCAGGTCGGTGCGCGAACTGGTCGGCTGCGTGCTTAGCGTCGTGCCGGCGGTGCGCTGGGCCAGCGCATTGGAGAAGGTGGTGATCCCGCTCTTGAGCTCGCTGATCTTGGAAATCTGCGCGGTGAGCTTGTCGCTCTGGCTGGTCAGCGACTGGTTCTTGTTGGCGAACTGCGCCTCAACGAGCTGGCTGACGAGCGAGGAGATGTCGATCCCCGATCCCGTTCCCAGCGTCTTTGCAATCAATTCGATGGCCATGCGGTCCCCCTGCCTCGTTAACGGCCGCGGCAAATGCGGCTTTAGGGCCAGCGCTCCAGTTTTTGGCCGTTTTCGTCGAACCATGCCGTCTTGGGGACGCTGATCGAGGGCTGGTGCGCGCCGGCGCGCTTGTTGACCCCGAACACGAACGCAAGGACGACCGCGATCGCCTGGTAGAGGTCATCGCGAACCTCCTGGTTCTCGCGGCTGGTGTAATAGACGGCGCGGGCGAGCTGCGGATATTCGAGCACCGGCACGGCGAATTCGGCGGCCAGCTCGCGGATCGCCAGCGCCGTGGCGCCGCGGCCCTTGGCGACCACCACCGGCACCTGGTCCTTGCCGCGATCATAGCGCAGCGCCACGGCGAAATGCGTCGGGTTGGTGAGCACGACATGCGCGGTGCCGACGGTCTTGCGGAAACCGCCCTTCAAAATCTCGTGCTGGCGCTGGCGCAGCGCGGCCTTGAGTTCGGGCGAGCCTTCGCTTTCCTTGTGCTCTTCCTTCACTTCCTGCTTGGTCATGCGCAGCTGCGCCATGTGGCGGAAGATCTGGATCGGCAGGTCGATGCCGGCGATCAGCAGCAGCCCGCCCCCCATCACGAACAGCAGGGTGACGAACTCGCCGCCGATCGCCCCGATCGCGCCGTGCAGATCGGAAGCGACCAGGCCGAGCGACTTGGCGGTGAGCGACCAGAGCAGCCACGCGCCGATGCTGCCGAGCAGCAGCACCTTGAGCAGCGACTTGCCGAGCTCGATCCAGCCATTCGAGCCGAAGATCCGCTTGAGCCCCGCGGCCGGATCGACCCGCGATCCCTTGGGCAGGAAATTCTTGTTGTTCCAGCCGAGCCCGCTCAAGCCGGCCTGGCCGAGCACGGTGACGATCAGGCTGAGCGCGAACAGCGCGCCGATCGAGGGGGCGAGCTTCCAGCCCGCTGCCATCAGCGGCCGCCACGGCTCGAAATCCTCGATATCGGCGTGGGTGAAGGCGAAGCTGGCGACCATGATCTCGCGGCACGCGCGCAGCAGCGACGGGCCGAGCAGTGCCATCCAGGCGCAGCCCGCCAGGATCACCAGCGCGGTGGCGAAGTCCCGCGATCGGAGGATCTGGCCTTCTTCCGTCGCCTTGCGCTTGCGCTTGGCGGTTGGCGCTTCGGTCCGTTCGCCGGCGCTCTCCGCCATCAGCCGAGCACCAGGCTGGGCGCGGCGGCGAGGCCTTCGCGGATGATGACGAGCAGGTAATCGCCCATCGCCGGCAGCGCGAGCAGGATCGCGACCACGCCCATGGCGAGGCTGGCGGGCAGGCCGATCGCGAACAGGTTGAGCGCGGGCGCCGCGCGGCTGAGCATGCCGACGATGACGTTGAGGCACAGCAGCAGGAAGCCGACCGGCAGCGCGAGCAGCAGCCCGGCGAGGAACACATAGCCGCCGAACAGCGCGATATTGAGCAGCCGCTCGGGCGCCAGCCATGCGCCGGGCGGCAGCGTCTCATAGCTGCGCACGACCAGATCGACGAGGACGAGGTGCCCGTCGACCGCGAGGAACAGCAAGGTGAGCAGCAGCGACAGGAACTGGCCGAGCGCGGGGGTCGAATGGCCGCTGGTCGGATCGACCGCATTGGCGAAACCCAGCCCCATGCCCATGCCGATCACTTCGCTGGCGACCAGCGGCGCGGCGAAGGCGATCTGGAGGACGAAGCCGAGCGCGAGCCCGATCAGTGCCTCGGCGGCGACCGCGAGGAAGGTGGTCAGCGCGAAGATCTGCGGTGGCGGCACGATATGGGTGGTGTTGATCACCAGCACGCCGATCGCCCCCGACAGCGCGATCCGCGCGGGCAGCGGGATCGAGACCGCGCTGAACACCGGCGCCGCGACGAACGCCGCGCCGATCCGCACCATCGCGAACAGCAGCGTCCAGAGCTGCGGCTCGATCGAGAGGCCGAAGCCCATCATCCCCGGCTTACTTCACCAGGTCCGGGATGCGTTCGAAGATGCTGGTGGTGAAGTCGCCGATCAGCCCCAGGATCATGCCGCCGAAGATCACCAGGCTGATCGCCACGACGATCAGCTTGGGCACGAAGGTGAGCGTCTGCTCCTGGATCGACGTCGCGGCCTGGACCATGCCCAGGATCAACCCCGAGAGCAAAGCCGGGATCAGGATCGGCGCCGAGGCGAGCGCCATGATCCACATCGCCTCGCGGGCGACGGTGAGGAAATAATCGGCGTCCATGGCTAACTCGCAAAGCTCGAGGCAAGCGACCCCATCGTCAGCGCCCAGCCGTCGACCAGGACGAAGAGCAGCAGCTTGAAGGGGAGCGAAATGATGGTGGGCGACATCATCATCATACCCAGGCTCATCAGCACCGTCGCGACGACGAGGTCGATGACGATGAAGGGCAAAAAGATCAGGAAGCCGATCTGGAAGGCGGTCTTGAGTTCGCTGGTGACGAAGGCGGGGAGCAGCACCGAGAAGGGCACGTCGGCGGGGCTGGCGAAGGGGCCGGCATGGCCCATATCGGCGAACATCTTCACGTCGCGGTTGCGCGTCTGCTTGACCATGAAACCGTGGAGCGCGGCGCCGGTGCCCTCGATCATCTGGGTCGCGCTGATCTGGCCGGCGGCATAGGGCTGGATCGCGGTCTTGTTGGCCTGGCTGATCACCGGCGACATCACGAAGAAGCTGAGGAACAGCGACAGCCCGATCAGCACCTGGTTGGGCGGGGTCTGCTGGAGACCGAGCGCCTGGCGCAGCACCGAAAGCACGATGATGATCCGCGTGAAGCTGGTCATCATCAGCAGGATGCCCGGCAGCACGGTGAGCAGGCCCATGATGATGAGGACCTGGAGCGACAGGCTGAGCGGCGCATTGCCGCCACCCAGATCGCCCAGCGCGCGATCGACGGCATCGCCGACGCCCGGCGTCGCCACCGGCGCGGGCACCGGCACGGCCTGGGCGAAGGCGGGCCCGGCGAACAGGATCAGGAAGGCGAGCAGCCCGACGAACAGCGCGGCGCGTCCTCCGATCGTGCGCGGCGGTTGGGCGAGCGCGGCGATCATGCCTTGTCGACCAGGTTGACGCCGCTACGGCTCACCGAGACGAGCAGCTTCTTGCCTTCGAACTCGACCACCGCAAGCCGCAGCCCGGGCGAGAGCATCATCGTCTCCTTGACCTGGACCATCCGCGTGCCCTGGTTCTTGGGCAGCCGCGCCTCGAGCTTGCGCCACGCATAGAGGCAGCCGATCAGCAGCCCGCAGACGAGCGGCAACAGGATGACCAGCTTGAGAATGTACGACCACATCATGCGCGCAGCGACCGCTTCTCGGGGCTGACCAGCTCGGTCATGCGGATGCCGAACTTCTCGCCGACGGTGACGACTTCGCCGCGGCCGATCAGCGTGCCGTTGACGAAGATGTCGAGCAGCTCGTTGGCGTCGCGATCGAGCTCGATCACGCTTTCCTCGCCAAGCGCGAGCAACTCGCGCAGCGACAGGGTGGTCGAGCCGATCTCGACCGTCAGCTTGACGTCGACATCCTGGAGCAGGCGGAAATTCGCCGCGACCGAGGTGTCGAGCGCGAATGCGCCGGTCATGTCGTTCATCGGAAATCCTCTTCGCTGAGCGGTTCGAGTTGGGTCAGCCGGACTGCGGCGCGGCCATTGGCGGCGCCGACCTGGCCGGTGCCGAGGCGGCGTGCAGCCACCATCACCGGGACTTCGGGGCCGAAATCGATGGGAATGACATCGCCTTCCTTGAGCTCGAGCAGGCGGCCGAGCGGCAGCACCGGCTCGGCAAGGACCGAGCGAATGGGGAAGCGCACGTTCATCACTGCGCGCGTGAGGCCGCTGCGCCATTGCGGCTCGACCTCGGCGACGGGGCCGTGGACCTTGGGACTGAGCGCGGCGCCGTGCGGCTTGAGGCAGGCGACCGGATAGAGAAGATCGACGAACACCGGCTTGCGCTCGCCCTCGGCGAAACCGAAGCGAGTGACGACCACGGCCTCGTCGCCGTGAAGATCGGGCATCGCGATGTTCGCCGCCACCGGCTTGAACGCGATCGGCGCGATCGGTTCCCAGGCGGCGTCGAGCGGGGCGGCGATCGACGCGGCGAGGCGCTGGACCAGCGCTTCGGCAGCAGGGCTGAACTCGGTGGGCAGCGGCTGCGGCGCTTCGCCGTCGCCGCCGAAGAACGCATCGAGCATTTCATGGACGAGGCCTGCCCCCAGGACGAGCTGCGCGCGGGCCCGGGCCGTGCCCATCGCCAGCGGCTGCCATGCCGAAGGCTTCACGCCGCGCTCGGCGCGATAATCGGCAAAGCGCTGGACTGCGATCGGCTCGGCGAAGCAGCGCAGCTCGCGGCGCAGCATCGTCTCGAAAACGCCCTTCAGCGACTTGGCCAGCCGCGCACTGAGATGCTGCAGCGTGACGAGATCGCCGAACGGATTGAGGTTCGACGCGCCGAGCGCAGGCGCATGCTCTGCGCCGGCGCGGGGCCGTTCCCGCCGTTCGGCCTGCTTCTCGGCGGCCAATGTCTGTGAAGGGCTGTTAACCATGCCCGTTCACTGAACAATGAAATTGGTAAAGTAGACGTTACTTACGCCTCCGAAACCTTCTTTCTGCTTCAGTACGGCGTTGACCGCCTTGACCAGGCGATCCTGGATCTGGCGCTTGCCCTGTGCCGTGAAGACCTCGTCTTCGGTCGTCTCGCCTAGCGCCATCAGCACCTGCGATCGGATCGCGATCTCATGGGTCTTGATGTTTTCGAGGACGCGTTCGTCATACGGCGTCGAGACGGCGATGCCGACCTGGATGAAGTGAACGCTGTCCTGCAGGTTCGACGTGAACTCCTTTTCGAGCGGATAATAGCTCGAGGCATATTTGTCGCCGCCTTCGCCCTTGGGCGTGGCCATGCCGTGCGATTCCTCGGCTGCGGCTTCCTCGCCATGCCCGCCTTCGGCCTTCATCGAGGCGCGCTTTTCCTCCTCCTTGGGGAGCAGGCGCGGCTCGGTCGAGGCGGTCTCGGCATGGGCGGCGTTGAACAGCCCGGACTTGACGGCGTAGAGCGCGCCGCCGCCGCCCGCGCCGAGCAGCAGCACTGGCGCGCCGATCAGCAGGAGCAGCTTGCCCTTGCCGCCGGCCTTCTTCTTTTCAGCTTCGCTCATCTTGGTCTCCTTCGATCTCAGGCGATGCGGTCATCGGTGTCGGTGGTGTCGCCGGGCACGGCGCGCGCGGGGGCGCGGGGCAGCGCGGCGCGCTGGCCCTGGCCTTGCGGGTTCGAGCCTTGGCCCGCACTGCCGGTGTCGACGCTGGTCTGGCCGAGCTTGAGCCCGCGCGCTTCCGCGATCTCCGCGAGGCGCGGCTGCGCTTCGGCGATCGCCTGGCGCGCGGCCGGGGTCTCGGTGGCGAAATGGACATGGACGCGGTCGCCCTCGTGGCGGATCGACACGTCGACGGTGCCGAGCGCCTCGGGGGCGAGGCGGATGCGCGTCTCGCGGGTCGGCGCAGCATCGCGCAGCGCCTCGATCTGCTCGACCATCTGCCCGGCCCATTCGCGGCGGCGCAGGTCGAGCATCGCGTCGCCCGCCTGCGCGGCGGGCGCGACATGGACGCGCGGCGCTTCCGCAGTGGCGAGGGCGGCGGGCGCGATGTCGCGCAGCGCTTCGCGGCGCGGCGCGCGCGGCGGCTCGGCGACAAGGGTGAAGGCCTGTTCGATCGCGGCGGCGCGGACCAGCGGCTCGGGCGCCGGCGCGGCGGCGGCGACCGGCGCGGGCACCGCGGTGGCGGCCGGCTGGGGCTGTCGCGGCTCGGCGGCGACGGGTGCGCTCGGCTGCGCGGCGAGCGGCAAATCCGTGGCGGATAGCGGCGCCGCCGCCAGGAGCGGTGCAGGGGCGGGATGTGGCGGGGCGGGTTGCGGCGGGGCGACCAGCGGTGTCGGCGCGTCCGTCGCGGCGCCCAAAGTGGCCACGGCCGGCCGCTGCGGCGGCGTGTCGCTTGCGACGAGGGCAGGCGTGGGCGCCGCGACAGGCGGCAGCGGGGCGGGTTGCGGCGGGGCGGAGGGCGGAGTCACGGACTGCGCCGCGCCTGGTAGCGGCGGTGCAACGGAGCCCTGCGACGCGGCAGGTGCGGTCGCCCGGAGTGCGAGTGGCACCGCAATCGCGGTTGCTTCGGAACCGGCCACTTCCGCTTGCTGCGCTTGCTGCGCGACCGGCATGGGCGGCGCGGCGGCTTCGGGCAGGAGCGGGGCGGGCTTGCCGTTGATGGCGATCGGCGGCTCTGTTGGGCCGGATGCAGCGGCGGGTTCAGCCGTCGGCAGGACCGGCTGCACGATCGGGAACCAGGCATAAGCGAGCGCCCCGGCGTCCGGATCGGCGTCCTGCGCGTCCTTCTCGGGCGGAGCAGCGTCCGGCGTCTCGCCTTCGGACGTGGCCGGCAAGAATTTGCCGGGCTCGGCATCGGCTTGCCGCTGGGGAAGCAGGATTGCCGCCGCTTCGGCCGGCGCGGCGGGGTCGGCGAGCGTCGTCGCGCCGAGCGTCAGCGCGAAGCTCGCCGGGCTGGCGCCCGCGAGCAGCGCCGGGCGGACGGCCCCGTGCGGGAGTTTGGCAATGGTCGAAAGCTGGATCAAGCGACGAAAACCCTGGCGAAAATTGCTTCGCCCGCGTTCTCAGCAAGGATCGTGCCGATTTCGTCCGGTCGGCGGCAGCGCCTCGAGCTCGCGCACCGCCTTGCGTGCGGCTTCCTGCTCGGCGCGGGCGAGCAGCTTTTCGATCGCGCTCTGGTCGCGGCGGGCCTCGCGCGTGGCAGTGCGCGCGGCTTCGAGGCCCTGTTCGGCGACGGCGACGCGGCGCTCGGCGGCGTGCGCCGATTGGTGGAGGCGTTCGCGATAATAAGCGGCGGCGATGAAGCTGGTGGCGAGCGTCGGCGCTGCGTCGGCGCTGGGCGTGGCATGCGCGGCGAGCCCGGCGATGCGCGCGCGCAAACCCTGTTCGGCATCCACTTTCAGCCGGGCACGGACCTCGTCGGCGCGAACCTGGTCGAGCTGGAGCGTTCGCACGCGCAGCAGGCGGCCCAGCTTCTTCGCCGATCTAGCCATCGCCGAACACGCCGGTCAGCTCGGCGACGGCATCGGCGAGGGGGACGACTTCGTCCGAGCCCTGGCGGATATATTCCATTACCGCCGGGTGGCAGGCGATCGCCGCGTCGATCTCGGGGTCGGCGCCGGGGCGATAGGCGCCCATCAGCACGAGATCGCGATTTTCCTCATAGGTGGCGAGATGCCGGCGCAGCACGCGTGCGGCGGCAAGGTGTGGGCGCTCGGCAATGTCGGTCATCACTCGGCTGACCGAAGGGCCGAGATCGATCGCCGGATAGATGCCGCGCTCGGCGAGCGCGCGCGACAGCACGATATGGCCGTCGAGGATCGAGCGCGCCGAATCGACCACCGGATCGTTGCCGTCGTCGCCATCGGCAAGCACGGTGTAGATCGCGGTGATCGATCCGCCGCTGTGCACGTCGGTGCCGGCGCGTTCGATCAGGCTGGGCAGCATCGCAATGGCCGAGGGCGGATAGCCGCGCGCGCTGGCCGGCTCGCCGAGCGCCAGCCCGATCTCGCGGCCGGCATGCGCGACGCGCGTGAGCGAATCCATGATCAGCAGCACGTTCTTGCCCTCGGCGCGGAAGGCTTCGGCGATCGCAGTCGCGCGCAAGGCGCCGCGAATGCGCAGCACCGGCGAATGATTGGCGGGGACCGCGACCACGACCGAGCGCGCGCGCGCTTCGCCGGCGACCTTGGTCTCGAGAAAATCGGCGACTTCGCGCGATCGCTCGCCGATCAGCCCGATGACGATCACCTCGGCCTGCGCGGCGCGGACGATCATCCCGAGCAGCACCGATTTGCCGACGCCCGATCCCGCCATGATGCCGACGCGCTGGCCCTGGCCGATGGTCAGCAGCCCGTTGATCGCGCGCACCCCGACGTCGAGCGGCTGGAGCACGCGGCCCCGGTCGAGCGGCGACTGGAGCTTGCCGGCGAGCGGCCAGCGCCCGGCGCCGCGCACGGGCCCGAGCCCGTCGATCGGCCTGCCGGCGCCGTCGACGACGCGGCCGAGCAAGGCGGCGCCCACTTCGGCTTCGCCCGGAGGGCCGACCGGGCGCACCGGCGCGTTGGGGAGCAGGGCGGCGGGGCCGCCCAGGTTCATCATCAAGGTCCGTCCGCCGCGAAAGCCGATCACTTCGGCCTCGACCCGGCTCTCGCCGCTGCCGATCGCGCAGACCGTGCCGACCGGGAGCGAGAGGCCCACTGCCTCCATCAGCAGCCCGTCATAGGAAGAGAGGCGGCCCGAGACCTTGGCGCGCGGCGCGAAATCGCCGCGGCCGAGCTGGTCGAGATAATGTTCGGTGAAGCGGTTCAACATAACGGCGGCAGGGGGACGCGATCGATCGCCTGGGCGAGCTGCTCGAGCCACAGATCGGGGCCGTCCTCGACGATCGTCGAGGCGCTTTCGATCACGAAGCTGCCGCGCGTGAGCTTGAGGTCGGCGATCGCGAACAGCGTGCCGGGCAGCTTGCCTTCGACCAGCGGCAGATCGTCGGGATGGAGGCGGAGCAGCGCCAATTCGCCGCTGTCGGCGAGCAGCTTGACCGCAGCGTCGATACGCTGGCCGAGGATATCGCCGGAAATCCCGGCCTCGCCGATCATCCGGGTGACGAGGTGGAGCACGGTCTGGCGCAGATGCTCGGCGATCTTCTCGCGATCGAAATAGCTGCCGGCGGCGAGCGCCTGGGTCAGCTGGTCGGCAAGGCCGGTCTCCTCTGCCCGGGCGGCCTCGATCTCGGCGCGCAGCGCGGCGCGGCCCTCGATCACCCCGGCGGCATGCGCGGCGGCGACCGGATCGACGAAATCATTGGTCTCGGGCTGGACCTCGGCGGCGAACGGATCCCAGCCCTCGGTCGGGTTGGTGCCGCGATCGGCGGGCGAGAAATGGCGCGGCGATGCCGGCACCGGCTCCTCGAAGCCGCCGCGGCGCGCGAAGCGCACCAGATCGGGCGCGAACCCGCCCGGGTCGCCGAAGGTGCGCGCGAGATGCTGTTCGGCGCCGTGCTGGCGCGCGGCGAAGCCGGGGGCGAAATCAGACATAGTCGTCCTCGCCGCCCTTGCCCGGCATCTGCAGCGTGCCGTCCTTGACCAGCGCGCGCGCGACGCCGATCATCGTCTTCTGCGCATCGAGCACATCGGCGAGCTTCATCGGGCCGCGGCCTTCCATCTCGTCGCGGATGCCGTCGGCGGCGCGGCTCGACATGCAGCCCAGGAAGCGGCTGCGCACCGATTCCTCGACGCCCTTGAGCGCCTTGACCAGCACGTCGCTGTCGATGCTGCGGATCAGCGTCGAGAGGTTCTTGTCGTCGAGCTCGAGCAGATTGTCGAAAACGAACATCGCCTCCTCGATCGCCTTGGCGACGTCGCGGTCGATCTTGGCGAGCTTGGGCATCACCCGCTGCTCGGTGCGCTTGCGCGCGCCCGACAGGATCTTGGCAGCCTCGCGCGTGCCGCCGAACTGGTGCGACACCGATCGCCGCGCGGTCTTGGCGCGGGCGTTGAGCATGTCCTTCAGCGTCTCGATCGCCTCGGCGGAGACCGGGCCGAGCCGCGCGACGCGGCGCAGGATCTGCGGCTGCAAGGCCTCGGGCAGATGCTCGAACACCTTGGCAGCGACTTCGGAATCGAGCTGGACGAGCAGCACCGCGGCGATCTGCGGATGCTCGGCCTCGACCATCGCGGCGATCTCGTCGGGCTCGAACCAGTCGAGCATCTCGATCCCCGCGCCGGCGCGCGGCGGCATGATCCGCGCGAGCACGCCTTCGGCGCGTTCGGCGCCGAGCGCGCGGTGCATGATCCCCTGGATCTGCGGCGCCGGATCGAAGGTCACCGAACTGCGCTCGCGCGCCTTGGTGACGAAATCGTCGAGCACCTGGCCGACTTCGCTCTCGCCGACATCGGCGACGGTGAACATCGCCTTGCCCAGCGCGCGCACTTCGTCGGGCTCGAGCTTCTGGAGGATGGCGGCGGCCTCCTCCTCGCCGACGAGCATCATCAGCACCGCGGCGCGCTCGACCCCGCTGAAGCTTCGCACCATCGTCACGCCGCGTCTTCCCGGATCATGTCGCGGATCGCCAGCGCGGCGCGCGCGGGGTTCTCGCGGGTGAAGCCGCGGACCAGCCCGACGCGATCGTCATAGCCCTCGCTTGCCTCGATCATGTCGATGCTGACGGTCGGCAGCGGCGCTGCCTCTGCGTCGCCTTCGCCGTCGGGTCCGCCCATCGCCAGCGCAGGCGCGGGGGCCGGCTCGGACTTTTTGAGCAACCCCTTGGCGAGCGGACGCACGCCGAGCAGCAGCACGAGCAGCGCGATCACCAATGCGGTGCCGTTGCGCGCCGCCATCGGCACCCATTCCGCCTCATACCAGGCGGGGCCGTCCTTGGCATCGGCGGCGGCGTTGAACTTGCGGCTGATCACGGTGACCTGGTCGCCGCGTGCCTGATCGAAGCCCATGCCGGCGCGGACCAGTTGGGTGATCTGCTGGATCTCGACCTGGCCGCGCGGCTTGCCCGGCTCCTCGCGCAGCAACACCGCGACCGAGAGCCGCTTGACGTTGCCCGGCATCGCGCGCGTGACCGAGATTTCCTTGCCGGTCTCATAGGTGCGCGTGAAGCTGTCGCTCTGCTTGGTCTGCGGCGGCGCGGGCTGGGCGGGCGCGCCGGCAGGCTGGGCGCCGGGGGCGTTGGGCGCGACGATCGTGCTGGCCGGCGGCGGCGTGTTCGAAAGCGCGCCGGGGATGCCGCCCGGCTGGCCGTCCTTCGACGTGCCGGTCCACGCGCCCTGCTCGGCGCGGATGACATTGCCCTGCTTGTCATAGCTTTCGCGCGTCGCCTGGCTCTCGTCGAGGTCGACATCGGCCTGGACCTCGGCGGAGAAATTGCCCGAGCCGACCAGGGGCGTGAGCAGCTGGGCGAGCTGGACGCGATATTTGTCCTCGACGCGGCGCTGGAAATCGATGCGCGTGTCGCCGGCGCTGGCGCCGTTCGATCCCGATTTGGAGAGCAGGGCGCCCATCTGGTCGACGATCGTCACGGCTTCGGGCTGCATCCCGGGCACCGACGAGGCGACGAGATTGACCACCGCGCGAATCTGCGCGTCGCCGAGCACGCGGCCGGGTTGCAGCTTGACGATGACGCTCGCGGAAGGATCGGCATGGTCGCGTACGAACGCGGAGGCCTCGGGCGTGGCGAGATGGACGCGCGCCTCGGCGACGGCGTCGATCTCCTCGATCGAGCGGGCAAGCTCGGTCTCGCGCGCCTGGCGCAGGCGTTCGCCCTCCACCGCGCGGCTGACCCCCATCGGCAGATTGTCGAGGATCGCATAGCCGCCGGGCGCCGCCTTGGGCAGGTCCTGGCTGGCGAGCAGCATCCGCGCCTTATGATAATCGTCCTCGGCGACGGTGATCGATCCCGATCCGTCGATCGCGCTGGCGATGCTGGCGGTATCGAGTGCGCTGGTGATCGCGGCCTTGTCGGCATCGTTGACATTGGCGAACAGGATGCGCTGCGGCGGCGTCGAGAGCATCGACCAGGCAAGGAAGCCGGCGAGCACCAGCCCTGCGAGCAGCACCAGCGGCAGGCTGCGCTTGATCGCGGGCTGGCCGAGCAGATCGCGGACCTGCGCGAGCGGCGCGAGCTTGGCGGGGGCCAGGGCGCCGGGCGCCGCATCGGTGGTGAGTGCGTTGCTCATCGGATCAGACCGGCATGCTCATGATGTCCTTGTATGCGGACAGGAGTTTGTTGCGGACTTGCAGCGTCGCCTCGAAGCCGACCGAGGCCTGCTGGCGGGCGAGCATCACCTTGGCGATGTCCACCGTCTCGCCGCGCTCATAGCTTTCGGCGAGCGCGCCGGCCTGGTTCTGCGCGTCGTTGACCTGGGCAAAGGCGTCCTTGAACGCCGAGGTGAAGTCGCCGCCCTTGGCCGCGCCGGCGCCGGTGGGTGCGGCCGAAGCCGGGGTCTCGCCGGCGCGCGCCAGCGCGGTGTTGCGCTCGAGGATCTGCGCGCGCAGCGCCATCACGCGATCGATGCTCATGGCATCCTTGACGCCGCCGATGCTCATGCCGAGGCCGCCCAGCTACGGCCGCCCAAATCCTCGCCCTGCTCGCGTGCCTTGGCGAGGCGATAGCGCAGCGTGCGCTCGGAAATGCCGAGCCGCCGCGCCGTCTCGATGCGGCTGCCGTTGCATTCGGCGAGCACGTCGCGGATCGCCTGGAATTCGTGCATCTGGACGATGTTGCCCAGCGTCTCGGGGCGGTCCTGGCGCGCTTCGGGGCGGCGATCGAAGATAAGATGATCGGGCGTGATCGCGTCGCCGGCGCACAGCAGCAGCGCGCGCTGGATGATGTTCTCCAGCTCGCGAACATTGCCGGGCCAGTCATGGTCGATCAGCACTTCGAGCGCCTCGGGCGCGATCCAGGGGAGCGCGGAGCGGGTGCCCGCGTGCCTCAGCACCATCGCCGCGGCGAGCGCGGGAATGTCGCCCGGGCGCTCGGCGAGCGCCTTGGTGGCGAGCGGGAAGACCGAGAGGCGGTAATAAAGATCGGCGCGGAACCGGCCCGCGGCGACTTCGCCCTGCAGGTCGCGATTGGCGCAGGCGATGACGCGAACGTCGACCTTTTCGGGCAGCGTCCCGCCGATCGGCACGACTTCGCGTTCCTGGAGCGCGCGCAGCAGCTTGGCCTGAAGCCCGATCGGCATCTCGGCGATTTCGTCGAGCAGCAGCGTCCCGCCGTGCGCGGCGCGGAAAAAGCCCTGGCCGCCCGACGAGGCGCCGGTGAACGCGCCCTTCTGGTGGCCGAAGAGCATCGCCTCGAGCATCAATTCGGGCAGCGCGGCGCAGTTGATTGCGACGAACGGGCCGTCGCGGCGCGTCGATTGCAGGTGGATGGTGCGAGCCAGCACTTCCTTGCCGGTGCCGGTGGGGCCGTTGATCAGCACGGTGATGTCGGACGCGGCGACGCGCTCGGCCAGTGCCAGCAGCGCCAGACTCTCGGGATCGGCGGCGACCGGCTCGAACGGGCCGCGCGCCATCGCGCTGGCGAAGCCGTGGCCGATCGCGGCATTTTCGGCGTCGAAGCGCAGGTGGGCGGGGTTGCCGTCGCGAAACGGGATTGCCGTGCAGTCGCCGTCGGCATCGCCCAGGATCAGCGTGCGCGCGGCGGCCGGGGGAACTTCGCCGTCGGCGATCAGGAACAGGTCCTGTGCGCCGGGCTTGCCGTCCTCGCACGATGCGATGCCGAAGCCCTGGGCGCGCAGTGCCGACACCAATGCGTATTTCTGCCGAAGCACGGCTGCCGACGGAACGATGGATCGCATGGCTTTCCCCCTGTGTTGCAGGCGTTTTGGGGGGAAGTTGGTTAATTCGTCGTAAATTTACTTACGGATCCCTCCTTAAGGGTCCCGGCGCGTCTACGCGTGCGCGCGTAGGACCGAATTTTTTCGCTTAAGCCGGGCAATCCATGGCCGTTCCATGGCTCGGCGGCTCCGGGCTCCCGTTCAGGGGGGACGCGGGAAGCCGACGAGCCAATGGAGATCAACATGACGGTTATCGGAACCAACACCGCCGCGCTTCGCGCCGGCAACGCATCGAACGCTGCCAACAAGATGCTCGGCACCGCGATGGAGCGCCTGTCGACCGGCAAGCGCATCAACTCGGCCAAGGACGACGCCGCAGGCCTCGCCATCGCCTCGACCATGACCGCCTCGATCCGCGGCATGAACCAGGCGATCCGCAACGCGAACGATGGCATCTCGATGGCGCAGACCGCCGAAGGCGCGCTGGGCGAAGTCACCAACATGCTCCAGCGCATCCGCGAGCTTTCGGTCCAGTCGGCTTCCGGCACCTATTCGGATGACGACCGCACCAACCTGCAGACCGAAGTCACCGCGCTGACCACCCAGATCACCAGCATCCTCGACAATACCACGTTCAACGGCGTGGCGCTGTTCACCGGCGACGCCGGCGATTCGGGCAGCGTGACGATCCAGACCGGCTCGACCGCCGCCGACACGGTGACGCTCGACTTCGCCGAGATCGACCTCAGCGACGCGACGGCGCTCGACATCTCGGATGCCGGCGACGCTTCGGACGCGCTCGAGACAATCAACTCCGCGCTGACCACGGTCAACACGGCACGCGCCTCGCTCGGCGCCGGCCAGAGCCAGCTCGAATCGGTGGTCAACAACCTGACGTCGAACGTCTCGAACCTCAGCGATGCGCGCAGCCGCATCGAGGACGCCGACTTCTCGTCGGAGACCGCCGCGCTCGCCAAGGCCCAGATCCTGAGCCAAGCGTCGACGGCGATGCTCGCCCAGGCGAACCAGAGCCAGCAGACCGTTCTCTCGCTGCTGCGTTAAGCGCATGCCGGTCGGGGTGTCACCCCCCTGACAGGCATTGCGGCCGGCAAACCCCCGCAAGGGGGCGCTAGGGGAGCCCCGATGGTCCGCCGTGACCATCGGGGCTTTTCGCATGCCGATCCGCGCGTGTTGCCGGGATACCACGGCGCCACAAAAATTATTTCCTCTGATTTACAGAATGTTTCCGATGCGGCAATTTCAGAAACATCCGGCGCATCGCCTTGGGGGGCATGCGCCACCAAAATCCGCGAAACGCGGCTCAGAGGGGGTTTCAAATGCTGTTTTCCAACCGTGCGAGCGCGGCCAAGCTGCGCCGTGGTGCCGCGCCGTTTGCGCTGGCGCTCGGGCTGATCGCCCAGCCTGCCTTCGCCCAGACCACGCCGTCGAGCGCGCCAGCGCAGGACGAGGCGAGCGCGCAGGACACCGACGAGAACGCGATCGTCGTCACCGGGTCGCTGTTCCGCCGCACCGACACCGAGACGCCGTCGCCGGTTACCGTGCTGACCTCGGACTCGCTCGCCAAGGCGGGCCTCACCACCGTGGCCGAAGCCGTGCGCTCGATCTCGGCGGACGGCGCCGGCTCGATCGGCGTCGGCTTCCAGAGCGGCTTCTCGGCCGGCGGCTCGGCCGTGTCGCTGCGCGGGCTCGGCGTCTCGTCGACGCTGGTGCTGGTCGACGGCCTGCGTTCGACCAACTTCCCGATCAGCGACGACGGCCATAACGCCTATGTCGACCTGAACTCGATTCCGTTCAGCCTGATCGACCGCGTCGAGGTCCTCAAGGACGGCGCCTCGTCGACCTATGGCGCCGACGCGATCGGCGGCGTGGTCAACCTGATCCTCAAGAAACAGTTCACCGGCATCGCCGGCACGGTCGAGGGCGGCGTGTCTGAAAAGGGCGATGCGGCGCGCCAGCGTGCCAACCTGACCGTGGGCGTCGGCAATTACGACACCCAGGGCTGGAACATCTATCTCAACGGCGAATATCAGCAGGACGGTCGCGTCAGCAACCACAGCCGCGGCTTCCCGTACAACAACCGCGACCTCACCTCGGTCGGCGGCAACGACAACAACGCCGCCGACAATTCGCTGACCACGGCGACGCCGAACGCCGTCGTCGTGCGTACCACCCAGGGCAACCTCAACAATCCGCTGTCCGGCGGCACCGCGCTGTTCCCGAGCGGGCTCCAGGCAAATGGCAGCGCTTTCAGCACCTATACGACGCTGAACCCGAACTGCTCTTACGGGTCCTACACGCTCACCACCGGCGGCGCCCAGGGCACCGGCTGCAAGCACAATCTGGAGGACGAGTATTTCCAGCTCGCGCCGCTGCAGCGCAAATGGTCGGTCAACGGCCGGATCAGCGTCCGCCTGTCGGACGAGATCGAGGGCTATATCACCGGCAGCTACTCGAACAGCTATGTCAGCATCCTCAACGCGCCGCGCGCGCTGCGTAACACCCAGCCCTATGGCGGCGCGCCGAGCCTGGCATCGAGCAATCCGGGCATCGTGCTGCCCTATTATGTCTGCGCCGCCGGCGTGAACTGCATCAGCGCCGCCGATCGTCGCCTCAATCCGAACAACCCCTATGCGACGGTCAACGACGGCAATGCGGTGACTGCGGCCAACAACGCCGCGCGCATCTATTATCTGTTCGGTGACATCGCCGCCGGCAGCGACCGCACCAACGAAGTCTATCGCTTCGCCACCGGCCTGCACGGCAGCTTCGGCGGCGATTGGAGCTGGAAGATCGACGGCGTCTATGCCCGCGACAATCTCGAGATCGTCCAGCACGGCTATCTGAACATCGCCAACACGCTCAACGCGATCAACACCGGCGCCTATAATTTCGTCAATCCGTCGGCCAATTCGCAGGCGGTGCGCAACTTCATCGCGCCGGACAAGATCACGCCGTCCTTCTCGGAAATGTACTCGCTCGACGCGTCGGTCACCAAGCAGCTGTTCGAGCTGCCCGGCGGCCCGCTGATGGTCGCAGTCGGCGGCCAGGTCCGCCACGAGACGCTGGAGAACAACAACCAGAACGCCGCGCTCGACACCTACGGCCTGACCACCTCCTCGGCATTCGGCGAGCATACCGTCTCGGCCGGCTATTTCGAAATCCAGGCGCCGGTCTTCGACGTCCTCGAAATCAACGGTTCGGGCCGCTACGACCATTATTCGGAGGGCTTTGGCCGCTTCTCGCCGAAGATCGGCGCGAAGTTCACCCCGATCAAGCAGCTGGCGATCCGCGGCACCTATTCGCGCGGCTTCCGCGCGCCGACCTTCGCCGAATTGGGCCCGCGCTCGCAATATGCCGGCTTCGTGACGACGACGCCTCCGGGCACCTTCTGCGCGCTGCATGGCGGCTCGGCGAGCGCCACCAACACCTGCAACGCCGGCGGCAACCCGTATAACCTCGCCTACTCGGTCGGCCGCGGCTTCGTCGGCAATCCGGACCTGAAGCCGGAAACCTCGCGCAGCTTCACCGCCGGCGCGATCTTCGAGCCGTTCAAGTGGCTGAGCATGACGGTCGACTATTACAATGTGAAGAAGTCGAACCTGATCGCCAACGGACCGGACGCCGGACGCGCGATCAGCGCCTATTACGGCCAGACCACGCTCGCCGCGGCGACCGCGGCGGTTGCGGCTGTCGGTCCGGGCTATTCGGTCAACACGATCGACGCCGTCGATCCGCTGTTCCCCAACGCCCTGCCGCGCCTGCTGATCATCAACGCGCCGTTCGTGAACGTGAACAACGACCTGACCACCGGCCTCGACTTCTCGGCAACGCTGCGCGCGCCGCTGACCGACGGCCTGCGCCTGACCAGCCGCGTCGAGGCGACCCATGTCATGCTCTACAACCGTCACACCGCGACGGGCGTGCAGCGTTTCGCGGGTACGCTTGGGCCGTACGACCTGTCGTCGGGCAACGGCACGCCGAGCTGGCGCGGCAATTGGCAGACCTCGCTCGAAAGCGATGATTTCTCGCTGAGCGCGACTGCCTATTATGTCGGCAAGATCAAGGGCGTCGCGACCGACCAGGGCAATCTGTCGACCTCGTGCGGGGCCAGCCTCTACAAGGCACCGGCGGCGAGCGACCCGAACAGCGAGCGCTTCTGCTATGTGAAGAAGTTCATCACCGTTGACCTGAACGGCACGATCAAGGTCAACGACGATTTCACCTTCTTCGCCAATGTCGGCAACGTGTTCAACGCGCGCGCGCCGATCGCCCCGGCATCCTATGCCAGCTCGCCGAACTTCCTGACGACCTGGCACTATGCCGGGCTGATCGGGCGGTCGTTCAAGGCCGGCGCCTCGTTCAAATTCTGACGCTTCGCGATCCCTCGCGAGCGTGGCGGTCTCCCTTCGGGGAGGCCGCCATTTTTTTGCCTCAGCGGAGCTGCTGCTGAAGCGCGCGCTTCAACCGGGCATGCGCCGCGGCCTTGATCTGGCAGACCCGCGCCGCGCCGACGCCGAGCACCTGGCCGATCTCTTCGAGGTTCAATTCCTCGACATAATAGAGCTGCACGACCTGCGCCTCGCGTTCGGACAGGGTGGCGATCGCGGCGATCAGCGCGGCGCGCTGGTCGTTGTCGGCAAGCTGCGCGAACGCGTCGGGTTCGTCGGACATGAACCAGGGCGATTCGTCCGAATAGCATTCGTCGATCGAATCGAAGCGCACCGCCTGCGCCGTGGCATATTCGGTGCGCAGCTTTTCGGGGCTCACCCCCAGCCGTTCGGCGAGCTGCGCCTCGGACGGCGCTTCGCCGCTGGCGCTGGTCAGCGCGCGTACTGCGTCCTGATACGCCTTGCGCCGCCGCATCGCGCCGCGCGTGAGCGTTGCCTGGCGGCGCAGCTCGTCGATCATCGCGCCGCGGATGCGGGTGGAGAGATAGTGTTCGAAGGTCACCAGCCCGCGCTCCTCGAAGCCGCTGGCGGCCTCGATCAGCGCGACCATGCCGACCTGGACGAGATCCTCGACCTCGACGATCGCGCTCATCGATCCATGGACGTGCCAGGCGATGCGGCGGACCAGCGGCAGATGGTTGCGAACCAGCGCCTCGGTGTCGCGCCGGGGCGAGGGCGTGCGCGCATAGACGAGCGGCGCCCACGCCAGCGAGGCCGTGTCTTTGAGCGTGCGGGGAGAATGGGCGTTCATGCGGCAAGCGCCTCCGGAGCGCCGATCACTGCGACGACTTCGACGGCCTTGTCCTCGGGCACTTCGAAGAAGCTCATCACGGGCGTATCGGGCAGGACATTGCGGACCAGCTTGCGGATCGCGATGCGGATCGAAGGCTGGACGACGAGGGCGAAGGGCTTGGCCTCCGCGATCAGCGGGCCGGCGGCGCGCTGGAGCGCCTCGGAGATGCGGCGACCGAGATCGGGCTCGATCGTGTGGCGCTTGCCCGGATCCGAACGGACTGCCTGGCCGAGCAGCGCCTCGAGCTGGCCTTCGAGCGTCATCACCCGCAGCGGCTCGCGCACCCCGCACAGCCGCTGGATGATCAGCGGGCCGAGATCGGGGCGGATCAGCTCGAGGATTTCCTCGGGATCGAGCGTGCGCTGCGCGGCGACGGCGATCGCCGCGGCGATCCGGCGAAACTCCTTGAGCGGCACATTCTCGGCGAGCAGCCCCTTAAGCACCGTGGTGAGGGTAGTGAGCGGCACCGGCTGCGGGCAGAGCGAGGCGACCAGCGAGGCGGCGCGCTCCTTGAGCCCGTCGAGCAGCGACTGGACCTCGTCCGGGCCGAGCAGCTCGGCGGCGCCTTGAGAGAGGCACTGGTTGAGATGCGTCGCGATCACCGTGCCGGGATCGACGACGAGATAGCCCGCGCCGGTCGCGGCATCGGCATCGCCGGCGGGGATCCACACCGCGTCGAGCCCGAAGGTCGGATCCTTGACGGTCTTGCCCGGCAGCTTGCCCACCGCCTGGCCGGTATCGAGCGCGAGCATCTGATCGGGCGAGACGACGTCCTCGCCGATCACCACGCCGCCGACGATGATGCGATAGGTGAAGGGCGGCAGGTTGATGTCGTCGCGGACGCGTACCTGGGGAACGACGAAGCCGAGCTCCTTGGAGAGCTGCCGGCGCACCCCGGTGATCCGCCCCATCAGCGGTCCGCCGCGGCGCTCGTCGACCAGCGGCACCAGCCCATAGCCGATGTCGAGCATCACCTGCATCGTGTCGGTGACTTCCTCCCAGCCGATCTTCGACAGGTCGATCGGCTCGGCGGCGGGCGGCGGCGGGGCGGGCCGGTTGACAATCTCGCGCAGCTTCCAGGCAGTGGCGCCGGCGGCGAGCGCGGCGGGCAGGATGACGAAGTGCGGCATCCCCGGCAGCAGGCCGAGCAGCCCCAGGATCACCGCCACCGGCGTCCAGGTCTTGTGGCTGCCGAACTGGCTGCCGATCTGGCCGGCAAGGTCGTGCTTCGAATTGACGCGGGTGACGATCGCGGCGGCGGCGATCGACAGCATCAGCGAGGGCAGCTGCGCCACCAGCGCGTCGCCGATCGCCAGCAGGATATAGGATTGCGCGGCCTGGCCGACGCTCAGCTGGTGGCTGACCACGCCGAGGATCAGCCCGCCGATGATGTTGATCGCGAGGATCAGCAAACCGGCGATCGCATCGCCCTTCACGAATTTGGACGAACCGTCCATCGCGCCGTAGAAATCGGCTTCGGTCGAGACCTCGGCGCGGCGGGCGCGCGCCTCGTCGGGGGTGATCAGTCCGGCGTTGAGATCGGCGTCGATCGCCATCTGCTTGCCCGGCAGCGCGTCGAGAGTGAAGCGCGCGCTGACTTCGGAGACGCGGCCCGCGCCCTTGGTCACCACGATCATGTTGATGATGATCAGGATCGCGAAGACGAACAGGCCGACGACATAGTCGCCGCCGATCAGGAAGGTGCCGAATGCCTCGATGACATGGCCGGCCGCGGCCTCGCCCTCATGGCCATGGACCAGCACGACGCGGGTCGAGGCGACGTTGAGGCCCAGGCGGAACAGCGTGGCGAACAGCAGCACCGTGGGGAAGGCCGAGAAGTCGAGCGGCTTCTGTGCGTTGAGCGCGACCATCAGCACCGCGAGGCTGATCATGATGTTCATCACGAAGAACAGGTCGAGCAGGAAGGCCGGGATCGGCACGACCATCAGCGCGACGAGCAGCAGGATCGCGCCGGGCAGCGAGAAGCTGCGGATCGCGGGCAGCGTGCCCGCGGGAAGCGTCAGGGCAGCCATGCGTTCAGGCCCCCAGCTTCGCGAGCATCAGATAGGCGAGGCGCGCGGTCTCGGGCGTCGGCCGCAGCGGATTGACGCGCGCGGCGTCGGTCGCGCGGTTGCCCCCCAATTGGGCGAGCGTGGTCTCGACCCAGTGGCGATCGTTATCGACCGCGCCGTTGCCGAGGATCACCTCGCTGCCCTCGCCGTCGCCGGCAAAGGGATCGAGCCCGCTCGAGAGACTGTCAAAGCCATCCGAGGCGAGCCCGGTGGCGCCCGCCGAGGCCGCGCCCGAATCGAGCTTGCCGGCGAAGCGGGTGTAGATGTCGGCGAGCGAGCGGGGCTGGCCGCCGGCGGTGTAGAAGACCCCGCGATTGGCGCGCGCGGCGGCGGGAAACAGGCTGGCGCCGCTGCGCTGTGGATCCTCCGCCATCGCGCCGAGGAAGGATCGCGCGCCGCCCAGCCCGAGGAAATGCGCCATATAGAGGTCGGTGCCGGTGGCGCTGCGGCCGAGCGAACCTTCGAGCGAGGCCTTGTTGTCGGCGGCATGCTCGGCGGCCATCAGTGCCGAAGTCTGGGCGTCGCCGCGCAGGTCGAGGATCGCGCGGCGGGTGGCGGCGTCGGTCACCACATATTTGCCGCTCGCGGTCCGGCGGATGCTGTCGGCGGCCCAGCCCAGTCCGTGCTCGGTGCCATGGTTCTTGACCACGCCGAGCCAGCTCTGCTCGATGAACTGGTAGAGCCCGGTGGCGCTCGAGGTGCCGGCGCGCGCATCGCTGCGCAGCCCGCTCTCGACCTGTGCCTGACCGAGCAGATAGTTGAAGTCGACGCCGGTTTTCCGGCTGGCCGCGGCAATCGCCGTCTGGACGCTCGCCTTGCTGACCGCTGCTACGCTCATCGATTCCCGATCCGATTTCCTTATTCGGAACGTCGATCAGCAAGGAGCGTGCCAGATGGGTGGATGGCGCCGTCAGGCGCGGGCGAGGCCCTGCGGGCGGTAGGCAGTTGCCGCCTCACCGGAAAGAAGTTGCAGGCGGCGGCGAACATTTGCCGTCATCAGGTTCACATAGATGCGGCAGGTCTCGTTGAGCCGGTGCGCCTCGGCCGCCAATCCCTTGACCTCGTCGCACGGCGCCTGGCCGTCATACAGCGCAATCGTGTCGATCGCACGCAGCTTGGCCTGGGTCGCGGTCTCCAGCGCCGCGACGTCGCTCGCCTTGAGCGCGGCGATCTCGCTGTGGAGCGCCTCGATCACGTCGATCAGGGCATCACGCCTTGTCATTGGGATTCCACTGGAGCTTGAGCGCGAGCAGCCGGTCGGCGATCGTCGCGGGGCAGATCGGGAAGCGGCCGTCCTCGACTGCCTTGCGGATCTTGGCGACCCGCTCGGCATCGACCGGGGGCGTCGCGGCCATCGTGCCCGAAAGCGCCACCGCGGACGATTGCACGCTCGGCGCCGCGTCGGTCGCCGCCGCCGACGCCGCTACCGCAGAAGCGGGGGCGACCGGCGCAACGCGGCGATCGGCGATCGCGCCTGCCTTGTTGCTGAGAGGGTCCACCATGGCCTGCATTCCTCGGAAAATCGGCTTCCAAGGCTTGGAACGACCGATTTCCTGCAGGCTTTAGCAGAAATTTTCAGTCGCCCGATCCGGGCAGGCGTGCACGACCCGTTTCGAGGGCGATCGCCTGCACCGGCGGCTTGCGCTCGTCGACCTTGACCATCAGCCGCGCGCCGGGCGCGGCATCGTTCATCGCCACGCCTTCGCGGGTGACCGAGAAGCCGGCGGTGCCCGCCTCGATCGTCACCGGATCGCCGCGACGGATCACCGGATCGGCCTTGGCGACCGGCGCGGCAGCGGCCGCGGGCTGGGCAGCGGGCGTCACCGGCTTGGGCTGGGCGCGCGCGTTCACCGGCACGAAGATCCGCCAGGCCGGTGCCATGCAGCGCACGATCACGGTGTCCTGCGCGGCGTTGCGCCATTCGAGCTGGGGCGCCGGACAGTGCGCGAGCTTGAGCCGCGGATCGACCGCGGCGCGCGCGCCGCCCACTGCGCCGATCGGCTGACCGGTATATTGCGCGACGATGGTGTCGAGCACGCGGGTCGGCTGGAAATCCTGCGCAGCGGCAGGCGTGGCGGCCGCGAGCATCGCCAAGGCGAGCAGGGAGCGCGTCATCGTTCGGGTCCTTCATAAGCGAGGGTGAGCACCACGCGGCGCTGGCCATGGGCGCTGGTGAGAGTCAGGCGCGAGGGCGCTACGGCGCCGGCGCGGACGAGCAGCGCGGCGACGGCGCGGGCGCGGTCGGCTGCGAGGATCGCGCCGCTGCCGGTGACGGGATCGACATCGCCGGGGCTGCCGTCGACTTCGCCGGCGATGCGCAGCCGGGTGCGCGGATCGCGCGTGGCGGCGCGGGCCCAGGCGAGCGCGGCGCGCGCATCGGTGACCTGTGCCGATCCGGGCGCGAACCCGGCGACGCCGGCGATGTCGACGGGGATGCCGGGCTTGTCCGCGATGCCGAAGCCGGCGCGGAAGCTGGCCGAAAGCGTGTGCGGATCGATCTGGTTGGCCTGGAGGAAGACGAAGAAGCCGACGAGCAGCAGCGCCAGGTCGGCAAGCGTGGTCAGCCAGATCGGCCGGGTCGGCCGAGGCTCGGCGAACGCAGTCACGCTGCGATCTCGTGGAGATTGGCGCGCACCGGCTCGAGCGCGGCGAGCGCCATCAGCGGCGGCTCGATCCGCGCGCGCGCGAGGAGCTCCTGGCGGGCCTGGCGGCGCAGCCGCGCGGCGATCGGCAGCGCGACGAGGCTGGCGAGGATCGCGCCATAGAGCGTGGTGAGCAGCGCGACTGCCATCGCCCCGCCGATCGCGGCGGGATCGCGCATCGCCGTGAACATCTCGACCAGCCCGATCAGCGTGCCGATCATCCCCATCGACGGCGCGAGCTCGGCGGCGGCGGTCCACATATCGGCAGCGGCGGCGTGGCGCTCGAAGCGGGCGGTGCGCGCCGCGTGCAGCGCCGCAGCGACGGCCTCGGGCGACTTGCCGTCGACCACCAGCGCGATCGCCTGCGCCAGATCGGGGTCGCCGATCACGGTGCGGTCGAGCGCGAGGACGCCGTGGCGCCGCGCGATCCGCTCGAGCGCGGCGATCTGGGTGAGCAGCGGCCCGGCATCGAACAGCCGGCGCCCGAGCGTGCGCAGCGCGGCAATCCCGCGCGCCAGATCGGTCAGCTTGGTCCGCAGCACCACCGCGACGACGGTGCCGCCACCGACAATGGCGAGCGCGAGCGGATCGACGAACGGCGCGAGGCCGGCAAGGCTGGGCAAGTCCATGCCTGTGTGCGTGCAAGGTGCGGGCCAAGTGGCTCGAGCCGGCCGGGCAGCGCCGCCGGTCCGGCGCCGCGGCAGCCGGTTGCCGCCGGGCCGGCAAGAAGTTGCCGGTCGCCCCCCTCCGCCAGCGCCAGCGCCGCTCCACAGGCATTTGGCACGGCCATTGCAACACCCCCTGCGAACTTTGTGCGGGAGACGTGCAGATGCCCAACGACAGCCTCTTCGGCGTACACGGCGCAGCGCTATCGGTGCGCTCGCAGCGCATGGGGCTGCTCGCGTCGAACATCGCCAATGCCTCGACCCCCGGCTACAAGGCCAAGGACATCGACTTCCGCGCCGCGCTCGCCTCGGCGAACAGCAGCGGATCGACCGACAGCGCGATCGATGACAACACGCTGTTCCGCGTGCCGCTCCAGCCTTCGGCCGACGGCAACACCGTCGAGCTCGCCACCGAGCAGACCGCCTTCGCCGAAAACGCCGTCGCCTATCAGACGACGCTGTCGTTCCTGAACGGCCGCATCGGCCAGATCACCCGCGCGCTGAAGGGAGAATGAGCATGGGCGACCAGCCGCTTTCGATCTTCCAGGTCTCGGGCCGCGCGATGAGCGCGCAGCTCGTCCGGATGAACACCACCGCGTCGAACCTCGCCAATGTCGGCACCGTCGCGTCGAGCCCCGAGGCCGCCTATCGCACGATCAAGCCGGTGTTCCGCACCAGCTTCGACGAAGCGAGCGGCATGTCGACGGTCGATGTCGAGCAGGTCGTCACCGCCGGCGGCGCGCCGACCAAGCGCTACGACCCCGGCAATCCGCTCGCCGACAAGGATGGCAACATCTGGGAGAGCGCCGTCGATGAAAGCCGCGAGCTCGTCGACATGCTCGAGAGCGCGCGCACCTATCAGAACAACGTCGAAGTGATGCAGACCGCCAAGTCGCTGATCGTCGATACCCTCAAGCTGGGCCGCTGATCATGGCAACTTCCTTCGACACCACCCTCGCGAACCTGGGCGTCAACCGCTACGGCTCGACCAGCAGCACGACCGACACGTCGAACCTCGGCAAGACCGACATGGACCAGTCGGACTTCCTCACGCTGATGACCGCGCAGCTGCAGAACCAGGATCCGTTCGATCCGGTCGACAACACCCAGATGGTCGCCCAGATGGCGCAATTCTCGTCGCTCTCGGGCATCACCGAGATGAATTCGACGCTGAAGGCTATGGCCGAGAAGCTCTCGTCCAGCTCGCTCGGCGATGCGCTGGGCTATGTCGGCAAGACCGTGCTCACTGCGGGGTCAATTGCCTATCCGCGCGCCGCGGGCGGCATCGCCGGCGCAGTCAGCCTCGCCGACGACGCCACCGACGTCAACGTCACCATCCAGGATGGCGACGGCAAGACGCTCAAGACCATCGCGCTCGGCGCGCAGGCCGAAGGCGCCGTCGCGTTCGATTGGGACGGCACCACCGACAGCGGCGATGCCGCCGGCGACGGTCCGTTCACGGTCAAGGTCACCGCGCGCAACGCCGATGGCAATGTCACCGCCACGCCGCTGGTCTGGGCGCCGGTCTCCACGGTCTCGATGGGCGCCGACGGCAAGCCCGCGCTGACCCTGCCTGGCATCGGCCAGATCTCTCTCGACGCCGTCTGGCAAGTCGGCTGACCCCCAAAAGGAGCAACATCCATGTCCTTCTTCACGTCCTTGAGCGGGCTCCAGGCCTCCCAGACCGAAATGTCGACGATCTCGCACAATCTCGCGAACGTCTCGACCAACGGCTTCAAGCGCTCGTCGACCCAATTCGCCGACGTGATCGCCTCGACCTCCAATTCGAACCCGACCCAGACGGTCGGCTCGGGCACCGTGGTCAAGTCGATCCGCCAGCAGTTCAGCCAGGGCGGCTTCACCCAGTCGAGCTCGTCGCTCGACGTCGCGATCTCGGGCGAAGGCTTCTTCATCGTGAAGAGCGCCGACACCAGCGGCAATGGCGTCGCCTATACCCGCAACGGCAGCTTCCTGGTCGATTCGGATCGCTATGTCGTCGATGCGCAGGGCAACAAGCTGCAGGTCTATCCGGTCGACGGTTCGGGCGCGGTGGTCGCCACCGGGCTGGCCTCGACCGTCAGCCTGCGCCTGCCCCAGACCAGCGGCAAGCCGCAGGCGACGCAAAATCTGGAGCTGTCGCTCAATCTCAACGCCGCCTCGTCGATCCCCAGCGCCGACGATCGCTGGCAGAATGGCAGCTACGCCTTCGATCGTTTCGATCCGACGACGTACAACCATTCGGCCCAGTCGACGGTCTATGATGCCAATGGCAACGCGCTGACGCTGACCACCTATTTCGTCCGCGAGACCGCGCCGACCACCACCGATACCACCAGCACCTGGACCGCCTATTCGTTCGTCGGCGACAAGCAGCTGAGCGCCAGTGCCGATCCCGATGCGGCGACGCCGATCTCGATGGTCTTCAATTCCACCGGCAAGCTCACCACACCCTCGGGCGCGACGACCTTTGCCGGCTTCCTCTCGCCCGGCGCCACCGGCGAGCAGGTGATCAGCCTCGATTTCGGCGACGCGACCACCCAGGTCTATTCGCCGTTCAGCGTCAATGCGAGCGACCAGGACGGCTCGCCCGTCGGTCAGCTCGAAGGCGTGACGATCGGCGAGGACGGCACGGTGCGCGCCAGCTTCTCGAACGGCGACAGCCAGGCGCTCGGCAAGGTCGTGCTCGCCAGCTTCTCGAACCCCGCCGGGCTGCGCCAGATGGGCAGCAGCACCTGGTCGGCATCGGGCGTCTCGGGCGAGGCGCGCCTCGGCGAGCCGGGCTCGAACGGCTTCGGCGCGCTGATGTCGGGCGCGGTCGAGCGCTCGAATGTCGACATCACCGAGGAACTGGTCGGCCTGATCGCGGCGCAGCGCAACTTCCAGGCGAATGCCAAGGCGCTCGATACCGCCAGCCAGATTTCCCAGACCATCATCAACATCCGCAGCTGACGAACGGCAGAGGGAGCACCAGCATGGACCGGCTCGTCTACACCGCCCTTTCGGGGCTGCGCAGCCAGATGGCGGCGCAATCGACGATCGCGAACAACATCGCGAACGCGTCGACGATCGGCTTTCGCGCCGAGCGGACGAGCTTCGATCGGCTCGTGCTCCAGGGTCAGGGCTTCGAATCGCGCCAGTTCTCGGCCGAGGAAGTCGACGATTTCGATCGGACCGCGGGCGCACTCACCCAGACGGCGCGTCCGCTCGACATCGCAGTGACCGGCGATGCGTGGATCGCGGTCCAGGCAACGGACGGCAGCGAAGCCTATACGAGGCGCGGCGATTTGTCGGTCGCGCCTTCGGGCGTGCTGGAAACCGGTGACGGTTTCCCGGTGATGGGGTCGGGGGGCCCCATCACCGTGCCGCCCTATCAGTCGATCGCGATCGCCAACGACGGCACGATCTCGATCGTCCCGCCCGGCGGCGATCCCAATCAGCCGCAGGTGATCGACACGATCAAGCTGGCGAGCCCGGAAGGGACGCAGACCGCCAAGGGGCTCGACAACCTGCTCCATGTGAAGGGCGGCGGCGTGCTGCCGGCGGACATGGACGCGCGCGTCGAGACCGGCGCGCTGGAGCAGTCGAACGTCAACATGACTCAGGCGCTGGTCGACATGATCGAGAACCAGCGCAGCTACGAAGTCCAGGCGAACCTGCTCAAGGAAGCCAAGACCATGGACGAAAGCGCCGCATCGCTGATGCGGATGCCGTCCTAACAGGAAGGATAGACCGATGGGTTCCTCGGCAATGCACATCGCGCGCACCGGGCTCGACGCTCAGGACATGCGCATGCGGGTGATCTCGAACAACCTCGCCAACGTCAACACCACGGCGTTCAAGCGCGATCGCGCCTCGTTCCAGACGCTGGCCTATCAGACGGTCACGGCGCCGGGCGCGGCGAGCACCGCCGAGACCAAATACGCCACCGGGATCAACCTGGGCACCGGCGTGCGCATCCAGGGCACCGCGCGGATCGACACCCAGGGCTCGTTCCAGAACACCGGCAACGCGCTCGACATGGCGCTGGACGGCGACGGCTATTTCCAGGTGCAGATGCCCGGCGGCCAGCTCGGCTATACCCGCGCCGGCAATTTCTCGCGCTCGGCCGAGGGGCTGCTGGTGACGAGCGACGGCTATCAGGTGATGCCCGGGATCACGATTCCGGAAGGCGCGACGTCGATCACCGTCGGCACCGACGGCACTGTCTCGGCGCAGATCCCTGGTCAGACCGAGGCGAGCCAGATCGGCCAGATCCAGGTCGCCGCCTTCCCCAATTCGGCGGGGCTGCAGGCGATCGGCGACAATTACCAGATCGAGACCGCGGCGAGCGGCGCAGTCAACCTCGGCGCTCCGGGCGAGGCCGGACGCGCCAAGATCCGCCAGGGATCGCTCGAGGCATCGAACGTCAATGTCGTCGAGGAGCTCGTCGACATGATCGAGACGCAGCGCGCCTATGAGGTCAATTCGAAGATGATCTCGGCGAGCGACGAGATGCTCAAATATATCAACCAGAACATCTGAGGCAGCATGCGCACGCTCCTCCTCGCCGCCACGCTCGCGCTCGGCCTCGCCGCCGCGCCGGCGCACGCGCAGATCCTGGGCATCGGCAAAAAGAAGCCGAAAGAGGATTTCTCGGTCACGCTGCCCGCAGCGGTCCCCGCCGCCGCGCCCGCAAACGGCGGGATCTTCCAGGTGTCCGACGGTTATGCCGCGCTCTACGAAGGCATGCGCGCGCGCCGGGTCGGCGATCCGCTGACGATCGTGCTGGTCGAGCGGACGAGCGCGTCCAAATCGGCGGGCACCAAGCTCGACAGCGGCGGCGGCTTCTCGCTGACGCCGCCGACCACCGGCGCGCTCAATCTGTTCAACAAGAGCGACGCGAGCGCGAGCGGCAGCCGCAATTTCCAGGGCACCGGCACCGCCGACCAGGCCAATGCGCTGTCGGGCGAAGTCAGCGTCACCGTCGCGGCGGTCTATCCCAACGGCACGATGCTCGTGCAGGGTCAGAAGCGCGTGACGCTCAACCGTGGCGACGAGTTCGTCCAGATCAAGGGGCTGGTCCGCACCGCCGATATCGACGCCAACAACCGCGTGCCGAGCACCCGCGTCGCCGATGCGCGCATCGCCTATACCGGCAAGGGCGACGTCGCCCGCGCCAGCCGCCAGGGCTGGCTGAGCCGCTTCTTCCAGATCATCAGCCCGTTTTGAGAGGGGACGCAGCCATGATCCGCAACTTCTTCTTGCTCCCCTCCCTGGAAGGGAGGGGCTGGGGGTGGGTGCCGACGCCCCCGGCGTCGGCCCTTGGCCGCACCCCTTGGAGCTCGCTGCGCTCGCAACCCACCCCTAACCCCTCCCTTGCAGGGAGGGGAATCATCGTTGTCCTGCTGGTTCTCCTGGCCACACTCGCCATCGCGCCGGCGCAGGCGCAGCGCGTGAAGGATCTGGGCGGCTTCCAGGGAATCCGCACCAACCAGCTCACCGGATACGGCGTGGTCGTCGGCCTGCCGGGCACCGGCGACGACAATCTCGAATATACCGTCCAGTCGATGCGCGGCGTCGCGTCGCGCTTCGGCTTCCAGCTGCCGGTCGGCGTCAGCCCCGCGCTCAAGAACGCCGCGGTGGTGATGATCACCGCCGAGCTGCCGGCCTTTTCCAAGCCGGGGCAGAAGCTCGACATCACCGTCTCGTCGATGGGCAAGGCCAAGTCGCTGCGCGGCGGCACGCTGATCCTCACGCCGCTGCAGGGCGCCGACGGCCAGATCTATGCGATGGCGCAGGGCAATCTGGCGGTGGGCGGACTCGGCGCCGAGGGGGCCGACGGCTCGAAGATCGTCGTCAACATCCCTTCCTCCGGGCGCATCCCCGAAGGCGCGACGGTCGAGCGCACCGTCGACACCGGCTTCGACAAGTCGCCCTTCCTGACCTTCAACCTCGCCCATGCCGATTTCACCACCGCCCAGCGCGTGCAGGACGCGATCAATCTGCGGTTCGGCGGCGCCCGTGCGCGCGCGATCGACGGCGTATCGATCGCCGTCGCCGCGCCCGCCGGCGCCGATGTCCGCGCCGAGCTGATGAGCGAGATCGAGAACCTCACCGTCGAGGCGGCCGAGGCGCCCGCGCGCGTCATCGTCAACGCGCGCACCGGCACCGTGGTGATCAACTCGGCAGTGCGCGTCAGCCCCGCCGCGATCACCCATGGCAAGCTCACCGTGCGGATCGACGAGGCGCAGCAGGTCGTCCAGCCGCTGCCGTTCAGCAAGGGCGAGACCGCGCTCGAACAGCATAGCAGCGTCGATGTCGCCGAAGAGAAGCGCCCGATGTTCCTGATGTCGCCCGGCCCCAAGCTCGCCGACGTGGTCAAGTCGATCAACGCGATCGGCGCCTCGCCGGCCGATCTGGTCGCGATCCTCGAAGCGCTCAAACAGGCCGGTGCGCTCAAGGCGGAGCTGATCGTGCTATGAGCAATGTGATCGGAACCCCTGCCGCCGGCGGCAAGCCGCTCGATACCTCGCGCCTCGCCTCGAAGGAGAATCTCGAAGCCGCCGGACAGCGGTTCGAGGCGATCTTCACCGGCATGATGCTCAAGTCGATGCGCGCCGCCAAGCTGGGCGACGGGCTGTTCGACAGCAAGGCCGGCGAGCAGTTCCGCGACATGCAGGACCAGCAGCTGGCGCAGAGCATGTCGGTGCATGCGCCGATCGGGCTGGGCAAGGCGATGACCGCGTTCCTCGCCAAGAATGCCGGCTTCGACGGTGGCGGAGGCGGCGCATGAGCGACCTCCTCTCGATCGCGGCATCGGGGCTGCGCGCCTATCAGACCGCGCTGACCACCACCTCGGAGAATATCGCGAACGCGGGCACCACCGGCTATGTCCGCCGCACTGCGACCGTGCGCGAGATCGCCGCGGTCTCGACGATGAACAACGGCACGCTCAATGGCATGGGTGTGACCGTTTCCGGCGTATCGCGCGCCGGCGACGAATTGCGCAGCGCCGCGGTGCGCAGTGCCGGCGCCGACCTCGCCAAGACCGAGACCGGCGCGACCTGGCTGCAGCGGATCGAGGATTCGATGACCGGCAACAAGCTGGGCGACCGGATCACGGCGTTTTTCAATTCGGCCAAGGCGGTTGCCGCCGATCCGTCGTCACTGGCGCCCCGCGCGGCGATGCTCGAAGCCGCAGCAAGCGTCGCCGCCGCCTTCGCCGCAACCGGCACGTCTTTGCGCGCCGCATCGACCGATTTGGATGCCACGGCAACAACCGCAGTCGCCCAACTAAACACCCTCAGCGCAGCACTCGCCAAAGTGAACAACGGCCTCGGCCGCGTCTCGCCGGGGACGAGCAATGCCGCGGCGCTGCTCGACCAGCGCGACCAGCTGCTCGAGCAGATGAGCGCGCTCACCGATGTTTCGGTCAGCTATGACGCGCTCGGTCGCGTTGGGGTCAAGGGCGGCAACGACAATGGGCCGGTGCTCGTCGAGGGCAAGGCGTCCTATCCCGTCTCTTATGCGCGCAACGACCAGGGCGCGGTGTCGTTCGCGGTCCATGGCGCGGAGACGTTGGCGCTTTCGCCCGCCGGCGGTGCGCTTGCCGGCATCGGCGAGGGCGCGCAGCGGATCGCCGATGCGATCGCGCAGGTCGATGGCATCGCCAAGAATTTCGCCGAGGGCGTCAACGCGGTCCAGGCCGGCGGCGCCGATCTGGACGGCAATGCCGGCGCGCCGCTCTTCGCGATCGGCGATCCGGCATCGCAGCTTTCGGTGGCACTCCCCGATGCGCGCGGCATCGCCGCAGCGGCAGCCGGCGGGGGCACGCGCGACAACAGCAATCTCACGGCGCTCGAGGCGCTGCGCGGCACCGGCAAGTTCGAGACCGGGATCACCGATTTCACGGCCGCCAATGCCAATGCGCTGTCCAGCCGCCAGGCAGTGGCCGAGGCGCAGACGGCGATCCGCGATGCCGCGGTGGCGTCGCGCGACGCCGTGAGCGGAGTCAATATCGACGAGGAAGCCGTCGACCTCATGCGCTTCCAGCAGGCCTATATGGCGTCGAGCCGCGTCATTCAGACGGCGCGGGACACGCTCCAGGCCATCCTCGAGATCAGGTGACGATCATGCGCATTTCCACTTCGCAGGTCTTCAGCCGGCCGATGACGCTGATGTCGCAGCTTTCGAACCAGGCCGATTCGCTCCAGACCCAGATCGCGACGACCAAGCGATTCACTGCCCCGTCGGCGAGCCCGGCTGCCTATGTGCAGCTCCAGGGCATCGCGCGCGCCAATGCCGATGACGATGCCTATGCCGCCAATATCCAGACGGCGCAGGGCCTGCTCGGTCAGGCCGACGCGACGCTGGAGAGCGTCGAATCACAGCTGCAGCGCGTCCAGGAACTCGCGACCCAGGCAGCCAACGGCACCTATTCGGACGCCGATCGCACCGCGATCGCCAAGGAGCTGGATGCGATCCGCGACACGATGTTCGCGCTCGCCAACACCAAGGACGTGCGCGGCCAGCCGATCTTCGGCGGCGCGACCGGCGACGTAGCCTATGCCAAGGCCGCCGACGGTTCGGTCAGCTTCGCGGGCACCGGCGAGCCGGCGGCGATCCCGACCGGCAGCGGCAGCAGCGTCCAGGCGGGGATTTCGGGCGAGCGCGTGTTCGCCAGCGGCGCCAGCGACATCTTCGCCACGCTCGATGCGTTCAGCGCGGCGCTCGCCGCGGGCGGCGACGTCAAGGCGGCAGCCGATGCGGCGCTCGGGGGCGTCAAGGACACGCTGGAGAATGTCGCGCTCGGCCGCGCCTCGGTTGGCGCGCGCGCGGCGCGGCTCGATCTCGATGTCGAATTGCTGACCAAGGTGGGCGACGCGCGCGAGGCGGCGCGCTCCGGGCTGGAGGATACCGACATCGCCAGCACGGTGACCGAACTGCAAAAGACGCTGACGGTTCTCCAGGCGACCCAGGCGAGCTTCACCAAGCTCTCCAGCCTCTCGCTGTTCGATTATCTGAACTGAGCGGCGGCACGCATTTTTAGCTGAAGTTCGTGGCGCAGCGGTCGTTAACCGAAACAGTCGCCGCGCGCATAAAAGGGGAAGCGCATGTATCCGCTGATCGGTCTCGTCGTGTTGCTCGTCATGGTTTTCGGCGGGTTCACGATCACCGGCGGGGCGCTGGGCCCCGTGATGGAGGCGATCCCCCATGAAATGCTGATCATCGGCGGCGCCGCTCTGGGCGCGCTGATCATCGGCAATTCGATGAAGGAGCTCAAGGCGCTGGGCGGCGGCTTCACCAAGGTCCTCAAGGGCCCGAAATACAAGAAGCAGGATTATCTCGATACGATCTTCCTCGTTTCGAAGTTGATGAAGATGCTGCGCACCGAGGGGCCGATCGCGCTCGAGCCGCATGTCGAGGACCCCAAATCGAGCGCGATCTTCGCCGAATATCCGCGTCTGCTCGCCGATGCGACGCTGATCGGGCTGATCACCGATACGCTGCGCCTGGTCGTCGTCTCTTCCGGAACGCTCGACGTCCACGCAGTCGAGGACGTGATGGATAACGCCATCAAGACCCATCACCACGAAGTCCAGGGCCCGCAGACGACGCTGGCCGGGCTCGGCGATGCGCTTCCGGCGCTGGGCATCGTCGCGGCAGTGCTCGGCGTGGTCAAGACGATGGGATCGATCGACAAGCCGCCGGCGATCCTCGGCGCGATGATCGGATCGGCGCTGGTCGGCACGTTCATGGGCGTGCTGCTCGCCTATGGCATCGTCGCGCCGCTCGCCGGCAGGCTGCAGCAGGTGATCGATGCCGATTCGGCGATCTATCATGTCGTCAAGCAGATCATCATCGCCTCGCTCCACGGCCATCCTCAGCCGCTGGTGATCGAGGCCGCGCGCTCGGGCATCGCGCATGCCAACCAGCCGGGCTTCGGCGAAGTGTTCGACGGGCTGAGGGGCCGCTGAGATGGCCGCGCGCGCGCCGCACGGAAACAACCAGCCGCCCAAGATCATCGTCAAGAAGATCTTCGTCGAGGGTCATGGCGGCCATCACGGCGGCGCCTGGAAGGTCGCCTATGCCGATTTCGTGACCGCGATGATGGCGTTCTTCCTGCTGATGTGGCTGCTGGGCGCCACCACCGAGAAGCAGCGCAAGGCGCTTGCCGATTATTTCGCGCCCACCCTCGTCGAGTTCAAGCAGAACAGCGCGGGCTCGAACGGGCTGCTCGGCGGCGACGCGATCAACGCGCGCGACAATTATCCCAACAAGGCGTCGCAGACCGGCACGCGATCGATGACCGTGCCGGTGGGCGGGGTCGGGGGCAGCGAAGTCGGCACCGGCGACAAGGGCACCCTCAAGGACCAGCGCGCGCTCACCCAGCAGGATCAGAAGAATTTCGCCGAGACGACCAAGCGCATCCAGGCCAAGATGCGCTCGACCCCGTCGCTGGCGAAGCTCGCCAAGCACATCCGCTTCGTCGCGACGCGCGACGGGATGCGGATCGACCTGCTCGACGATGCCAATTTCTCGATGTTCGATCTCGGCACCACCGCGCTGGTGCCCGAGGCGAGCGCGCTGATCGGCACGATATCCGAATCGATCCGGCCGATGGAAAACCCGATCATGATCCGCGGCCATACCGATAGTCTTGGCTATGGCGATCCGCGCAACATGAACAATTGGATGCTCTCGAGCGGCCGGGCCGAGGCGACGCGGCGCCGGCTCGCCACCGGCGGGGTGGGCGAGGCGCGCTACGAGCGGATCGAAGGCGTCGCCGACCGCGAGCCGCTGATCGTCGACAACCCCACCGATCCGCGCAACCGCCGCGTGTCGATCACGCTGCTGTTCCGCCGGATCCTCGACGACGACGGCGGCCGGCCGCGCAGTTTCAAGCTGGCGAGCCGCTAAGCCCGGTCAGAAGAACATCTTGCGGAAGCTCAGCCGCACCACCCGGCCGGTGGGATCGAGCAGGCTGGGATCATAGGCGGCCGGCACCGCACCGGTCTGATCGGTCACGCGGCGCCGCGCATTGAACAGATTGTCGATCCGAAAGCTGATCCGCGAGCCGCGCAGCCAGGGATGCTTGAGCAGCAGGTTGAGCTGCTGGCCGAGATCGACCTGCGCGGTCAAATTCACCTTGGCGAGGCTGCCGAAGTCGAGCCGCCCGGCGCTGCCCAGCGTGCCGGTGGTCACTTCGCTGCCGCTCTCCCAACTGCCATCGAGGCGCAGGCGGAAACCGTCGCGCATGATCCCGGACTGCACTTCGATCTTGTGCGCCGGGGTGCCGCCGGAGCGGCTGCTGGTCGCCGCACCGTTCAGATAGTCGAGCACGGGAAGCCCAGGCGCGATCTGCCGCTCGTCGCGGAACACCCAGGTGTGGAAGGCGCTGAACTGGAGGACGTTGCCGCCAAAGCCGCCGCGCCCGCCGCCGGGACCGCGCCCGCCGCCAAAGCCGCCGCCCGGTCCGCCCCCGCCCGGACCGCGCCCGCCACCTTGGGCACGCGGGGCCTCGCCCTGGCCCTGTGGCTGACCCTGGCCTGCTTGCCCTTGTCCCTGCCGTTGTCCTGGGCCCTGATTGCCGCCGAACAGGCTCTGCTGCTGGCCGAGCCGCTTGAACTGCTCGAGCTGCGCGGTCATCTCCGGCGGCAGCGGTTGGCCGGTCCGCTGTGATTCCTCCATCGCCGCGCGGAAGGCGGTGCGCCGCTCCTGCAGCCGCTTCGCCGCCGGCGAGGCGATCGGCAGGAACAGGTTGAACCCCCAGCGCAGCTCCGAATGATCGTAACGCGCATAGTTGATCGGGCGATTGTCGATGCTCAGCAGCCGCCCGTCCTCGTCCCGGACGAAGCGATCGGGAAAGATCGCTTCGATTTCGACCGTCGCGCCCGGCAGGCTTCCGAACGTGTTGCGATAGTGCTGGTTGGTGTAATTAGCGGTGAGCGTGAGATTGGTCGCGTCCAGCGGGCGAATGTTCAGCCCCGCCTTGAACACATGGCGGGTGTCGGCGCGCAAACTGGGATTGCCGCCGGAGATCTGGGTGATGTCCACGGTCTCGCCGCGCACATAATCGAACACCGAGACATTGGGCGTCGCGATCACCGGATTGCCGAGATCGCCCGGGCCTGGGGCGTTGCTGTCCCGCGTCCAGCTGACCAGCGCGCGGATCTGGATGATCGGTGACCAGTTTACGCCATAGCCGGTGCTGGTCAGGCGTCCGAAATCCGAAAGCTGCTCGACTTCGAAATTGGCGTTGAGCGAGAGATCGCCGATCGCGTCGAGCACGCCCAAGCGGCGACTGGTGATCGGCAGGTCGATATTGCCGCGCACGCTGCCGGTGTCGCGCGAGATGTCGCCATGCGTGGCGATATTCTGGACGAAGCTATCGCTGGAGAAATCCTGGGTCTGCCCCGAGACGCGCAGGCTCACATTCACGTCGCCGGCCGGCAGCTTGAACAGCGCGCCATTGGTCTGCAGATCGATCTTGCCGACGCTCGAGCGCGAGGTGGCGGTATCGAACGGATTGCTGCGGATCAAGCTGGCGGGCAGGGGCGCGAACGGATTGAAGCTCGGATCGCCGGCATCGAGCGCCGTCTGGATCGCGACGGGATCGATGCCCCGGTCGGTGTTCGACTGGCTGGTGTCGAGATTGTAGTTGGTTTGCACCGACCACCGCCAGCTGCTTGCCCAGGGCGTGCCGTCGCCATTGACGGTGAGCCCAAGCTCGGCACTGCGCGTGCTGCTCGACCGGGTTAGCGGCGACTGGCTGGCATAGCGCAGCAGCTGCACGTCCTGCGAGAAGGGCGAATAGGGGTTGCCGGCCGGCAGATCGAGCGTGACGCCGGGGAGGCCCTGGAGCGACTGGGTCTCGGTGCCCTCCAGCTCCACCGTGGCGACTGCCGTGACCTTCGACGACAGCGGCCGACGATAGACGCCGCTTATCTGCAGGTCCTTTTGCGGGCTCACCAGTGTGCGATAGGGGCGGACATCGGTCGCGTTGGCCTGGTTGGCATTGGCCGCGAAAGCAGCGAGGCCGAGCGGGCCGCTTGCCGCGGCTTGCGGAACGCCGACGACCGAGACCGACTGGCCCAAGCTCTGGTCGATGACGCCGCCATCGACGCCCACGATGTTGCCCAGCGCATCGAAGCGCGACGCGCCGGCACGCGACACGCCGCGCTCGCTCTCGAGGATGCCCGAGGACTGGTTGTAGTTGACGTTGAGCGAAAGCCGGTCGTCGCGGCGGATCTTGTCGAGCTTGGCCTCGGCCTTCACCCCGGCATTGCCGCCATCGGTGGGCGTGCGCCCCTCGACTTCGGTGGTGAGCGCCATGAAGCGCTTGCGCAGGACGAAATTGACCACCTTCTGGGTGGCGCTGTAGCCGTATTTGAGCGCGACTTCCTCAGGCAGGATGTCGATCCGGTCGAGCGCCTCGGGCGGCAGATCGCGGACTTCGGCCATGCTCGCCCGGCGGCCGCTGATCAGGATCACCGGCTGCTCGCCGCCGCGGCCCTGGCCACTGCCGAGCTGCGCCGAGAGCTGGGTGAGCAGCTCGCCGACATTCGATGCGCCGAAGGCACGGATGTCCGATGGGCTGAGTTGCACCTCGGGCTTGATGTCGCCCGGCACGGCGCCTTCGAGCTTGCCGCTGACGACGATGTCCGGGCCCTCGGCCTCGGTCGGTTCCGCGGCCGCTTCGTCATGCGCCGGGACCTCCTGGGCGGCAGCGGCGGCGGCGGGAGCGGCGGCGGACTGGTCCTGCGCCGACGCCGCCATCGGCATCGCGCCCACCATCAGGCCCGCGATCGCACATCCCCACTTCACCATCGAAATACTCCCTGCCTGCACATTGGCGCGCCACTTCCCGTCCCGGCTCGCTAAAGCCGAGTTGTCGCAGAATTGTGCCAGGCTGAGAGAATTTTGCGGGGCGGGGCGACCAGATTGCCGCCTGCCCAGGATTTCATGGTGCGGTCGAGAAGACTCGAACTTCCACGGCCTTTCGGCCACAACGACCTCAACGTTGCGCGTCTACCAGTTCCGCCACGACCGCACGTGAAACTCCGCCGGAGATGCCCGGCGTCTGGTGAGGACGCGGCCCCTAGCAAAGCCGATTGGGGCTGGCAAGCGGCTCTGCGTGCTTTCCTCAAATTGTTGTTCTCCCTATGCGGCTTGGCAGATGCCGCCCGAATCCGCCCTTCGCGCCGAAACGCGCCGCATCCTCGCGCTCGCATGGCCGGTGATCCTCACCAGCCTGAACTGGACTTTGCTCCACGTTACCGACGTCGCGGTGGTCGGGCTGGCGGGCGCGCATGAAGTCGCCTCGCTCAGCGCCAGCCGCTCGCTGACCTTTCCGGGAATCGTGATGGGGCTGGGGGCGCTCACCGGCGTGCTGGTCCATGTCGCGCGCGCCGATGGCGCCGGCGACCTGCGGGCGACCGGGCGCGTGCTGCACCAGGGGCTAGTGCTCGGGCTGGTCCTGGGGCTGGCGAGCGCGCTGGTGTTGTTCCTGTTCCCCATGCCGATGCTGCTCGGGCTGGGCGTCGCGCCGGAGATCGCCCCTGCCGCCGCACGCGTCGTCCGGGTGATGGCGATCGCCTATCCATTCCAATTGGTGACGCTTGCGGCGAGCTTCTTCCTCGAAGGCGTCAGCCGTCCGCGGCGAGTGACGCTCGTCAACCTCTCGACCCTGCCGATCAACGCGCTGCTCGCCTGGGTGCTCGCCACCGGACAGTTCGGCTTGCCGGCATGGGGCGCGGTGGGCGCCGCGGCGGCGACCGCCATCGCCTCGGCGCTGGGCGCGCTCGGCATGCTCGCCGCCGCCTGGACCCTGCCGCGCGCCGCCGCCCGCGGTGTCCACGCGCTGCGCGACTTTGCCAGCCGCGAGACGCTGTGGGGCGCGCTGGCACTTGCCCGGTTCGGCCTGATCCCGGCGATCGCCTCGGGGCTAGAGCTGGTCGGCTTCGCGATCCTGATCGCGCTGTCGACCCGGCTTGGCGACGATACCGCGCACGCCTTCCAGCTCGTCTTCTCGATTCACAACGTCCTGTTTTCGGTGGCGCTGGGGCTGGGCTCGGCGGCAGGGGTGCGCGTTGGCAACGCGATCGGCGAAGGCGTGCCCGAACAGGCGGCAGGGCGCGCGCGAATCGCCGCGGTGCTTGCCGCGCTATCGACCGGAGCGTTGGCGGTGGTGCTGCTGCTCGCCCCCGGCGTGGCCACCGGATTGTTCCCGGCCGACGCCGCGGTGCATGCGATGGCCGCGGGGATGCTGGCGGTGTGGGCGCCGTTCATCCTGTTCGACGGGGTGCAGGTGGTGTTCGTCTATGCGCTTCGTTCGCTCGGAGACCAGGTGATCGCCGGGGTGAACGGCATCCTCGCCTTCTTCGTGATCACCGGGGGTGCCGGCGTGCTGCTGATCCATTGGGGCTATGGCGCGACCGGTCTGGTCGCCGCCTCGGCCGCGGGGATGATCGCCGCAGCCCTGCTCAACGGGGGACGACTGATCTGGGTCAGCCGCCGATTTCGTTCGCGAAGCTGAGCTCGACGACCTTGGCATTGGGCGGCGGATCGATCTTGGCGCCGGTGAAGTCCAGCGCGGCCTTGGGCCCGATCGCACGCGCCTCCGGGGCGATCCGCCAACTGTAGACGAGCTGGTCGGTGCCGTCGCGCAGCTCGACGCGGATATCGGGCACATGCGTCTTGTCGCCTGTGGGGTTCACGACCTTGCCCGAGACGACCAGCGCCTCGCTGCCATTGGGCATGGTCTTGAGCTCGACGGCTTTGTCGGTGAAGCGCAGCACCGTCTCGGCCTCGCCGCCAATGCCCAGCCCGAGCTGCGCGGCGATGCCGGGCGCGCCCGAATAGAGGATCGCACCGGTGCCGAGCAGCATCGAGATTCCGGCGACGAACGCCGCGGCGGTCCAGCGGCGCGCCGGATTGCGACGCGGCTTGAACGGCGGCTGTGGCGCGAAGGGATCATATTCGGGAGCGGCGGCCGGATCCTCGAACACCCGCGGGGCCGGACGCGGTGCGGGCGCCGCGGCTTCGGGGGGCGCGGCGCGGCCGCGGGCTTCGCCGCGTCGGCGGCCGGCGGCGCCTGCTCGGCCGCAAGGTCGCTCGGGCTGGCGCGCGTCGCCAGATCCAGGACCGATGCGGGCGCCTGATACCAGCTATGCTTGCAACTGGCGCAGCGCACCGTGCGACCATCGGGCCCGATTGCGCTGTCGGGAACGAGGTACCGCGTGCGGCACTGGGTACATTCCAGGATCATACAAGCATCTTTCGGAGCCGGGCATTGCCCACGCGCGGCAATGGCGGATTCTAACCCCAACAACTCGGGGCGACAAGCGCCGGGCGAAGTCATCCACAGCTTTTGCAAGCCCTATTTGGCACGCACATTCCGCACTTTCCCGCGTCTTGCGGAATCGCCGCAAGCTGCCGGGCGCCGCATTCGGCTTGAGCCCCCCTCGCGCCTGTGCGATGCCCGAAATGGGCAGATAGGGAGCGGCCGGCGCCGGCGAATGGCCAATATCGTGCAATTCGAGACTGTCGGCCTGCGTTACGGCAGCGGGCCCGAGACGCTCTCCGACCTCAGCTTCACGCTCAAGAGCGGCGCCTTTTATTTCCTCACCGGCCCCTCCGGCGCGGGCAAGACCTCGCTGCTCAAGCTGCTCTATCTCGCCCAGCGCCCGACGCGCGGCGTGATCCGGCTGTTCGGCGAGGATGCCGGCGCGCTGCCGCGCACCCGCCTGCCGGGTTTCCGTCGCCGCATCGGCGTGGTGTTTCAGGATTTCCGGCTGGTCCCCCACCTCTCGGCCTATGACAATATCGCGCTGCCGCTGCGCGTCGCCGGCGTGTCCGAGGCGGATATCGAGGCGCCGGTGCGCGAGATGCTCGCCTGGGTCGGTCTCACCGATCGCGGCCGGGCCAAGCCGGCGACGCTTTCGGGCGGCGAGCAGCAGCGCATCGCGATCGCGCGCGCGGTGATCGCGCGGCCCGAGATGCTCGTCGCCGACGAGCCGACGGGCAATGTCGATCCGGCGATGGCCGAGCGGCTGCTCCATCTGTTCGAATCGCTCAATCGGCTGGGCACGACGGTGGTGGTGGCGACGCACGATTTCCACCTGCTCAATCGCATCCCCAATGCGCAGATGATGCGGCTCGAAAAGGGCAAGCTCAACGACCCTACCGGCGCGCTGCGCAACCCGCCGGGGCAGCCATGAGGCTGGGTTTTGCCTCGGCCGCGCCCGAGCGCCGGCTGCTCGATGAAGGCCGCGCGACGCGGACGATGATGGCGATCATGGCGATCATGCTGTTCCTGACGACGCTCGCCGGGGCGCTGGGGCTGGGGATGTTCGCGGCGACCGCGCAGCTCGATCGCCAGCTCGAAGGGCGGCTCACCGTGCAGATCGTCGAGCCCAATGCCCAGGCGCGCGATGCGCAGACGCGCGCCATGGTGGCCGGGCTGGCCAGGCTGCCGGGGGTGACGCGCGTGAAGGAGGCCGATCGCGCGCAGCTTGCCGAACTGCTCAAGCCGTGGCTGGGCGATGCCGGGCTCGATCCCGAGCTGCCGATGCCGGCGATGATCGATGTCGAGGTGCGCACCGACGGCATCGCCGCAGTCGAGCGCGCGGCGCGGCGCATCGCCCCCTCGGCACGAGTTCGATCGCCATGCCCAGTGGCTGTCGCCAGTGCGCGGGTTCATGACGACGCTGAGCTGGCTGGCGCTGGGGCTGATGGTGCTGATCGCCACCGCGACAGCGGCGATCGTGCTGCTTGCCGCACGCTCGGGGCTGGACACGCACCGCGACACGATCGAAGTGCTGCATATGCTCGGATCGACCGACGTTCAGGTTGCGCGGCTTTTCCAGCGCCGGATCGCGCTCGACACGCTGCTGGGCGGCGTGGCGGGGACGCTCGGCGCGCTGCTGCTCGTCGCGCTGCTCCAGTCGCGGATGGGAACGATCGGGTCGGAGATGCTGAGCGGCGTCGCGCTGCAGCAGCGCGACTGGTTCGTGCTGCTGCTCCTGCCGCTCGCCTTTGCGCTGCTCGCGACGATCGCTGCGCGGCTGGCGGTGCTGCGTGCGCTGGAGCGGGCGCTGTGATCTGGCGGACCGCACTTTTCGTGCTGCTCGCCTGGGCATTGGGCTTCGTCGTCTTCATGTTCTCGCTGGGCAAGCCGCTCGACGCGCGCAAGACCGACGCGATCGTGGTGCTGACCGGCGGCCCTGGGCGGATCGACCGCGGGCTGGCGGCGCTGCGCCGCGGCGATGCGCAGCGCATGCTGGTCAGCGGCGTCGATCCCGATGTCCGCCCGATCGAATTCGCGGTCGAATACAAGATCGATCGCAAGCTCTTCGGCTGCTGCATCGATCTGGGCTGGCAGGCGGTCGATACGCGATCGAACGCCGAAGAGACGGCCAAATGGGTCGAGCAGCACAAGTTCCACACGATCCGGCTGGTGACGACCGACTGGCACATGCCGCGGGCGCGGATGGAACTGTCGCATGCGCTGGGCAGCGACGTCGAGTTGATCGGCGACGGCGTGCGCAGCCGCACCGGATATCGGGTGCTGCTGCGCGAATATCACAAATATCTGGTGCGCCGCGTCGCGCTGCTGGTGGGGGCGGGATGATGGCCTGGGTGCGCACGGCGATCTTCTCGCTGTTGTTCTGGGCGATTTCGATCCCGCTGGTGCTGCTGGCGCCGGTGGCGGCGCTGTTCGGTCCGTCGGTGCTGCGGCGCTATGTCCTGCGCTGGATCGCGCTGCACCGCGGGCTGGCGCGCACGGTGCTGGGCATCCGCCTGCGGCTCGAGGGCGAGATCCCGGACGGGCCGGTGATCTTCGCCGCCAAGCACGAATCGCTCTATGAGGCGATCGAGCTCACCGGGATGCTCGATTCGCCGGCGACGGTGATGAAGCGCGAGCTGGCGAGCATCCCCTTATGGGGCTGGACCGCGCGGCGCTATGGCGTGATCGTCGTCGACCGCGAGGCCAACGCCGCGGCGCTGCGCCGGATGATGAAGGACGCGCGCGCGGCGCTGGACGGCGGGCGGTCGGTGCTGATCTTCCCCGAGGGCACGCGCGTGGCTCCCGGCGAGGCGCCGCCGCTCCGCGCCGGGATGGCGGGGCTCTATCGGATGCTCAACCTGCCGGTGGTGCCCGTGGCGGTGCGCGCCGGGCATGTCTGGCCCAAGCGGGGCGCCAAGCGGCCGGGCGAGATCACCTTCCGCTTCGGCGCGCCGCTGCCGCCGGGCCTGCCGCGCGCCGAGATCGAGGCGCGGGTGCATGCCGGGATCAATATGCTGCACCCGCCCGTAGTGCACGAGACCCCCGAAAAACGATAGCAGGAGAGCGCGTATGAAACTGGCCAGCCTGAAGCACGGACGGGACGGCAAGCTCGTCGTCGTTTCGAACGACCTCGCCTGGTATGCCGATGCCAGCGCGATCGCGCCGACGCTGCAGGCGGCGCTCGACAATTGGGAGGCGGTCGAGGCTGACCTGCGCAACCTAGCCATCGATCTCGACCACGAAGCGATCCCGATGATGCGGTTCCACGAGCGACAGGCGGCATCGCCGCTGCCGCGCGCATTCCAATGGGCCGACGGCTCGGCCTATGTGAACCATGTCGCGCTGGTGCGGCAGGCGCGCGGTGCCGAGATGCCCGACAGCTTCTGGCACGATCCGCTGATGTATCAGGGCGGCTCGGACGGCTTTCTGGGCCCGCGCGATCCGATCCCACTAGCGGACGAGGCCTGGGGCTGCGATCTCGAGGGCGAAGTGGTGGTAGTGACCGGCGACGTGGCGCTGGGCGCGAGCCGCGACGAAGCGCTGGCGGCGGTCAGGCTGGTCGGCCTCACCAACGACGTGTCGCTGCGCAACCTGATCCCCGGCGAGCTTGCCAAGGGCTTCGGCTTCTTCCAGTCCAAGCCGGCCAGTGCCTTCTCGCCAGTATTCGTCACGCCCGACGCGCTGGGCGACTGGTGGCGGGACGGCAAGCTGCACCGCAAGCTGATGGTCGATCTCAACGGCCAGCCCTTCGGCCGCGCCGAGGCGGGCGAGGACATGACCTTCGACTTCGGCACGCTGATCGCGCACGCCGCCAAGAGCCGCAGGCTCGGCGCGGGGACGATCATCGGATCGGGCACGGTTTCGAACCGCGATAGCGACGGCGGCCCAGGCAAGCCGATCGCCGAGGGCGGGGTGGGCTATTCGTGCCTCGCCGAGCTGCGCACCATCGAGACGATCCGCGGCGGCGCGGCAGTCACGCCCTTCCTCAAGACCGGCGATACCGTGCGCATCTGGGCCGAGGACGACAAGCACCACCCGATCTTCGGGGTGATCGAGCAGACCGTCGGGGGCTGAGGCGCCCGAGCCTAGCGCTTCTTCAGCGCGTCGTTGACTTCGATCCAGTATCCGTCGGGATCCTGGAGGAAGATCTGGCGGATCCCGTCGGTGCGCATGGTCTGGATCGCGCCCGGCGTGCCGGCGATGTCGCTCCAGCCCTGGCCGCGTGCCTTGAGCTGCGCGAGGATCGGATCGAGGCTGGCGACCGCGATCGCCATGTGCACGCGGCGTGGCTGCATAACCGCCGCGTCGCGCCCGGGCTGGATGTGCAGCTCGACGCCATTGGCCAGCTGCATCCAGCGTGGGCCGCCCGCTGGGAACGGGGCGGGAATCTCGTGCAGGCCGAACATTGCGCGATAGAAGTCGATGCTCTTCCGCTGGTCGACCACCCAGATCGCGACATGGTCGAGCCGAGCGACCGCCGCAGGCATATTCTGGGCGAAGAGCGGCGGGGCGAGCAGCAGCGAGACGGCAAAGAGCGAAGTGCGCAGGATCATTCGGGGTCTCCTCCCGCCAAGACTAGCATCGCCGCGCGGCCGCGGAAGCACCCTCGAGGTCGTATATCCCTCAGAAGCAGAACGATCCCTGGCGCAGGACCAGTTCGAAGCGCGCGAGCGTTTCATGGCGGCCTTTGCCGTGGATACTCTTGACGAGCTGCAGCTCGCGCACATGCCAGCCGATCGGTGCGATCGGAAGGGTTCGTTCGGGCGCCGTACCATAAGCGAGCGTCATGTGCGGACGGAAGCGATAGGGCGGCAGATGCAGGCCCATCGCGGTCAGGCGCTTCACCAGTTTGCGTTGCAGTTCGCGTAAATCGCGAAGCTCCCGACCGCCGCGCAGCGCATTGCGATGGAGACGGTCGAACAGGATCGCGCACGGCTCGAAAAGCATCGCGGCGAAGGCGGTTTCCAGAACGGAGATGAGGCCTGCCGGCGCTTCGCGGGCATCACAGAGCGGCAGGATCGTCGTGTGGAATCGTTCGCGGCCATAGTCACCGGCTAGGCCGAGTTCTCGCTGTCGCTGCTCGGCGTCTAGGGCCGTTTCCTCTGGGGGCTTGGCGAAGATGTAAAGTGGGCGGGGGGCCTGCATGGGGTGTCCTCAGTGAAAATCGCGCGATTTGACCGGGATCAGGTCGGGAGCTTTAAGGCTGCGGCGCGGTGGCCAGCTCTCAAGCGCGCGCTGGCGCGGCAGCTTGATCCGTTCGCGCGGATCTATCGTGCCGCCATGCGTCGCGCCGTCGCCCGGCGCCGTCATCCGCGGCAAATCGAGTTCGCCGACGTCGCGCAGCCACGGCGTGAGATCGGCGATCGCCTCCGCGACTAGGTGGATGACGATCCCTTCCTTCTGGACCTTGCCGCGGATCGCCAGCATCGTCGCCGACATCACCGTGCGCCGGTTTTCCTCGAAGCGATCGGCCCAGAGCACGGCATTGGCGATGCCGGTTTCGTCCTCCAGCGTCACGAACACCACGCCTTTGGCGCTGCCCGGCCGCTGGCGCACGAGGATCAGCCCGGCGACTTCGACACGCGCGCCGTCTTTGAGCGTAGCGAGATCGCCACATCGCGTGATCTGCCGCGCCGCGAGCCGGCCGCGCAGGAAGCTGACCGGATGCGCGCGCAAGGAGAGCTGGGTGGCACGATAATCCTCGACCACCTCGCGGCCTTCGGTCAGCGGCGCCAGCGCCACCGCCGGTTCGATGCTTTCGGGCACGGTCAGCCTCTCGCGGGCATCGGCGGCGCTGAACAGGTCGAGCGGCTTCTGGCCGAGCCCCTTGATCGCCCACAATGCCTGCCGCCGGTTGAGCCCGAGCGCGTGAAACGCATCGGCGCGCGCCAGCCGTTCGAGCGCTGACGGTTTGACGTTCGAGCGGCGCCAGACATCCTCGATCGAGACGAAGGATGCTTGTGTGCGAGCGGCAAGGATTGCTTCGCCATCGGCTTGGGCCAGCCCCTGGACGATGCGCATGCCCAGCCGGATCGGTTGCATGCTCGCCCAATCCGCATCGGTTCCGCAAAACGCCCGATGCCGCGGCCGGGAATGGCCTTCGGGCACGATCCGCGTATCCCAATCGCTGTCGTTGATGCACACCGGCCGAACCTCGACGCCATGCCCGCGGGCGTCGCGCACCAATTGCGCAGGGGCATAGAATCCCATTGGCTGCGCATTGAGCAATGCGGCGCAGAATATATCGGGATGATGGCATTTCATCCACGACGAGGCGTAGGCGATCTTGGCAAAACTGGCAGCGTGGCTTTCGGGGAAGCCATAATTGCTGAAGCCGCGGATCTGCTCGACCAGCCGCTCGGCAAAATCCTGGCTGATCCCGCGTTCGAGCATGCCCGAGATCAGCTTGGGGCCGAATTCGCCGATATCGCCGCTCGACTTGAACGTCGCCATTGCGCGGCGCAGCCGGTCCGCCTCGCTCGCAGTGAAGCCGGCGCCGATGATCGCGACCTGCATCGCCTGCTCCTGGAACAGCGGCACGCCGAGCGTCTTCTTGAGCACCTCCTTGAGGGCAGGCGAAGGATAATCGACGAGATGGGGATTCTGCCGGCGCTTGAGATAGGGATGGACCATATTGCCCTGGATCGGCCCGGGACGGACGATCGCAACCTGGATGGCGATGTCATAGAAATTGACCGGCTTCATCCGCGGCAGCATCGACATTTGCGCGCGGCTCTCGATCTGGAACACGCCGAGCGTGTCTGCCTGCCGGATCATCTCAAAGGTAAGCGGATCGTCTTCCTGCATCATCGGCGATGCCATGGTGATGTGGGTCTGCTTGTGCGCGCCGAGCAGATCGAAGGCGCGCCGCATGCAGCCGAGCATGCCCAGGCCGAGGATATCGACCTTCATGAAGCCGAGTTCCTCGATGTCGAGCTTTTCCCATTCGACTACCCGGCGATCGACCATCGCCGCCGGCTCGACCGGGATCAGATCGTGCAGCTTGTCGCGCGTGAGGATGAAACCGCCAGGGTGCTGCGACAGGTGCCGAGGCGTGCCGATCAGCTCGCGGGCAAGTTGCAGCGTCAGCGCCAGCCGCGGGTCGCTGCGATCGAGGTTCAAAGCATCGGCATGCTTGTCGTCGACATCGTTCGACCAGCCCCAGACCTGTGACGAGAGTGCCGCGGTCATATCCTCGGGCAGCCCCATCACCTTGCCGACTTCCCGCAGCGCACCGCGCGAGCGGAAGCGGCTGACCACCGCCGTGAGCGCGGCATGATCATGGCCATAATTGTCGTAGATCCACTGGATCACTTCCTCGCGCCGCTCATGTTCGAAATCGACGTCGATATCGGGCGGCTCCTTGCGCTCGGTCGAGATGAAGCGCTCGAACAGGAGCTGGTGCTTGATCGGATCGATCGACGTGATGCCCAGCGCGAAGCAGATTACCGAATTGGCCGCACTGCCGCGCCCCTGGCAGAGGATGTGCTGGCTGAGCGCGAACTGGACGATCGAATTTACCGTGAGGAAATAGGGCGCATAGTTCATCTGCTCGACCAGCCCGAGTTCATGGACGAGCAGGTCCTGATGCGCCTGGGAAGGCTTGCCGGCGAAGCGCTGCTTGAGCCCGTTCCAGGCGAGGGAGGCAAGCGCCTGTTGCGCGGTGCGGCCGTGAATGACCCCTTCCTCGGGATATTGGTGATTCAAGTCGCGCAGCGAAAAGGTACAGCGCTCCGCGATCGCTTGCGACGCCGCGATCGCCTGCGGATAGTCGCGGAAGCGCCGCGCCATTTCTTGCGGCGATTTGAGATGCCGATCGGCGCTGCGCTCGCGGCGGAAGCCGAGGGCGTCGATCGTGCAGCGCTCGCGGATCGCGGTTACCACGTCCTGCAGCATCCGGCGGTCGGGCGTGTCGTAGAGGACGTCGCCGGTGGCGAGCGCGGTGAGGCCGAAGCGGCGCGCGGCAAGGTCCAGCTGGTGCAGCCGCATCGCGTCGCCGGGGCGGCGATGCTGCGTGAGGCAGACATGCCCGCGCTCGGCGAACACGTCCGCCATCCAGCGCAAGGCGAGCGGATCGCCGGTGTCCGCGAGACCGGGCACCAGCGCGCCGACCAGCCCCTGCGCGGCTCCGGCAAGATCCTCCCAATGGAGGAAGCATTGGCCCTTCTCGCCTTTCTGGGCATCGGCGCGCGCCTTGCCGAGCGTGAGCAGCCGAGTGAGCCGCGCCCAGGCAGCCCGATCCTCGGGCCAGACCAGCACCGACGTCCCGTCGACCAGATCGAGCCGGCAGCCCGCAATCATCCGGATCGGAATGCCCAGCGCGGTGACCTGTTCGGCGGCGACCAGCGCGCGCACCACGCCCCCCACCGAATTGCGATCGACGATGCCGAGCGCAGGCAGGCCGAGCAAGGCCGCCTGGCGGAACAGTTCCTCGGGCGACGCCGCGCCGCGCAGGAACGAATAATGCGTCGTCACCTGGAGCTCGGCATAAGAGGGCGTGGGGCTCATCCGAACACCCCGTGGAGATACCAGCTGAGATCCCCGGTAACGGCGTGCTCGCCGTCGCCCGAGCGGAACAGCCAGTAGCGCCGACCCGCCTCGTCCTCGACGCGGAAATAATCGCGCACGCTCGATCGCTCGGCATCGCGCTTCCACCATTCGCCGTGGATCCGCTCGGGCCCGTCGGCATGGACGACCTTGTGCGCCAGCCCGCGCCAGGTGAAGCGGCGCGGGGCATGGTCGGGCAGCTCGGCGATGACGTGATCGAGACGCTCGGGGCGGCGGAGCAACCGCGCGGGCTTGGGCCATTGGGGATGCCAGGGATGGAGCGCCGGGCTGCGGGCGAGCTGGCGGATATCGTCGCGCTTGCCGGCCTGCGCCGCGCGCATCGGCGGATCGAGCACGGGCGCGCGCGCCGCTGCACGTTCGGGCACGTCGCTCTCCACCGGCCGCATCCGCCACATCGCCGCCAGTCCGATCCGCGTTGCCAGCGTATCGACCAAAGTGGCGAGATCGGGCGCGGCCTCTTCGTCCAATCGCTCGACCAAAGGCTCGGGCCCGAGCGGGCCAGCGCGGCGGACGTGTAGGGTGACCGCATCGATGCCATAGCCCGGCTCGACATCCTCGATCCGGCGGCAGAGCAGGCGGAGCAGATGCGCGGGATCGCGGCTTGGCCGGGCAAGGCCGATGCGGATGCGCTGGGGAACGCCGTCGATCCGCTCGGCGATACATTCGAGCGCCCGCACGCCAAGCCCCTCGGCCTCAAGCGCGGCGGCGAGCCTGAGGACGAGCACGCCCAACCAATGTTCGATGGCGTCGGCGGTGAGGATCGGCTCGGCGAAGCGCTGGCGCACGGCAATGGCGTGCGGCGGGACGACGGGGTCGAGCGGTTCGGGGATGCGGCCGAGCGCCTGATCGAGCCGCAGCACCGTGGCGGCGCCGAAGCGGCGGACCAATGGGGCGCGCGGCAGGGCGGCGAGCTGGCCGATGCGATCGATGCCGAGCCGCTTGAGAAGCTCGCTCGCGGCATCGTCGATGCGCAGCGCCGAGGGGGGCAGATCGGCGAGCGCGCGCGCCTGATCGCCGCGCGGACAGGGGGTCACGCGGGTGCGGGCAAGGCGCGCCAATGCCCAGGCGGCCCCCGGCGTGTCGGCGATCGCGACCTGCGCGGTGAAGCCCGCGCGCGCGAGCAGGCGGACGATATGCCACGCCATGCTTTCCTCGCCGCCGAACAGATGGGCAGTGCCGGTCAGGTCGAGGAACAGCCCGTCCTCGCCCGAAAGCGCGACGATAGGCGACCAGCGCCGCGCCGCGAGGATGGCGAGGCTGCGCAGCGAGGCGCGATCGCCCTCGGGATCGGCGGGACGGATGTCGAGCCCGGGCAGCTGCGCCCGCGCCTGAGTGATCGCCATGCCCGGACGCAGCCCGAGCGCAAGCGCCGCAGGGCAGGCCGCGGCGATCTCGACACGGCTGCCGATGTGCACGGCGGTGACGAGCGGCGGCGCCCCGACTTTGCCGGCGGGGGAGCCTTGCCCAGCCATCGCCTCTGGCGGCTCCGCTTCCCGAGCGCGCTCGTCGAGGAATTGGGAATGTCCCCCCTCATCCGGCGGCATCGCCCGGAACGGGTTCGTCGCCGCTTCGTCCTTGCGCCCGACCTCGTGCCGTGCCCGCGCCCGCGTCACCGGGGGCAGCGCGACCTGGCCGGGCTGGTCCTCGCGGGCCCAGCGCGCGCCGGGCCGCCAGCCCCCGCCGCGCGGGACCGAACAGGCATGTTGCTGTTCCCCGGCGACGGCCTGGCGCAGCGGCGCGAGCGAGGCCGCCGGGCGCGGCTCAGGCGGCCTGGTGGTGCGCCGCCCCGCGCGCCACAGCCTTTCGATCGGCCAGTGCGGCAGGTAGAGCGCAGCGACCCGTTGCATCGCAGGCCTCCAATATCTGGTTGAACGATTCTCCCCCTTTTGCCGGGCCAGCTCGACGCGCCAGCGCGGCCGCCCCACCCCTGCCACCGGCAGCGGCGCCGACGGGGCGCAGCCGATCCGCCAGCGCGTTACCGCCGCCGAGGGCGGGCGCAGCGGGTCCGCGCCCTCGCGGGCATGGCGGCGCATTAGCAGCGCGATCGTGCGCCCGCCCTCGGCGGCCAGCTGGATCCGGCGCGTCGCGGCCATGTCGGCACGCCGCGCCTCGCCGATCACGGCGCCGAGGCCCCGATGGCGCAGCCCCTCTTCCATGATCGCGAGCAATTCGGCGTCGTCGCCCGCCTCGGCATAGATCAGCCTTTGGGGATCGAGCCCCGATTGCGACAGGCCGGGCGCGAACAGATCGCGCCGGCGCACCACCCACAGCACCGGCCCCCAGGCGCGCGCGGCGATCCCCGCCAGGAACAAGGTGGCGGCGCAATCATCGGCCATATCCGCCGAGCCGCCGGCGATTTCGTGGAGCGCATCGAGCCGCAGCCCGCCGTCGCTCAGCCGCGAATTGACGGCGGCAATGCCGAACGGCAGCGCCGGCCGCCGCTTGAACCCACTGGGTTCGAGCGCGCGCAATTGGGCGCGCAGCGATTCGAGAAGGGCGGGATCGGCCATGGACTCCAAGCAACTCGGGGACGGGATTCGTTCCTATTCTGTTCCACAGAGGTGCAGAGTCAAGGCGGATGTTTTGCATCTGTTCTCGACGTCCGCCGTCGCCCAAAGGCTTCGCTTCGTCGCAGGCGCGCGACGCCGCGGTTGACCCCGGCGCCCGCCGCGGGGATCACCCTGCCGCGCGGCGCCCGCCGCCATGGGGCACTTCAGGAGAACCGAATGCGCGGTATCGTGTTTGTGGCGGCGCTTGCGCTTGCCGGCTGCGGCAGCAAGACCGAACATCACCTCAAGGGCGACGACGGCACCGACGTCAAGGTCGAGACGAGCAAGGCCGGCGAGACCGCGGTGATCACCACGACCAACCCCGACGGAACGACGTCACGGCTGGAAAATGGCGGGCGCTGGCCCGACGGGCTGGCCGGGCTCGCGCCGGCCTATCCCGGCGCGACGATCCTCACCACCGCGACCACCGACCAGAATGGCGAGAAGAGCGTGATGGGATCGTTCGAGACCAAGGACGCGCCCGCCAAGATCATCGCTTTCTACAAGCCGCTCGCCGAGGCGGCGGGATTGAAGGGCACGATGAACATGGAGACCGGCGAGATGAGCATGTTCGCCGCCACCGACGAGAAGACCGGCCGCTCGCTGAGCATCCAGGTCGCCGTCGAGGACAGCAAGGCGACGGGAATCGTGAGCTTCGTGACCAAAAAGCCTGAGTAACGCCGGCTCGGCAGGTACGCTTGGGATGGCTCACAACGTCCTTCCATACGTGCTCAACCAAATCCGATAGGCCGCGGCTTGCTGGAGCAGCTCGCAGGCGCGCCGGTCAAGCCGTGGCCGGCGCGCCTACCGGACCGACCGGCGCCTCTTCGCCACGCGAATAGGTGCCGGTGAGGAGGCCCGCAGCAAGGATGCGCCCCTCGATCGCCTTCAGCGCGACACTGCGTCCGGGGCTGCCGCCGACATCGGGGCCAGGACCGACCGCGAAAAGCTGAAAGGCGTAATGATGTTCGCCGTGCCCGGTCGGCGGATCGGGCGGAAGCCAGCCTTCGCCAAGGAACGAATTGCGGCCGACATCGCTGCCGTCGAGACCCCCTGCCCCGTCCCTGCGGATCGCACCTTCGCGCAGTTCGCCTCCCTGGCCGGGAAGGTTCCAGACCAGCGCATGGACCAGCGGCTGCGGGGTGGGAGCGTCAGAATCCTCGACGATCAGCACGAGACGCTCGGTGCCTTCGGGAACGCCAGTCCAGAACAATGGCGGCGACACCCCCTCGCCATCGGCGGTGAAACGCTCGGGAAGGCGCGCGCCATTGGCGAAGGCCGGGCTGGCGAGGTGCAGCGATTCGAAGCTGCCGAGCGCAGGCTGGGCGATGGCAAGCTTTTCAGGGCCCGCGCGCACGCCCTTGAGCGCATTGCCGAGCCAGTGGGGAACATGTTCGAGCATACGGGACTAACCGTCCTGTGCGGGGATGGGTCCCCTATCCTCCAGACGGGATATTAAAGATCCAGCTTCTCGTAATCGCTCGGCGGGGCGATTCCCTCCATCCGTTCGGACAGCAAAGGCCGGAAGCTCGGCCGGCTCTTCATGCGGATATACCAGCCCTTGGCCTGTTCGTGGCTCTTCCAGTCGATCCCACCGAGATAGTCGGCGATCGAGATCTGCGCCGCGGCGGCGAGATCGGCCAGGCTCATCGTCGGCCCGGCGAGCCAGGTGCGGTGATCGAGCAGGAAATCAATATAATCGAGATGGGCAACCGCCGCCTTCATTGCCTCGCGCAGCGCCTTGGCGTCGGGCGCCATCTTGTGGACGATGCGCTTGATCATCCGCTCGTGGAGCAAGGGCGCCGTGATGTCGTGATAGAAATGGTGATCGAACCAGACGACCAAGCGGCGGATCTCGGCGCGGTCGGTCGCGGTGCCGTTGATCATCGCATTCTTGGCGACGGTTTCCTCGAAGAACTCGCAGATCACGGTCGAGTCGATCAGCGTCACGCCGCGCTCGGTATCGACCATCACCGGGACCTGGCCGGTGGGGTTCAGATCAAGGAATTCGTCGCGCCGCGCCCAGGGCGACTTGCGGACCGGCTCATAGCCGATGCCTTTTTCGCCGAGCAGCAGCCGGACCTTGCGCGAGAACGGACATAGCGGAAATTGGAGGAGCTGCCACATCCCCATGGCTTTAGGCCTGGCTGCGCGCTCGCGTAAAGCGCTTGGGCACGTCAGCCGTTATTTGTCGCCATAGCCTTCTACCGCCTGGCGCAGCGGCGCGAGCGCGGCGCGAAGGCGGGCGGCGGTGTCTTCGAGCGAGGCGCTCATCGCAAGCGCATCCTGGGCAGCGGCACCGGTAACCGCGACGGCACGGCGGGTATCGTCATGAAGGCGGCGCTCGAAGCCGGGATCGCGGCGGCGCTCGATGTCGCGCAGCGTATCGGTGGCGCGAATATCCTCGTCGGGATCGGCATAACGGGCCAGCGGGCCGACCTTGGTGTCGAGCACGATCCCGGCGATCTGGCTGACCACGCCGGCCAGCCCTTCCTGCACCATCGGGTTCTGCAGCGCGCGCGTCGCGGCCTCGGCCTGATCGCGCGACTGGGCCAGCGCGGGCGCCGCGCTGACGACGCAGAGGAGGGCGGCAGTAGAGACGAGGCGCATGACATTCTCCCGAGTCGACAGGATCTGGCCGCGCCTTATATCACAATCGCTTAGCGCTGGCTGAACGAGTTTGCGACGAGTCACACGGCATGGGTGCCAAGCCATAGTCTTGCAAACCGAGATTATCCCGACGCAGCTCCAGGTGAATTCTTCCACCCACCCGACAGTTCGAGACCAGGCGTGCGTCGCTGCTGGCGCTGAACCGTTCGCCACTTGCGGTCTCGATCTCAAGGACCGTCTGCGGCGCACCTCGGCTATTGGCGCTGCGACTATTGCCTGGCCCGATCCAACGGATCGTCGCGTCCATACCAGTAACCGTCCTGCCGGATCGCGGCGAAAACGCCCAAGCGGACCAGCATATCATCGCGACGAAACCGACCACCATCACCGCAGCAAAGCGATCGGCCGCAAGTGCCTTTCGGCGCTTGGCGATATCCGGTTCCAAAGGCTTACTCCGCCGCGACGAGCTCCACGCTATCATCAAGCGGATGCGCCAGCCGCGTCAACATCTCGCGCGGCACGACCTGCCAGAACTTGCCGATCGCACGCTCCCAATCCTCGAGGATACCGTGCGACCATTTGCTGTCCGTCGCCTTGGCATGTGCCTCGACCAGGCCGCGCAGCCTGGCCTCCCAATGCGCCGAGGCGATGCGCTGCCAGGTGATGTTCTCGGGGTTTGCGCGGCGGGCGAAATTGTCTTCCGCGTCATAGACGAACGCCATGCCGCCCGTCATGCCGGCGCCGAAGTTCATGCCGACCTTGCCGAGGACCACCGCGGTGCCGCCGGTCATGTACTCGCAGCCATTCGCGCCGCACCCTTCGACGACGACTTCGGCGCCGGAATTGCGCACCGCGAAGCGCTCGCCCGCCTGGCCAGCGGCGAACAGCCGGCCCGACGTCGCGCCGTAGAGCACGGTGTTGCCGATGATCGTGTTGTTCCACGATTCGATTGGCGAGCTGACCATCGGTCGCACGACGATCACGCCGCCCGACAGGCCCTTGCCGACATAGTCGTTGGCGTCGCCGAACACTTCCAGCGTGATGCCCTTGCACAGGAAAGCACCCAGCGATTGCCCGGCCGAACCGCGCAGGCGGACATGGACATGGCCGTCGTTCAGCATGGCCATGCCGAAGGTGTTGGTCACCTCGGAAGACAAGCGCGTGCCGACCGCGCGGTGCGTGTTCCGCACGCTATAGGTCAGCTGCATCTTCTCGCCGCGTGCGAAGACGGGCGCGGCGTCCTTGATCATCTGCGCGTCGAGGCTGTCGGGTACTTCGTTGCGGAAGGTCGACAGGCTGAAGCGACGCTCGGAGTCGTCGGCATCGACCTTGGCGAGCACCGGATTCAAATCGAGATCATCGAGATGCTCGGCGCCGCGGCTGACCTGGCGGAGCAGCTCGGTGCGGCCGATCACTTCGTCGAGGCTCTTGAAACCGAGCTTCGCCAGGATCTCGCGGACTTCCTCGGCGATGAAGGTCATCAGGTTGATGACCTTTTCGGGCGTGCCGACGAACTTGGCGCGCAGGCGCTCGTCCTGGGTGCAGACGCCGACCGGGCAGGTGTTCGAATGGCACTGGCGGACCATGATGCAGCCCATCGCGACGAGGCTGAGCGTACCGATGCCGAATTCCTCCGCGCCGAGGATCGCGGCGATCACGATGTCGCGCCCGGTCTTGAGCCCGCCATCGGTGCGCAGCTTGACCCGGCCGCGCAGGCCATTGAGCGTCAGCGTCTGGTTGACTTCGCTCAGCCCCATTTCCCAGGGCGTGCCGGCATATTTGACCGAAGTGACCGGCGAGGCACCGGTGCCGCCGACATGGCCGGCGACGAGGATGACGTCGGCATGCGCTTTTGCGACACCCGCTGCGACCGTGCCGATGCCGGCCGAAGAGACCAGTTTCACGCAAACGCGCGCGCGCGGATTGATCATCTTCAGGTCGTAGATGAGCTGCGCCAGATCCTCGATCGAATAGATGTCATGGTGCGGCGGCGGGCTGATGAGCGTCACCCCAGGCGTCGCATGCCTGAGCTTCGCGATGAACTCGGTCACCTTGAAGCCAGGCAGCTGCCCGCCCTCGCCGGGCTTGGCACCCTGCGCGACCTTGATCTCGATCTCGTCGCAGGCGTTGAGATATTCCGCCGTCACGCCGAACCGGCCCGAGGCGACCTGCTTGATCACCGAATTGGCGTTGTCGCCATTTTCATAGGGCTTGTAGCGGATCTTGTCCTCGCCGCCCTCGCCCGACACTGCCTTGGCGCCGATCCGGTTCATCGCGATCGCCAGCGTCTCATGCGCCTCGGGCGAGAGCGCGCCCAGCGACATGCCGGGCGTGATGAAGCGCTTGCGGATTTCGGTGATCGCCTCGACCTGGTCGATCGCGATCGCCTCGGCAGGGAAGTTGAACTCGAGCAGGTCGCGCAGATAGACCGGCGGCAGATCGCGGACGCCGCGCGAAAAGGCGAGGTAAGACGAATAGCTGTCGGTCGACACCGCGGTCTGCAGCAGGTGCATCAGCTGCGCCGAAAAGGCATGGGTCTCGCCGCCATGGCGTTGGCGGTAGAAACCGCCGATCGGCAGCGCGGCGACTTCGCGGTCATAGGCGGCTTCGTGACGGAGACGCGCCGAGAGATGGAGCGAGGCATAGCCCTCGCCCGAGATCTTCGCAGGCATGCCGGGAAACAGATCGTTGACCAGCGCACGGCTTAAACCGACCGCTTCGAAATTATAGCCGCCGCGATACGACGAGATCACGGCGATCCCCATCTTGGACAGGATCTTGAGCAGGCCTTCGTCGATCGCCTTGCGATGCCGCTTGAGGCATTCGGCGAGCGCGATGTCGCCGAACAGCCCGCGGGCATGGCGATCGGCGATCGAGGCTTCGGCGAGATACGCGTTCACCGTGGTCGCGCCGACGCCGATCAGCACCGCATAATAATGGGTGTCGAGGCATTCGGCGGTGCGGACGTTGACGCTGGCATAGCTGCGCAGCCCGCGGCGGACGAGATGGGTGTGGACCGCGGCGGCGGCGAGCACGCCGGCGATGGCCACCTTGTTTGGGCCGATATGCTCGTCGGTGAGGAACAATTCGGTGCAGCCTGCGCGGACTGCCTGCTCGGCCTCGTAGCGGATGCGCTTGATCGCCGCGCGCAGCTCCTCCGGGTCGCCGCCGGCGGGGAAGGTGCAGTCGATCTCGGCATGCTGGGCGCCGAAATGCGCGCGCAGGCGATGCCAATCGGCATTGGTGAGCACCGGGCTTTCGAGCACGAGCACGCGGCCGGGCGTGCCCTCGACATCGAGGATGTTGGCGAGATTGCCGAAGCGCGTTTTGAGCGACATCACATGGCGTTCGCGCAACGGGTCGATCGGCGGGTTGGTGACCTGCGAGAAATTCTGCCGGAAGAACTGGCTGATCAGCCGCGGCTTGTCCGAGATCACCGCGAGCGGGGTATCGTCGCCCATCGATCCGATCGCTTCCTTGGCGGTCTCGACCATCGGCGCGAGGATCAGCTCCATGTCCTCGAGCGTCTGCCCGGCTGCGACCTGGCGGCGGGTGAGATCGGACCGGTCGTAATAGGCCAGCGCGGCCTCGGGCTCGGGCAGATCGTCGACGGTGAGGAATTCCCCGATCATCGCGGCATAGTCCGCCTCGGCAGCGATGCGGTCCTTGATCTCGCGATCACCGAACAGCCGGCCTTCCTGCAGGTCCACGGCGATCATCTCGCCGGGACCCATCCGGCCCTTCGCGACGACAGTCGATTCGGAAATGTGGACCATACCGGTTTCCGAGCCGACGATCAGCAGGCCATCGGAGGTCTGTGTGTAGCGCAGCGGGCGCAGCGCGTTGCGGTCTACGCCGGCGACGGCCCAGCGGCCATCGGTCATCGCCAGCGCAGCCGGGCCGTCCCACGGCTCCATCACGCTCGCCAGATATTTGTACATCGACAGATGCGATTCGGGCGTGTCCTCGCCCATCGCCTCGGGGACGAGCATCAGCTTGGCGGTCGGCGCGTCGCGGCCGGAGCGGGCGATTGCCTCGAAGACTGCGTCGAGCGCTGCGGTATCGGAGGCGCCGGCCGGGATGACCGGCTTGATATCCTCGCTTTGCTCGCCGAATGCGAGGCTTGCCATCTTGATCTCGTGGCTGAGCATCCAGTTCTTGTTGCCGCGGATCGTGTTGATCTCGCCATTGTGCGCGAGGCAGCGGAACGGCTGCGCCAGCCACCATTGCGGGAAGGTGTTGGTCGAATAGCGCTGGTGGAAGATCGCGACGCGGCTGGTGAAGCGCTCGTCCTTGAGATCGGGATAGAATTCGCCGAGCGATTCCGCGAGGAACAGCCCCTTGTAGACGATCGAGCGCGTCGACAGCGAGCAGATGTAGAAACCGCTGATCTGCGCGGCGATCACCTTGCGCTCGATCCGGCGGCGGACGAGATAGAGGTTCTTCTCGAACTCGGCCGCATCGACGGAGTCCGGAAGCGGACCGGCGATCATGATCTGCTCGATCTCGGGGCGCGTCATCTGCGCCTTCATCCCGATCACCGAGACGTCGACCGGCACCTGGCGCCAGCCATAGATGGTGTAGCCGGCTTCGATGATCTCGGATTCGACGATGGTACGACAGGTTTCCTGCGCCCCGAGATCGGTGCGCGGCAGGAAGATCATGCCCACCGCCAGGCGGTTGGGCAGTACGCGGTGGCCGCCGGCGGCGATGGCGTCGTCGAAGAAGCGCACCGGAAGGTCGACATGGATGCCCGCGCCGTCGCCCGTCTTGCCATCGGCATCGACCGCTCCGCGGTGCCACACCGCCTTGAGCGCATCGATCGCCGACTGAACGACGCGGCGCGAGGCCTGACCATCGGTGGCAGCGACCATGCCCACGCCACAGGCATCGCCTTCGAATTCGGGACGGTACATGCCCTCGCGGGCAAGGCGTTCGCGCTCGGCGGCCAGGCGATCGGTCATCACTTCTTTTCCTGCTTTTCGTCGGCGAGCTCCGCCACCATCGCAGCGATGCGTTGCTGCGCGTCGGCCATCGCCCTGGTCATCATCGCCCGCTGCGCCGCGAGCACATCGGGATCGGCCATGATCGTCGGTGCCAGCTCGGCATAAGCGCGGCCCGCCGGGGTATCGTAAAAGGCGCCGATCGCGGCCAACTGGTCGAGCGTGAAGCGCCGCGCATAAGCGCGCGCCATCGCATCGAGCATCGCCGGCATCAATTCCTTGGTCAGCGCGACCGTGCGATCGAGCTGGCCGTTGATGAACTTGTCGAACGTCCCCGACACCTTCGGATCTGCGGCGATCTCCTTGAACATCGGCGACTCGAGCATCGAGCTGCGCATGTTCTCGATCATCGGCCGGATCATCTGATCGACCATCGCGTCGCGCCGATCGGCGGGCATCAGCCGCGCGATCACGGCTTGCGCAGCGGCGAGCCGGGCGGGGTCCGGCGCAGTTGCCGCGGCCGTCGGCGCGGTCTGGCCCGCAGCGGCCGGAGCAGTGGCAACCAGCAGCAGGAAGGCAGCACCTAGCATCATTCGCTCCTCACGCCTGCCTTGGCCAGATCGGCGTCGGCCCTCGCCTGGCACGCGTCGAGCGCCGGCATCAGCTTTTCGGGCATTTCCTGCATCAGCACCTTCTGGGTCGCCTGCATGAAGCGCTCGAGCGGATATTTTGCCAGGAACGGCGCCATGTCCGCCTTGTCGCCCGCGGCAACCAGCGCCTTATAGTCTGCGCCCGAATAGAACTCGGTGAGCTTGTCGAGATCGGCGTCGGTGAGCGACTGCGCGACGCTGCGCAGCGAACTGACCGAAGCCGCCTCGCTCGCGCGGTCGGTGCACGCAGCCTGCGCCGCCATCACGCCGCGGATCGCCGCCTGTTTGCCGGGATTTGCGGTGGCGAGCGCCTTTTCGCGCGCGACGGCGAAGGCATCCGGCTGCTGCGCCTCGGCCTGTGCAGGCGGGAGCGCTGCGATGAGGCGCTCGACGCGGGTCGCATGGTTGGGCGATTCCTGGGCAGGGAACAGCGCGAGCAGCGCCAGTGCGAACGGGCCGCTCACTGCGTGCCCTCCTGCTCGGGTTCGCCCGCCGGGGCGGGATCGCGCTCGAGCGTCTTGGCGTCGAGGCCGAGCAGACCGGCGAGCTTCTTGCGCTCCGCTGGGGTGAGATCCTTGTTCGTGCGCGGCTTGGGCAATTCCTTGGTCGCGGCCTCGGCCTTTGCAACCATGTCGGGCATGTGATCGATCATCTTCGGCATGAGGCCAGTCATCGCCTTGACCATCTCGGGATCCATGGCCAGCGCGAGCGACTGATCGGCATAGTGGTTGCCGGCCGGCGTTGCGAAGAAGCGGCTCATTTCGGCAAGCTCGGCGGCACTGAACTCACGCGCATAGGCACGCGCGAGCGCATCGCGGAGCACGGGCTCCATTTCTGACATCACGCCGGACATCGCGTCGCCCATCGCCCGCGTGCCGAGCTTGAGCCGCTGGCTCCAATGCGGATCATAGATGTCCATGACTTCGCCTATCGTCGCGTCGCCCAGCGCCTCGGCATCCGCCTTGCTGATTCCGGTCAGGCGCACGAGCTCGTCGGCCGGCATCGCCCCCATTGAATCGGTCATCGTGTCCATGAGCTGGTCGAAGGTCGCGCCCATCAGCCGTTTGTAGATACCGGCGGGCATAAGCTTGCCGACGACCGCCTGTGCAGCCGCCAGGCGCGCGGGATCTGCAGCGGCAGGCGCTGGCGCCGCGGTTTGCGCGCACGCGGGCATGGCGCCGGCGAGCAGGAGCGCCGCGAGCAAATGGCGGACGAACGGCTTCACGGCTTTTTCCCCGGATATTCGGCCACCGCTTGCCGCACCGTGTGGACCAGCCGTGCCTCGTTGCGCGCGATCACATCCTGCCCCCAGGCGCGGCTGATCGCGCGAATGCGCGGATCGAGCGCCTGGAGCTTCTGCGCGGCGCTGGTGCCGCCAAAGCTGAGCATCACGCCATAATCTTCGGGCGCGAGGCTGGACATCAGCGCCTGCATCGCCGCCTTCTCGGCCTGGCGCTCGTCGAGCGCGCCCGACTCACCGACGCCGCGATAGATTTGCGCGACCATTTTCTGCCCGGTCGGCGTGTTGAAGAAGGTCAGCGTCTCTGCGATCTCCTGCGCGGTCATGCCTTCGGCGAACAGCGCACTCAACTGGGTGCGCAGCGACGGCAGCTCGCGTCCGACGATGAGCGTCAGCGCGCTGCGCGTCCGCCCGGCGACATGCTGTTTGAGCGCGGGATCGCGCGCGAACAGCGTGCGTGTCTCGGCCGGCAGAAGCTCGGTCTTGGAGAGATTGGCGTCAAACATGCGCCCGGCAAGCCGCGTGATCGTCTCGTCGCTGGCGAGCAGCGCGACGAGTTGCGCGGCACCACGGGCAGGCGTGGCGGTGGGCGTGACGCCGGATTGGGCAAAGGCCGGCGCAGCGCCGAGCAGCAGCGCCGCAGCCAGGAACGGGCGGACAATGTTCATGCCGCGACCGAAGCCTTGGCATGTGCGCGCATCCAGGCGTGCATGTGCGCCGACACGTCGCGACCGTCGCGGATGCCCCAGACCACCAGGCTGGCGCCACGGACGATATCGCCCGCGGCGAACACGCCATCGAGGCTGGTCATCATCGTCTTGCCGTCGGTGCGCACCGTGCCCCAGCGCGTAACGCCGAGTTCGGGCGCGCCAAACAGGCGCGGCAGATCCTCGGCCTCGAAGCCCAGCGCCTTGATCACCAGATCGGCGGGCAGGCGGAATTCGCTGCCCGGATCGAGCTCGGGCGCGCGACGGCCGCTGGCGTCGGGCGCGCCGAGCCGCATCCGCGCGGCACGCACGCCTTCGACGCGGTCACCGCCATCGAACGCCTCGGGGGCAGATAGCCAGACGAACTCCACGCCTTCCTCTTCGGCGTTGGCGACCTCGCGCTGCGAGCCCGGCATGTTGGCGCGATCGCGGCGATAGAGGCACTTCACCGACTCCGCGCCCTGGCGGATCGCCGTGCGCACGCAGTCCATCGCGGTGTCGCCGCCGCCGATCACCACTACATGCTTGCCCGCGGCATCGAGGCTGCCATCGTCGAAGGCAGGAACCGCGTCGCCGAAGCTCTTGCGGTTCGACGCGGTGAGATAGTCGAGCGCCTCGACCACGCCTTCGGCACCGACCCCGGGGGCCTTGATAGCGCGCGTCTTGTAGACGCCGGTGGCAATCAGGATCGTATCATGGCGGCGGCGCAGATCGTCGAGGCTGGCGTCGCGGCCGACTTCGAAGCCGAGATGGAACGCGATGCCGGCTTCCTCGAGCCGGGCGACGCGACGCATCACCACCGACTTTTCGAGCTTGAAGCCCGGGATGCCATAGGTCAGCAATCCGCCGGCGCGATCGTGCCGATCGTAGACCGCGACGTCATAGCCCATCTCGCGCAGATATTCGGCGGCGGCGAGGCCGGCGGGGCCGGCACCGATGATCCCGGCCGACTGGCCGCGCGCCGGGCCGACGCGCACCGGCTCGACCCAGCCCTCTTCCCAAGCAGTGTCGGTGATGAACTTCTCGACCGAACCGATCGTCACGGCGCCGTGACCCGAGAATTCGATCACGCAATTGCCTTCGCACAGCCGGTCCTGCGGGCAGATGCGGCCGCAGATCTCGGGCATGGTGGAGGTGCTGTTCGACAGTTCATAGGCCTCGCGCAGCCGCCCCTCGGCGGTCAGCCGCAGCCAGTCGGGGATATGGTTGTGCAGCGGGCAGTGCACCGAGCAATAGGGCACGCCGCATTGCGAGCAGCGGCCAGCCTGCGCCTCGGCATCGGGAACGGCATAGCGCTCCGCGATTTCGCGGAAATCCTCCGCGCGCAGTTCCGCTTCGCGCTTTGCCGGATAGACCTGCCCGCGCCCGACGAACTTCAGCATTGCATCTTCAGCCATACGGACCCCCTGCCATAAGGGCCTCGCGAATAAAAGGCAGTGATGCTTACCTTATTGCAGATTCAACACTCGCAATGTTCGACATTGCCGAATGATTCAATCGATAATAGTTCCGAGCCGGACCTATCGCGTGTATAGCCAAGTAAGCGCTGCTGCACCGGCAACGATACGGTACCACGCAAAGGGCGCAAAACCATGGCGGGTGACGACGGCGAGAAAGGCCTTCACCACCGCGAGCGCAACGACGAAGCTCACGACGAACCCGATTGCGATGAGTTCGATGCCGCTGCCTGTGATAACGTCGCGATGCTTGTAGAGCTGGAGCACGGTCGCGCCGGTCAGGGTCGGCAAAGCCAGGAAGAAGCTGAAATCGGCGGCGGTGCGGCGATCGATGCCCAGCGCCATCGCGCCCATGATCGTAGCGCCCGACCGGCTTACCCCCGGGATCATCGCAATGCACTGGACCAGCCCGATCTTGATCGACTGTGCGGTCGATACGCCCGAAATGCCGAGCACGTTCTCGGTGCGTGCCAGCCGCTCGATCACCAGGATCGCGATGCCGCCGGCAATCAGCGCCCAGGCGACCACGACGGCATTTTCGAGCAGCGCGTCGATCTGGTCGCCAAAGGCGAGCCCGAGGACCACTGCGGGGAAGAAGGCGAGCAGCAGATTGCGCACGAACGCGACCGACGCCGCCTCCCAGCGCAGCAGCCCCTTGAACACCGCGAGAAAGGTTCGCCAGTAGAGCGCGACGATTGCCAGGATCGCGCCGGGCTGGATCGCGATGTTGAACACCGCCCATTGCGCGGCGTCATAGCCCATCAGCTCGCTGGCGAGGATCAGATGCCCGGTCGACGAGACGGGCAGGAACTCGGTTACACCCTCGACGATGCCCAGCAGGATCGCGACGAGAAATTCGGACATGCACGCGTCCTTGCTCTGCCCGCGCAGGCGCGGGCGATGGGAAGATGGGTTAGGCGGCCTTGCCGAAGCGGCTGAACCGGCCGTGGCGGCGAAAGCGCACCAGCCAGGCAGGCACTACCGCGGCAAGCGGCGTCGGGGTAATGCCAAGCGCCGCGAAGCCCGGCGCGCCTTCGGGCACGACATTGTCGTGCTGGAGCATGCGCCACTGGTCGGCAGTGATCGGCGTGCCCGGCAGCGCGGCGATCAGCCCGCCGATCGCGTCGGGAAGCTCGATGAATTGCGTGTCGCGACCGATCGTCTGCGCGATCCAGCGCTGGAGTTCACCCATCGTCACCACGTCGGGACCGCCGAGATCATAGGCCTTGCCGCCATGCTGCGCCGGGTCGGCGAGCGCGGCCACAACGGCCTGCGCGACATCTGCGACGAAGGCGGGCTGGAAGCGTGCCTGCGCGCGCAGCACGGGGACGAACTTGCCGGCGCCGATCATCGCGGCGAAGCGGTTCACGAACTGGTCCTCAGGGCCGAACAGCGTCGAGGGACGCAGGATCGTGGCGCTAGGAAAGGCGCCGCGCACCGCGGCCTCGCCTTCGCCCTTGCTGCGGCCATAGGCCGAATTGGATGCGGGGTCCGCGCCGAGCGCCGAGATATGGACCAGTGCCTGCGCGCCGGCCGCCTTGGCGGCACCAGCGACGTTGCGCGCGCCATCGACATGCACTGCGGCCATGTTCGCACCGAAAGTGCCGGCGAGATTGACGACATGGGTCGCTCCGTCGACGGCGCGCGCGATCGACTCGGCGTGGATCACCTCGGCGGCGGCGAACTGGGTCTGGCCAAGGCCACCTTGTGTCTTGAGGAACCAGGCGTCGCGCGGCCGCGGTTGGGCAATGCGGACGCGAGCGCCCGACCGGAAGAGTTCCTGCGCCACGTAGCGGCCGAGAAAGCCGCCGCCACCGATCAGCGTTACCAGACTGTCCTTCATACCTGCCTCGATTGTCCGCGCGAGCGAATCCCCATGCCGCGCCTGCGCTCAAACGGCAAGCGGGAGCGCCACCGCCCCGTCGCGCCGCCGGGTCGAAAGGCCGCCAGGGGATGCGCGCCGATAGCGCTTGGCACATCGCACTCTGTTCGCGGGGGCGACACCACGCTAAACCGTGCTGCGATGGCCCAGCGCAGTATCCTGATCGTCGGCGGCGGGACCGCGGGATGGCTCACCGCCGCCTATCTCGCCAAATATCTCGCGGTCGCGGAGCCGGGCGACATCGCCATCACGCTGCTCGAATTGCCGGAGATCGGCATCATCGGCGTCGGCGAGGGCGCGTTCCCGACGATCCGCACGACGCTCGCCTTCCTCGGCATCGACGAGAGCCGCTTCATCCGTGAGGCAGGCGCGACCTTCAAGCAAGGCATCCGCTTCGTCGATTGGGCGGAGACGCCCGTCGACGGCCGGCACAGCCATTTCTTCCATCCCTTCGAGCCGCCATTCCAGGCCGAGAGCGGCAGCCTGGTGCCCTATTGGCTGCTTCAGGACGAGGCGACGCGACCGCCCTTCGCCGAGGCGGTGACGATCCAGAACCGCGTCGCCGAGGCGCAGCGCGCGCCCAAGCGATCGCATGAGGCGGATTTCGGCGGGCCGCTAAACTATGCCTATCATTTCGACGCGCGCATGCTCGCCGATGTACTCGCCGAACGCGCACGGGAATTGGGCGTGCGACACCTTTCGGATCGGCTCGAGAGTGTCGAGATCGGCACGGACGGCGCGATCGCCGCGGTGCGGACCGAGGCGCAGGGCAGCCTCAGCGCCGATCTCTATATCGATTGCAGCGGGTTTCGCGCCGAGCTGATCGGCCGGGCGCTCGGCAGCCCGTTCAAATCGGTGCGCAACACGCTGTTCACCAACCGCGCGCTGGCCTGCAAGCTGCCCTATGAGCGCCCAGACGCGCCGCTGGAAAGCTACACCATCGCCACCGCCCACGAAGCCGGCTGGATCTGGGATATCGGCCTGGCCGGCGCGCGCGGCATCGGTTGCGTCTATTCGAGCGACCATATCGACGATGCCCGCGCCGAGGCAATCCTGCGCGACTATGTCGGCCCGCGGATCGACACGGTGAGCGTGCGGACGCTGCCCTTCGAGCCCGGCTATCGCGAGCGCCAATGGGTCGGAAACTGCGTCGCGGTGGGATTGGCGGCCGGTTTCGTCGAGCCGCTCGAATCGACCGGGGTGGTGCTGATCGAGGCCGCTGCTGCGATGATCGCCGAGCTGTTCCCCCACAATGGCCCGCTCGACGCGCCCGCCAAGCGGTTCAACACGCTGATGACCGCGCGCTTCGAGGGCATCGTCGGCTTCCTCAAGCTGCATTATTGCCTGAGCCGTCGCAGCGAGCCGTTCTGGCGCGCCAATGCCGATCCGGCGACGATCCCCGATAGGCTGCGCGACCTGCTGGACCAGTGGCGCTATCGGCCGCCGTCGCGCTTCGACTTCACCATCGACACCGAGTCCTTTGCCTTCTTCAATTACCAGTACATCCTCTACGGGATGGGATTTCGCACCGCGCCGGGCGACTTTCCCGCGGCTGGCGAGGCCGATCGCATCTTTGCGCGAATCCGCAGCTTCGGTGAGCGCGCGGCGCACGACCTGCCCGCGCACCGCACGCTGATCGAGCAGATCAACGTCGGCGCGCGCCTGCTCGCCGGCTGAGGCTTACTCGGCCGGGACGAGCGTCCCCGGCAGCGCGTCGAGTTCGCCGGTCTCGCGCGCCTTGCGGCCATAGACCAGCTCAAACAGCGGCGTCGCCATCACCGTGGTGATGATCGCCATCAACACCAGCATCGAGAACAGGGTTGGGCCGATAATCCCCTTTTGCAGCCCGATATTGATGATGATCAGCTCCATCAGTCCGCGCGAATTCATCAGCGCGCCGATGCCGAGCGCCGTGCGATTGTTCTCGCCTGCGATCCGCGCCGCCGCCCAGCAGGCGCCGAACTTGGCGAGCACCGAGACAGCGAGAATGCCCAGCGCGATCAGAAGCAGCTCCGGTGAATTGACCATGTCCATCCGGGTGTTGAGCCCGGAATAGGTGAAGAACATCGGCAGCAGCAGGACGACGGCAAGCGGCTCGACCTTCTTCTTGAGCTCTTCGACGAACAGCCCGCGCGGCATGCACACGCCGATCAGGAAGCCGCCGAAGATCGCATGGATGCCGATCGCGTCCATCAGGAACGCCGACAGGCAGAAGAGCAGCATGGTGATCGCCAGCACCTGGCTGCTCATCTCACCTTTAGCCTCGACGGCGCGGCCCAGCGGCGCAAGCAGCTTGCGGCCCCACAGCAGCATGAAGGTGGCGTAGAGCACCGCCCCGCCGATCGCGATCACCGCGACGCCAGGGCCGGCACCGAAGGTCGCGAGAACCAGCGCGAGCGCACACCACGACGCGGCGTCGTCGAACGCGCCGGCGGTGAGCGACAGCGTGCCGAGCGACGAATTGGCGAGCCCGCGCTCGTTGATGATCCGGGCAAGCATCGGAAAGGCCGTCAATGCGATGCACGCGCCCATGAACAGCGTTGCGTTCGACTGGCTGATCCCCGGCGCGAACAACCCGGGCACGGTGAGCAGGAAAGGCGTGATCAGCACCGCGAGCAGAAATGGGGCGACGATACCTGCGGCGGAAACGCCCGCGGCGCTCTTCGCCTTGGTCGCGAAATGATCGAGCCGCAACGTCAGGCCGACCATGAACATATACAGCCCGACGCCGAGCTGCGCGCCGACATAGAGGACGTTGCGGGTTTCCTTCGGGAAGACGGCGAGCTGGAGATCGGGGAAGAGCAGCCCGAATAACGAGGGCCCGAGCACCACGCCGGCGATCATCTCGCCAACCACCTGGGGCTGGCCGAGCAGCTTTTTGCCGAGCCAGCCGACAACCCGGCAAACGAAGATGATCACCGCGAGCTGCAGGAAGAAATGGATACTGAAATCGGACGGCGCATAACTTTTCGCGGCATTCACCGCGGGCCCATGCGGCGACAATATGTCGCCCAGCGCACGCACTGCGTCGGTCCACAAATCGATCATCAAACCTTCCCCAACCTCTCGACACGAGCGCCTTGGCGACGCTTCTGGCGTGCAAGGAGCGTTTCCGCGTGTCCGGGCGCAAGCCGAAATCGCGCGTCCGAACCTGCACAAGGGTCGATTTTCGGGGGTAGCGCCGCTTGTGTTGCCACAGCATCACATTGTAGTAATGTACCTACATGACAACGTAGTCTGTTGTGACGGCGGGGGGCCGGTGGGGGAGGTCCGAATGAAGGTCGTGACGAGCCGTGCGTTCAATCAGGATGTCAGCGCCGCCAAGCGATTCGCCCGCAGCGAGCCGGTGTTCATCACCGATCGCGGGCGCACGACACATGTGTTGATGAGCGTCGATACCTTCCGCCAGTTGACCGCCCACGCCGAATCGATCGTCGACCTGCTGGCGATCGAGGCGCGCGTCGATCCCGAGAGCGAAGCCGATCGCACCGCCGCCTGGGATCGCGGCGTACCTAACTGATGTATCTGCTCGACACCCCGATCGTCTTCGCGCTGCGCGGCGCTAAGGCGGGGCGCACCGATGCCGGGCTTTCGGCCTGGGCTGCCGGCGTGCCGCGCCAGCAGCTCTTTCTCTCCGCACTGAGCGTGATCGAACTCGACACTACGGCGGCGCGGATCGCACGAAAGGACAAAGCGGCTGGCGCAGCTTTGAGCGCATGGGTCGATCAGCAGGTGCCGCGCGCGTTCGAGGGACGGATCCTGGCAATCGACGCGGCAGTCGCGCGGCGCCGCGCCAAGCTTGCGCTCGCCGATCCGCGCGACGCCCTACTCGCGGCAACCGCTGCGGAGCATGGCCTGACGCTGGTCACGCGCGACACTGCGGCATTCCGCAGCGCGCGGATCAAGGTCTTCAATCCCTGGGGCTACACCCCCGACGAGGCTAGTGACTGGAGCGAGGCCTCACGCGGCGGCTCGCTGTGGTTCAGGAATCTGTTCGTGCGCGGCTAGAGACGCGGCGTCGCGGACCGAAATTAAGTCCACGCGTAACGTTATAATCGAGCACCGCCATGACGAAATAGGCCGCAAGCTGCTTGAGCCGGGTCCAGGGCCCGGTCCGCGCCTTGTAGACGTCGGGCGTGATCTGCTCCGATTGCGCGATCTCGCCCTCGACATAGCCGCGGACATGCGCCGCAAACGCCTTGTCCTCGATGCGCAGCATCAGCTCCAGATTCAGGAACATGCTGCGGATATCGAAATTGGCCGAGCCGATATGGACGACATCGTCGATCACGAAGAGCTTGGTATGCAGCTTGGTCGGCTGATATTCGTAGATCTGCACCTTCTTGCGCAGCAGGCCCGCATAGGTGAATCGCGCCGCCCATATGGCGGCGCCGTGATCGAGCTTCGAGGGCAGCACCAGCCGCACCCGGCCGCGCTTGCCGACTTTGTCGAGTCGGCGCAGCATCGCCGGATTGGGGGCAAAATAGGCGGCGATCAGGTCGATCCGTTTCGAACGCTCCATGTCGCGTTTGACCACGCGCGCCCAGGGCGACAGTCGACGCATCGGACCGCCGAGCAGCCACCGGGTCGCCCCCTCGGGCTCGCTCCACGCACGCAGCGTCCGACCGAGCGAACGCATCGACGCGCGCTCGCGCTTGGCCCAGGCCGACAATGCATCGAAATAGCCGACCAGCCGCGCCGCCGCCGGCCCCTCGACCAGCAATCCCAAGTCGCGCCAGGCATTTTCGGCGCGGGTCCCGAAATAATCGTCCTCTATGTTGAACCCGCCAATGATCACGCGCTCCTCGTCGGCGAGCGCGAGTTTCTGGTGGTTGCGCAACAGATAGCGTCGGCCCCAGCGCGGCACGAAACGGCACACGCCGACCCCGGCCTCCCGCAGCGGATCGAAGAAATTGCGTCCCTCGGCATGCTCGCTGCCCAGTCCGTCGACGATCAGATGCACGTCGACGCCGCGCGCCGCCGCACGGATCAGCCCGTCGCGAACGGCCAGGCCGGCCTCGTCATCGACATAGATATAATAGAGCACGCGCAGCGTGCGCTCGGACGAATTGATCAGCCCCAGCAATTGTTCGAGCCGTTCCGGACCGTCAGGTAGCATCGTCAGGCGGCTCCCATCGACCGTGAAACTGGGCTGACGGGGCGCTACCATGGCATCGTCATGCGGCGTCGTGCGGACCGGCGCAACTGTCTCGGGAGCGAAAGGCGGCATGGGGTTCCCTTCGTAACGCATCAGGAACGCTCAACCCTCAGGGCAGACTTGGGTTCACGGGTGCCGGGGTCGTCCAGGCGATTTTCTTGACATTGCAGCCCCCGGGCCCTAGATCGCCCCCTTTCCCGGACACCTTTAATCCAAGGAAGCGTAGATGGCGCGCGTCACTGTCGAGGATTGCGTCGACAAGATCCCCAACCGTTTCGACCTTGTGCTGTTCGCAGCACAGCGCGCACGGCAGATCTCGGGCGGTGCCGATCTCACGATCGACCGCGACCGCGATAAGAACCCGGTCGTCGCGCTGCGCGAGATCGCCGAAGAAACCGTGCGCCCCGCGCATCTCGAGGAATTGGTCGTGTCGAGCCTTCAGCGCGTCCAGGTTGACGACGAGGAAGCTCCCGACGAGATCGGCTCGATCGCCGCATCGGCCGAGGCACTCCGCCTCACCGCCGCTGCGCCGCCGCGCAACCAGAATCTGGGTGCCGACTACGACGGCTGAGCCGCGGGCGTTTGGATGATTTTCGAAAGGGCTGGAGGCAACTCCGGCCCTTTTTGCTTATCCGGCACGACCGAAACGCCGCCAGACGACGATCGGCACCGCCACGAGAACGAACAGCATCAGCAGCGAAAACACCCAGAGGCTTGCGCGATCCCGCTCCATCGCTGCGATCGCGATCAAGCAGGGGACGGCAACGATCGGCGTGATCTTGGTCGACCACCACAGCCACAGACCATGCCGCCCGGCAATGCGCGCCGCCGGCGGGCGGCGAAGAAGAATCAGCGTTGCGATCACCTTGAGCCCGAGCAGCGCGATCACCGCACACCAGAGCAGCGAGACGATCATTCCCCGGCCGGAGCCTCCGGAGCTGCGGCGCGCCCCTTGAAGCCCTGCGCCACGACGAACCACTCGACCGAGCCCTTGCGGCTTGCCGGCGGCTTGGCGTGCTTCACGGTGGCGAAATTCCGTTTCATTTCGGCGACCAGCTGCGAATCGGCGCCGCCGGCGAAGACCTTGCCGACAAATGCTCCGCCGGGCGCGAGCGTCTGGATCGCAAAATCGAGCGCGGTCTCAACCAGGCCCATAGTGCGCAGCGCGTCGGTCTGCGGATGCCCCACCGTGTTCGCCGCCATGTCGGACAGGATCAGGTCGGGCGCGCCGCCCAGCGCCTCGATCAGTCGTTCGGGGGCCGCATCGTCCATGAAATCCATCTGGAAGATCGTCGCGCCTTCGATCGGATCGACCGGCAGCAAGTCGATCCCGACCACTGCCGCCTTGGGCAGCTGCTTGCGCACGACCTGGGTCCAGCCGCCCGGCGCAATGCCGAGATCGATCACCCGCTTGGCGCTCTTCAGAAAGCCGAATTTCTCGTCGAGTTCGATCAGCTTATAGGCTGCGCGGCTGCGATAGCCCTCGGCCTTGGCGCGCTTGACATAGGGATCGTTGAGCTGGCGTTCGAGCCAGCGCTGCGATTGCGCGGTGCGTCCGCGCGCGGTCCGCACGCGGGTGAAGCCGCGCCCGCCGCCCCGGCTCATGCGCGTTGCTCGATCGAAGGAAAAATCATCTCTGCCGCCTGGGCGAGCCGCCTTCCCGCGTCAACCGCGATCATAGCGAAGCCCCGCCGATCAGCCGCCGCAGGATGCCCTCTCGAATCCCCCGATCGGCGATGCCCAGCCGTTCGGCGGGCCAGAAATCGAGGATCGTCTCGAGAATCGCACAGCCCGCGACGACCAGGTCGGCGCGCTCGTTGCCGATGCACGGGACCTGCGCGCGCTCGGCCATGCTCATCCGCGCAATCCCGGCGCTGACCCCCCGCATCGCCGCGGCAGGGACGATCAGCCCGTCGACAACCGAGCGATCATAGCTCGCTAGCCCGAGATGGACGCTGGCCAGCGTCGTCACCGTGCCGCTGGTGCCGAGCAGCCGCGGCGTGCCGGCGGGCGGCGTCAGGCGCGAGACGAACGGGGCGAAGCTTTTGGCGACCCGCGCGCGCATATCGGCATAGACGGCGGCGCCCCGGTCGGCACCGTCGGCGAGCCCCGCGGCCTCGGTGAGCGAAACCACCCCCCAGGGCGCGCTATGCCAGTCGAGGATGCGCGGCACCGGCGCGCTCGAATTGACCAGCACCAGTTCGGTCGAACCACCGCCGATGTCGAACACCAGCGCTGGGCCATCGCCGGGCTCGAGCAGTGCGTGACAGCCGAGCACGGCGAGCCTGGCCTCTTCCTCCGCAGTGATGATGTCGAGGGCGATCCCGGTCTCGCGATAGACGCGCTCGATGAACTCCGATCCGTTCGATGCCTGACGGCATGCTTCGGTCGCGACCGAGCGGGCGAGCGCGACGTTGCGGCGCTTGAGCTTCTCGGCACAGATGCGCAGCGCGGCCAACGTGCGTTCGATCGCCGCATCGGAGAGCTTGCCGGTAGTGGCCAGCCCCTCGCCCAGCCGGACGATACGCGAAAAGGCGTCGACGACGGTGAACCCGCCGCCTTGCGGCCTCGCGATCAGCAGCCGGCAGTTGTTGGTACCCAGATCGAGCGCGGCATAATGCCGCGATTCGGGCCAGCGCGGCCGCGGTCGGCGCTCGGCCGGCGGCTTGGGCGCAGGACGGGCAGACCCGCTATCTTTGCCGCGGGGCATTCTGGCGGAGCCATCCCCCATCGCATCACTCGCTTATGTTCTGATCCGTCACGGCCGATCATCGGTCGCCGGTGCTTGGGCGCAACGCTAGACCAGCCCGACACCCAGAGCAAGCAACCCACCCGCAACAGGCGTTGACACACCGAAAGCCGGGCCCCGACCCCCCGCCCTCTTCGGCTAAACGGTAAGCTTAACGACGACGCTGTGAAATCAATCACTTATCTGCAAGAACGGTGCGACACCGCGGTTTGAACCACCCGTGTCGCAGCGCTCAGAGGTTGGCGCGCCAAGGGCCGAAGCTGCCGGTGCCGTTCGCCGGAAGCGGCCACTAGCCGACAAGATTGATGCCGTTTGCCGGGTAGGCTCCACCCGCAGGAACGACGGCGCCTTGCCGGCCCAGATCACCGCGCTGAGCGCCACGCCGTCCTCGGCAAGAAGTCGATCCTCGACACCTACACGCCCCGGCGACACCGCCGCCGCCTGCACCTGCGTCGCGACGATGCTGCGCCACTGGTATGCCGAGCAGCAGCGCGAGGCGCAGGGTGAGGCCTAATCTCCGAGTCGCTGATTTATGTCGCACGTGCGACATAATCTTGTCGCACCGCCCCCGCGCGTGGGGCCTTGACCCGCAGATTTCCGCCGATTAGACGGCCCCCTCCGGTGCCCCGTCGTCTAAAGGTAAGACTACGGACTCTGACTCCGTCAATTGAGGTTCGAATCCTCACGGGGCATCCAGTTTCTTCTTTGACATCAGCGACCTAGCACTTCGTCTCGATGCTAGCGGAATCGCTTGTTTCCCTTAGGTGCTGGCCAGGCGTGGTCGCCCCGCGCGCGCGTGTTTGCGGCCAGTCGGGCCGCAGCGTCGATCCGCAATCCGGCGGCCTTCGGCTGGGAATAGCGGTCGACGAACTGGTCCGCGTGCGCCCGCATGAGCACGGTCAGGCACACCAGTTCGGTCTGACCGAGCCGAGTGCGGTCAGATCGATCTTCAGCAGCATCGGGATGATCATCAGCCAGATCAGCGCCGCGACCGCGAGATTGACCTGCGCAACTTCCGCCGCGGCGATCGCCGCTAAAAGTCCGGGCAGCGCATAAGTACGATCCCGACAACAATGCACAGCGCGACCAAAGACTTAGAAACCGCTCTAAGCCACGCATCGCGGCGTTCGCGGCGACGCTCAATGGCTTGCCGGGTCGGTAGAAGAGCCCTCCCCCAGCGCGATCTGCATGTAGACGCTGTCCAGCCACCTACCGGCCTTCCAGCCCATCGCGGAAAGCCGGCCGGCATGTTCGAAGCCCAAAGCGGCATGGAGCGCGACCGAGGCCGGCTCGCCGCCACCGATGACAGCGACCATCTGCCTGAACCCCTTTGCCGTCGCCGCTGCCAGCAATGCGCCAAGCAGCGCGCGGCCGATTCCTAGTCGCGCTTGGTCGGCCGAGACGTAGATACTGTCCTCGCAGGCAAAGGCGTAGGCCGGGCGATCGCGGAACTGCGTCGCGTAGCAATAGCCGAGGACTTTCTCGCCCCGATGGGCCACGAGGAACGGCCATCCCTTCGCGGCGATGTGTTCGATCTTCGCGCGCATGGCCGCGGCCGATGGCGGCACCATCTCATAGGTCGCAGTGCCGTGCAGCACGTGGTGCGCGTAGATGTCGGCGATGACGGCGGCATCTTCTGGCACGACAGGGCGGATCGAGATGGTCATTGGGTCGCTTCTCCCACGATCTGCCCGTCTTCTTTGAAGAAAGGGATGCGCTGCGTCGCGTCCAGCAAGTCCAGCACGGCCTCGGACGGTCGGCATAGCTTGACGCCCAGCGGTGAGACCACGATCGGCCGATTGATCAGGATCGGATGATCCATCATCGCATCGATGAGGTGATCGTCGCCGAGCGCCGGATCGGCGAGGCCGAGTTCGGCGAAGGGCGTGCCCTTCTCGCGAAGCAAGGCGCGAGGGCTAAGACCCAGGCGCGCGATCAGCAAGATGAGCATCGCCCGCGACGGCGGAGACTTGAGATACTCCACGACATGCGGCTCGATCCCTGAATTGCGGATCATCGCCAGCGTGTTGCGCGACGTTCCACAGGCCGGGTTATGATAGATGATGATGTCGGTCACAGCATCGCTCCGGTCTGGCAGCAGGCCGCTTTCGTCACGACATCCGCGAGCGGCGCGCAGATTTCCGCGTTCCCCGCGCAGCAATCCTCCATGAGGAAAGCGAGCAGGCTGCTCATATGTCTATACGCCGCCGTATAGATGATCGAGCGGCCGTCGCGGCGGGACGAGACTAGGCCGGCATGGCCGAGGATCGTTAAATTGCCCGACAGGGTCTGCGGCACGTGACCGGTCATGCGCGCGATCGCACCGGAAGCCATGCCTTCTTCGCCCGCCCGGACGAGCAGCCGGAAAACATCGAGCCGCCCTGGATGGGCGAGGGCGGACAACGCCGCCACAGCCGCGCCTGCCTCCATCGGCGTGCCGGCCGGCGCAGACCGGCCTGGTCGCCCAGCAAACCCAAGTTCCGCCACGCTAGCCTCCCTCCAAGGTGGATTTGCTACGACTATACCCGTAATATCATATCATTAAGCGCGTTGCACGCCGCCGCCGACCTTGAGCGATGGGAACATATCGCGTACGTTGACGCTCGTAATGGCCCCCGACCTACCCTACCCGGCGCTGCACGCGAGCCATGGCGGCATCTGGGTCGCCACCGCGGAGGAAACGCGCGCGGTGAGCCGGGGCGAGGCGATTCGCTTCGCTGCCGACACCCCGGTGATCGTGCTCAACGCGCCGCTGATTGGCCAGCGGCTGGGGCATCCCGAGCTTTCGGGGCTCGACCTGCTCGAGCTCTTCGCGCTGCTGCGCCCGGCGCGCTTCATGGTGCCGACGCCCAAGGGCCTGGCGCGCGCCACCGGGCTCGCCGTGCCCGAGAGCGATGCCGAAGTGGCAGGGTTCCTGCGGCAGGCAGCCGAGGCGCTGTTGGCGATCCCCAAAGGCGATTGGCCCGAGCGCGAAGGCGCGTGGAATTCGGTGCAATCGCTGTTCCGGCTGCGCTGGCCGTGGGCGCCGGCGCTCAGCGCGCGAATCACCAAGCCCGCCCAGGCCGAGCGCTGGCTGTTCTCCAGGCTGCCCGAATGGGACGAGCGCCCGCCGCGCCCCGCGCCGCGCACCATCGCGCTCGCCGATGCCGATGTCGCCGACAGGCTCGCGCGGCTCACCGGCAGCGCCGCCGAGCGCCGCCAGGGCCAGCGCGACTATGCCGCCGCCGCCGCCCAGGCCTTTTCGCCGCGCGACGTGCGCGATTCGCCCAATCTCGTGCTTGCCGAAGCCGGCACCGGAATCGGCAAGACCCTGGGCTACCTCGCCCCGGCCTCGCTCTGGGCCGAGCAGGCCGAAGGCGCGGTGTGGGTGTCCACCTTCACCAAGGCGCTCCAGCGGCAGCTTGCCCATGAAGGCGAACGGCTGGTTGCCGATCCCGCCGAGCGCAAGCGCCGGATCGTCACGCGCAAGGGGCGCGAAAACTATGTTTGCCTGCTCAATCTCGAAGACGCGCTGCAAGGCGGCTTTGCCGGGCGCGCAGCGATCCTTGCCCAGTTGGTCGCGCGCTGGGCGGCCTATACCGCCGATGGCGACATGGTCGGTGGCGACCTGCCCGGCTGGCTGCCGACGCTGTTCCGCCGCAACGGATCGACGGCGCTGACCGATCGGCGCGGCGAATGCATCTATGCCGGCTGCCCGCATTACCGGAAATGCTTCATCGAGCGGGCGGCGCGCGCAAGCGCCGAGGCCGATATCGTCATTGCCAACCATGCGCTGGTGATGGTCAACGCGGCGCGCGGGCGCGAAACCACCACTCGGCCGACGCGCTATGTGTTCGACGAGGGCCATCACCTGTTCGACGCCGCCGACGCGATGTTCTCCACTGCACTGACCGGGCAGGAGGCGATCGAGATTCGGCGCTGGATCACCGGCCCCGAAGCGGGGTCGCGCGGCCGGCGCCGCGGACTCGCGGCGCGGCTGTCCGACGTCGCCAGCTATGACGAGGAAGGCGGCCGGGCGATCGCCGAGGCAGTCGACGCCGCGCGCGCACTGCCGAGCGACGGCTGGCTCCAGCGGCTGAGCGAAGGCGATCCCTTCGGCCCGGTCGAGGCGCTGCTCGCGGCAGTGCGCGGGCTGGTCTATGCGCGCGACACCAACGGATCGGGCGACGCGGGCTACGGCCTGGAAACCGAATTCGCAGAGCCCGACGGCACGCTGGTCGAAGCCGCGGGACCGGCAGGCGCGGCGCTCGACGCGCTGGTGCGGCCGATGGTCAAGATCGGGCGACGCCTCGAAGCGGTGCTCGCCGAGGCGCCCGACTGGCTGGATGGACCCGCACGGGCGCGAATCGAAGGCGCGATCGCGTCGCTGGGGTGGCGCACCGAAACGGTGGGTGCCTGGCTCGCGCTGATCGCGCGAATCGGCGGCCCGGCGGATCCGGAGTTCGTCGACTGGCTCGCGGTCGACCGCGCCGAGGGACGCGAATACGATGTCGGGCTCCACCGGCATTGGCTCGATCCGTCCAAGCCCTTTGCCGAAACCGTGCTCAAGCCGGCGCACGGCGCGCTGGTAACGTCGGCGACGCTGCGTGCCGGCGGCGACTGGGACGTCGCCGAGGCGCGATCGGGCGCGGTGCATCTTCTGCGCCCGGCGCAGCGGTTCGAAGCGGTCAGCCCGTTCGACTATGCCGGCCAGGCCGAAGTGTTGATCGTCACTGACGTCAAGCGCGGCGACCTCGCGGCGCTCGCCAACGCCTATGCGCGGCTGATCGTCGCGGCAGGCGGCGGCACCCTGGGGCTGTTCACTGCGATTCGCCGGCTGCGCGCCGTCCATGCCCGCGTCGCCGACCGTCTGGCACGCGAGGGGCTGCCGCTGCTCGCGCAGCATGTCGATCCGATCGATACCGGCACGCTTGTCGATATCTTCCGCGATGATCCGCGCGCGTCGCTGCTCGGCACCGACGCGCTGCGCGACGGCGTCGACGTGCCAGGCGAATCGCTGCGCATGGTGGTGATGGAGGGCGTGCCCTGGCCCAAGCCGACCGTGCTCCACGCCGCGCGGCGGCTCGCTGGCGGCGGCACCGGCTATGACGATCGCATCGTTCGCGCGCGGCTGGCCCAGGCTTTCGGCCGGCTGATTCGCCGCGCCGACGATCGCGGCACCTTCGTGCTGCTCTCCGCCGCCAGCCCGTCGCGGCTGCTCGACGCATTTCCGGCGGGGACTCCGGTGGCGCGAGTGACACTGGACGACGCTGTCGAGCGCGTACGGCTTCCCTTGTCGGCGCGCATGCGGCATGAGGCCCCCGCCACCTGATCTGCCCCCGGGGAGCCATGAAGACGCTCACGCTGCTGCGCCACGCCAAATCCGGCTGGGACGATCCTGTTTCGCGCGATTTCGATCGCCCGTTGAACCCCAAGGGTCAGCGCGCTGCGGCGATGATGGGGCGGTATCTCAAGAGCGAGGGTTTGGCGTTCGACTATGTTCTTGCCTCGCCCGCCGCGCGCGTGGTCGAAACGCTCAACCATGTCAGCAGCGGCTATGGCAGCGAACTGGCGCCGCATTGGGACAAGCGGCTCTATCTCGCCTCGGCGGCGACGCTGCTCGATCTGGTGCACGCGCTGCCCGACGCGGCCGAAAGCGTGCTGCTGAGCGGACACAATCCGGGCCTCGAGGAACTGGTGTTGCTGCTGGCGGTCGATGGCGGGGCACTACGCGACGAGGTCGAGCTCAAATTCCCCACTGCCAGCCTCGCCGAACTGCGGTTCGAAGGGGGATGGGACGCGGTCGAGCCCGGCACCGCGCAACTGTCGCGATTCGTTCGACCACGGGACCTCGATCCTAGCCTAGGCCCCGATACGCCCTAGCGCGCCTCAGCGTAGATCGTCGTCGAGCGCCTGGATCAGGGCGTCGCGAATCGCGCGAAAGCCTTCGGCACTGCTTTTGGGCGCACGCGGAACGCGGGGCGCCTTTTCTTCCGCCAGCAGCTTTTGCACGCCGCGGATCGTATAGCCTTCCTGGCTCAGCAGGTGATGGATGCGCTGCACCAGCGCGACGTCTTCGGGCCGATAATATCGGCGATTGCCCGCGCGCGTCAGCGGGCGCAGCTGGGGAAACCGCGTTTCCCAATAGCGAAGGATATGCTGGGGGCGCCCAATTTCGAGGGCAAGCTCACCGATCGTGCGGAGGGCGCCGGCCGCCTTCTCCGCGGGTGGCATATCGCCCCTCAGTCGCCCGCCACGATGCGATCGCGCATCATCTGGCTGGCTCTAAAGGTGAGGACGCGCCGGGGCGCGATGGGAACTTCGACGCCGGTCTTGGGATTGCGGCCGACCCGCTCGCCCTTGTCGCGCAGGATGAAGCTGCCGAAGCCGGAAATCTTGACATTCTCCCCCTTGGAGAGCGCCTCGCACATATGCTGGAGAATCTGCTCGACCAGACGCGACGCATCGGCGCGCGAGAGCCCAACCTCACGGTGCAGTGATTCAGCCAGATCGGCCCTGGTCAGCGTGCCCGCTACAGGCATGTTCGCGGTACCCCCGGTGTCTTAATCTGTGTTGATCCTAGCAGATTGTCACGATCCCGCAAATCACATTGCAGAAGCGAACAACCTCGGCGATCGCATTGACTTGTATCAGAAACGAACGACGGCTGCACCCCAGGTAAAACCGCCGCCCATCGCTTCGAGAACGAGGAGATCGCCGCGCTTGATCCGCCCGTCGCGGACCGCGGTGTCGAGCGCCAGCGGCACCGAAGCGGCCGAGGTATTGGCATGTTCGTCAACCGTAACGATTACTTTCTCGGGGGGCAGGCCGAGCTTGCGCGCGGTGGCATCGAGAATGCGGGCGTTGGCCTGGTGTGGCACCACCCAGTCGACATCTTCCGAGACGAGCCCCGCCGCGCCGAGCGATTCCTGCATCACAGCGGCGAGATTGACCACGGCGTGGCGAAACACCTCGCGGCCCTTCATGCGCAGCTTGCCGACGGTGCCGGTGGTCGATGGACCGCCGTCAACATAGAGAAGGTCGTTGTGGCGGCCATCGGCATGAAGGCGCGTTGCCAGGATGCCGCGGCCGCTGGTTTCGTCGCTTTCCTGCGCCTCGAGGACGATCGCACCGGCGCCGTCGCCGAACAGCACGCACGTTGCGCGATCTTCCCAGTCGAGGATGCGACTGAAGGTCTCGGCACCGATCACCAGCGCGCGGGTATGCGCGCCTGCGCGAATCATCGAATCGGCGACCTGGACCGCATAGAGGAAGCCCGAGCAGACCGCAGCGACGTCGAACGCAACGCAATCGTTGATGCCAAGCGCGGTCTGCACCCGAGTCGCGGTCGCCGGAAAGGTCTGATCGGGCGTCGCGGTGGCGAGGACAATCAGGTCGATATCGGTCGCGTCGATCCCGGCCGCTTCGAGCGCGGCACGCGCTGCGCCCGTGGCGAGCGTGCTCGTCGTCTCGTCGGCGGCGGCGATGTGGCGGAAACGGATCCCGGTGCGCTCGACGATCCACTCATCGCTGGTGTCGACACGCTGCGCCAACTCAGCATTCGAAACACGCCGCGCAGGAAGGAACGAACCAGTACCCAGAATCACCGAACGACGTGTCACGCAGCCTTGGCCTCGAATTTACCCATGTCCTCGGCAATCCGCCGATTGAGATCGTCGCGCAGCAGCTTGGCCGCGAAGCCGATCGCGGTGTCTACGCCCAGTTCGTTGGCGCTGCCATGGCTCTTCACGACGATGCCGTTGAGCCCGAGGAAGACCGCGCCATTATGGTTGTTCGGATCGAGATGCGTGCGCAGCAGCTCGGTCGCCGGTTTGGAGATCAGGAAGCCGATCTTCGAGCGCGTCGAGCTGGAAAAGGCGCGCTTGAGCAGGTCCGCGACGAAGCGGGCCGTGCCTTCGATCGTCTTCAGGGCGATGTTGCCCGCAAAGCCATCGCACACGATCACGTCGACTTCGCCGCGCGAGAGCTTGTTGCCCTCGATAAAGCCGGTGAAATCGAGCCGTAAATGGCTGGCGGTGCGCAGCTCGGCAGCCGCATCGCGAATGTTCTCGGTACCCTTCATCTCCTCGGTGCCGATGTTGAGGAGTGCGACACGGGGCCGTTCGAGATCGAGCGCGATTCGCGCATAGGCCGCGCCCATCACGGCGAACTGGACGAGATTGCGCGCATCGACTTCGGTGTTGGCGCCCAGATCGAGCATCACCGTGTCGTTTTCCCCCAGCGTCGGCAGCAAGGCGGCGAGCGCGGGACGATCGATCCCGGGCATCGTGCGCAGCGCAAGCTTCGACATCGCCATCAGCGCGCCGGTATTGCCCGAAGAGACCGCAGCGCCCGCCTTGCCCTGTTTGACCAGATCGATGGCGATTCCCATCGAGGTCTTCTTGGCGCGACGAATCGCAGTGCTCGGCTTTTCATCGGACGCGACAACGCCTTCCGCGTGGACGATCTCCGACGCAGACGCCAAATTGGGATGGCCTTCGAGACCGGCGCGAATCCGCGCTTCGTCGCCGACAAGGATGAATTCCATCCCCTCGAAGCGACGGCGCGCACGGGCGGCGCCAGCCAGCATGACCGCGATCCCTTCATCGCCGCCCATCGCGTCGACGGCGATTCGCATCGGGATCGTCATGCCGGCAGGACCCTGTTCGCCCCTTTTAGTGCGCGAGCTCAGCCCTCGACCGAGGTGATCTCGCGGCCGTTATAATGGCCGCAAGCGGTGCACAGATTGTGCGGACGCTTGAGTTCGCCGCAGTTCGGGCACTCCTGGAATGCCGCAACGGTGAGCGCATCGTGCGCCCGGCGCATGCCACGCCGCGACGGCGAGGTCTTTCTCTTAGGAACGGCCATTTAGGCACCTTTGTTACGAAAACCGTGAATCAAAAGTCGCGATACGCCCGCATGGCTAATCGGGCAAGCGACGACGGGGCCGGCGCTCGCCGGACCATAAGGCAAGTCACGAAGCGAGGCCGCGCGTATACCAATTCTTGCTCAGGTTGCAAGGCCGTGTAGGGTGCCGCGCAAAGGAGACTGATCCAAATGCTGTTGCCCGTCGCGCTCACTACTACCGGCGCCGCCGCGATCATCAACCTGTGGCTGGGGGTGCGCGTCAGCCAGCTGCGCCTGAAGGAGAAGATCTTCGTCGGCGATGGCGGCAACCAGAAACTGGTCGCGCGGATGCGCGCGCAGCTCAACTTCGCCGAATATGCGCCGATCGCGCTGCTGCTGATCGCGCTGATCGAATTCGGCGCGGGCTCGCAATTCTGGCTGTGGATCGTCGCCGCCCTCTTCCTGTTCGGGCGGCTGCTGCACGCGCTGGGCATGGACGGCTGGCGCATCGGGCGGCAGATCGGAATCATCTCGACGATGCTGACCCTGCTCGGGCTCGGCATCTACGCGATCTGGCTCGCCGCCCAATATGGCAACCCGCTGCGCTGAGCCTCAGGCCGCGAGGGCGGCGTCGCTGACGAACGGGTTGGTGCGCCGCTCATGCGCGAAGGTGCTCGACGGGCCGTGGCCGGGAACGAACGCCGTGTCCCCGCCCAGCGGCCAGAGCTTGGTGACGATCGAATTGATCAGGTCCTGGTGATTGCTCAGGGGAAAGTCGGTGCGCCCGATCGATCCCTGGAACAGCACGTCGCCGACCTGCGCGAACTTCAATTCGGCATGGTGGAAGATCACGTGTCCCGGCGTGTGGCCCGGGCAGTGATAGACGTCGAGGGTCAGCTTGCCGAGCGTGACCTGATCGCCCTCCACCAGCCAGCGATCGGGCTCGAACGGCGCCCCGCGCACGCCATAGCGCCGGCCGTCATCCTCCAGCCGCGCGATCCAGAAGCGATCGGCCTCATGGGGCCCCTCGATCGGCACGCCGAGCTCCTGCGCGAACTCGCCCGCCGCGCCGCAATGATCGATATGGCCATGGGTGATCAGGATCTTCTCGATCGTGACGCCGAGCTGGGCCTGCGCCGCGCGCAGCTTGGGCAAGTCGCCGCCGGGATCGATAAAGGCGCCGCGCATCGTCTCGGTGCACCAGATCAGCGTGCAATTCTGCTGGAGGGGCGTGACGGGGACGATCGCAGCGCGCAAGGGGGGATTGGCCATCCAGCGGAGATAGGCGGCGTGGCCTTCGGCGGCAACATCGCTTGCCCTGGCGCGCGCGGGGCGCCATGCGGCGGCGCAGATGCCCGGCCCCGCCCCCTATGTGCTCCTCGACGATGCCCGCGCGAACGGCGCGCCCGCGCGGCTCTATGTCCGTCCGGTCGAAATCGTCGAGGCGACGACCATCGAAGCGGTCCGCCCTGCACTCGATCGACTGCGCGGCGCGCGCGCGCGCGGGCTGCACGCCGCGGGCTTCCTGCATTATGAAGCGGGCGGGGCGTTCGAGTTGGCGGCGTGGCGCGACGATCCGCCCGAGGGCCGCTTGCTGTGGTTCGGGCTGTTCGAGGACTATGAAACGATCGCGCCCGACGCGGTGCCGGGCCGACTCCCCGATCCGGCGGGCGCCTGGGCCGGCACGCCGACGCCGCGGATCGACGAAACCGCCTATCGAGTCGCCTTTGCCCGCGTCGCCGAACTGATTGCCGCCGGCGACATCTACCAGGCTAACCTCACCTTCAGAGCAAGCGTGCCGTTCGCCGGTGATCCCGCGGCGCTCTATGCGCTGCTGCGCGGCCGAGCGCGCGCCGGATATGGCGCGCTGATCGATACCGGCGACGGCGTGTTGCTCAGCCTCTCGCCGGAGCTGTTCTTCAGCCTCGAAGGTGGCCAGCTCACTGCGCGACCGATGAAGGGCACCGCGCTGCGCGATTCCGATCCGGACCGCGACGCAGCGCTCGCGGCCGATCTAGCCGCCGATCCCAAGCAGCGCGCCGAAAATCTGATGATCGTTGACTTAATGCGCAACGACCTCGCGCGCGTCGCGCGACCGGGAAGCGTCGCCGTTCCGCAGCTGTTCGAAGTCGAGGCCTATCCGACCGTGCACCAGATGGTGTCGAGCATCACCGCCGAGCTTGTCCCGGAGCACGACGCGATCGACGCGCTGGCCGCGCTGTTCCCGTGCGGATCGATCACCGGCGCCCCCAAGGTGCGCGCCATGCAGATCATCGCCGAAGTCGAGCAGGGCGCGCGCGGCATCTATACCGGCGCGATCGGGCGGCTCGATGCCAATGGCGATGCGATGTTCAACGTCGCGATCCGCACCCTGGCGATAGACAGAGCGAAACCAGGCGACGAATCGGCGCTGCTCGGGTTAGGATCGGGCGTGGTTGCCGATTCGGAAGCAGCGCAGGAATGGCAGGAATGCCTCGCCAAGGGCGCGTTCGTGAGCGCTGGCGAGCGGCCGTTCGACCTGATCGAGACGATGCGCTTCGATCCCATAGACGGGATGCCGCTGCTCGAACGCCACCTTGCCCGCGTCAAGGCGAGCGCGCTCGCCTTCGATTTCAGGTTCGACCGGCATTCCGCGCGCAACGAGCTTCAGGCCGCGACCTTCCGACTGCGTGACCCGGCCAAGGTTCGCGTGCTGCTGTCGCGCAGCGGCGCGATCGCGATTGGGATCAGCCCGCTTCCCGAGTATCCCGATGGGCCCGTGCGCATCGCGCTGGCGCCGCGCGAAGTTGCGCGAAACGATTTTCGCCTGCGCCACAAGATCAGCCGCCGCGACTTTTATGATCGCGCGCGCAGGGAATCGGGCGCCTGGGAAGTGGTGCTCCTCGACGAAGACGGCTTCGTCACCGAGGGTAGCTTCACCAATGTCTTTGTCGAGCGGCACGGCGTACTGGTGACGCCGCCGCTCAGTCGCGGGCTGCTGCCAGGGGTGCTGCGCGCCGAATTGCTCGACACCGGGCGCGCCATCGAGGGCGATCTTCGACCGAACGACCTTCAGGACGGCTTTTTCGTCGGCAACGCGGTCCGCGGACTGGTTGCAGCCGTTACAGTTGCGGAAAGTTCGAATCGCGACGTATAGGCGCGCGTCTCTTCCGGAAAAGGCGTCCGAACATGCAGCTTTCCGCCGCGCTCCAGCGCATCCAGCCCTCCGCGACGCTCGCGATGACGAGCCGTGTGTTCGAGCTGAAGCGTGCAGGTGTCGACGTGATCGGCCTCGGCGCCGGCGAACCCGATTTCGACACGCCCGATTTCGTCAAGGAAGCCGCGATCGAGGCGATCCGCGCTGGCAAGACGAAATACACCAATGTCGACGGCACGCCCGAGCTGAAGCAGGCGATCGTCGCCAAGTTCGCCCGCGACAACGGCCTGACCTATGCCGAGAACCAGATCAGCGTGAACTCGGGCGGCAAGCACACGCTGTTCAATGCCTTTTGCGCGACGATCGACGCCGGCGACGAAGTGATCGTGCCCGCGCCTTATTGGGTGAGCTATCCCGACGTCGTCGAGTTCGCCGGCGGCAAGCCGGTGTTCATCGCCGCGGGTGCCGACCAGAACTACAAGATCAAGCCCGAGCAACTAGACGCCGCGATCACCGCCAAGACCAAGTGGGTGGTGCTCAATTCGCCGTCCAACCCGACGGGCGCGGCGTATAGCGCGGCCGAGCTCAAGGCGCTGGGCGAAGTGCTCGAGCGCCACCCGCACGTGCTGATCTATGCCGACGATATGTATGAGCATATCCTCTATGACGGCTTCGAATTCGCGACGATCGCCCAGGTCTGTCCCTCGCTGATCGAGCGCACGCTGACTGCCAACGGCGTGTCCAAGGCCTATGCGATGACCGGATGGCGGATCGGCTATGCCGGCGGCCCGGTGTGGCTGATCAAGGCGATCGGCAAGCTCCAGTCGCAGTCGACCTCGAACCCGTGCAGCATCTCGCAGGCGGCGTCGGTCGCGGCGCTCAACGGCGATCAGAGCTTCCTCAAGGAGCGCGTCGCGGCGTTCCAGGGCCGGCGCGATCTCGTCGTCTCGATGCTCAACCAGATCAACGGCATGACCTGCCCGCGCCCCGAAGGCGCCTTTTACGTCTATCCCGAATTTGCCGGGCTGATCGGTAAGACCACCCCCAAGGGCCAGGTGATCACCACCGACGAGGAAATGATCACCTATCTGCTCGACGAGGCCAAGGTCGCCGCGGTGCATGGCGCCGCGTTCGGCCTCTCGCCGGCGATGCGGATCAGCTATGCGACTTCGGAAGCCCTGCTGACCGAGGCGTGCACGCGGATCCAGACCGCCTGCGCGGCCTTGCGCTGAGGCCCGTCGCCCCACATCTTGCGTCCATGCTCAAATGGATGCTTCCCGCCGCCGCGCTCGGGGCGATCGCCATGGTCGCCGCGACCGCGGCGCCGTTCGTCGAGCGCGCGGTGCCGATCCCGGCGCCCGCCGAGGACGTCGCCGCGCCCAAGGGGCCGCAGACCGCGGTGCTCGCGGGCGGTTGCTTCTGGGGCATGGAGGCGGTGTTCCAGTCGGTCCGCGGCGTCCAATCGGTGACCAGCGGCTATGCCGGCGGCACGGCGTCGGACGCGAGCTATGCGCGCGTCTCGACCGAGCGCACCGGCCATGCCGAGGCGGTCAAGATCGTCTATGATCCGCGCAAGGTGAGCTACGGCACGCTGCTGCGCATCTATTTCTCGGTCGCGCACGATCCGACCCTGCTCAATCGCCAGGGTCCTGATCGCGGCCCCAGCTATCGCTCGGCGATCTTCCCGCAGGACGCGCGCCAGCGCCAGGTAGCGGAGGCCTATATTGCCCAGCTCGGCAAGGCCAAGGCGTGGCCAAGGCCAATTGTCACCAGGATCGAGACCGGCGCCTTCTATCCCGCCGAAGCCTCGCATCAGGACTTCTACTGGCGCAATCCGACGCATCCCTACATCGTCCGCTGGGACCGGCCCAAGGTCGCGGCCTTTCGCAACGCCTTCCCGCAGCTGGCAAACTGATGGTCGTCCGCCGAGGCGGTTGCTGATTCCGCGCCCCGGTTGGCGATGCGCGCTTCCTCCCCTGGCGGGAGGATTTTTGGGTCACACCGCGGGGTAGCGCAGGCGGCCGATGAAGCGGGACAGGCTGGGGCGGTGGCTGGTGCGCGCGAGAAACTGCGCCTTGGCCTTCTCGAACTTCATGATGCCTTCGATCCGCCGCGCGAGGAAGGCGCGGCTGTCGGCCCAGCCTTCGCTCTCGTCCTGGACGAACACAGCAATCGTCGCGGCATAGACCGCGCCGAGCATCGCGCGCTTGGTGTAATGGTTGTAGTCGGTCGCGGTGTCGCCGGCGGCGTGCCACATCGCATCGGCCGAGCGCCAGCCGAGCTTCGCCCCCCGCGCAACATTCTGCGGCATCGCCAGGATCGCCAGCGCGCGTCGCAGCGCATCGCGATTGGGGGCGACCAGTGCCAGTCGCGCCTCGACCAGCGCGGTGATCCGCTGGCGGATCTTCATCGCCGCAAGCGCTTCGGGCGTAAAGCGCGCGACCATCGACGTGTCGATGCTGGCGAACCAGGCGTCGATCATCGCGACGGGTCCGTCGGTAAAGGCGAGATGCGCGACGTCGCGGTCGACGCCCAGGCTGTCCGCCGCGGCATCGAGCGCCTGCACGTTCCACCCGTCGAACGCCGCATTGGTCGCGATCACCGGCGCGAGGGCATCGCGCAATTCGTCGAGCGTGGCGTCGGCTAGATCCATTTCCAGTATCTAGTCCCTGGCATCGCGCTCGGCAACGGCCCGGCCACCTCGGCGCACCAGCACGAGCGCCGCGGCGACCATCAGCGCGCCCACCGCATCGGCGGCGGCAAGCCGTTCGTCGAAGATGATCCAGCCGAGCGCGGCACCGACTGCGGGCTGGATCAGCAGCGCGATCCCGACGACCAGCGGGGTGAGGTGGCCGAGCGCATAGATCATGCAGCCCTGGCCGATCAGCTGGCTGACTACGGCAAGCGCGATCAGCGGCCACCAATTGCCCGGGGTCAGCGTCTCGTGCAGCCCGAGCGAGATCAGCAGCAGCGGCGGGATCGTGGCGAGCGAAGACAGCGCCAGCGCCGGCAAGGGGGCGAGCCGCGTCCGCACCCTGGCCATCAGGATGAAATAGAGCGCATAGAGCACGCCGGCGAGCAGGCAGAACAGGTCGCCGACGAGATGCGTCGACGACAGGCTGGCCGAGCGGCCGAGCAGCAGCCCTCCGCCCACGGCTGCGAACAGCAGGGCAATCGCCTGGGTGCGCGACGGCCAGGCGCGCGCGGCGAGGAAGCCATAGATCGGGAAGATCAGCGTCGCGGAATTGCCGAACAGCGTGGAATTGGCGAGCGTGGTGCGGACGATGCCATAGTTCCAGCTCGCCAGATCGGCGGCGAACGCCACCCCGGCGATCGCGAGGATTCCCCACAGCCCGCGCGAATCGCGAACCGGCTTCTCGCCCGCCACCAGGGTGAGCGCGAACAGCACCGGCGTCGCCAGCATCAGCCGCCAGAAGCCCGACGCGACCGGCCCGACATCGGCGAAGCGGACGAACAGCGGCCCGGAGGCGAGTGCGACATTGGCAACCACCACCGCAGCAAGCGCAGTTGCGGCGTGGCTTTTCGGTAGCCAAGTTTTCCTTGGGGCGGGAACGTCCTGCATGGGGCCCTCTAACGCCCTATCTCGTCCGCGTCACAACAGAAGGCCTTCTTTCATGCCAAGCCTCTTCGACCCGATCGATTTCGGCGCGATCCGCCTCAAGAACCGCATCCTCATGTCGCCGCTCACTCGCGGCCGCGCGAACCGCGCGCATGTGCCGCAGCCGATCATGGGCGACTATTACGCCCAGCGCGCCAGCGCCGGGCTGATCATCTCCGAGGCGACGGGGATCAGTCAGCAGGGGCTAGGCTGGGCCTATGCTCCGGGGCTTTGGAACGACGAACAAGTCGATGCGTGGAAGCCGATTCTCGAGCAGGTCCATCAAGCCGGCGGCAAGATCGTCGCGCAGCTCTGGCATATGGGCCGGCTCGTCCATCCCGATTTCCTGGGCGGCGAAGCCCCGGTCTCCGCCTCGGCGAACACCGCGCCGGGCAGCGTGCGCACCTATCCGGCCGAGGACAGCGGCGAGATCAAGCGCCCCTACCAGCAGGCGCGCGCGCTGCGCACCGACGAGATTCCCGGACTGCTCGACGATTATGAACGCGCCGCGAAGAATGCGATCCGCGCCGGCTTCGACGGCGTGCACATCCATGCCGCCAATGGCTATCTGATCGACAGCTTCCTGCGCGACAATTCGAATTTCCGCGACGACGAATATGGCGGATCGATCGAGAACCGCATCCGCCTGCTCGACCAGGTCACCCGCCGGGTGGTCGACAGCGTCGGCGGCGATCGGGTCGGCGTCCACCTTTCGCCCAACGGCGAAGTGCAGGGCGTCAACGACAGCAATCCCGCGCCCTTGTTCGAGGCGGCGGCGGCGCGGCTCGACGCGATCGGCGTCGCCTTCCTCGCACTGCGCGAACCGCGCCCGACCGGCACGCGCGGCACGCCCGACCATCCGCCGGTTCATCCGGTGATCCGCAAGGCGTTCAAGGGGCCGCTGGTGCTCAATTCGGATTATCACGCTGAAGACGCGCAGGCCGCGCTCGATTCGGGCGAAGCCGATGCGATCGCGTTCGGCCGCACCTTCTTGGCCAATCCGGACCTGCCGCGCCGGCTTGCCGAGAAGCTGCCGCTCAATCCGCAGCGCGAGGAGACTTTCTATGTCGGCGGGCCCGACGGCTATACCGACTATCCGACCTGGGACGAGACTCAGGTCGCCTGATCGAGCCCATCGATCCAGCGGGTGCTGGCGTCGCGGAGCTGCAGCCGCAGCTTCGGCGTCGCCAGCGCCGCTACCACCAGGATCGGGAAGAACGGCCAGAACAGGAAGCAGAAGGCGACGATCAGCGCGATCGCCAATGCCAGGCCGAAGCGGAGCTGGTCGAGCCGCGACCGCGTCGCGAAATTGGTGCGGATCCGCCGCGGTGCCTTGCTGTCGAACCAGCGCCGGGTGGTGAAGGCGGCGCCGTCCTCGACGCCGGCCGGGCCGTCGCCGGCGTCCTGGCCGGTCTTGCGCGCCGCGATATCGAGCACCGCGCGACGGTTTTCCCCGCGGGGATGCGGGGAGGCGCATGCGACACCGGCTTGCCGGTATGCGTGTCGATGACTTCGAGCCGCCGTCCGCGCTCCACGACCTTGTAGCGCGAGGGCGGCGGCGCGCGCATCTCAGCCGAACCGGCCCTTGAGCGCCAGCATCGCCAGCGCCGCCTTGGCCGCCTCGCCGCCCTTGTCCTTCTCGTCGGGCTTGGCGCGGGTGAGCGCCTGAGCCTCGTTCTCGACGGTGAGGATGCCGTTGCCGACCGCGAGGCCGTCCATCGACAAGGCCATCAGCCCGCGCGCGCTTTCGCCGGCGACGATCTCGAAATGATAGGTCTCGCCGCGGATCACCACGCCCAATGCGACGAACGCGTCATAGCGCCCGCTCTCCGCCGCCAGCGCGACCGCGCCGGGGATTTCGAGCGCGCCGGGGACGGTGATCGTGTCATGGCTATGGCCGGCTTCCTCGATCGCGGCGCGCGCGCCTTCGAGCAGCAGGTCATTCAGGTGCGCGTAGAAACGCGCCTCGACGATCAGTACGCGTGCCACGTCATTCTCCGCAATCGATGGGCCGCTCGCCGACGATCGACAGGCCATAGCCGTCGAGCCCAACGAGCGTGTGATGGGTGTTGGTGAGCAGGATCATGTCCTGCACGCCGAGTTCGGTGAGGATCGTCGCGCCGACGCCGTAATCGCGCAGCTCGTCCATGTCCTTGGGCTCCAGCGTGCCCTGGCGGGCCTGGAGCGCGCGCGTAAACTGGTCGGGCCGCGGCTTGTTGATCACCACGACCACGCCGGCGCCTTCCTCGGCGATGATCTCCATCGAGCGGCGCAGCAGTCCGCCGCGTGTTCCCCCTCGCCGAAGATGTCGGAGAAAGGCGACAATGCATGCATCCGCACCAGCGTCGGCTTGGCCGGATCGATCTCGCCCTTCACCAGAGCGACCTGCTCGCTCTCGGTCGCCTTGTTCCAGAAGGTCATCGCGGTCCATTCGCCGCCCCAATCGCTTTCGAAGCGGGTTTCGGCACGCTTCTCGACGAGATGGTCGTGGCGGCGGCGATAGGCGATCAGATCGCGAATCGTGCCGAGCTTGAGGTTGTGGAATTGGGCGAACGAGACGAGGTCGTCCAACCGCGCCATCGTCCCGTCGTCCTTCATGATCTCGCAGATCACGCCCGACGGGTTGAGCCCGGCGAGCCGCGCCAGATCGACTGCCGCCTCGGTATGGCCGGTGCGGACCAGCACGCCACCGTCGCGCGCGATCAGCGGGAATACATGGCCGGGCGAGGTGATCGCATCGGGGCCGTTGGCGGCGTCGATCGCCACGGCTACGGTGCGCGCGCGGTCGGCAGCGGAGATGCCCGTCGAGATGCCTTCCTTCGCCTCGATCGAGACAGTGAACGCAGTGCCGAGCGGCGTGCCGTTGACGCGCGCCATCGGCTCGAGGCTAAGCTGGCGGCCGCGCTCGGCGGTGAGCGCGAGGCAGATCAGCCCGCGGCCGAAGCGGGCCATGAAATTGACCGCGTCGGGTGTCGCCATCTGGGCGGGGATGACGAGATCGCCTTCATTCTCGCGGTCCTCGTCATCGACGAGAATCACCATCCGGCCATTGCGCGCCTCGTCGATCAGCTCCTCGGGCGAGGAGAGGAAACCGTGCTTCAGGCGGACGAGTTCAGGCTTTGCCACGGAGGGACTCCATACGCTGCAGATAGCGGGCGAGCACGTCGATCTCGAGATTGACGGCCTGGCCCGCTTCCAATGCCCCGAATGTAGTGACGGCGGCGGTGTGGGGAATGATGTTGAGGTCGAATTCGACTCCTTCGGCGGTATCGCGGACCGCGTTGACGGTGAGCGAGACGCCGTCGACGGTGACCGAGCCCTTGGGCGCGACATAGGGCGCGATGTCGTGGCTGGCGGCTATGGTCACGCGGTGCGAGCCGCCTTCCTCTGCGATGCTCGCCACCCTGCCGATGCCGTCGACATGGCCGGTGACGATATGCCCGCCCAGCTCGTCGCCAAGGCGCAGCGCGCGCTCGAGATTGAGCTTGCGGCCCGCGGTCCATTGCCGGTCCGCGGTACGCGAGATCGTCTCGCCCGAAACGTCGAACGCGACCCAGCCCGGCGCCTTGTCGACCACGGTCAGGCAGACGCCCGAGCAGGAGATCGACGCGCCGAGATCGATCTCGCTCGTATCATAGGCGGTAGCGACGCGGACGCGCAGGTCACCCTGCTGCGTCGCTTCGGCGATGGTGCCGATATCGGTTACGATTCCAGTGAACATATCAGGTGCTCGCGTAGACTTCGAGGCGGTCGCTGCCAAGCTGCCGTGCATCGCGCAGCTGCCAGTGGTGATGTGCATCGCCGAGCCGGGCAAGGCCGATATCGCCCAGCGCCGGTTTTCCCGCGCCGATCAGGATCGGCGCGCGATAAAGCAGCAGCCGGTCGACCAGGCCGTGGCAGAGGAAGGCGGCAGCGGTTTCCGCGCCGCCTTCGACGAGGAGATGATCGACGCCGACCAGCGTCGCGATGTCGGCAGGGCTTTTGATCGCACCGGTCGACGAAAGGACGAGCATACGGGGCGCGCGCGCCTCCAGGCCCGCCAGCCGCACGTCGAGGCGGGGCGAGTTGATTTCCCAGGTGCGCCGGCCGACCAGGATTGCCTCGTGGCGGGCGCGTTCCAGATGGGCGTGCGCGCGCGCTTGCGGGCCGGTGATCCAGCGGCTTTCCCCCGAGGCAAGCGCGATCCGGCCGTCGAGCGACGTGGCGAGCTTGAGCGTGACGAAGGGGCGACGCTTGGCATGGCGGGTGAGGAAGCCGGCCATGGCGCGGCGCGCCTCTGCTTCGAGCAGGCCGGTCTCGACACGGATGCCTGCGTCGCGCAGCCGGGCGATGCCCTGGCCATCGGTGCGCGCATCGGGATCGCGCAGCGCGACCACCACCCGCGCCACTTCGGCGGCGACCAGCAGATCGGCACAGGCAGGTCCACGCGGCGAGACATGCGCGCAGGGCTCGAGCGTGACATAGCAAGTCGCGCCGCGCGACTTCTCGCCGGCTTGCGCCAGCGCCATCGCCTCGGCGTGCGGGCGCCCCCCGGGCTGGGTCCAGCCGCGCCCGATGACGCGGCCATCGCGCACCAGGATGCAGCCGACATTGGGATTGGGTGCCGTCCGGCCGCGGCTGCGCTCCGAGAGCGCGAGCGCGGCAGCCATCCAGCGCGCCTCGCTCAGAGCCACTTGCTGACGTTTTTGTCGAGCCGCTGGAATTGCTCCTGACGCTTCTTCAGCCGCTTCTCATATTCGGCTTGCTCGATCGCCTTCTTGGCCTGGTCGATCTTCTGCTGGGCACGGATCTGCTCGTCGGTACGGGTGAGCGGCCAGGATTCGAAATAGATGATGTTGCGCTTGTACGGCACCGCGACGCGCGAATCCTTGATGAACACGAACAGCACGCCGAACGTGATCAGCATCGCCAAAATCATGAACCACAGCTCGTGCTGCTTACGCTGCGCGAGGAAGAAGCGCAGATCGCGGAGCGCGCGGAGCGGCGACAGGGAACGAAGAAAGCTCATCGCGTGCCAAGATAGGGGCGCGGGGGTCCTAGGGCAAACCCCCGCGCTGCCGTCACTGGTTCTTGAGTTCGAACCGGACGGAAAGGGTCATCCAGCTTTCCTCGGCTACGCCGCCGCGCGACGCCGGCTTGAAGCGCCATCTGGCGAGCGCCTGGCGCCGGGTCGCTTCGAAAAACGCCTGGCTCGTCGCATCGACCTGCTCGACTGCCTTCACGCGGCCGTTGGTGCCGATAAGCACGCGCACCTTGACCGAGCCGTCGCGCTGGGCGCGCAGTTCCGACGACGGATAAGCGGGCTGGAAATCCTCGGCATAACGCGCATCGCGCGCCGCGCCGATCAGCGGGGGCGCCGCCTTGAGCGGCTCCGGCTGGGCGATCGGTCCCGGATCGGCCTTTGCGGGTTCCAACGGTGGTTGCGGCGGATAGATCGTGGTCGTCCCCTCGATATGGTTCTCGGTGAGCGTCTTGACCAGCGGATTGGGGAGGTTGGGCAGGGGCGCCGTCGCCTTGGGCGCGTCGGTCCTGGGCTGTGGCTTGGGCGGTTCGATCGGCGGCGGCGGCGGCGGATCAAAATAGGTACCGGCCTCGAAGACCGGAGGAATCTTCTTCTTCACGAACTCGGGCGCCGAGAAGATCAGCCCGGCAAGGATCAGGCCGTTGATCGCGAAGGCGGCGCCCAGGCTGACGGCGCGTGATTTGGGAGGCGTGTAGCGGCTTTCGGCATACATGGCGTTGCACTCCATCTCCGGTTTCCGGTCTGGTGCCGGCTATGCAATGTTACAACATTACCTATCGAGCCACAATGGCGTTTGTTGCGCGAACGGCGGGGCTTTGGTCAGGAAGCTGCGGAGAGCCGCTCGATCGCGCGTGCGCGCCCGATCAGCGGCAGCAGCGCCGCCATGTCGGGGCCATGCTCGCGGCCGGTGAGCGCGAGGCGCAGCGGCAGGAACAGCGCGCGGCCCTTACGCCCGGTCACTTCCTTTAGGGCGCCGGTGAGCGCCGGCCAGGGGTTGGACCAGTCGATCGTCTCCGCGACGCGCGCGGCCTCGGCGAGGAAGGCGCGATCGTCGTCCGCGATCACCGCCTTGATCGGGCCCTCGACGACGCGCCACCAATCGGCAGCTGCGTCGACTCGCTCCAGATTGGGACGGATCGCGTTCCAGGCGGCGCGGTCCATCGCGGCGGGCAGCCGATCGGCGACCGAGTCGAACTCGAGCTGGTGGACGATTCGCGCATTGAGCTGGGCCAGCTCGGCTTCGTCGAACCGTGCCGGCGCGCGTCCGAAGCGGCCGAAGTCGAACGCCGCGATCAGCGGTGCCGGATCGACGAACGGCTCGACCGGGTCGCTCGTGCCGATCCGCGCGAGCAGGGCGACCAGCGCCTGCGGCTCGATTCCCTCCTCGCGGAAATGGGCGATGCCGAGCGAGCCGAGCCGCTTCGACAATTTGCCTTCGCTGCCGGTCAGCAGCGCCTCATGCGCGAAGGTCGGTGCGGCGGCGCCCAGCGCCTCGAACATCTGCAGCTGGGTCGCAGTGTTCGAGACATGGTCCTCGCCGCGCACAACATGGCTTACGCCCATGTCGATATCGTCGATCACCGAGGGCAGCAGATAGAGCCAGGATCCGTCGGCGCGGCGCACCACCGGATCGCTCAGCAATTTGGGATCGAAGCGCTGGGCGCCGCGCACCAGATCGTCCCATGCTATTATGGCGTCAGCATCGAGCCGGAAGCGCCAGTGCGGCCGGCGCCCTTCGGCCGCGAATGCGGCGCGCTCGGCATCGCTTAGCGCGAGCGCGGCGCGATCATAGACCGGCGGCAGCCCGCGCCCGAGCAGCACTTTCCGTTTGAGATCGAGTTCTTCCGCGGTCTCATAGGCCGGATAGACTCGCCCGCTCGCCACCAGCTCGGCAAAGCGCGCCTCGTAGCGATCGAATCGCGCTGACTGGCGCGCCTCGCCATCGGGGACGAGCCCGAGCCAGGCGAGATCGGTGCGGATCGACTCGACGAAGCGCTCCTCGGAGCGCGCGCCATCGGTATCGTCGATCCGCAGCAGGAAGCGCCCGCCATGCCGTTTGGCGAACATCCAGTTGTGAAGCGCAGTGCGGATATTGCCGACGTGCAGCGTGCCGGTGGGGCTGGGGGCGAAGCGCGTGGTGACCATGTGCCGCCCTTAGCGGCGGGGCGGACCGTGCGCCACAGCGTCGCGCGCGGATCGTGGCTTCCGGGCGGTCCGGCGGGAGCCGGTGTGACAGAAGCGTGGCAATGCCCCCTTTGCGCGGAGGCCGCACGGCCCTAAGGGGGCGCGGACAGCATCAGCGACGGGACCTCGCGCACATGAAACTCATGGCCGGCAATTCGAACATGCCGCTCGCCACGGCGATCGCCGATTATCTCGAGATCCCGCTCACCAAGGCCAATGTCCGCCGCTTCGCCGACGAGGAAATCTTCGTCGAGATCCTCGAGAATGTCCGCGGCGAGGACGTCTTCGTGATGCAGTCGACCAGCTATCCGGCGAACGACAATCTCATGGAGATGCTGATCATGATCGATGCGCTCAAGCGCGCATCGGCCAAGCGGATCACCGCCGTTCTCCCCTATTTCGGCTATGCCCGCCAGGATCGGAAGCCCGGACCGCGCACCCCGATCTCGGCCAAGCTCGTCGCCAATCTGGTCACGACCGCCGGCGCCGATCGCGTGCTCTCGGTCGATCTCCATGCCGGACAGATCCAGGGTTTCTTCGACATCCCCACCGACAATCTGTTCGCTGCGCCGGTGATGAGCGCCGACATCCACACGCGCTTCCCCGGCAAGCAATGGATGGTCATCTCGCCCGACGTCGGCGGCGTGGTCCGCGCCCGCGCGCTCGCCAAGCGACTCGACAACGCGCCGCTGGCGATCGTCGACAAGCGCCGCGAGCGCCCGGGCGAATCCGAAGTGATGAACATCATCGGCCAGGTCGAGGGCCGCTTCTGCATCCTGATCGACGATATCGTCGATTCGGCGGGCACGCTGTGCAACGCCGCCGCCGCGCTCAAGGCGGCAGGCGCCGAGGACGTCGTGGCGTATTGCACGCACGGCGTGCTTTCGGGCGGCGCCGTCGCCCGGGTCGACAATTCGGCGCTGACCGAGCTCGTCATCACCGATTCGATCGGCAACCATGCCGTGATCGCCGACAGCGCGAAGACCCGCCATCTGACCATCGCGCCGCTGCTCGCCGAAGCAATCAAGCGCATTGCGGATGAAAGCTCGGTTTCGTCGCTGTTCGACTGATCGGTTTAACAGAGATTTAGCGCGCCGCCGCTAGGCCGGCGGCATGCGCTTGTTCCCAATCCTCCCAGCCGCGATGCTTCCGCTCGCCGCCATGAGCTGTGGGACGAGCGTTCCGGCGGACCCGTTTGCGGGCATACCCGGCGTCACCTACGATTATTATCGCGTCACCGGCGCCAGCGCGGCGGAGATTTGCCGATCGATCGATAGCCAGCGCCCCTTCGATCCGATCGAGGGAAAATCGTTCGATGCGACCACGCAGTGGCGGATAGCCTGGCATTGGGATGGCGATGGCGCGGGGGGATGCAAGCTCGATCAGGCACGCGGCACCTTTGCAGTCACGGTGCGCTTGCCGCAGCTCGATGCCTCCGGCGTTGCACCGGCAGTAATCCGGAAGTGGCGCCGTTACGATGCAGCGCTTCGTGCGCACGAGGCGGGCCATGCGCGTTATGCCTATTCGCGCTATGAAGACGTGATTGCAGCGGTGCGGGGCGCGACCTGCGCTAGTGCCAACGCCGCCGGCCACGCAGTGCTGGATCAAATCCGCCAGCACAATCGAGCCTATGACCGCGCAACGGCGCATGGCTATCGTACCGGGGCAATGTTTCCGGCGGCCGACCAGCCTTAGGCCACTGCTTCCCAGACCAGCCCGGCGCCCACCGCAATCATCAGGCAATAGATCGCAGTGAAGAAGCGCTCGGGTGCGATCCGGCGGACCAGCCATACGCCCGCCAGCGTCGAGAGCAGCGCCATCGGTATCAGCACCGCCGAGGTCAGCAGGTTCGCGTGGTTGAACTGGCCGAGCGCATAATAGGCCGGCACCTTGATCCAGTTGATCGCGCCGAAGAACAGCGCCGTCGTGCCGACGAGCATGTCGCGCTGGAGGCCGCGGGGCAGCACCCAGAGCTGGAAGGGCGGCTGGCCGGCATGGGCGATCTGACTGGTGAAGCCCGAGGCAATGCCGAACAGCGATCCCACCCATTCGGGCCAGCGCTTCGTCCCGCTCGCGGGCACGCCGCGCCGCGCGATCCACAGCCGATAGGCGCCGAACAACACCGAGATCGCGCCGACTGCCGCCATGACGCCAGAAGGCGAAACGCTGGCGGCATAGGCATAGCCCAGGATGATCCCCGCTACGGCACCGGGCAGCATCCAGCCGAGCAGCCGCCAGTCGACGCTGCGCCGGAATGCCCAGATCCCCACCACGTCCTGCACGATCAGGATCGGCAGCAGGATCGCCGCGGCGCGGACCGGATCGACCGCGAAAGCCAGCATCGGCAGCGACAGCGCGCCCATCCCCGCAAACCCGCCCTTGGCGAGCCCGAGCAGGAAGATGGCGGGGATGGCGAGCGCGTAGAAATGCCAGTCGGTGATCATGCTGCGCTGCCCTAAGCCTTTCGCGCCGTTCGCCAACCTGCTTTATCGGCGGCATGGCTGAAGATCGGACCGGGCAGGTCGCCGTCATCTTCGTTTCGGAGCGGACGCTCGACGACGACGCCGGCTATGCCGAGGCGGCAGGGCAGATGGCCCGGCTGGCCGCCACGCAACCCGGCTATCGCGGCGCCGAAGACGCGCGCGGCGAAGACCGCATCGGCATCACCGTGAGCTATTGGGCGGACGAGGCCAGCGCCATCGCCTGGCGCCGGCATCCCGATCATGCCGCGATCCGCGAGGCCGGGCGCGGCCGCTGGTATCGCTGGTATCGGCTCCACGTCGCGCAGATCGACCGGAGCTATAGCTGGCAGCGCGGATGAGGCCACGCGTCGACGCCACCTTCGCGCTGCTCTTCGCCGTGATGCTGGCGATCGCCGCGGGGAATACCGCGCTGCAATCGGTGCTCCCTGCGCTGGGCCGCTCGCTCGGCGTAGCCGACAGCGCCGTGGCGGCGGTGTTCTCGGTGTCGGCGCTACTCTGGGTGGTCGCCGCGCCCTATTGGGCCAATCGCTCGGACCGGCACGGGCGGCGCGCGATGGTATTGCTGGGCGTGGCCGGGTTCACCGCATCGCTGTTCCTGTGCGGGCTGTTCCTCGCGCTCGGCATCAACGGCGTGCTGGCGCCGCTCACCGCGTTCCTCGCGTTCCTCGGCGGGCGCGTGCTTTACGGGGCATTCGGATCGGCGGCGCCGCCCGCGGTGCAGGCGATCGTCGCGGGACGTACGACGCGCGAAGAGCGGACCGGCGCGCTCACCCTGCTCGCCTCGGCATTCGGACTCGGCACGATCCTCGGCCCCGCGCTTGCCCCCTATTTGGTGATCGGGCGGCTGTGGCCCGGCGGCCCCGAGATCGGGCTGGCCGGCCCCGCCTTTGCAGCCAGCATCGTCGGCGCGATCATCTTCGTCGCGGTGTTCCGGCTGCTGCCGCACGAGGAGGGGACGGGGCACGGCGCCGCGGCGAGCTATCCGTCGATCGGCGGGCAGGGCACCGGAGCGACGGTGACCGCGGCGACAGCCGAGACCGCGCAAGCGGTGGGCTATTTCAATTCGCGGATCCGCGGCTGGATCATCAGCGGGCTGGTCGTCGGCCATGCCCAGGCGATGACCGGCCAGGCGATCGGCTTTCTGGTGATCGACCGGCTCCAGGCCAGCCCGATGGACGCGCTCGCGCCGACGGGGCTGGTGCTGATGATCGGCGCGGGCGCGTCGCTGCTTGCGCAATGGGGGTTGATCCCGCTGCTCGACCTCAAGCCGCGGATGCTGATCCTGGGCGGAGCGCTGCTCGGCGCGCTGGGCTGTGCGGCGACCGGCACCGCGACGAGCTTCTACGGGATCGCGCTCGGCTATGCGCTGACCTCGCTCGGCATCGGGCTTGCGCGACCGGGCTTCACTGCCGGCGCCTCGCTTGCGGTCGGCGCGGAGGCGCAGGGCTCGGTGGCAGGCAAGGTCACCTCGGTGAACGGCGCCGCCTTCGTGCTCGGGCCGTCGATCGGCGTCGGGCTGTACGAGCTGTGGCGGCCACTCCCCTATCTGACTGCGTCAGCGGGACTGGCCGCCCTGCTCCTCTACGGCTGGATCAGCCTTCGCCCTTCGGGCCGCGCCCGCGGAGCATCCCGGGCGCGATGAACCCCAGCGGCTGGAGCGCCATCGCGTCCTGCTTGAGCCGGCCTTTCATCGCTTCGTACTCTGCCTCCATCTCGGGCGTGACGGTCGCGCGCAATTCCTTCAGCGCATCTTCGAAATGCGCCATCGTGACTTCGCGCGACGCCAGCGATTCGCGCAGCGCGACCAGCCCAGCCCGGCGCACCACGTCCTCGAGATCGGCGCCGGTGAAGCGTTCGGTCTTCCCGGCGATCTCCCCGAGGTCGACATCGCTGGCGAGTGGCATCTTCTCGGTCTGGATCTTGAGGATGCGCTCGCGCCCGGCCTTGTCGGGCACGCCGACATAGACCAGTTCGTCGAACCGGCCCGGGCGCAGCAGAGCCGGATCGATCAGGTTCGGCCGATTGGTCGCGCCGATCACCACCACCGATTGCAGCTCCTCGAGCCCATCCATCTCCGAGAGAATGGTGTTGACCACGCGCTCGGTCGCCTGGGGCTCGCCAAGCCCGCCGCCGCGCGCGGGCACCAGCGAATCGAGCTCGTCGATGAAGATCACGCAGGGCGCGACCTGGCGCGCGCGGGCGAACAGCCGCGCGATCTGCTGCTCGCTTTCGCCATACCATTTGGACAGAAGGTCGCTCGACTTGGTGGCGATGAAATTCGCCTCCGCCTCGCGCGCCACTGCCTTGGCCAGCAGGGTCTTGCCGGTGCCCGGAGGCCCATAGAGCAGGAAGCCCTTGGCTGGACGGATGCCCAGGCGACGGAACGCGTCGGGATCCTTCAAGGGCAGCTCGACGCCTTCCTTGAGGCGCATCTGCGCATCGTCGAGCCCGCCGACATCTTCCCAGCGGACGCGCGGCGCCTCGACCATCACTTCGCGCATCGCCGAAGGCTGGACGCGCTTGAGTGCCTCGAGGAAATCCTCGCGGGTGACAGCGAGCGTGTCGAGTACCTCGGGCGGGATGGTGCCCTCGGCAAGGTTGATCTTCGGCATGATCCGCCGGACCGCCTCGATCGCCGCTTCGCGGGCGAGCGCCGCGAGATCGGCACCGACAAAGCCATAGGTCGTCCGTGCGAGTTCGGCCAGGTCGACACGATCGCCCAACGGCATGCCGCGGGTATGGATGCCCAGAATCTCACGGCGACCGCGCTCGTCGGGAACGCCGACGACGATCTCGCGATCGAAGCGGCCGGGACGGCGCAGCGCCTCGTCGATCGCGTCGGGACGATTGGTCGCGGCAATCACCACGACATTGGCGCGTGCCTCCAGGCCGTCCATCAGCGTCAGCAGCTGCGCGACGAGCCGCTTCTCGGCTTCGCCCGACACCTGCCCGCGCTTCGGCGCGATCGAATCGATCTCGTCGATGAAGACGATCGACGGCGCCGACTTTGCCGCTTCCTCGAACACCTGGCGCAGCCGCGACTCGGATTCGCCATAGGCCGAGCCCATGATCTCGGGACCATTGATCAGGTGGAAAGTAGCGTCGCTTTCGTTGGCGACCGCGCGCGCGAGCCGCGTCTTGCCGGTCCCGGGCGGGCCATGGAGCAGCACGCCCTTGGGCGGATCGACGCCGAGGCGCTGGAACAGCTCGGGATAGCGCAGCGGCAGTTCGACCATCTCGCGCAGCTGGTCGATCGTCGCGGCCATTCCGCCGATATCGTCATAGGTGACGTCGGCACGGCGGCTCTCGCCAGCTTCCTCATATTCGGCGCGCAGCTCAACCTCGGTGGTCTCGTCGATATGGACGATCCCCTTGGGCGTTGCCGAGACGACGGCGAGGCGGATTTCCTGGAGCGCATAGGCCGGCGCATTGACGAAGCGCTGGATGCTGGGATCGACGACGCGCTGGTGCCCTGCGGTGGCGACGACATCGCCCTGGGCGAGCGGGCGGCCGTAAAAGGTGCGCTGGAGCGCGGCCGCCGATCCCTGGAGCCGCAAATTGGCCTGAGCGGGCGCGAACACGACGCGGGTCGCCGGCTTCGAGGTTGCGCGGCGCACTTCGACGAAATCGCCCGAGCCGACGCCGGCATTGGCGCGCTGAAGCCCGTCGATGCGCAGAAGTTCGAGGCCCTCGTCCTCGGGATAGGGGAGGACCGCGCGCGCCGGGGTGGCGCGCTTGCCGATGATCTCGATCACATCGCCTTCGGTTACCCCCAGCGTCGCCATCAGCGAGCGCGGAATATGGGCGAGGCCGCGTCCGCTATCCTCGGGGCGCGCATTGGCGACCTGCAGCCTGCTTGTTCGGGATTCGTCGTCGGCCATTCCGCTCTCCTGAGGGCGTGAAGCGCGGGAGATAGGGAGCCGGTTCCACCGCTGCGAGGGGCGAAACGATTTCGTGCGAAATCGCGCCTAGTCGTACGCGCGGGACAAAAAAATGGCGGACCGCAAAGGGCCCGCCGGGAAAGTTTTAGGAGAGGATGCCTGAAAGGCACTGCATATGTGCAGTGCGGCGAAAAATTGTGCAAGTGCGTAAAATTCCCGATGCACTTGCAAAGGTTGCAATCATCTTGTTACGATAGGAACGCAATGAAGAGAGACTGAAGCGCCTTGCGGCTCGCAAAAGCGCTCGCAAAAATCTCTGACGCAGTGCACAAAAGAGCGACCATGCGCAGGCTTCCACCCCTCACCGCAATCGAAGCGTTCGTCCAAGTTGCCCGGCTGGGTTCGATCAAGGCTGCGGCGGAAGAACTCGCGCTGTCCTCACCCGCGCTCAGCCGCCGTGTTCAGTCGCTCGAGCGCTTCATCGGCAAGCCGCTGTTCGAGCGCCGCCACCAGGCACTCAAGCTCAATGACGACGGCGACCGTCTGCTCGGCATGATTGCCCCTGCGCTCGATGCCATGACCGACGCAGTCGAGGCGATGACCAGCGGCGGCGAACTGCTCCGCCTGCGCCTTGGCGTGCTGCCGCTATATGCGACCCAGCAGCTGCTGCCCCGGCTGCCCGAGCTCAAGCGCCGCCATCCGGAGCTGCATCTTGACGTCGATACGGCCGGGTACGGGGTGGCGCGGCTCGGCGACGGGCTCGACGCCGCGATCGTCATCGCGCGCGACATCGACCCGGGCTTTTATTCGAAACGGCTCGATCGCAATCGCGTCCATGTCATCGGCGCGCGCAGTCTGGTCGACGGGCCTGATCCGGTGACGCGCCCCGAACAGCTGACCAAGCTGACTGCGCTGGTCCATCGCGACATGCCCGAGACCTTCACCGCGTGGCGCGCGGCGGCCGGCTTCCCCGATCTCGAGCCGCTGGCGATCGATCATTTCGACTCAGGCAATCTGATGCTTGAGGCGGCGGCGCAGGGGCTCGGCGTCGCGTTCATGCTCGAAGCGCATTTCGAGGCGGCGCGCGACGAGCGACTGGTCCAGCTCTTCGATCTGACGGTCGAGAGCCATTACAGCTATTGGTTCGTCTGCCGCCCGCGCGCGCTGGCACAGCGGCCGGTCAAGATTTTTCACGACTGGCTGATCGAGGCGATCGGCGCCAACCAGGTCTGAATTGGAAAGCCCCTCTCCCGCGGGAGAGGGGCTTGAATGGTCACGCCTCGGTGCGCGCCTTGACGATCTTGCCGGGATTGCGCGGCGGCTCGCCCTTGGGAAGCGCGTCGACATTCTCCATGCCTTCGACCACTTCGCCCCACACCGTATACTGGCGATCGAGGAAGGTCGCATCGTCGAGGCAGATGAAGAACTGCGAATTGGCGCTGTTGGGATCGTTGGTGCGCGCCATCGAGCAGACGCCGCGGACGTGCGGCTCGGCGCTGAACTCGGCGGGGAGGTTGGGCTCGTCCGAGCCGCTCATGCCGGTGCCGGTGGGATCGCCGCCCTGTGCCATGAAACCGTCGATCACGCGATGGAACACGACGCCGTCATAGAAGCCGCGCTCGGCGAGGGTGGTGATGCGCTCGACATGCTTGGGAGCGAGATCGGGGCGCAGCTTGATCCGCACATCGCCGGTGTCGAGCGTCAGCACGAGCTGGGTGGGTTGGGACACTGAGTTACTCCTGTGGGGTTTGACAGCCACCTAAGCTGCCTGTCCTCGACTTGCAAATTGTGCGCCGCAGTGGCAGCGCGACGGCGCATGGGCCAGCCAAGGGAGGTCGAACGATGAGCGAGACCGAGCTGGAGCCCCAGGAGAAGCCGCCCGAGAGCGAGCTGGACGAAGACGATCGGCTCAAGCCTGAATTCGTCAGCGCCGTGCTCGAAGCGGTCGAGGCCGGCGACGTCGAGGCGGCCCATGCCCGCGTCGCGCCGCTCCACCCCGCTGATATCGCCGATCTCGTCGAGCTGACGCCGTCCGAATTGCGACCTGCGCTCGCCGCCGCGATCGCGGACCTGATCGACGGCGACGTGCTCGCCGAAATGAACGACTGGGTGCGCGAGGCGCTCGTCGACGCGCTCGAGCCGCACCAGGTCGCGGACATCGCCGCCGAACTCGATACCGACGACGCCGTCGCGATCATCGAGGACATGGATGCCGAGGATCAGCGCGAAGTGCTCCGCGCGCTCGATCCCGACGATCGCGCCGCGATCGAGGAGGCGCTGAGCTATCCGGAAGAATCCGCCGGCCGCCTGATGCAGCGCGAGCTGATCGCGGTGCCCGAGCATTGGACCGTCGGCGACGTGCTCGATTATCTGCGCGGCAACGAACAGCTCACCACCGATTTCTGGGAAATCTTCGTCGTCGATCCGGCCCACAAGCCGGTGGGAACCTGCGCGCTTTCCTGGATCCTGCGCACGCCGCGCAGCGTCTCGGTTGGCGATGTGATGAAGCGCGAGCAGACGCTGATCCCGGTCGACATGGACCAGGAAGAGGTCGCGCTGCGCTTCCAGAAATACGCGCTGATCTCGGCCGCGGTGGTCGACGCCAATGGCCGGCTGGTCGGCATGATCACCGTCGACGACATCGTCCACATCATCTCCGAAGAGGCCGGCGAGGATATCCTGCATCTCTCGGGCGCGGGCGAAGGCGACATCAACGAGCCGGTGTTCGACAGCTATAAGGTGCGCGTGCGCTGGCTGCTCACCAATTTGGTGACGGCGCTGGTGCCCGCGACGATCGTGTTCTTCTTCGATGCCACGATCGCGCAGAAGGCGGTGCTCGCCGCGCTGATGCCGATCGTCGCGGGGGTGGGCGGCAATGCCGGGACGCAGACGCTGGCCGTCACCGTGCGCGCGCTCGCCACCAACCAGCTGACCCAGTCGAACACGATTCGCGCGATCCGGCGCGAGATCAGCATCGCGGTGCTCAACGGGCTGACCATCGCGGCGGTGATCGGCCTCGGCATCGGCGCGACCTTCCGCGATCCGGCGCTGGGCTGCGTCATCGCCGCAGCGATGCTCGCCAATATCCTGATCGCCGGGTTTGCCGGCGTGCTGGTGCCGGTGACGCTCGAGCGCTTCCGCCAGGATCCCGCAGTCGCCTCGTCGATCTTCGTGACGATGGTCACCGATTCGATGGGCTTCCTGGCCTTTCTCGGTCTTGCGACTGCCAGCGGGCTGGTGGGTTGATCGCGGCGCGCCGAGCGCCCAACTCCAGGTCGTGCCCCTACACCTGACCAAAGTCGCCTATGGCTGCGACAGTATCGACTATCTCCAGGAACGCCTGGCGCTCAAGGCAGCGCACGCGCCCGCCTTCCTGACCACGCGCTATCTGCCCAAGCGGCACGAAGAGATCGAAGGCGGCTCGCTGTTCTGGATCATCAAGCACCAGCTGATCGGCCGCTCGCCGATCCTCGGCTTTGGCGAGGCCGAGGGCGGGCGCGTGGCAATCCACCTCGAGCCGCGGCTGATCCTGGTTCAGGCGCAGCCCAAGCGAGCGCACCAGGGCTGGCGCTATCTCGAAGGCGTTGACGCGCCTGCCGACCTGGCCGAGGCCGGCGCGGGCATTGCCGAACTGCCGCCCGCGCTGGTCGGCGAACTGGCGGCAATGGGACTGCTTTAGGGGTGCCTCCCTCCCGCCTGGGCAGTGCGGGTGGGCGACGAAATGGGGCTTGCCCGCCTGCGCCATGGAAGAACACAGGGGGGCGAAAACGATTTGCTCCTAGCGTCATCGAAAACTTATTGATAATCACTCGCAGATGAACGCCACCGCCGCGATTCCTGCGCCGCTTCGCCTAGCCCAATTGCCGCGTCACCAGGCCGGAACCGTCGCCGGAGTTGATTGGCATGCGCTTTCCGAGCCCGAATCGCGCCGCCTGCGCGAGCTTGGTCTCGACGAAGGCGTCGAAGTCGAACTGCTCCACCGCTCCGGGCTGCTCGGCGGGCCGATCGCCTGCCGGATCGGACGGATGACCGTGGCGCTGCGACGCCATGTCGCTGCGGCGATCCATGTGAGCCCGAAAGCGCGCCGATGAACCCTGCACCGCTGGTCGCGCTGGTCGGCAATCCCAATGCTGGCAAGAGCGCTCTGTTCAATGCCCTCACCGGCGCCCGCCAAAAGGTGGGCAATTATCCCGGCGTCACCGTCGAGCGCCATGCCGGCCGGCTGTCACTGCCCGATGGCCGCCCGGTCGAGCTGCTCGATCTGCCGGGCACCTACAGCCTCGATCCCTCCTCGCCCGACGAGGCAGTGACGCGCGACGTGCTGTTCGGCAAGCAGCAGGGCGAGCGCCTGCCCGACGGCATCATCGTCGTCGTCGATGCCACCAATCTCGACAACCATCTGCGCTTCACGCTCCAGCTGATCGCGCTCGGCTTGCCGGTGGTCGTCGCACTCAACATGTTCGACATGGCCGAGCGCGATGGCCTGGTCCTCGATCCGCAAGCACTGGAGCGCGAGCTCGGCGTGCCGGTCGTCGCCACCGTCGCCGTGCGCAAGCGCGGACTAGACCTGCTCAAGCAGCGCCTCGGCGAGACGGTGAAGGGCAATCATAAGCTGCGCCGGGGCAGCGGCGTCCAGCACGACATCGTCGTCCTCCAGCGCCGCGCCCGCCAGATCGCGCTGGCAGTTACGGTCTCGGAAACCGCGTCGCGCCGCTGGACCCACCGGATCGACGCGGTCGCGCTGCATCCGGTGTTCGGCATGGCCATCCTGCTCACGCTGTTGTTCGTCATGTTCCAGTCGGTCTTCGCCTGGTCCGCCGCACCGGTGGATGCGATCGAGGCCGGCATGGGCTGGCTTTCCGACACCGTCGCCGGGGCGCTGCCCGACGGGTTCATCCGCGATTTCCTTGTCCAGGGCCTGATCGCCGGCGTCGGCGCGGTCGTCGTCTTCCTGCCGCTGATCCTGATCCTGTTCGCGTTCATCCTGGTGCTCGAGGCGACCGGCTACATGGTCCGCGCCGCGATGCTGATGGACCGGGTGATGGCGAGCGTCGGCCTGTCCGGCCGGGCCTTCATCCCGCTGCTCTCCAGCTTCGCCTGCGCCGTGCCCGGCATTATGGCGACGCGCACCATCTCGGACGACAAGGAACGGCTCACCACCATCCTGATCGCGCCGCTCACCACCTGCTCCGCGCGCCTGCCGGTCTATGCGATCGTCATCGGCGCGGTGATCCCCGATCGGGCGGTGCTGCCGGGCATCGGGCTGCAGGGGCTGGTGCTGTTCGCGCTCTATATCCTCGGCATCATCGGCGCGTTCGGCGCGGCGCTGGTGCTCCGCCACACCGTCACCAGGGGCGCGACGTCGGGCTTCATGATGGAGATGCCCAAATACCAGCTGCCGAGCATCCGCGACGTGGCGCTCGGCCTGTGGCAGCGCGCGATGATTTTCTTGAAGCGCGCCGGCACGACGATCGCGGCAACCGTGGCGATCCTTTGGCTGCTCACCACTTTCCCCCAGGCGCCCGCGGGTCAGAAGCAAAGCGAATATTCGGTCGCCGGCCGCATCGCCAGCGGGATCGAGACGGTGGTGCGCCCGATCGGCTTCAACCATGATATCTCGCTCGCTTTGCTCCCCGCGATGGCCGCGCGTGAAGCCGCAGTCGCAGCGATCGGCACAGTCTACGCCGTCGACAACCCCGACGACGCCCAGGGCGAGGCGACGATCTCCGAGAATTTGCGCGCCCGCTGGAGCTTGCCGACGGCGCTCGCCTTCCTGATGTGGTTCGTGTTCGCGCCGCAATGCATCTCGACGATCGCAGTGACCCGGCGCGAGACCAACGGCTGGAAATGGCCGGCGTTCATGATCGGCTATTTGTTCGTGCTCGCCTATATCGCGGCGGGGATCACCTATTGGAGCGCAGTCGCGCTGGGGCTCTAATCGCGTTTCGATTCGTCGAGCGTTCGTTCGACCCGTTTCCGATCGGCCGCTTCGATCTGTTTCTCAGCCTTGGTCCGCCCGAAACGCGCGCGGTTCGCGTCTGCCTCTGTTTTTGCGGATGCTTTGGCTCTCGCCTTCCGCGCCCGGTTCAGGTTAATGATCTCAGCCATAGTCTCAGCATAGCGCCCGGCAGCGCCGGCGCCCAATCGATTTACTGGAGTTTTGAATGGCCGGCAGCGTCAACAAGGTGATTCTCGTCGGGAATCTGGGCCGCGATCCCGAGAGCCGCAGCTTCCAGAACGGGGGCAAGGTGGTCGAACTGCGCATCGCCACTTCGGAAAGCTGGAAGGACCGCAATTCGGGCGAGCGCAAGGAGAAGACCGAGTGGCATACCGTCAAGGTGTTCAACGAGGGCCTCGCAAACGTCGCCGAGCGCTTCCTGCGCAAGGGCTCGAAGGTTTACATTGAAGGCGCACTGACCACGCGCAAGTGGCAGGACCCGCAGGGTAACGACCGCTATTCGACCGAAGTCGTGCTCCAGGGCTTCAACAGCGTGCTGACCATGCTCGACGGCGCGCCGGGTGCCGGCGGCGGAGCCGGGCGTGGTGGTGCAGCGGGCGGCGGCGACGAGTGGGGTGGTGGCGACGAATTCTCCGGCCAGTCGTCGAGCCGCGGCGGCGGCAACAATTTCAACAGCGGTGGCGGGCAGCGCAGCGGCGGTGCAGCGGCGGGCGGCAGCGGCTTTGGCGGCGGCTTTCCCGACGATCTGGACGACGACGTTCCGTTCTAAGCAACTCCGCGCCGGGCGCATCGTTGGGATAGCGGAGACTAGATGATGCGCCTTTCGTTGCTTCCCTTGCTTTTGCTCAGCGCCTGCGGCGGCGGTGGTGTCTCGACCGAGACCACGGATGATCCGACCGGGCAGAATGTCGCTGCGGCGGCCGCCAGCGGAAAGCCCGCGGCGGTGACCGCGGCGGCCGATTGCAGCAACCGCCCCGACTTCGTGCCGATCTATGCCGGCGGCCAAGTCACCCAATGCATTGCCGGTCCCGACGGCAAGGCGCGGCACGTCAGCGGATCGATCGTCTATCTGACCGACACGGCCCCCCGCGAGGTGCTCGGGTGGTCGCGCGCGCAGGCCAATGCCGAAGGGCTCGCGCCTCGCGAAGCAACCGACAACAAATATGCCGCGGGCGAGGAGGGGAAACGCACCTTGCTGTTCGTTGTCGACTCATTCGGCGGACGCACGCGCGTGACGATCAACTGGAGCAGCGGCGTCTAGGCGCCACCGCGGCGGAGCAGGAACACCGCATGCTCGGCGAACAGATTCGCCATCGCCGAGCCGGTGCTTTGATCGCCCGAAAGAAACCAGCATCCCTCGACCGCGATGCCGCGGCTTTTCACCAGAGCCCGGAAATCGTCGATCGTCACATGGTGGATGTTGGGCGTGGCGTACCATTCGAGGGGGAGCAGACGCGTCACCGGCATCCGGCCGCCCCAGAGCAGTGACGCCCGCACGCGCCAATGTGCGAAATTAGGGAAGGAAACGAAGGCGCGCCGCCCGATTCGCAGCAATTGCTCGAGCACCCAGTCGGGGCGCCGCGTCGTCTGCAGCGTCTGGCTGAGGATGGCATAGTCGAAGCTGGCGTCGGGATAATCGGCGAGATCGGTATCGGCGTCGCCCTGGATCACCGAAAGGCCGCGCGCGACCGCCGAGGCGACGTCGCGCGGGTCGAGCTCGAGCCCGCGCGCGTCGCAGCCGCGCGTGTCACGCAGCGCTGCCATCAGCGCGCCGTCGCCGCAGCCGACATCGAGCACACGGGTCAGCGGCTGAACATTGTCGGCGATGATCGCAAGATCTGGACGCAGGTTCATCGGCTATAGATGTCCGGAGTGTCGCGGACCATCAGCCGGTCCGGATGTGGATACGCCTCCCAGCCGAGGAGCGCGTAAAGTGGGTGCATGTCGCGGGTGAACAGCGCCCAGCGCCGCAGCCCCTGAAGTTCGGAGTGGCGGTCGAGCGCCTCGAGCATTGCGCGGGCGATTCCCTGCCCGCGATGGTCTTCGAGCACGAACACATCGGCGAGATAGGCGAAGGTCGCGCGATCGGTGACCAGCCGCGCAAAGCCGATCTGGGCCTCATCCCGATAGGCGCCGATACAGAGCGAATGCGCCAGCGCCCGCGCCACCGTATCGCGCGGGATGCCCTCGGCCCAATAAGACCGCGCGAGATAGCCGTGGATGACGTCGAGCTGGAGTTCGGCAGGATCGAGCGAGATGCGGACGCTCATCGCGATTCCCCGGCGCGCAGGAAACCACCGATCACCCGGTCGAGCTCGGGGCTCTCCAGCAGGAAGGCGTCATGGCCGAACGGCGAGCTTAGCTCGACGAAGCTCGCCGGCGCGCCCGCGGCATTGAGCGCATGGACGATGCTGCGAGACTCGCTGGTCGGATAGAGCCAATCGGTGTCGAAGCTGACCAGGCACAGGCGCGTCTCGGCACCCTTGAAGGCATTGGCGAGGGTGCCGCCATGCTCCTCGGCGAGGTCGAAATAGTCGAGCGCCCGGGTAATATAGAGGTAGGAGTTCGCGTCGAACCGGTCGACGAAGCTCAACCCCTGGTGACGCAAATAGCTTTCGACTTGGAAATCGGCGTCGAACCCGAAGGTCTTGGCGTCGCGGCTCTGCAGCTTGCGACCGAACTTGGCCGTGAGACCGGCCTCCGAAAGATAGGTGATGTGCGCCGCCATCCGCGCGACCGCGAGCCCCGAGGCGGGGGGATCATTCTCGGCATAATAATCGCCGCCGCGCCAGCGCGGATCGGCCATGATCGCCTGGCGTCCGACTTCGTGGAAGGCGATGTTCTGCGCCGAATGCCGCGCCGCGCTGGCAATGACGACGGCGGACGCCACGCGCCCGGGGAAGGTCGCCGCCCAGCTCAGCGCCTGCATCCCGCCCATCGATCCGCCGACGACGGCGAACAGCCGCGCGATGCCGAGATGGTCGAGCAGCATCGCCTGCGCGCGGACCATGTCTCGGATCGTAATCACCGGGAAGCCCATCGCCCAGGGCTTGCCGGTCGCCGGATTGACGCTCGCCGGCCCCGACGAGCCGAGGCAGCTGCCCAGCACGTTGGCACAGACGACGAACCAGCGATCGGTATCGATCGGTTTTCCCGGCCCGACCATCCGCGCCCACCAGCCTGGCTTGCCGGTAACCGGATGCTCGGACGCCAGATGATGGTCCCCGGTCAGCGCGTGGCAGACGAGGATCGCGTTCTGGGCATCGGGCGCGAGCGTGCCATAGGTTTCATAGGCAATATCGAGCGGAGACAGCAGCACGCCGCCGTCGAGCCGCAAGGGCCCGGGCAGCGTCACCGTGCGGCTCAGGCCAAAACGCGGATCGTCGGACATAACGGTCGGACTAGGGGTGCTTGGTCCCCGGTTCAAGCCGCGCGCGCGGTGCGAGCCCCGCGGATCGCCTGCGCCGCGACGCGTCCGGTTTGAGCGCCGCCGTTCATATAGCCGGGAAAGGCATCGGAAAGGTGCTCGCCGGCGAAATGGATGCGCCCGACATGCGGTGCCTGGACCGGGCCCTGAGCGGGTTCGACGCAGAGCAGGTGCGCGAACCGCGTAAGCTCGCCGGGGCGGAAATTGACATAGGCGCCAAGCGTGAGCGCCTGGGCATGCCAGTTGGTCCGCACAAAGGGGCCGGCAGATGCCGCGCCCAGGCCGGGGATCGCCGCCTCGGCGCTCGTCGCAAAGCGCTTCGCAAGTGTCGACGGGGACGCCGTGTCGGCCTGCGCGACCTGATCGCCGCCCAGGAACCACGTCCATACCCGCGAGACGCCGTCCGCGCGGTGGACGCTGCCGTCCCAGCCCAGCGCCCAGCCCTGGGCATCCGCCTGCCACAGCTCGCCGCCCACGCCTATCGGCTGACGCCATGGCGTCGCGCTCGCCGCGACTTGCACCTTCTCGTTGCGGCCCAGATCCATCGCCGCGATGAACGCGCGCCAGTCGGCCGGAAGTGGCACCGCGAAATCGATCTGGCGCGTGAGCGGGGCGGGAACCGCGACGATGACTTGCTCGGCATCGACTAGCGCGGAATTGACGAAGTGCAGTCGCACGCCCCGGCCTGTCGTCTCGATTCGCCGAAGCCGGCGGCCGGTGGCGATACGATCGGCATAGTGCGTGGCCATCGCCCCGATCAGCGCGCTGCTGCCGCCTTCCATCACGAAGCGTTCGTCGGAGCCGCCGAGGATCTCGGCGCGCTGACCGTCGACCGTGGGCAGATTGAAGATCAGTTCGATCGCCGAGGCGCGATCGGGCTCGACACCATATTCGGTGCGGCTGGTCGATTCCATCAGCGCGCGGACCCAGGGCGCGCCGAGCACGGCGCGGTGCTTGTCGAGATAGCCCGCGATCGACAACCGATCGAGCGCCGGCGCGTACCGCGCGAAATCGCGGTCGATCCTGTCCGAGTCGCGGCCGATCTGCGCGGCGATCGGCCGCAGCCCTTCTGCCAGCGCGGACTCGCTCAGCAGCCGCCCGCCGGCAAGGACGAGCGTGGCATGGGGGTCGGTCTTGCGATCGACCAGCCGCACGCCGAAGCGCGTGCACAGCGCCCGCATATCGTCATGGTCGGTGTTGACCAGTTGCCCGCCGACCTCGAACGCCGGGCCTTGCGCCGGCTGGTGCGTATACATCCGGCCACCCATCCGGCTGCGCGCCTCGAACAAGTGCGCGTCGACTCCGGCCTCACGGAGATGGTGGAGCGCGCTCAACCCGGCGATGCCCCCACCGATGACCGCAACTCGGCCTCCGGCAAAGGCGCGGGCAGGGCGGGGCAACACGGCAGTCGCGCCGAGTGCGACAAATCCCTGGAGCAGCGCGCGACGCGTCGCGCCGGGCGCCGCAGCGATCGGCGGCGCCTCTCCTGCCGCTGCCAGATTGCGCCGGCGCGCCTCCGCCAGCCCCCGCCACAGGATTCCGTTTCCCCGCATGCTGCCCCCCGTCCGCTCGTCCCGGCGCAGAGCTTGCCATTAACCGGCCATTCCGCCAATCCGCGCGGCATGAACGCACCTGTCGCCAAGCCGTGGATCCTCGACATAGCCCCCTATGTGCCGGGGCGCGCCACCACCGATGACGGCCGCAAGGTCGCCAAGCTCTCCTCGAACGAGAACCCGTTCGGCACCCCCGACGCGGCACGCGCCGCCTATGCCGAGGCCGCCGCGACGCTCGAACGCTACCCCGATGCCAGCGCCGCCGACCTGCGCGCCGCGATCGCCGATCATTATGGCATCGAGGCCGATCGCATCGTCTATGGGACCGGATCGGACGAGGTTCTCCATCTTGCCGCGGGTAGCTTTGCCGGGCTCGGCGACGAGATCATCTATGTCCGCTATGGCTTTGCGGTCTACGACATCGCCGCGCGCCGCGTCGGCGCGACGCCGGTGGTGGCGCCCGACAAGGATTATGCCACCGACGTCGATGCGATCCTGGCGGCAGTAACCGAGCGCACCAAGGTCGTGTTCGTCGCCAATCCGAACAACCCCACCGGCACCTATAGCAGTAAGGCCGAGATCGCACGGCTGCACGCCGGTCTTCCCGCCACTGTGCTGCTGGTGCTTGACCAAGCCTATACCGAATATCTCAACCCCGAGGACGATGACGGCGGGCTTGAGCTCGCGCGCACCCAGACCAATGTGCTCGTCACGCGGACCTTCTCTAAGATCTTCGGCCTCGCCTCCGAGCGCGTCGGCTGGGGCTATGGCCATCCCGACCTCATCGCCGCAATGCACCGCATCCGCGCGCCCTTCGCCTTCGGAATCGGCGCGGGGCATGCGGCGATCGCCGCGCTGGGCGCCAGCGACTTCATCGAGCACAGCCGCAGCCACAATGCCCAGTGGCGCGCCTGGTTCGCCGCCGAAATCGACGCGCTCGGCAATAAGGGGCTGCGCGCCGTCCCGTCCAAGGCCAATTTCCAGCTGGTGCTGTTCGAAGGCGCGCTGACCGCCGAGGCGGCGTACAAGGGGCTGATGGACGCCGGCTATATCGTCCGCTGGTTGCCCGGCCAGGGTCTTGCGCACGGATTGCGCATCACGATCGGCACCGAGGACGAGATGCGCGGCGTCGTCGCGGCGCTGCGCGCGATGGCGGGCGCCTGATGCTCCCCTTCGCGCGCGTCACGATCGTCGGCCTCGGGCTGATCGGCTCGTCGATCGCGCGCGCGGTGCGCCAGCACATGCCGAGCGCGCGTGTCACCGGCTATGACGCCGACCCGGCCGTGCGCGAGACCGCACTGCGGATCGACCTGTGCGACGATATCGCCGATACCGCCGGCACTGCCGTGATCGACGCTGATTTCGTGGTCCTCTGCGTGCCGGTCGGCGCGATGGGAGTCGCGGCCGCTGAAATCCGCGCCGATCTTCCCCCCGATGCGATCGTCAGCGATGTCGGATCGTGCAAGGGCAGCGTAGTCGAGGCGGTGCGCGCGGCGCTGCCGAATGCCGTTTTCGTGCCGGCGCATCCCGTAGCGGGCACCGAGAATAGCGGCCCCGAGGCGGGGTTCGCGACCTTGTTCAACCATCGCTGGTGCATCGTCACGCCACCCGAAGGGACCGACGCACTGGCGATCGAGCGCGTCTGCGAATTCTGGCGCCGACTCGGCGCGATGGTCGAGACGATGGCGCCCGATCACCATGACCTGGTGCTGGCAGTGACCAGCCATTTGCCGCACCTCATCGCCTATACGATCGTCGGCACCGCTTCGGACCTTGAGGAAGTCACCCAGTCCGAAGTGATCAAATTCTCCGCCGGCGGTTTTCGCGACTTCACGCGAATCGCCGCATCGGACCCGACGATGTGGCGCGACGTGTTCCTCGCCAATCGCCAGGCGGTGCTCGACATGCTCCAGCGCTTTTCCGAGGACCTGTCCGCGCTCCAGCGCGCGATCCGCTGGGGCAAGGGCGACGAGCTGTTCGACCTGTTCAGCCGCACCCGCGCGGTGCGCCGCTCGATCATCGATCAGGGCCAGGATGACGCGCGTCCCGATTTCGGGCGCGCGCACGAATAGTCAGTGTCCGCGGCAGGCGAGCGCGTCGAGGATGTCGTCGATGCGTGCAGGGTCACCCGCGGCGATGACTTCGCCGTTGCTGCCGGCATGGAGCGGATCGCCCTGCCAATCGCACATCCGCCCGCCCGCGCCCTCGACGATCGGCACCAAGGCGGCGAAGTCATGGAGTTTGAGCCCGGCCTCGACGACGACGTCCATCCAGCCGCTCGCGACGCAGCCATAATTATAGCAGTCGCCGCCGAGCACCGTGCTCATCACCGCGGCGTCGAGATGTTCGAAGGCGTGGAGCTGCGAATCGTCGAACAAGGCGGGCGAAGTGGTGCCGAGGATTGCGCCCTTGAGCTCACGGCAGATCCGCGTGGAGGCAGGCGCGCCGTTGAACAGGGTCGGGCGCCCGGCGACGCCCAGCCAGCGCTCGCGCGTGATCGGCTGGTCGAGGATGCCGAGCAGTGGCCAACCATCCTCGATCAGCGCGATCAGCGTTCCGAAGATCGGCCGGCCGGCGATGAAGGCGCGGGTGCCGTCGATCGGATCGAGCACCCATTGCCGCCCGCTGGTGCCTTCACGGATGCCGAATTCCTCGCCGATGATCCCGTCCATCGGGCGCTCCGCGACGATCAGCTTGCGCATCGCTTCCTCGGCCTCGCGGTCCGCAAGCGTCACCGGCGAGAGGTCCTCCTTGGCCTCCAGCCCATGCTCGGCACGGAAGCGCGGGCGGATCGCCGCGCCCGCCGCATCGGCGAGGCGCTGGGCGAGGGCGATGTCGTTCTGGGTGACGGCCATCTCCGCCGCCTAGCCGGGCGCGCGCCGCCCGGCCAGTGCTCAATTTCGACTGGCCAAGGTCACAAAGGCGTGACAACTCCTGCGGCGATGCGCCCCTTTCTTGTCGCCCTTGGCCTGATCGCTGCCAGCCCCGCCGCCGCGCAGGTGCGCGCGGTGCCCGCCCAGCCCGAATCGGAACAGGCTGCGTTGCGCGGCGTCGAGGTATTTCTGGTCAACGAGGGCACGACGCCGATCGCCGAGGCGGGGCCGCGCCAGATCGAAGTGACTGCGGTGGATGGCACCCGGCTGGTGCTCGAGCGCGCGCCGGGGCCGACGCCAACGATCGCGCCGGGCAGCTTCGCCAAGGCGCGCTACGTGCCTGTCGCTGTCGCGGGCGTCGCCGTGCCCCCCGCCGAGCAACATGAAGCCGCCGCACTGCCAAGCGAAGAGCGCGTGGTGCAAAGCTCGACCGGATCTTCGGCGACGCTCGCGGACCGGTTCGAGCCGCACGAGCCGATCTATGGCGCGTTTGGCGCGGGCGATGCCGGCGCCAAGCTCCAAATGAGCTTCGCCTTCCGACCCTTTTCCGAAACCGCACCGCTGGCGCTCGGCAACCTGCGCTTTGCCTACACCCAAACGATGTTCTGGGCGATCGACGAGCCTTCGGGCCCGTTCCGGGCGACCAATTACAGCCCCGAAGTCTACGCCGATATCGCTGTCGACGAGACAACGCGGGTGGCGTTGGGCTGGCGGCACGATTCGAACGGTCGCGACCTCAGCAACTCCGTAGATCTCAACCGCATCTTCGCGCGCGCCGAGAAGACGTTCGACCTTGGCGGCGACTGGCGGCTCGATGTCGCGCCGATGGCATGGTTCTATATCGGGCGAATCGGCGCGGCGCCCGATGTCGCCGATTATTTCGGCTACACTGCGCTCAGCGCGTCGATCGCGCAAAAGGACGGGCTCAAGCTCTCGCTCACCGGGCGCGGCAATTTCGAGACGCGGCGCGGCGCGGCGGAGCTGTTCGTTTCCTATCCGCTCACCCGACTCGGCGGGCTGGGTTTCTACCTGTTCGGCCAGGCATTTACCGGCCATGGCGAGGCGCTGGACGACTATCGCGGGCGCGACAGCCATGCGCGCATCGGCATCGCACTGACGCGCTAGCGCGGCGATGCGCTCCAGCGTAGGATCGCCCCAGACATTAGAGGATCGCCCATGCGCACTCGCTTCCTGCTTGCCTCGCTCGCCCTTTCGCTCGCCGCGCCCGCGGGGGCTGCGCTCGCGCCCGGTGCCAAGGCGCCCGACTTCAGCGCCAGCGGCGCGATCGCCGGAAAGCCGGTGACGCTCAGTCTCAAGGCGGCGCTGAAGAAAGGCCCGGTGGTGCTCTATTTCTTCCCGGCGGCGTTCACGAGCGGGTGCAATGCCGAAGCCCACGCCTTTGCCGAGGCGCTGCCCGACTTCACCGCCGCCGGCGCGACGGTGATCGGGATGACCGCAGGCAATGTCGACCAGCTCCAGAAATTCTCAAGCGAGCATTGCGCCGGCAAGTTCGCCGTCGCGGCTGCGTCTCCGCAGATCGTCAAGGGCTATGACGTGATCCTGAAACGGCCCGACGGGTCCGTCGCCAAGGTCACCAGCCGAACCAGCTACGTCATCGCACCCGACGGCCGCATACTCTTCGCGCATGATGACATGAGCCCTGCCGACCATGTGCGACTCACCCTCGCCGCGGTGCAGAAGTACAAGGCAACTCGTCGGCACTAAGTCGCCTGCGCCAAGGTTGAGGCCGCCAGCCTTGCGACTTTTCCGACATCTTTATCCGCCAGTAACCTCTGCACACCGGATGTTAGAACTTGATCCCTAGTTTCGGCGCAGGACCGATATGCGGACGAACCGCTCGTGAAGATTAGGGGTAACTGGGCTATGGCCGGCGCGAGGGCCGTGCGCGTCACCAGCGGGGGAGATCCCGCGGGGGATTTGTACGAGCGCATCGGAGATTTCCTGCGCGATCAACGACTGTCGCCCGATCCGGCCAACTACGCATTCGCGCATCATCTCTTCACCACGCCGGGCGGGCCGCTCGCGCGCGCCGTGCACGCGCTCACCGATGGCGGAGTGCGGCTAACCCAACGCGATATCGAGACGCTGGGCTGCGAACTCCGCTCGGCAGATCAAGAAGCGCCCGCGAAGCAGGCGCAGGGCCTCGTCGCCCAGACCCAGATGCACGTCGAAGGCTTTGCCGACATCGTCACTGCGATGCGCGCCGAGACTGCCGGTTTCGGCCGAGACCTCGCTGCGAGCGCTGCGGCGATGCGTTCGGCAGGCGCCAGCGACACCAACAGCACGACGATCGAGGAAGTCGCACGAATTACCGGTTCGATGCTTGAGCGCGTGCGCAGCGCCGAGTCGCAACTGGAATCGGCAACGCGCGAGGCGACCGAATTGCGCGAGAAGCTCGAGGAAGCGCGCGACAATGCCCGCCGCGATCCGCTGACCGACCTGCCCAACCGCCGCGCTTTCGAAGAGGCGTTCGCTGCCCAGATGGGCAAGGGCGAGGTTTGCGTCGCAGTGTGCGACGTCGACTTCTTCAAGTCCGTCAACGACCGGTTCGGCCATGCCGTGGGGGATCGCGTGCTCAAGGCGATCGGGGAAGCGCTGACCCAGGCCTGTGCAGGCCACCTCGTTGCGCGCTATGGCGGCGAGGAATTTGCCGTGCTGTTTACCGGCTGCGACCTCGGCAAGGCGCAGGCCACGCTCGACGCCGCGCGCGCGAGTGTCGCCATCAAGCGCTATCGCCTGCGCGAATCGGACGCGCCACTGGGCGAGATCACTTTCTCCGCCGGGCTTACCGACCTTCGCGAGGACGAACGCTATCAAACTGCGTTCCACCGCGCTGACCGGTTGCTGTATGCCGCCAAAACCGCCGGGCGGAACTGCCTCCACGTCGGCTGACCGATTGCGGACAGAATCGTCCGCTTTTGATTGGGAAAACGCACCAACAATCGGTGTGGATTTTGCTAAGTTCCACCTGCCGTTATCGTTAACGCGAGCAATCTCAAATACTTACCGAGTTGGCACGCTCCCTGCAAAGTATCTGGCATCGGCAGCGGGATGGTCCCGCAGCCGAGATCACAGGGAATAGACCAATGACCGTTCGCCTCGACACGCTCCACCGCTCGGTTGCCGCACTCGGCGCCGTTTTCCTCACCGTCGCACTCGTCGTCCTCTCGACCCCGGTCATCCCGATCGCATGATCGCCGGCGCAAGATGGAGAGGATCAGCATGGCACGAAGCATCCTGGTGGGCGTCGCATCGTTCGCATTGACGGCGACGCTCATCTTCGCCACCGGCGCCTGAGGCGCCGGCCGCTGCCAGCCGGCACCCGCGCATTGGCATCGTCGTCTCAACTCTCTAGGAGGCTGGCACCCCCTCCTGCTGGTAGTCGAGAGAAATCAATGTCCGAGCTGCGCGCCGCCGCACTGGAATCCAAGGCCTGGCCCTATGAAGAGGCCCGCAAGCTCCTCAAGCGCTATCCGAACGGCGCGCCCGAAAAAGGGTATGTGCTGTTCGAGACCGGATATGGCCCGTCGGGCCTTCCCCATATCGGCACCTTCAACGAAGTGCTGCGCACGACGATGGTCCGCCGCGCCTTCGAGGCGCTAAGCGACATCCCGACACGGCTGATCGCGTTCAGCGACGACATGGACGGGCTGCGCAAGGTCCCCGACAATGTGCCGAACAAGGAGATGCTCGCTCAGCATCTCGGCAAGCCCCTCACGCGCATCCCCGACCCGTTCGGCACGCATGACAGCTTCGCCGCGCACAACAACGCGCTTCTCCGCGAATTCCTCGACCGCTTCGGCTTCGACTATGAATTCGTCTCGTCGACCGATTATTATGCCGACGGCACGTTCGACGACGCGCTGAAGAATGTGCTGCGCCATTATCAGGGCATCATGGACGTAATGCTGCCGACGCTGCGCAAAGAGCGCCAGGCGACCTATTCGCCGGTGCTGCCGATCAGCCCCAAGAGCGGCGTGGTACTCCAGGTGCCGATCGAGGTGCTCGATCCCGGGACCGGCATGATCGCCTTCGAGGATGAGGGTGAGCGGATCGAGCAGTCGATCCTGGGTGGCCGCGCCAAACTCCAGTGGAAGGTCGACTGGGCGATGCGCTGGGTCGCGCTGGGCGTCGATTACGAGATGGCGGGCAAGGACCTGATCGATTCGGTGGTCCAGTCGTCCAAGATCGCTCGTGTGCTCGGTGGCAAGCCGCCCGAGGGCTTCAACTACGAGATGTTCCTCGACGAGAAGGGCGAGAAGATCTCCAAGTCCAAGGGCAACGGCCTCAGCCTAGAGCAATGGCTGACCTATGGCCCCGACGAGAGCCTGGCCTTCTACATCTATCGCGAACCCAAAAAGGCCAAGGCGCTCCACCTCGGGCTGATCCCGCGCGCAGTGGACGATTATTGGCAGTTCCGCGGCAATTATGCCGAGCAGCCGATCGCGCAGCGACTCGGTAACCCGGTGCACCATATCCATAACGGCCCGCCGCCCGCCGAGACGCTGCCGGTGACCTTTGGGCTGCTGCTCAACCTGGTCGGCGTGATGGGCGAGGCGACCAAGGAGCAGGTCTGGGGCTATCTCGCCAATTACGTCCCCGATGCCACGCCCGAGACCTATCCCGCGCTCGACAACCTCATCGGCTATGCGCTGGCCTATGCCCGCGATTTCGTCACACCGACGCTCAAGAAGCGCCCGCCTGTAGGTATCGAGATCGAGGCGCTGCGACGGCTCGACGCCGAGCTGGCGGGGCTGCCCGCCGATGCCTCGGCCGACGAGATCCAGAACCTCGTCTACGAGATCGGCAAGACCGGCGGGTTCGAGAACCTGCGCGACTGGTTCAAGGCGCTCTACGAAACGCTGCTCGGTTCGGAGCAGGGCCCGCGCATGGGCAGCTTCATCGCGCTCTATGGCATCGACAATTCCCGGATGTTGATCGCCGAGGCGCTCGCCAAGGCATGACGCGCCCTGTGCGCCGCCAGCAATCGACGCTCCAGGATTTCCTGGCGCACGAGGCAGCCGGGGGAATCGTGCTGATCGGCGCTGCGGCGCTGGCGATGCTCGCTGCCAATGTGCCGGGTCTATCGCACGCCTATTTCGGCGCGCTGCATTTCGAGACCGGACCCGTGCTAAGCCCGCATCATGGCCCGATGACCGTGCATCTGTGGATCAACGATGCGTTGATGGCGGTCTTCTTTTTGTTCGTCGGGCTGGAGATCAAGCGCGAATTCGTCGGCGGACGGCTGTCGACGGCGCAGGGACGGCGGCTGCCGGTGCTCGCCGCGGCGGCGGGGATGGCGATGCCGGCGCTGCTCTATCTGCTGATCACTGCGTCGCACCCCGAGGTCCGATCCGGCTGGGCGATCCCGGCGGCGACGGACATCGCCTTCGCGCTGGGCGTTCTCGCGCTGCTGGGAAGTCGAGTGCCGCCCTCGCTCAAGCTGCTGCTGACCACCGTCGCGATCGTCGACGATCTTGGCGCAGTTGCGGTGATCGCGCTGGCCTATACCGCGCATATCGACCTGCTCGCGCTTGTGGGCGCGGGAATCGTTGCGGCGGCGATGGCGGCGCTCAACCGCTGCGGCGTGGCACGTCTAGGGCCGTATCTGCTGCTGGGCGCGCTGCTGTGGTATCTTGTCTTCCTCTCAGGCGTCCATGCGACGGTGGCGGGAGTAGTTACCGCGATGCTGATCCCGATCGCGGCAGACCACAGCAAGTCGCCGCTCCACCGGCTCGAACATGGCCTCAGTGGATGGGTTTCCTTCGGAATCGTGCCGCTGTTCGGGTTCGTCAATGCCGGCGTGGCGCTGGGCGGCTTCACTCCTGCGGTGCTGCTCGCGCCGCTGCCGCTCGGCATCGCGCTGGCGCTGTTCCTCGGCAAGCAGGCCGGCATCTTCGCCAGCATCTGGATCGCCGCGCGCACCCGCATCGCCTCGGCGCCCACCGGCGCGACCTGGCGGCAGATCTACGGTTTGGCGCTGCTCACCGGGATCGGCTTTACGATGAGCCTGTTCATCGGCGGGTTGGCCTTTCCCGGACGGCCCGACCTGATCGACGAGGTCAAGATCGGCGTGCTTGCCGGATCGATCCTCTCGGCGATCGCCGGCTATGCCGTACTCCGGACCGCGCCGTCACTCGGCCGCGGCAGCGACTCGGCGGATTGAGCCGCGGTCGGCCAGGAACGCCCAGCCCCAGATCGCCAACCCGCCCAGCGCGAGCAATGCGCCGACCCAGCCGGTAGCGGTCCAGCCATAGCCCGCGGCGATCGCGAGCCCGCCGAGCCAGGGGCCGAGCGCATTCGCGGTGTTGAACGCCGAATGGTTGAGCGCTGCCGCCAGCGCTTGGGCCTCGCCGGCCACGTCCATCAGGCGGGTCTGGAGCACCGCGCCGAGCGACCCGCCGATGCCGATCGCGAAGATATCGAGGCAGATCGTCCAGAAATTCGGCGCAGCTAGCGGATAGAGCAACAGCGCGCCGGCACTCCATACCAGCAGCACCGCGGCCGTGGGCATCAGCGCGCGATCGGCGAATTTGGGCACGACGATGTTGCCGATCGTCATTCCCGCGCCGAACACCGCCAGCGCGATCGGGATCATGCCGGCGGGCACCTTGGTGACTTCGAGCAGAGTCGAGGCGACATAGGTGTAGACGCAGAACATCCCGCCAAAGCCGATCGCGCCGATGCCGAGAGTCAGCCAGACTTGGCTGTTGGCAAGCGCGCCGAGCTCGCGCATCGGGCTGGCGCCTTTGGGCGCCTCGTCGGCGGGGGCGAGCCAATAGACCAACGCCATGGTGAGCATCGCCAGCAGCGCGACGACGCCGAAGCCCCAGCGCCAGCCGATCGCCTGGCCCATCCAATTGGCGAGCGGCACGCCGATCACCGTGGCGATGGTGAGTCCGAGCATCACCCGCCCAACCGCTTGCGAACGCTTGTTGTCGGGGACCAGCGAGGCGGCGACCAGCGCGGCGATGCCGAAATAGGCGCCGTGCGGCAGCCCGGAGAGGAACCGGAAGACGAGCATCCAGCCATAGGTCGGTGCCAAGGCGCTGAGTCCGTTGAACAGGGCGAAGCTCGCCATCAGCGCGATCAGCAGGGTGCGGCGCGAAAGTTTGGCGGCGGCGACGGCGAGCAACGGCGCGCCGACGACGACGCCGAGCGCATAGACGCTGATGACATGGCCCGCGCTGGGCTCGTCGACGCCCAGGCCCTTGGCGAAATAGGGGAGCAGGCTCATCGTCGCGAATTCGGTGGTGCCGATCGCGAAACCTCCCATGGCCAGCGCGAAATGAACCAGTGCGGGATGGCGGCTTGCAGGGGCTTCGGGCATGGACGCCAAGTGGCGATGCTGCACTGCAGCGTCAACCCGGAGCGGCGCAGACTTAATTGCAGTCCACGCAACCGTCGCATCCAAAATCGAGGCCGCACGGCGCGATTTGCACACCAGTTATGCGGCCCCCGCCGTTAGAGCGCGTTGCATCATGATGGGCACCGGACACACGCGCGGCAGCGGCGGCTATAAGAGACTGACGCTGGCGATGCTGTTCGCCGGATTCTCCACTTTTTCGCTGCTTTATTCGGTCCAGCCGCTGCTGCCGCTGTTCGCGCGCAGCTTCGGGCTCAGCGCCGAGCAATCGAGCCTGGCAATCTCGCTGGCCACCGGGCCACTGGCGATCGCGATCGTCTTTGCCGGGCTGCTCTCCGACCGAGTCGGGCGGCGGCCGCTGATGGTCGCGGCGATGTTCTTGGCAGGATTGCTGACGATGCTCACCGGCCTCGCACCGGGCTGGAGCGCGCTGCTCGGGCTAAGACTGCTCACCGGTCTCGCGCTTGCCGGCATGCCCGCGGTGGCGATGGCCTATGTCAGCGAGGAGATCGAGTCCAAGTCGGTAGGACCGGCGATGGGGCTCTACATCGCCGGCAGCGGAATCGGCGGGATGGCCGGGCGGCTCGGCGTGAGCATGCTCACCGAGCTGCTCGACTGGCGCTGGGCGCTGGTCGGCGTCGGGCTGGTCATGGCCGAGGCGTTCCGCCGCCTGGCGCCGCGCTCGCGCCGCTTCGTCGCGCAGCCGGTTCACCCGGCCGCGGTGCTTATTGCGGCGCGCGACCTGCTCAAGGACCGCGCAATGCCTCTGCTCTATGCCGAGGCGTTCCTGCTGATGGGCGTGTTCGTCACCATCTATAATTATGTCGGCTTCCGGCTGATCGCGCCGCCCTTTTCGCTGAGCCACGCGGCGATCGGCGCGATCTTCCTGCTCTATCTGCTCGGGTCGGCGAGCTCGACCTGGTTCGGCGGCCTTGCAGAGAAGCGCGGGCGTCGGCTGATCTTCTGGGTCCCCACCGCGATGCTGCTGATCGGCACCGCGCTCACAGCGTCGATGTCGCTCGCGCTGGTCGTCGCCGGAATCGGCATCGTCACCATCGGCTTCTTCGGCGCGCATTCGATCGCCTCGAGCTGGGTCGGCCGGCGGGCGCGGGCGAGCCGGGGACAGGCGGCAGCCTTCTATCTGTTTTTCTATTATCTCGGATCGAGCGTGCTTGGCTCGGCGGGCGGCGTCGCCTGGACCGGCTGGGGCTGGCCCGGCGTCGCGCTCTATTGCGGCGTGCTGACGCTGATCGCGCTGGCGATCGCGGCAAGGCTGGCGACGGTGCCGCCGCTGCCGCTCCCCGAGGTCACCCCGCCGCGGCCGATGGGCGGAGACTGAAGTGGATCGCAGACCGGCAACTCCCTAAGCAGCGCGCAAAGGGGAATAACATGAAGAAGATCGCCGCCGCTCTTGCCGCATCGATCCTCGCCGGAGCCGCGGTCGCGAACGACAGCACCGCCGAGAAGGCGGCGGGCGGGCTCGTCCTCACGCGCAGCGATGCGATCGACATGGTCTCCGAAGACCTGTTCGTCTCCGCCGAGCTGGTACGGGTGCGCTATGTCTTCCGCAATCGCACGCCGAACGACGTGCACGCGACCGTCGCCTTCCCGATGCCCGAGGACGATCTCGCCGAGCGCGAATATGGCGACGTCGCCTATCCGCACGACTTCGTCACGCAGGTCGACGGCAAGCCGGTGAAGATGGCGCTCGAGCGCAAGGCGATGCGCAAGGGCAGGGATCATAGCGCGCTGCTCACCACGCTGGGCATTGCGCTTGCCGGGGACATGGATGCGCAGCTCGACGCGCTGGGCAAGCCCGATCGCGCCCGGCTGCTCGCCGCCGGCCTGGTTGCGGCGGAGGATGGCGGCGACGGAAGCGCCGGCGCGCTGGTCCCGCAATGGACGGTCAAGGAAACCTATCACTGGGACCAGGTCTTCCCGGCCGGCCGCGACCTCGTCGTCGAGCATCGCTACGTCCCCGGGACGGGCGGCAGCGTCGGGACGATCCTCGCCATGCCCGAGTTCCGCCACAGCGCCGAGGGTAAGGCCTATGCCGCGCGCTATTGCGCCGATGCCGGGTTCCTCGCGGGGATCGACCGGCTCGCCAAGGCCGCGGGCGAGGCCTATGCCGCAGTGCCCGAAGAGCGGATCGGCTATGTCCTGCTGACCGGCGCCAATTGGCGCGCACCGATCGGCGACTTTCGCCTGGTGATCGACAAGGGCGCGAAGGACAATCTGGTCAGCTTCTGCGCCGAGGGCGTTCGGAAGATCTCGCCGAACCAGTTCGAGGTCCGCCACAAGGATTGGCGCCCGGATCGGGATCTCGACATATTGATCGTCAAGCCGCGGGGTTGAGCGGGCGCTTGCCGAGGGCCCGAACAAGAAGGGACGCCCCTGGCGGAGCGTCCCTTCGTTGCCGCTTCGGGTTCAGAGCTTCTCGGTCAGCTCCGGCACGATCTTGAACAGATCGCCGACCAGACCGATGTCCGCGACCTGGAAGATCGGGGCGTCCTCGTCCTTGTTGATCGCGATGATCGTCTTCGAGTCCTTCATGCCGGCGAGGTGCTGGATCGCGCCCGAGATGCCGACGGCGACATAGACTTCCGGTGCGACGATCTTGCCGGTCTGGCCGACCTGATAGTCGTTGGGGACATAGCCGGCATCGACCGCGGCGCGGCTGGCGCCGACTGCTGCACCGAGCTTATCGGCGAGCGGCTCGATCAGCTCGTGGAAGTTCTCGCTGTTCTGCAGTGCGCGGCCGCCCGAGACGATCACCTTGGCGGCAGTCAGCTCGGGGCGCGTCAATTCGGCGATCTCGGCGCCGGCAAAGGTCGAGAGGCCCTTGTCGCCTTCGCCCGAAACGGCCTCGACCGTTCCCGCGCCGCCGCTGGTCGCGGCCTTGGCGAAGGCAGTGCCGCGCACGGTGATCACCAGCTTCTTGTCGCTGGTCTGCACCGTCGCGATCGCGTTACCGGCATAGATCGGCCGCGTGAACGTGTCGGGACCTTCCACCGAGAGGATGTCCGAAATCTGCATCACATCGAGCAGCGCGGCGACGCGCGGCGCGATGTTCTTGCCCGTCGTCGTCGCCGGGAAGATCACCGCGTCGTGATCGGCCATCAGGCCGACGACCAGCGGCGCGACATTCTCCGCCAGGCCATGTTCGTAGGCGGCGTCATCGGCGAGATGGACCTTGCCGACGCCGGCGATCTGCGCGGCTTCCTCGGCCACCCCGGCGGCGCCGGAGCCCGCGACGAGGAGATGGACCTCGCCGAGCGCGGCGCCGGCAGTGACCGCGGCGAGCGTCGCGTCCTTGACGTGCTTGTTGTCGTGTTCGACCCAGACCAGCGTCTTCATTTCGCTACTCCCAGACCCTTGAGCTTCTCGACCAGCTCGTCGACCGAGCCCACCTTGATGCCGGCCGAGCGCTTGGCCGGCTCGACCACCTTCAGCGTCTTCAGCCGCGGCGCGACGTCGACGCCGTACTCGGCGACGGTCTTCTTCGCGACCGGCTTGGACTTGGCCTTCATGATGTTGGGCAGCGTGGCGTAGCGCGGCTCGTTGAGGCGCAGATCGGTGGTGACGATCGCCGGCAGCTTGAGATCGACGGTCTCGAGCCCGCCATCGACTTCGCGGATGACCTTGACCCGCTCGCCTTCGACTTCGACCTTCGAGGCGAAGGTGCCCTGGGGCCAGCCGAGCAGGGCGGCGAGCATCTGGCCGGTCTGGTTCGAATCGTCGTCGATCGCCTGCTTGCCGAGGATGACCAGTCCGGGCTGTTCCTCTTGCGCGACCTTGGCGAGCAGCTTGGCGACGGCCAGCGGCTCGACCTCGTCGTCGGTCTGGATCAGGATCGCGCGATCGGCGCCCATAGCACGCGCGGTGAGCAGCACGTCGGTCTCGGCCTTGGCCACGCCGATCGTGACGACGACCACCTCGGTGGCCGCGCCCTTTTCCTTCAAGCGCACCGCCTCTTCGATGGCGATCTCGTCGAACGGATTCATGCTCATCTTGACGTTGGCGAGGTCGACCCCCGTTCCGTCAGCCTTCACGCGAGGCTTCACATTGTAATCAAGCACGCGCTTGACCGGTACCAAGACCTTCATCGCATCCTTCCTTCGCATTCTGGTGGCGAGAGTGAGTCTCGCACTGGATTACGTTTACGCAAACGTCAACCGCCGGTACGACGCGCGGTGAATTCCGCGACGAGCGGACCGAACGCATCGGGAGGCGGATAGGACTCGAAGCTGTGCGTGGCGCCGGTTTGCGCCCAGGGCAGCAACTCGGCGGTACAGGTCTCGAGGAAGGGCGGTTCGCCCGGCGGCACGTCGAGCAGTGTTGTCCGCACATTGACGAAGGCGTCAATGCCCTCGGGCCGCGTGAACAGCCAGCTCATGCAATGGCTGCAGAAATGATGGCGGGTCGCGCCATGCAGCCCGCCGATCACGGTGTCACCGGCGATCAGTGCGAACTTCTCGACGGGATAGCCGCCGCTGACCGAAAAGGCGCTGCCGGTCATCCGCTGGCAGCCGCGGCAATGGCATGCGGCGGTGAACAGCGGCGGCCCGACCACGCGGAAGCGGACCCGCCCACAACGGCAGCCCCCTTCCGCGCTATCGGATGCCTGAATCACGCCGCCTTCTGGACCTCCGCGACGATCTTCTTCGCCGCGTCGCCCAGGTCGTTCGCCGGAACGATGGCGAGGCCCGAATTGGCGAGGATTTCCTTGCCCTGCGCCACGTTGGTGCCCTCGAGGCGGACGACCAGCGGGACCGAGAGGTTCACTTCCTTCGCCGCGGCGACAATGCCCTCGGCGATGATGTCGCAGCGCATGATCCCGCCAAAGATGTTGACGAGGATGCCCTTCACCGCGGGATCGCTCAGGATGATCTTGAACGCCGCGGTGACCTTCTCCTTCGAAGCGCCGCCGCCGACGTCGAGGAAGTTGGCCGGGAACATGCCGTTGAGCTTGATGATGTCCATCGTCGCCATCGCGAGGCCGGCGCCGTTGACCATGCAGCCAATATCGCCGTCGAGCTTGATATAGGCGAGGTCGTACTTCGACGCCTCGAGCTCCATCGGATCCTCTTCGGTCTCGTCGCGCAGCTCGGCGAGATCCTTGTGGCGGAACATCGCATTGCCGTCGAAGGCGACCTTGGCGTCAAGGACGGTCAGCTTGCCGTCTTCGGTGACGGCCAGCGGGTTAATCTCGATCTGCTCGGCATCGGTGCCAAGGAACGCGTCGTACAGCTTGGAGGCAACGTTGGCGGCCTGCTTGGCAAGGTCGCCGGTCAGCTCGAGCGCGGCAGCGACCGAGCGGCCGTGATGCGCCATGAATCCGGTTGCCGGATCGATGTCGATCGAATGGATCTTCTCGGGCGTGTCGTGCGCGACGGTCTCGATGTCCATGCCGCCCTCGGTCGAGGCGACCATCGAGATGCGGCCGGTGGCGCGGTTGACCAGCAGCGCGAGGTAGAATTCCTTGGCGATGTCGACGCCGTCGGTCACGTACAGGCGATTGACCTGCTTGCCGGCGTCGCCGGTCTGGATCGTCACCAGCGTGTTGCCGAGCATGTCGGCCGCTGCGGCGTGAACCTCGTCTTCGGTCTTGGCGAGGCGGACACCCCCCTTGGCGTCAGGACCGAGTTCCTTGAACTTGCCCTTGCCGCGGCCGCCGGCATGGATCTGCGCCTTGACGACGTAGAGCGGTCCGGGAAGCTTCTGCGACGCTGCGACAGCCTCGTCGACGCTGAGGGCAGCAAAGCCGGCGGGGACGGGCACGCCGAATTTGGCGAGCAGTTCCTTGGCCTGGTATTCGTGGATGTTCATCGGAGGCACGCCCTCATCTTGCTGGATCGGGTTTGCGGGTGCCTTAAGCACGCCCGGCGCGGGAAGCCAAATCTTTTCGGCATAAATGCAATTGCGACGCTGTTGCAATAAAGCTTCGTATTCGCGGTATGGTCATTGCCCCAGCCCGGTGGCGCAGAGCGCGGCCGAGCTCGAAGTCACCGCAATTATCACGGGATCGCCGAGCGAACGGACGCGGTGCAGGAACTGTTCCACCGATTCGGCACCGCCGGCATAAGGAAGATCGCCGATACGCATCAGTTGCCGCAGCGAGAGCCGATCGACCATCCGTTCGGCCATGCAGGCGGAAAGCGGCTTGGGAAGTCCGGCGCGGATCAATCCCGAGCGCAGCCGCGCCTCGGGCACTGCGCAGCCCGCCAACAGCAACGAGGCGGCGACGGCGAAGATTGGGGCGAACAAGATTGGGGCGAACGAGGTGGCTTTGGTCATCGCTGCCCGCTATCCGCTGGCCATGCTTCCCGCAATCGCCGCCGCGCTGCTCCTTGCCCCCGATCCCAGCCCCGCCCATGCCGCGCTCGAGCGACTCGCCGGCTGCTGGAGCGCGCCGGGCGCGGTGATGGGCAAGACCGTGGCGACGCAGGTGCGCGCGGTGTGGCGGCTCGGCGGGCGCTATCTGCTGCTCGAATCGCACGGGCTCGATCCCAAGGACCCCTATGACGCCGCGATCGTGATCGGCGACCATGACGCGACCCGGCTCAGCGGCTGGTGGATGGACAGTTTCGGCGCGGGCTACAGCGCGGCGGGAAAGGGCGAGGTCAAGGACGGCGCGATCCTGGTCGATTATGCCTATCCCGACGCGCTCTACGCCAATCGCATCGCGCCCGAGGGCGATGGCTGGCGCTGGACGATCATCGAACGCAAGCCCGATGGGAGCGAAAAGCCTTTCGCCGCCTATCGGCTGACGCGCGCGGCGTGCGACGGCACGCCGTTCGCATTCTAGCCTCCGCGCGCCTATCTATTCGGCCATGAACCCCTGGCTCGGCACCGTGATCTTTCTTGCCACCCTCGCGGGAATGGAGGCTTTCGCCTATGCCGCGCATCGCTGGGTGATGCACGGGCCCGGCTGGTTTCTTCACGAGAGCCATCACCGGCCGCGCACCGGCGCATTCGAGCTCAACGATCTCTATGCGGCGATCTTCGCGGTACCGTCGTTCGTGCTGCTGCTCGGCGGCGTCCAGCTCGGCTGGTGGCCGGGCTTTGCCTGGATCGGCGCAGGAATCGCCGCCTATGGCGCGATCTATTTCGGCTTCCACGACGTCATCGTCCACAAGCGGCTGGCGCACCGTTATGTCCCGCGCTCGCGCTACATGAAGCGCATCGTCCAGGCGCACCGGCTGCACCACGCCGTCGAATTGAAGCACGGCACGGTGAGCTTCGGCTTCCTGTGGGCGCCCCCCGCCGACGTGCTCAAACGGCGGCTGAAGCTAACCCGGATCAAGGTGAAGCCGGATTGACGCGGGGCGCTTGGCGGCACAAAAATTGGCGCCATGGAGCATCTCGATCTCCCCGAATCCGAGTGGCGCAAGCGACTCACCCCCGAACAATATCATGTGCTACGCGAAGCTGGGACCGAACGCGCCTTTTCGGGCCGCTACACTGATAACAAGGCAGAAGGCATCTATGCCTGCGCCGCGTGCAAGCTGGCGCTGTTCGACAGCGCGGACAAATTCGATTCGGGATCGGGCTGGCCGAGCTTCACCCGACCGATCGCGGCCGATCGGGTGAGCGAGCATGCCGACGTCAGCCATGGCATGCGCCGCGTCGAAGTGCGGTGCGCGCGGTGCGACGGCCATCTCGGCCATGTCTTCGCCGACGGTCCGCCGCCTACAGGGCTTCGCTACTGCGTGAACTCGGTCGGTCTCGATTTCCGTTCACGCAGCAGCAACGGCGGAATCGCTAACGGCGAGGCGAACGGCTCCTGATCCTTGTGAGCCGCGGGAATAGCGCTTAGTCCATCCGCCAATGGCTTCGAAGAAACCGTCCGCATCGCGTGGCGCGCCCTGGTGGCGCCGCGGCTCCGCCTGGAAACGCATCGGCCTGTGGACGCTGATCAGCGGCTTCGCAGTCGGCGTGATCGCCTGCATCGCGCTGGCGATCGCGGTCTACTCCACCAAATCGTCGCTGCCGAGCTATGACGAGCTGAAGTCCTCGCCCAACGGGCAGATGATCCGCGTCCATGCCGCCGACGGCACCGTGTTGGTGTCGCTCGGGCCGAGCTATGGCGAGTGGATCAAATATGATCAGATCCCCAAGGTGATGCGCGACGCGATCATCGCGGTCGAGGATCGCCGATTCGAGAGCCATTGGGGCGTCGACCCGCAGGGCCTCGCCCGCGCCGCGCGCTTCGCGCTGGTCAATCGCGGCAATGGCCGCCGCCTCCAGGGCGCCTCGACAATCACCCAGCAGGTCGCGCGCACGATCTTCCTGTCGAACAAATACGATGTCGGCCGCAAGGCGCGCGAAGCCGTCATCGCGCTTGCGCTCGAGCGCAAGTTCGACAAGCAGCAGATCCTCGAACTGTATCTCAACAAGGTCTATTTCGGCGGCGGCGCCTACGGAATCGACGCCGCCAGCCGGAAGTTCTTCGGCCATCCCGCGACCAGCCTGACGCTGGCCGAGGCCGCGGTGATCGCCGGCCTGGTCAAGGCACCCTCGCACTATTCGCCCACTGCCGATGCCGAGGCCGCAGTCGAACGCGCCAGCGTCGTGCTCGACGTAATGGCCGAGACCGGCAAGATCACCGCGGCCGAAGCGCGCGCCACCGATCCGCGCAGCGTCAGCCTGGCGCCCGAGCCCAAGCAGAACAGCGTCCGTTATTTCACCGATTGGGCGCTGCCCCAGCTCGAAGTGCTGATCGACGAGACCGATGCCCCGCTCGAAGTATGGACCACGCTCGACCTCGGAATGCAGCGCGCCGCCGACGAGGCGATCCGCCGCAATGCGCCCGGCGATGCCCAGGGCGCGCTGGTCAGCCTCGACCGCGACGGCGCAGTACGCGCGATGGTCGGCGGCAAGGATTATGTGTCGTCGATCTACAATCGCTCGACCCAGGCCGTCCGCCAGCCAGGATCGGCGTTCAAGCTGTTCGTCTATCTTGCCGCGCTCGAAGCGGGCCACAAGCCCGACGACATGGTGGTCGACGAGCCGGTGACGATCAACGGCTGGAGCCCGCGCAACAGCTCGGGACGCAATTCAGGCCAGATCACGCTGCGCACCGCCTTCGCCTATTCGATCAACACGATTGCCGCGAAGCTCGGCCAGGAGGTCGGCTTCGGCACCGTCGCCGACATGGCCAAGCGCTTCGGCATCTCGACTCCGATCAACACCCAGCCGGCGATGGTGCTCGGCACCTCGAACGTTCGGCTGATCGACATGACTCGCGCCTTCGCCTCGGTGAGCCAGAAGGGCGTCGCGGTAACGCCCTATGGCATCACCCGGGTGACTGCGAACGGCGCGGTGATCTACCAGCACGAAGTCGATACCAGCCACGTCCTGGTCGCGCCCTATGTCGCGGCGGCGATGACCGACTTGCTCCAGACCGCAGTCGCCACCGGCACCGGCCGCGCCGCGCAGATCGGCCGGCCCGTGGCGGGCAAGACCGGCACCACGACGTCGAACAAGGACGGGTGGTTCGTCGGCTTCTCGAGCGGCCTGACCACCGGCGTGTGGATGGGCCGCGACGATGCCAAGGTCGTCCCTGGCCTCCAGGGCGGCACCGCGCCGGCGCGCGCCTTCTCGGCATTCATGGGCAAGGCAGTGGCGAACCGCCCGGTCGAGCAGTTCGAGACCCAGGTGACGCTGCCCGAATGGCAGCTCGAGCCCGAGGACAATGCCTATTACGCCCAGCCCGACAACGGCATGTTCGTCGATCAGGACGGCAATCCGCTGCCCGAGGACCAGCAGCCGCGCAGCGACGGCACCCAGCAATCCCAGCCGGCGCAGCCGCCGCAGGACGACGAGCGGCTCGACCAGGACTGGATCGACCGGATGACCGGCGGCCGGACCCCAGCCAATCCGCAGCAGCAGCCCGAAAGGGCACCGCCGCGGGACAATAGCCGCCAGCCGGCACCAGCCGACCGCTTCCCGCCGCGCGATACCGGGCAGTAGGTCGGTTTAGCGCCCTACCCAGTGCAGCCCAGCGCCATGGCGACGTAGCCAGTCGCGGGCCGGAGTCGGATCTGCTTCGTAGAGCGTCTCGACCAGCCGGTGGAAAACCGGCGAATGGTTCATGTGCACCCGGTGCGCGACTTCATGCGCGACGGTGGCGCGGCGGACATGGCTCGGCGCGAGGATCAGCCGCCAGCTATAGCGGATATTGCCGGACGCCGCGCAGCTTCCCCAGCGCCCACGCGGATCGCCCACCGAGACACCGGTCACCGTCACCCCGGCACGCGCGGCATATTCGGCGGTTTCCTCGCTGAGCAGCGAGAGCGCGGCGGCACGCAGCCAGCGCTCGACGCGGCGTTCCAGGCCGATGCGCGGCCCGCCGCACACCAGCCTGTCACCCTCCAGCTTGGGCGCTCGCGCCTGCGGGCCCGACCAGACGATCTCGATCTCGCCATCGCCGAACGGAATGCGCGATCCCGGCGCGAACGGCCGCGGCTCGGGCAGCTTGGCGCGCTGCGCCTCGATCCAGCCGCGCTGGCCCTCGGCCCAGGCGAGCGCCTTGGCGGCGGAGGCGCGGGCAGGGATGGTCAGCTTGATGCGGCCGTTGCGCGGATCGACCGAGAGCCGCGCGCTGCGCGATCGCGCATTGCGGACGACTTCGATTGCCGTGCTCACAGCTTGCGGTCGACCAGGTGATGCTCGAAATCGCCGGCGTCATCCTCGCTGATCGTCCAGCCGCGCGTCGATTCGCCTGCCTCGTGCACCGCCTCGGGGTCCCCGCACACCAGATAGTGCCAGCCCGGCAGTTGCTCACCCTCGGCGCGCAGCCGATAGGCGCAGGTCGAGGGCAGCCATTCGATCCCGGCGACATTATTGACGTTGAGCCTTACGCACTCGCTCACATAAGCGTGGCGATGCTTGTAGTCGCTGCACCGGCCCATCCGCCGATCGAGCAGACGGCACGCGACATTGGTCGCCAGCAGCTCGCCGGTCTCCTCGTCCTCCAGCTTGTGGATGCAGCATTTGCCGCAGCCGTCGCACAACGCTTCCCATTGCGCGCGGTCGAGCTTGGCCAGTGGCGTGTCTTCCCAGAATTGTTCGCTCATCGCACCCAGCGCTGGATTTCGGCCGCGATTGCCGCGCCGTCCTTCTCGAGCGGCAGCGTCGTGATCGGCTGACCCTCGGGACCCATAAGATAGGCAATCGCGACGTGATCTACCATGTATCCGCCACCCGGGCCCGGCGGCTGCTTCTTGGCATAGACCGCATAGGCCTTTTCGACCTGCGCGATTGTCGCCGGCGCACCGGTCAGCCCGATGATCTTCGGGTGGAAGGCGTTGACGAACTGCTTGATCGCCGCGGGCGTGTCGCGCTCGGGATCGACGGTGATGAAAATAGGCGCGAGCTTGGCAGCGGTGCGCGGCGCCTGCTTGTCGAGCAGATGCAGCGCCTGGCCGATCTTCTGCATGTCGGTGGGGCAGACATCGGGGCAGAAGGTGTAGCCGAAATAGACGATGCGGTAGCGCCCGGCGAAATCACCGTCGCGGACCTGCCGGCCGTCCTGGTCGGTCAGGGTGAAGGGCCCTCCGATCCGCGCGCCGGCGAGCGGCGGCTGTCCGGTTGCCCCGCCGCCGCAGGCGGCGAGACCCAGCGAAAGCCCGAGGGCGAGGAAAAGCGCGGGAAATATCCTGTTCATGGCACTATATGCCATGATCTGTTAGACGGCCTCGTGCAAGAACGGGTCCAATAAGGGTTGTTCCAGTCATGGTGTTTCGTGCTTTCCGTGTGGCCGCAGCCGCAGCGCTGGTACTCGCTGCCGTCCCGGCCGCCGCGCAGCAATTTTCCGACAGCTATGAATTCCTCGAAGGCGTCCGCAAGGCCGACGGGAGCAAGGTCAACAAGTATCTGAGCGACAAGTCGCTGCGGATCGTCAACACCAAGGACCGCACCACCGGCGAAGGCGCGCTCCACATCGTCGCCAAGCAGCGCAACGGCACCTATCTCGGCGTCTTCCTCGCCCAGCCCGACGTCAATCCCAACCTGCAGGACCGCGCCGGCAACACCCCGCTGATCGTCGCAGTCGATTCGAACTGGAGCGAGGGCGTCTCCAAGCTACTGGCCAAGGGCGCCAATGTGAACCTCGCCAACAATGCCGGCGAGACGCCGCTGATCCGCGCAGTGCTCGGCCATAGCGAGCAGCTCGTCCGCCAGCTGATCGATGCCGGCGCCAACCCCGACAAGGCCGATTACCAGGGCGGCCTCACCGCGCGCGACTATGCCAAGCGCGAGACCCGCTTCCCGGCGATCGCCAAGCTGGTCGACGCTGCGCCCAAGGGCGGGGCAAAGACCGGCGGGATGATGGGCCCCAAGCTCTAATTCCGCGTCCCAGGAAGCGTCAAAATAGCTGCTCGGCCTCCGGGTCGAGCAGATGGATCAGTCGCCTTGCGGCGCGGCGCGCAAAGGCCAGCGTGCATTTGCGCCGCGTCGCGCTGGCGAGCGGCACCGTTGCGGCTTCGCGCAGCACCGCGGCGTCGTAGCGATCGGCGACGATGATCCCGGCGCGCTCGGGCAGGAAGCCCGGCTGCTCGAGTGGGCGTACGTCGAACCCGGCCGGCACCGCCCAGAAGAAGCGATCGCAATGCGCAAGATAGTCGTTCCACTTGGCATCGCCGAGCAGATCGGCGCGCGACACCTTGATCTCGACGATGACGATGTTGCCGCGCGCATCGAGCGCCATCAGGTCGGCGCGGCGCCCGCCTTCGAGCGGCACTTCGGGAAGCGCCACGCAATCATGGCGCAGCAGCATCCGCGAGACGCCGCGCACCACATCGCCGGCGACGAGTGCGGCTTCGTCAGGGGAGGTGTCGGAAGGCAAGACAGCCGGGGAGGTCATCCCCGGCTATTAGAACATTAAGCGAACGGGGGAAAGTCCCCGCCGCATCTCAGCGATAGAAGATGTGGTTGCCGATCGAGGCGACCTGCGGGCGATTCCAGCCGGCCTTGACATAGCGCGCGTGGAAATAGAGCGCTTCGTCGGCGGGGCCGTCCCACAGATCCTTCTGCGCGACCTGGGCGATCGCCAGCGCCTTGCGCCACTGCGCATTGGCCGGTGCGCTCGGGATCTTGCCGCCGCGCACGAACGAGAACTGCCCACGCTGGGTAAGCACCGAGCAGACCGACTTGGGGAAGCGGCCCGACTTGGTGCGATTGATCAGCACCTGTGCGACGGCCAGCTGGCCGGCGAGCGGCTCACCCTTGGATTCGTAATCAGATTCCGGTCGCGAGGCAGTTGAGTTCCTCGTTGCGGTCGGGCGCCGCTTCCTGCGCAGCCACGGCCGCAGAGAGCGTCGCAAAATCTTCGTCTTCCTGGAGCGCCGCGTCCGGGAGCGGCTGGACGACTTCACCGGCCTTGGCGGGAGTCGTCTGAGCGGCTGCACCGTGCAGCGCAGGAACCGTATCGAGTTCCGAGACGTTGACTGCCTGGATGACCTGCTGCGGTTCCGGAGTCATGTCGAGCGTGGCGGCATTCGCAAGTGCGCCAGCGCAGAAAGTCACAGCCGCGAAAGTGGCGGCGCGTGGCAGAAACTTCATTATGCTTCAATGCTGTGCGGTTGGCGCGCGGCAGGCGATCCACATGTGGATTAGCCCCCGGACTTTCCCCCGACTGCGTAACCGCTCGACTTCACACCCCGAACGGCACAACGCTAATGGACAGTGGACCGCCCTTGGCCCGCGCGTACGCGGTCTGTCAACAAAGGTTCATCGTTTCAGCGGCGAAGCGTTCAACCGCTGCGATATCCAGTTCGACGACCCAAAGATCGGGATCGCGCGCGCGCCGCCGCTCCCAATAATCGCTTACCGCCAGTTCGTCAGCAAGCGCGGCTGGCCCCGAAGGGACCAGAGCAGGCACGCCGTCGGGCCCGATACCGCGTTCGAGAAACCTTGGATTTGCAGCCCGTTCGTAGCCGATCAGCAGGATGCCACCGGCCGTCGCATCGCCCTTGGCGAGCACCATCGCCGAGCCGCCTTGCTGGTCGGCGCGGCGCACCAGCGCACTCACCAGCATCGCGCTGGTTAGCCTTGCCATCATTCGGAGCGATATCCGGGAAGCGAGGCGAGCGGGATACGCGAGCGCATGAAGGTGCCGGTGCCGCGCGCGACTTCCTCCCCGCTCGCGTCGACAAGCCTCGCCTCGGCGACGAACACCCGGCGCTGCCCGCTCACCCAGCGCCCCTCGGCGACCACCAGGCCTTCGCCCAGCGGCTTGGTGAACAGCAGGTTGAACTGGGTGGTGAGCAGGAAGCGATCGGTGACCAGGCTGTTCGCGGCATAGAAAGCTGCGTCGTCGAGCATCTTGAAATAGCTCGTACCATGCACCGCGCCGCCGGCGTGAAAGAAGCGGCGATCGACGTCGAACCGGATCCTCGCGACGCCGCTCTCAGGAATCTCGAGAGCCGATTCGAACAACCGGTTGATCGGCGCCGCGGCATAGAGCGATTCGAGCGCGCGGAAATGCGCTTCGGCGCCGCGCGGGGCAGCGGTCTCAGGCGCCGAGTCAGGCAGCGTCACGTGTCTCGACGCCCGCGAGCAGCGCAAACAGCGCGTCGGGCGAACCCGCGCCGCGAAGCTTGGCGGCGAAATTGCGGTCGCGCAGCCGGCGCGAAACGCAGGCAAGCGCCTTGAGATGGTCGGCGCCGGCACCGGCAGGTGAAATGAGCATGAAGACGAGATCGACCGGCAGTTCATCGAGCGCGCCGAAATCCACCGGCTGGGCCAGCCGCGCGAACACCCCCGAAACGCGGCGCAGACCCTCGATCTTGCCATGGGGGATCGCGATGCCGCCGCCAAAGCCGGTCGAGCCGAGTTTCTCGCGTTCGGCGAGGCGCTCGGCAACCTGGCGCGCGTCCAGATCATAGGCGCGCGCAGCGGCCGCGCCCAGCTGCTGGAACAACGTCTTCTTGTTGGCGGCGCCAAGATCCGCGAGCACGGCCTCGGGCGCGATGAAATCGCTCAATTCAGTCATCGTCAATCCAGATACGGCCCCCCGCATCGGGTCGCGCCCCTCTACGCCGCGCATCTGCGCGGCGCAACGGCACCTGCAAGGGGTTTACATTTCGTCACAAGCTGCGCGCCAGATCCTCCCCCGCCAGGGGGAGGCGGCGCGGAAGGCTATGGTGGGGGAGGAACTCACTGCAGTCAGTGCTTCCTCTCCCTCCGCCAGGCTGCGCCGGACACCTCCCCGCTGGCGAGGTCGGATAGATTTTACGCCGAAGCCCGGTTGGGCTCGACCCAGCCGATCGTCCCGTCGCCGCGGCGATAGACCATGTTGTGCGCGCCGGTCGCGGTGTTGCGGAACAGCAGCGCGTTGGTGTGGCGCAGGTCGAGCATCATCACGGCGTCGGACACAGTCGCCTCGGGCACATCGACTCGCGTCTCGGCGATGATCAGCGGGGCCTCGGCGGGCTCTTCCTCGTCGGGCGAGGGTTCTTCGAACAGCGTATAGCCGGCATTGTCATAAGCGCCGTTCTCGGCGAGCGCGCTGACCGCGCCGGCCTGGCGATCCTTGAGCCGGCGGGTGTAACGGCGGAGCTGCTTGTCGATGCGGTCTGCGGCACCGTCGAACGCCCCAGGCGCTTCCATGCCCTTGTTGGTTGCCTTGAGGATCAGGCCCTGCATCACGTGCATCACAATGTCGCAGGTGAAGCCGTTGTCGTGCGGGCCCTTGCCGAAGGTGATGTGCGACGAGATGGCGCGCGAGAAATATTTGTCCGCGATACCCTGGAGCCGTTCGTTGACCAGTGTCTTGAGCGCTGCGCCGGTTTCGACCTGATGGCCAGAGACTCGGATATCCATGACAAAACCTCCGCTATTCAAAAACGAGAATCCGCCCCGTTGCGGGCAGCGATCGCGTCAGGCAGCGGCCCAGAGCGGATCCTCCAACCCCGAAACAAACGCTGCGTGGCGTTCAAGTTCCGCCGCCGACGCAAGGAATTGTCGTGCCGGCCGGACATGGACCCGGTTCGGCAACTCCGCCGGGGTCTCGCGCATCACCGGCGCATCGACCGCGAGCCCCAGCGTGATCTGACGCCCGCCGGTCAGCTCGACATAGACCTGGGCGAGTAATTGCGCATCGAGCAGCGCGCCGTGCAGCGTGCGCGCGCTGAGATCGATGCCATAGCGGCTGCACAGCGCATCGAGCGTGTGCTTGGCGCCAGGATGCTTGACGCGGGCGATCGCCAACGTGTCGACCATCCGGCCGTGATGGATCACCGGGCGCCCGCAGCGGGTGAGCTCGCCGTTCAGGAAAGCGAAGTCGAACCCGGCATTGTGCGCGACCAGCGGACAGTCGCCGAGAAACTCGATGATATCCTCGACCACGTCGGCGAACAGCGGCTTGTCCGAGAGGAAGCGCGCGCTCAGCCCGTGGACGCGTTCGGCCTCGGCCGGCATGTCGCGCTCGGGATTGACGTAGCGATGGAGATGGCGGCCGGTCGGCACGCGATTGACCAGTTCGATACAGCCGATCTCGACCAGCCGGTCGCCGCCTGGAAAGCTGAGACCGGTGGTTTCGGTGTCGAACACGATTTCGCGCATGCCGCCTTATCCTCCCGCGCGCCGCGCGAGGCAAGCGATCAGCGCACGCACCTGGGCACGCGTCGCCTCGATCGGGCCGTCGGTCGTGATGACATGGTCGGCGCGCGCCCGCTTGTCAGCGTCGGGGATCTGGCGAGCGAGGATCGCCTCGAATCGCTCGGGACTCATCGTCGGACGGGCGAGCACGCGTTCGCGCTGGATCTCGGGCGGGGCGGAGACGACGACGACCTGATCGACTCGCACCGTGCCGCCAGTCTCGAATAACAGCGGGATGTCGAGCACGACCAGCGCATCGTCCCGATGGCGAGCAAGGAAGGATTCGCGCGCGCCGGCAACAGCCGGATGCACGATCGCCTCCAGCCGGGCGAATTCCTCGGGGTGATCGAAGACCCGCGCGCGCAATTCGGCGCGGTCGACGCCCTGCGGCCCGGTGGTGCCGGGAAACGCCGCCTCGATCGCGCCGACGATCGGTCCCTCGGGGCCCTGCAGGCGATGGACCTCCGCATCGGCGTCGAACACGGCAATGCCTTCCTCGGCGAACATCTGCGCCACCGTCGACTTGCCCATGCCGATCGACCCAGTAAGGCCGAGCACGATCATTTTACCAGCAGCGCGCGCAGTTCGTCGTCGCGGTCGCGCGGGGGTTCGGCGTCAAAGAACAGCTCGAACGCAAGTGCCGCCTGGCCGACAAGCATGTCGAGCCCGTCGACGGTGTCGAGCGCGCGATCGCGCGCCTGTGCGAGCAAATCGGTCTCGAGCGGCGCGTAGACCGCGTCGTAGACCACCGCATCCTCGGGCAGTGGCGACAGGTCGAGGTCAAGCGGGGGATGACCCACCATCCCGAGTGCGCTGGCATTGACCAGCAACGCCGCGGGCGGCAGCGGCGCGCCGAGCGGCACCGCATCGCCCTTGATCCCGAAATGGCCGAGCAGCGCCGCGGCCTTCAAGACATTGCGGTTGAGGATCGTCACGCGGCCGATCCCGACCTTCGACAGCGCGAACAGCACCGCGCGCGCCGCGCCGCCGGCACCGATCACGATGGCATGCGCGCCTTCGAGCTCGAGCCCCGCGATCGGCGCATAAAAGCCGCCGGCATCGGTGTTGGTGCCGATCAGCGCGCCGTCCTCGGCGCGGATTACGGTGTTGATCGCCCCGATCGACTGGCGCACGCCGCCGCGATCTTCGACGAATTCCAGCGCTGCCTGTTTGTGCGGCAGCGTGATGTTGCAGCCACGCCAGGCCGGATCATCGCGCCGCGCCTCGAAATAGCCAGCGAGGTCCTCGGGCGGCACATGCTCGCGGCGATACTCGGCGGCAATATCGAGCGCATCGAGCCAGAAGCCATGGATCAGCGGCGATTTGCTCTGCGCGATCGGATCGCCGATCACTTCGGCATATGGCGTCATGACGTCAAAACTCCCCGCACGCGCAGATAGTCGAGGATCGGCAGCAGCGGCATCCCGAGAATTGTGAACTGGCTGCCCTCGACTCGGCTGAACAGTTGCACCCCCGGCCCCTCGATCCGGAAACAGCCGACACAGCCTGCAATCGCCGGCCATTCGACAGCGAGATAGTCTTCGATAAAGGCTTCGGAGAGCGGCCGGACGAACAGCCGCGCGCGATCGACATGTCGCCAGACCGGATGACCGTTCTCGGCGATCACCGCGGCACTATAGATGACGTGCGTCCGCCCCGACAGTCGTCGCAGATGATCGGCCGCCTGTTCGCGGCTCTCGGGCTTGTCGAGCAGCGACCCGTCGTCGAGCGCAACCACTGAGTCGCCGCCGAGCACCAGCGCGCCCGGCACGAGGCCGGAAACCTTGCACGCCTTGAGCTCGGCGAGCGCATCGGAAAGGTCGCGCGCCGAAATCCCGCTGGCGAGCAGCGAGTCCTTCGCCGAAGCCTCGTCCACCTGCGCGGTCACGGCTTCGTGCGGCACCCCCGCGGCATCGAGCATCGCCCGGCGCGACGCGCTTTGCGAGGCGAGGACGAGCTTCATGAATCCCGCGCGCGCAGGGTGCGCTCGTTACACAATTGGATAATCGCCGCGGCAGTCTCCTCGATCGAGCGCCGCGTCACATCGATTACCGGCCAGCCATTGTCCGCGAACATCCGCCGCGCATAGGCAATTTCGCGCTGGACCGAATTCTGGTCGACATAGGAGGTCTCGGGGCTCTGGTTGAGCGAGAGCAACCGGTTGCGGCGGATCGCCACCAGCCGGTCGGCGCTGGTCGTCAGCCCCACCACCAGCGGATGCTTGAGCCCGAACAGTTCGGGCGGCGGCGGCGATTCGACCACGATCGGGATGTTGGCAGTCTTGTAGCCGCGATTGGCGAGATAGATCGACGTCGGCGTCTTCGACGATCGCGACACCCCCGCGAGCAGGATGTCGCATTCCTCCCAGTCCTCGGCGCCGATCCCGTCGTCATGCGCCATGGTGAACTGGATCGCGTCGACGCGCGCGAAATAGGCGGCGTCCAGCGTGTGCTGGCGCCCGGGCCGCGCCTTGGCTTCCTGGCCGAGGAGGTTGGACAGCGCGTGACTTACCGAATCAAGCGGCGCGATCGCCGGCAGCCCCATCGCCCGGCATCGCGTCTCCAGCGTCCTGCGAATGTCGCTGTTGACCAGGGTGAAGATCACCAGGCCGGGATTCTGCGCGATCTCCTGCAGAATCCGCTCGAGATGCGCCTCGCTGCGCACCATTGGCCAGAAATGGCGCAGCGTCTCGACATCGTCGAACTGCGCCAATGCGGCCTTGGCGATATTCTCCAGCGTCTCGCCGGTGGAGTCCGAGAGAAGGTGAAGATGGAGCCGCATTTCAGCCCGTGGGTGACTCTGTGGAAAACATGCAGGACGACCGCTAGCGCAACCATGCGCAGCGGCCAAGCGTGCCAGAGTTGGGGACTCGGCGCGACCTTCATCCACAACCGCATCCACGGGTCCCGATCCCGATCCACAGCCTGTGGAAAGCGGGGAAGTTGACTCCGAATCCCGGGGCTTTGGCGGGTACGCCTGAGTCAATCTGTGGGTAAGCCCGGCGCGATTCCACAACCCACGGCTTCCACGCGCCAACAAACTCTAACAACCCTTAGATTCTCTTCTTTATAGTATTGGGGTTTGGCCAGATCGGCTCCGGCACGGCTGCTGTGGCTCCGTCTCCGCCCGAGAAGCCGCTGGACTGACTCCGCGCCGAGCGTGCAGAGGAGCGCGATGCAATCCGATCCTTCGCCCAAGCCCCTGCTCGCCACGCTGCAAGGGCATCGCCAGCCAGTCGCGCCGATCTGGCTGATGCGCCAGGCCGGGCGCTATCTCCCCGAATATCGTGCGCTGCGCGAGGAGAAGGGCGGGTTCCTTGCGCTGGCGATGGACAGCGATGCCGCGGCCGAGATCACGCTCCAGCCGATCAGGCGCTTCGGCATGGACGGCGCGATCCTGTTCTCCGACATCCTCGTCGTGCCGATGGCGCTCGGCCAGAAGCTGTGGTTCGAGGCCGGTGAAGGTCCGCGGCTGGCACCCACGGTTCAAGCGCGCGAGGTTCTGGAAAGCCTCCAGAACAACGCTGGCGTGCTCGAACCGATCTACGGGACCATCCGGCGCGTGGCACCGCTCCTGCCGCCCCGCACCACCTTCCTGGGCTTTGCCGGCAGTCCCTGGACGGTCGCGACGTACATGATCGCCGGGCAGGGCAGCCGTGAGCAGGCCGAGGCGCGGCGGCTCGCCTATCGCGACCCCGCGCTGATGCAGGCGCTGGTCGATGCAATTGTCGAGCAGACCATCACCTATCTGCTCGGCCAGGTCGATGCCGGCGTGGAAGCGGTGCAGCTGTTCGACAGCTGGGCTGGCAGCCTCAGCCCCGCCCAGTTCGAACGCTGGGTTATCGCGCCCAATGCGCGGATCGTCGCGGCATTGAAGGGCAAGGCGCCGATCATCGGCTTCCCCAAGGGGGCGGGCGGCAAACTCGCCGCCTACGCGCGCGAAACCGGGGTCGACGCGCTCGGGCTCGATGAAACCGTCGATCCGGCCTGGGCACATGCTGCGTTGCCCAAGGATCTGCCGGTACAGGGCAATCTCGATCCGCTCGCGCTGATCGCCGGCGGCGCCGAGCTCGATGCTGCGATCGATCGGATCCTTGCCGCGCTTGCCGAGCGCCCGCATATCTTCAATCTCGGCCATGGCATCCTGCCGGATACGCCGATCGCGCATGTCGAGCAGCTGCTGGCGCGCGTCAGGGGAGGGAGAGCGTGACGGGATTCCTCGGCAATGCCTATCTCTGGGTGAAGGCGTTCCACATCGTCTTCGTGATCTTCTGGATGGCGGGATTGTTTCTCCTCCCGCGCTATCTCGTCCATCACCAGGGCGCGCTCGGCAAGCCCGAAGCGGCCGCCTGGGAAACGCGCGAGGCGCTGCTCCGCCGGATGATCCTTACGCCGTCGATCGTGATTGTCTGGCTGCTCGGGCTGGCGCTTGCCGTGAATCTCGGGCTGTTTGATGGACAACCGGGCTTGGGCTGGCTCCATGCCAAGCTGCTCTTCGTGGTCGCGCTGAATGGCTATCATGGCTGGGCGGTGGGCTATTCGAAGAAGCTCGCGCGGGGGCTTGGCGGGATTTCGCTCCGGCACCTCCGTCTGCTCGGCGAAGTGCCGGCGCTGGGCGTCATCGTGATTGTCGTGCTGGCCGTGGTGAAGCCCTTTTAGGCTGTCCTGCAGCCTTGGCTTTGTGCCACACCGCGTATGCTGTCGGGCAACACGCAATAAAACGATATTATTATATAATATAGTTGCGATAATGAGGCGTTTTCCCGGAACTTTGTGAACCTTGTACGCCGATTCACCCCGCAGAGACTGCCGAACGCGGTTGACTTGGCGAAGGCCGCTACCTAATTCGAAGGCTGTGGTCCGGGTCTCCTCGGGGCGCATCCTCCTCCAGCATCGCAATTCGTGCGCATTCGCCGATCGACGCTCCCCCCATAGCTTGCTCCCGGACTCCCCATGCACCTCAAGGAACTCAAGAAAACTCCGCCCGCAGAATTGGTCTCGATGGCCGAGGAGCTCGGGGTGGAGAGCGCATCTACGCTGCGTAAACAGGACCTGCTGTTCGCGATCCTCAAGGCCCAGGCCGAGAATGGCGAGCAGATCATGGGCGAAGGCACGATCGAAGTGCTCCCCGATGGTTTCGGCTTCCTGCGCAGCCCGCAGGCGAACTATCTTGCTGGTCCCGACGACATTTATGTCTCGCCCAACCAGGTCCGCAAGTTCGGTCTGCGCACCGGCGACACCGTCGAAGGCGAGATCCGTGGGCCCAAGGATGGCGAGCGCTATTTCGCGCTTACCCGCCTCGTCTCGGTCAATTTCGACGATCCCGACGCCGTGCGTCACCGTGTCAACTTCGACAACCTAACGCCGCTCTATCCCGAGCAGAAGCTGACGCTCGACGCGATCGATCCGACGGTCAAGGACAAGTCGGCCCGGGTGATCGACATCATTGCGCCGCAGGGCAAGGGCCAGCGCGCGCTGATCGTGGCGCCCCCGCGCGTGGGCAAGACGGTCCTGCTCCAGAACATCGCCAAGGCGATTACCGACAACCATCCCGAAGTCTTCCTGATCGTGCTGCTCATTGACGAGCGTCCCGAGGAAGTCACCGACATGCAGCGCAGCGTGAAGGGGGAGGTCATCTCCTCGACCTTCGACGAGCCGGCGCAGCGCCACGTTCAGGTCTCCGAGATGGTGATCGAAAAAGCCAAGCGCCTCGTCGAGCACAAGAAGGACGTCGTGATCCTGCTCGACTCGATCACGCGCCTCGGCCGCGCCTACAACACCGTGGTGCCCTCCTCGGGCAAGGTGCTGACCGGCGGTGTCGATGCCAACGCGCTCCAGCGCCCCAAGCGCTTCTTCGGTGCCGCGCGCAACATCGAGGAGGGCGGTTCGCTCTCGATCATCGCCACCGCGCTGATCGATACCGGCAGCCGCATGGACGAAGTCATCTTCGAAGAGTTCAAGGGCACCGGTAACTCGGAAATCGTCCTCGACCGCAAGGTGGCGGACAAGCGCATTTTCCCGGCGCTCGACGTCGGCAAGTCGGGCACCCGCAAGGAAGAGCTGCTGGTCGACAAGGCCAAGCTCACCAAGATGTGGGTGCTGCGCCGCATCCTCATGCAGATGGGCACCATCGACGCGATGGAATTCCTGCTCGACAAGATGAAGGACTCGAAGACCAACGAGGATTTCTTCGACTCGATGAACACCTGATCCGTGACGGGGCTTGCGGCAGGCTGCCGCAGGTCCCACAAAAGGAGGGCCGGTGGGCTTCAACCCGGCTTGCGACGTGGGCTTTGCCCGCACTCTCGTTATCGCTAGGAAGCCCCTATGCTCGACCTGATCCTCAGCGCTGCCACCGCGGGAATCGGCTCTCCCGCCGATATCTGGCACCATATCCTCAACGATTTTTCGAACATCACCGAGCCCGCGGCGCTTGCCGCTTTCGGATCGGTGCTGATGATCGATCTCGTCCTCGCCGGGGACAATGCTATCGTTGTGGGGGCGCTCGCCGCGGGCTTGCCCGCCGACCAGCGCAAGAAGGTCATCCTGATCGGCATCGGTGCCGCGCTGGTGCTGCGCATTTTCTTCGCGCTGATCGTCAGCTGGCTGATGGGGATCGTCGGGCTGATCTTCGCCGGCGGGTTGCTGCTGCTCTGGGTAAGCTGGAAATTCTGGCGCGAGATCCGCGAAGGCGGGGCCCATGCCGACGAAGTTGAATTGGGCTTGCGGCCGGCGCGCAGCTTCGCCGGTGCCGCCTGGGCAGTTGCGGTCGCCGATGTCTCGATGAGCCTCGACAATGTGTTGGCAGTGGCTGGCGCAGCGCGCGAGCATCCCGGCATTCTCGTCGTCGGCTTGCTGCTTTCGGTCGCGCTGATGGGGCTAGCCGCCAACTTCATCGCCAAGCTGATCGATCGCTATCGCTGGATCGCCTATTTCGGCCTCGCCGTGATCGTCTTCGTCGCCGGCAAGATGATCTACGAAGGCTGGATCGGCACCCATCAAACTCCTGGGATCACCAGCTTCTTCTGAAGCTTGGCCGCGATTTCGAGCGGGAAGCGCGACGCTTCCCGCTCGACCTGATTATCCCAAATTTTCGGCGAAGAAGTCCGCGGTCCGCTTGTCGGCAAGCTGTGCGGCTTCGTCCGATCGGCGCTTGCCCATTTCGGCGGCAAACCCGTGGTCCTCGCCGGGATAGTCGAACAGCGTCACCTTGGGATGATCATCCAGCCCCTCGTGCATCTTGGCCTGGACCTCGGGCGTGACAAAATGGTCTGCCTGCGGAATGTGGAGCAGTACCGGCTTGGCGATCGCGTGTTTCTCGCCGAGCAGATTGTCGATGCCGACGCCGTAATATCCTACGCTGGCATCGCTGTCGGTCCGGGTCGCGGTCATGAACGCCAGCCGGCCGCCCAGGCAATAGCCTACCACGCCGACCTTGCCGCCGCCCAGCTGCCTGCGCGCCGCCTTGATCGTCGCCTCGATGTCCGCAATGCCGTTGGCCTGGTCAAACTTACCCATCCAATCGAGCGCTTGCTGGAACTGCTCGGGAATGTCCGAATCGAGCTCGATCCCCGGCTGCAACCGCCAAAACAGGTCGGGCGCGATCGCCAGATAGCCCTGCGCCGCCCAGTCGTCGCATTTCTTGCGAATTCCCGGATTCACGCCGAAGATTTCCTGAATGACGATAATCGCCGCGCGCGGCGTAGCGGAAGGCGCGGCGACATAGGCATTGAAGCTGCCGCTGCCGTCGGTCGCGTCGATGGTGATGCTCATAATAACGTGTCTCCGGTGATGTGCCGCTCGTGGTCGAGCAGCCAGGATTTGGTCTCGGGTCCATCGCCGCCCGAATACTGGCCGAGCGCCCCGCCGGCACCCAGCACGCGGTGACACGGGACGACGATGGGGAAGGGATTGCGCGCGCAGAGCTGGCCAATGGCGCGCGGGCTCGATCCGAGCAGCCGAGCGAGCGCGCCATAGCTCAGCGTCTGGCCATAGCCGATATCGACCAGGCCCTGGCGGAGGATTGCGCCGCGCTGGGTCGTCATCGGCGCGAGGGTGAGATCGAAATGCCTTCGCTCGCCGGCGAACCATTGTTCGAGCTGCTCGGCTGCAGCGCGGACCGCCGCAGCGCTCCCGCGTGCCGGTGTCCCGCTATTGCCGATGCGAACAGCGACAAGCTGCGAGTCGTCGCCTTCGACACGCAGCATGCCGATGGGCGTTGCGATCACACCATGGTCGCGCGCATACATGTCGCGAGGCCTAGCAGCCGCCCCATGGCGCGCTCAAGCGGAGAAGCACGCATGAAGATCAATGTCGAAGTCGAATGTACGCCCGAAGAGGCGCGCCGCGCCATGGGGCTTCCCGATCTCGCGCCCGTGCATGAGCGTTACATCGCGATGATGGTACAAGCCATTGATAAACAAGGAACTCCGGAGGCTTTCGAGGCGATGATGCGGAGCTGGGCGCCGATGGGCGAAGCGGGCATGAATTTCTGGCGCGGGATCTTCGACAGCGCGGGCGGGACGAAGAGCGGAAGCTGATCGGCCGGGCCATGGATACGATCTTCGCAGTATCGAGCGGTGCCCCGCCCGCCGCGATCGCGGTGTTGCGCGTCAGCGGCGCGGGCGCGTTGGCTGCCGCCGAATTGCTGGGCGGCACACTGCCGCCGCCGCGCCGCGCCGGGCTCCGCGCGCTCCATGATAGCGCGGGTGAATTGCTCGATCGTGCGCTGGTCCTGATTTTCCCCGGCCCTAACAGCGCCACAGGTGAGGATCTGGTCGAACTGCATCTCCATGGCGGGCGCGCCGTCGTCCGCGCTGTCGAAACGGCGCTAGCGGCGATGCCGGGCCTGCGCCAAGCCGAGCCCGGCGAGTTCACGCGCCGCGCGCTGTTGGCCGGGCGCATCGACCTCAGCGCCGCTGAGGGACTTGGCGATTTGCTGATGGCCGAGACCGAAGCGCAGCGCCGCGTCGCAGTGCGCGCAATGGAAGGCGCGGTGCGCCGGGCGATAGGGGGTTGGACGATGCGGCTCCTGGCCGTGGCGGCGCAGGTCGAGGCACAGCTCGACCATGGCGACGAGGAAGACGTGGTCAGCGGTGCGGACTCGGACGCCGCCATCCGCGGCCAAGTCATAGTGCTGGCGGCGGAGATCGAAGCGGTGGCGGGAAGGCCTCCGGTTGAGCGGCTCCGCGATGGCCTGCGCGTCGTGCTAGCCGGTCCGCCCAATGCGGGTAAATCGACATTGCTTAATCGTCTAGTCGAGCGCGACGCCGCCATCGTCTCGGCGATCGCGGGCACGACGCGGGATCGCATCGAGGCGCCGATGGTGCGGGCCGGCGTCGCCTATCTCTTCACAGACACCGCCGGACTGCACGAAGTGTCAGAGGATGCCATCGAGCAGATCGGTATAAGGCGGGCGGAAGAGGCCGTGAATGGCTCGGATATCTTGCTGTGGCTGGGCGATGATGCGCCGCCGCCTCATCCGGCAGTGCTATGGATCCATGCGCGCGCCGACGAGATCGGTCGCGAGCGATCGGCAGGGAGCAAGCTGCGAGTCTCGGCGCACACTGGGGAGGGGGTCGAGCAATTGTGGCGAGAGTTGTCGGTCAAGGCCGCCGACCTGCTCCCGCCAGCGGATGAACTAGCACTCAACATGCGTCAGCGGAGGTTATGCCTCGAGGCGGCCGGGGCACTTCGAGCCTCCGCCGAGGCTCGTGACTTGCTGCTAGCCGCAGAGGAACTACGCATCGCGCGCGCCGCATTCGACGAGGTGACCGGGCGAGCGGGAGTCGAGTCGATGCTGGACGCGCTCTTTGCGCGATTCTGTATCGGGAAATGAATGTTCCACGTGGAACGGCTTTTGACGTCGACCCGCCGTTCCACTAAGGCCCCTCGGCACAGCGCGATGATGCCTATGCAACCACCAGACAGGTCAGTGGGAGTTTAAGAGCCCGCATGCAATTTGATGTAATCGTCATTGGTGGCGGTCATGCCGGAACGGAGGCCGCGGCGGCTGCGGCGCGTCGCGGTGCGCGGACCGCGCTGCTCAGCTTCGACTTGTCCAAGCTCGGCGCAATGTCGTGCAATCCGGCGATCGGCGGTCTGGGTAAAGGTCACCTCGTCCGAGAAGTCGATGCCTTTGACGGCTTGATTGCGCGCGCCGCTGACTCCGCCGGCATCCACTATCGCATGCTCAATCGCAGCAAGGGGACCGCAGTCCAGGGTCCGCGGGTCCAAGCCGACCGCAAGCTTTACGCCTCGGCGATCCAAACCATGCTCGCCAAGCAGCCTAATTTGCAACTGATTGCCGGCGAGGCCGAATTGCTCAGAGTTGAGGGCGGAGTGGTCACCGGGGTCATGCTGGCGGACGGCGTGATGCTCTCCGGCCGCGCGGTGGTGCTGGCTACCGGCACCTTTCTCGGCGGCAGGATCTTCCGCGGTGAGGATCGGATCGAGGGTGGCCGAATCGGCGAGGCCGGCGCAGTGCGGCTTGCCGAACAGCTCCGCGAACTGGCGCTACCCATGGCGCGCCTCAAAACCGGGACGCCGCCGCGGCTCGACGGTCGCACGATCGATTGGGCATCGATCACAGAGCAACCGTCCGATCTCGAGCCGTGGACGATGTCGCCGATGACGACGGCGCGCACTCGTCCCCAGCTTTACTGCGGAGTGACTCGCACCACGCGTGAAACCCATGCCGTCATACGCGGCGGGATGGAGCGGTCGCCGCTCTTTTCGGGGGCGATCGAGGCACAGGGACCGCGCTACTGTCCATCGATCGAGGACAAAGTTTTCCGGTTCGGTGACCGGGACGGCCATCAAATTTTTCTTGAGCCCGAAGGGCTTGATGCGTCGCTCATCTATCCTAACGGAATTTCGACGTCGTTGCCGACAGATGTGCAGGAAGCCATGGTGCGAACGGTGCCTGGGTTGGAGCGGACGACCATCGTCACCCCGGGCTATGCAGTCGAATATGATTATATCGATCCGCGTTCGCTCGATGCGCGGCTGGCACTCGCTGCGATCCCCGGTGTGTTCTTTGCCGGGCAGATCAACGGCACTACCGGCTACGAGGAGGCTGCGGGGCAGGGGCTGGTCGCGGGTCTCAACGCCGCGGCGCATGCCTGTGCGCTGGAGCCGATGATCCTTGACCGAGCCAGCTCCTATCTCGGCGTGATGATCGATGACCTCGTGCTGCAGGGCGTTACCGAGCCGTATCGTATGCTGACGGCTCGCGCCGAGTTTCGCCTCCGTCTCCGTGCTGACAACGCCGAAACTCGCCTGAGCCCAGTTGGGGAGTCGCTGGGATGCTTGAGTGAAGCTCGCCGGTCGCGCCTCAATGCGCGGCGTTCGCAACAGGATCGGGTTGCGGACTCCTGGGCAGTGGAATTGACGGCGGCGCAACTGCGAGGACGCGGGGCGCCGGTGGCCCTCGATGGCGGGCGTCGCTCGATCAAAGATTGGCTACGTTTTCCCGGTGTTGAACTGACGCATGTGTTGGGCGACTCCTCAGGCCACGACCCCGAGCTTCTCGCTGAAATGGTCGAGGACGCGCGCTACGCCCCCTATCTAGAGCGCCAGGAGGCAGAGGTCGCACAGCTCCGGAGCAGTGATACAGTCCGGCTTGGCGCACTGGATTTTGCCGCCGTTCCAGGCCTCTCGCTTGAAATGGTCGAGCGCCTCAGCCTTGCTCGACCCGAGACGCTTGGCGCTGCGTCGCGTATTCGTGGGGTAACCCCCGCGGCGCTTTCGGCAATCCTTCTGCAGGCGCGTGCCGCGTGACCGAGGAGGAGTCGCGGGCATGGATCGCTGACCAATTCGGTGTTTCACGTGAAACGATGCTGGGCCGCTATGCAGCGATCCTTTCCGAGGAGGCCGAGCGGCAGAATCTGATCGCTGCCTCGACGCTACCTTCCCTGTGGGAGCGACATCTAGTCGACTCCGCCCAGCTCATCCCCCTCGCTGGCCAATGTGGCGGCAAGTGGCTCGATATCGGATCAGGGGCGGGCCTTCCCGGGTTGGTAGTCGCGATTCTAACAGATCTGAGGGTGACACTTGTCGAGCCGCGCTCCAAGCGCGTGGCCTTTCTAAGGGATGCGACCGACGCTCTTGGCCTGAGTGATCGGGTGACCGTTCAGCCGAGCCGTGTCGAAAGCTTCCATCCCAGCGCTCCTGCAGCGGTCGTTTCAGCGCGGGCCGTCGCTGGACTTTTGCAATTGCTGTCGTCGGCGCAACACTGCACAGATTCATCCACAATCTGGTTGCTACCTAAGGGCCGCTCGGCGCAATCCGAGGTAGAAGCTGCGCGCCGGAAATGGCATGGTTCGTTCCACGTGGAACCCAGCCTCACCCAGCCGGATTCTGGTATCGTCGTCGCCAAGGGGGTGCGCGCAAGATGATTTGCATCGCGATAGCCAACCAAAAGGGCGGGGTGGGTAAGACTACTACCGCTATCAACGTCGGTACCGCGCTGGCAGCCACCGGGCAGCGCGTTCTGCTGCTCGATCTTGACCCGCAGGGAAATGCGTCAACTGGCTTGGGTATCAACCGCGCCGCGCGCGAGCACTCGACATATGAATTGCTCGTCACCGACCTGACGCTTGAAGATGCCGCAGTGCACACAAAAGTGCCCGGCCTCGACATCGTACCTGCCACCCAAGATCTATCGGGGGCGGAAATCGAACTAATCGAGTTCGACGCCCGTACCCATCGGCTCGATGCCGCGATCGAACGCCACAAGGGCGATCGCTGGGATGTGATCCTGATCGATTGCCCGCCATCGCTGGGCCTGCTCACGATCAATGCGATGGTGGCCGCGCATGCCCTGCTCGTGCCGCTCCAGTGCGAATTCTTCGCGCTCGAGGGGTTGAGCCAGCTACTAAATACCGTCGAGCGGATTCGGAGCCGCTTCAATCCTGGCTTGTCGATCCTCGGCGTAGCGCTGACGATGTACGATCGCCGCAATCGCCTAACCGATCAGGTATCCGACGATGTCCGCGCCGTGCTCGGTCGAGTGGTGTTCGACACCGTGATTCCCCGCAACGTCCGTCTATCGGAAGCACCGAGCCACGGCGTGCCCGCTCTGATCTACGATCATCGCTGCGCAGGCTCCGAAGCTTATATTGCACTCGCTCGCGAAGTGATCGAGCGCCTGCCCAAGCTGAAGAAGGCCGCATGACCGACACCCCGCGTAAACCTCGTCCTGGCCTGGGTCGTGGGCTGAGCGCCCTGCTTGGCGACACGATCACCACCGAGACTCCGGTCACCGCGAGCGGCGAGGGCGGCAGCCAGGCCGGTGTCCGGATGCTGCCCGTCAGTGCGATGGCGCCGCATCCGGGCCAGCCGCGCCGGCATTTCGACGAAGCGGCGCTCGCCGATCTCGCCGAATCTATCGCGGCGCGTGGCCTCATCCAGCCGATCGTCGTGCGCCCCCACGGCCACAGCTATCAGATCGTTGCCGGAGAGCGACGCTGGCGTGCGGCGCAGCGTGCCCGGCTCCACGAAGTCCCGGTCATTGTTCGCGAGCTCACTGACGCTGAGACGATGGAAATTGCGCTGGTCGAGAATATCCAGCGCCAGGATCTAAACGCGATCGAAGAAGCCGAAGCCTATGCTCGGCTGATCGGGGAATTCGGCCATACGCAGGAAGTGCTCGCGCGCCTCGTGCACAAGTCGCGAAGCCACATCGCGAACTTGCTACGGCTGCTCGATCTCCCCGCTGGCGTGCGCCAGATGGTCGTCGAAGGCGCGATCGAGATGGGTCATGCCCGCGCGTTGATCGGCGCGCCCGATCCTGAGAGGCTCGCGCGCGAAGTCGCCGCCAAGGGTCTGTCGGTCCGCGAGACCGAGAAACTCGCGCGCGATGCCAAGCCGGGCTCAAAGCGCAAGGAAACGGAGCCGACCGCGCGCAGCGCCGACATCTCGGCACTCGAGCGCCAGCTAGGCGACGTGCTCGGGCTCAACATCCGCATCGCGCATAGCGAGAAGGGCGGAACGCTGACGCTGTCCTATTCGACGCTCGACCAGCTCGATATGATTTGCCAACGGCTCAGCGGCGAACGCATTTAGTGTCGAACGATACCTTCATGGAGCAGCGCCGGGCCGCCGCCTGAGAACGCTACACGCTGCATCTCGGCCCACGATAATGTTGTTCGCGCTCCTCCTCACCGCATCGAGCTGGCGCAGCTGGACGGCCGTGGTGCTGGCGGCATGCTCACGGTAACCAAGCCCCTGCCGGCGGTGCGCCGTTAGCCGCGTGCGCGCGCCGCCTGACGGGCGATTGTCGTACATTCGGCCTGCGCCAGCACGTCGCCGGCGCTCCCCGAATGCATCAGCGCGCGTTCGGTCTCGCGCACGCGCTCGATCGCGCGGGTGATCTGCGGCGCGGTCCAGCGGCGCAACGCGCGCGCGGTAGAAGCCTTTTCTCGGAAGAAAACACGATGCTTTTCAAGTACTTCGTCCACCGTTGCACCACGGTCCATGTCGCCGCGCAGCTCGGCCAGCGTCATTAGCCGTCGGGCGAGCTGGCGGAGCAGTGGGATCATCGATGTGCCGGCGCTGCCTAGTCGTGCCAGCTCGGTGCCGATCTCGCCGGTCCTGCCGTCCAGCACGGCATCGATAGCGCCGGAGAGCTCCGCATCGCCCAGATCGGCACCAATCGCCTCCAGCGCGGCTTCATCGGCGTCTCGCGGGGTGCCGGGGCCGGCGTCGAGATACAACGCCAGCTTCTCGATCTCGCGCGCCAGGATCGCGCGATCGCCATTGGCAGCGGAGGCAAGGCGTTGGGGCACGCTGCCGGTCAGCCGCAGCCCATGCTCGCGGCCTACCGCGGTAGCCAGCCGCGCCGCGTCGATGCCCTCGGGCACGTAGCAGGCGTGCGCCATCGCGGCGGGCGCGGCGATCGCCGCCTTGACGAGCTTGCCACTGGCCTTGAGCCCCGGCCCGATCGCGATCACCGGATTGCCCGCGCGCTCGGCGCCGAGCAGCAGGGTCACGGCCTCCAGCGCGGACTCCTCGATCGTCGAAAGCCGGATGTAGCGCCCGGTACCGAACAGCGACATCGATGCGGCCTCGTCGGCGAGCCGGCCGGGCTGTTCGCGCAGCGCCTTCATGTCGAGATCGACGCGCTCGGCATCGGCACCTAGCGACTGGGCGATCTTGGCGGCAAGATCGGCGGCGCCCGCCTCGTCCGGACCGTGGAACAGATAGAGCCGTGTCGCTGCATTGGGGCGTTCGATCGCAGAGCGGATCTGCGACGCGCTCGCCTTCATTGCGCCGCGGGCGCCGCGCCGCCGGAGCGGGCAAAGCGCGCGACCCGCGCGACGATCTGGTCGGCAACAATGCCCGAAAGTCGCTCTAGCGCGCTCTTTTCGGCGGCGATCGTGGCATATTCGCTGCCTACCACGTCGATGCCGGCATCCGAGCCCGCCGTGGCGTCGAGCACCACCTGGCCGTTGGACAGGTCGACGAGCTGATAGCGCGCGCGCAGCGTCCGGCGCTCGCGCGTCACTGCATCGTCCCGCCGAACGCCGAGCCCCGCGATCTGATCGTCGAGCTTGACCTCGAGGCGATAGCGCGCGGCGTCGCCCTGGCCAGTGTCGAGCCGCTCCTTGAGCGCATTGGCGACCAGCCAGCCCGACTGGCCCTCGATCGGTGCCACCTGCACGGCTGCCAGTGTCGACTGGACCGGGCCGTTGACCCCGCCGCCATAGAGCGGCTGAAGTCCGCAGCCCGACAGCGCGAGCGCGGAGGCGGCGAGGAGCAGCGCGGCCCTCATGCGACGATATTCACCAGCCGGTCGGGCACGACGATCACCTTTCTAGGAGCTTTGCCTTCGAGCGTGCGAACGATCTTGTCGGCCGCAAGTGCCGCTGCTTCGAGATCTTCCTTCGACGTGCCCTTGGGCAGCACCAGCGTTTCGCGCAACTTGCCGTTGACCTGCACCGCGATCGTGACTTCGTCGTCGACGAGCAGGGCAGGGTCCACTTCGGGCCAGGGGGCGTCGGCGATCAGCCCGCCGGTGCCGATCGTCGCCCAGGCCTCCTCGGCGAGATGCGGCACCATCGGGGCGACGACGCGCGCGAGGGCGCGGATCGCGGCGGTACGCGAGGCGGAGGGCTGTGCCTTTTCGATCGCAGCGGTCAGCTCGTAGAGCTTGGCGACGGCCTTGTTGAAAGTCAGCGCCTCGATATCGATGGCGACGCCGGCGATCGTGCGGTGGAGCTTGCGGTCGAGATCCTTGTCCTCGCCGCCTGCGTCCTCAAGCCCGTCGAACAGCCGCCACAGCCGCTGCACGAACCGCCAGGCACCCTCGATCCCGTTCTCGCTCCATTCGAGATCGCGCTCTGGCGGACTGTCCGAAAGCATGAACCAGCGCACCGCGTCGGCGCCATATTGGTCGACGATCGGCTCAGGATCGACCGTGTTCTTCTTCGATTTGGACATCTTCTCGATGCGGCCGACTTCGATCACGTCACCCGAGGCGATTTCCACCGCGCCGGCGCTGTCCCGCCGGATCTCTTCGGGCGAGAGCCAACGGCCGTCGAGCGTCTTGTAGGTCTCGTGGGTCACCATGCCCTGGGTGAACAGGCCGGCGAACGGCTCGGCAATATCGAGCTTGCCGATATGGCGCAGGGCGCGCGTGAAGAAGCGCGCGTAGAGCAGGTGCAGGATCGCATGTTCGACGCCGCCGATATACTGGCCAACCGGCAGCCATTGTTCTGCGACTGCCTTGTCGAACGGCTTGTCGCCGGGCTGGCTGGCGAAGCGGATGAAATACCAGGACGAATCGACGAAAGTGTCGAGCGTGTCGGTCTCGCGCCGCGCCTGTGCGCCGCATTTCGGGCAATCGACATGCTTCCAGGTCGGATGCCGGTCGAGCGGGTTGCCAGGCACGTCGAAGCTGACGTCCTCGGGCAGCACCACCGGCAATTGCTCGCGCGGCACGCCTACCGGACCACAGCTCTCGCAATGGATGATCGGGATCGGCGTGCCCCAATAGCGCTGGCGGCTGACGCCCCAGTCGCGCAGCCGCCAAACGGTCTGGCCCTTGCCCCAGCCGCCTTGTTCTGCGCGCTCGATCACCGCGCGCTTGGCATCGGTCACGTCCATTCCGTCGAGGAAGTGCGAGTTCACCAGCGTGCCGGGGCCGGTATAGGCTTCGGAGTCGTAAAATTCGGGTGCAGTCTTGTCGCCTTCGGAAACGACGCGACGGATCGGCAGCGCGTATTTGGTAGCAAAGTCGAAATCGCGCTGATCGTGGGCGGGCACGCCGAACACCGCTCCGGTGCCATAGTCCATCAGCACGAAATTGGCGATGTATACCGGCAATTCCAGAGCAGGATCAAAGGGATGCGTCGCGCGCAGGCCGGTGTCCAGGCCCAATTTCTCCTGCGTCTCCAGCTCGGCGGCAGTGGTGCCGCCTTGCTTGCAGCGCTCGATAAAGGCCTGAACCTCGCTGCTGTCGGCGGCAAGCTTCTGCGCGATCGGATGGTCCGCCGCGATCGCGACGAAGCTCGATCCGAAGATCGTGTCGGGGCGTGTGGTGAACACTTCCACTTCGCCGCCATCAGACAACTTGAAGCGGAACTGCAGCCCCTCGGACTTGCCGATCCAGTTTTCCTGCATCAGCTTGACCTTGTCGGGCCAGTGTTCGAGCGCCTGTACGCCTTCCAGCAGGTCTTCGGCGAAATCGGTGATCTTGAGGAACCACTGGCTGAGCTTGCGCCGCTCGATCAGTGCGCCGGAGCGCCAGCCGCGGCCGTCGATCACCTGCTCGTTGGCGAGCACGGTCATGTCGACCGGGTCCCAGTTGACCGCGGATTCCTTGCGATAGACCAGACCGTTCTCGAGAAAATCGAGGAAGATCGCCTGCTCGTGCCCGTAATATTCGGGCTCGCAGGTGGCGAGCTCGCGCGTCCAGTCCAGCGCGAAGCCCAGCCGCTTGAGCTGCGCCTTCATCGTCGCGATATTGGCGCGGGTCCAGGTGCCGGGATGGACCTTCTTTTCCATCGCGGCATTCTCGGCCGGCATGCCGAACGCGTCCCAGCCCATAGGGTGGAGCACTTCCATGCCCTTCATCCGCCGGAAGCGCGCGAGCACGTCGCCCATGGTGTAGTTGCGGACGTGGCCCATGTGGATGCGCCCCGACGGATAGGGGAACATCTCGAGCACGAAGCTTTTGGGCTTCGGCGAATTATCCTGCGCGGCGAAGGTGCGGCGTTCGTCCCACGCCTTCTGCCACGCCGCGTCCGCCTTGAGCGGATTGAAACGCGACGACATGCTGTCTTCCCATGAGAGCGGGCGCCAGCGCCCGCCGGTGTGGCATCAGTTGACGATTGCGGCCCGGCGAAGATCGCGGGCGCGCGTGAGGATGATGTCCTCGAGCTTCTGCACGGTCGCCGCCTGGACCGGCGCTGCGACCCACTGGCCGCCCCGGTTGATCTCGCGCAGCGCGGCGACGCGCAGCGCATCGGCGCGCAGATCCTGGTCGAGTACCGTAACCGTGACCTTCATGCGCTCGGTCGGCGTGTTGGGGTTCACATACCAGTCGGTGACGATCACGCCGCCGTTCGAATCGGTCTGCAGCAGCGGCATAAAGCTGAGCGTGTCGAGGCTCGCGCGCCACAGATAGGAGTTGACGCCGATCGTGGTGACCTTCGATGCCGCGAGATCGGCCTCGGGCCGCTTGTGTCCGCCGCACGCGGAGATCGAAAAAGCGAGCGACCCCAGGATCGCAATGCGCAGCAGACGGTTCATCAACGGCATTCCTAACGGCAGAAAACAGGCGGGAGCATCTATAGGCGCTGATGTGGCGGGAGCAAGGCGTCGCGCGCAGGCGCGGCCAACCCCAATTCGCGGCAGGGGCAGCCCCAAAACTGCTGAATTTGTGGGCATAGGGCAACACTGGCACGAAATTTGTGCACGGGGCGGGCAGGGCATGGAACGAGTTTCCGAATCGTGGTAGCGCTATTCATAGAAGAGGAATGCAAATGCGATTGACGCGGTGGATGACGGGATTGGGACTGGGGGCACTCTGTGCCGCCGGGACCCTGCTCGCGCCCGCGCTTCAGGCGCAAGAAAATGGCCGCAGCGATCGCTTGGCTCCACGCTCGCCCGTTTCGGTGCGATCGGGGATCGGCAGCTTCACGCCCGCGGCCGCCGATCCGAAGCTCGCCGCAATCCTGGCGCGCAGCGGCCTGCGTGAAAGCGGTTTCCGCTTCACGCCCTCGGAAGCGCGGCGTGACACCGGTCGCTCGGTCACCGTTGCCGTGCGTGCGCGTTCGGTCCGGGGTGTCCGCACCGATCGGGTCGACGTCGCCGCCGCGCCGACGGTCAGCCTTGCGCCGATTGCCTATAACCTCGGCATGTCGGTCGGCTGGAAGCGCTTCGCGGTTTCGGGCGATGTCAGCCGTGTCGATCTGGTTACCCAGCCGGGCGGCCGCGACCGCGCCAATCTGGGCGTGAGCTATACCGGCAAGCGTATCAGCGGCCGGGTCGAAGCTGTTGCTGATCGGCCGCTGGCCAGCACGCCGGTGCTTATCGGCGACAAGCCGAGCTATTCGATCGACCTGGGCGGCAGCTATTCGCTGACGCGCAACCTCGATGTCACTGCCGGCGTCCGCTATAAGAGCGAGCGCGATCGCCTGCCCAAGCTGACTGATGACCGCCTCGACAGCCAGGCGCTCTATGTGGGCACTGCCTTCCGCTTCTGAGCGGGACGCTTTCTTCCTGCTATTGTCGTCTTCCGTCTGCGCGCGGACCAGCGCCCGCTAGACGGATCTACTCCACGCATCGATCGCCGCCCAGCCATGGATTCCCATGGGTTTCAGGCGCTTGAACCTTTCTGACGTCATGCCGCCAAGCGCGATGATGGGGATGTGCAGGCCGCGGACCAGCAGGGCGAAGCGCAGCGGTTCGAGGGCGCGCGCGCCGGGGTGCGAGCGCGTCGCGAACACTGGCGACACGAACAGCGCATCGGCGCCGGCACGCAGCGCGGCGATGGCGTCGCTTCGGGAATGCGCCGGCCGTGTGCGCAACCCGAGGCCGCGCGCGCCGTGGACGCCGGCGGCCTTGCCGAGCGGCACGGTCCCGGCACGCACCAGCACCAGCCCCCGCCGCCGGGCGATCCGCGAAACACGGGCGAACAGCGCGCGCCGCTCGGCGAGCGGAAGCCCGTAGTGACGGAACACCACGCCAGCGCCACGCGGCAACCGACCAAGCGCCTCCCACAAGGCATCGCCCATCCGCTCGTCGGTCATCAGCCAGAGCGTGGGCAGGGGGTGGCGGCGCGGCATCGCCACTCCTATAGCGCGCACCATGCCGATAGACGACGCTTCCGAGCGGCTCGCCGCCGTCCATGACAAGATTGCGCGCGCCGAGCGCCTTGCCGACCGCTCCGAGGCGGCGACCACGCTGATCGCCATCTCCAAGATGCACGATGCCGGCGCGATCCGCCCGCTGATCGCGGCGGGGCAGCGCGTATTCGGCGAGAATCGCGTCCAGGAAGCGGCGGCGAAATGGCCCGAGTTGCGCGAGACGACTTCGGGCATCGCGCTCCACCTTGTCGGCCAGCTCCAGTCGAACAAGGCCGACGAGGCCGTCGCCCTGTTCGACGCGATCCACTCCGTCGACCGGCCGTCGCTGGTCACGGCGCTGGCTCGGGCGATGGACAAGGCCGGCAAGCGCCCTGATTGCTTCGTCCAGGTCAATATCGGCGACGAGGCGCAGAAGGGCGGCTGCCCGGTGCCCGACCTGCCGGTGCTGCTCGCCGAAGCGCGTGCCGCCGACTTGCCGGTCGTCGGGTTGATGTGCGTGCCGCCGCTCGATGTCGATGCGGCACCCTATTTCGCGTTGCTTGCCAAGCTAGCACGCGATCATGGGCTGGCCGGGCTCAGCATGGGCATGTCGGGCGACTATGAGACTGCAGTGACTCTCGGCGCGACGCAGGTCCGCGTTGGCACCGCCCTGTTCGGAGACCGCGTATGAGCCTTGCCGATCCTTCGCCGCTGACCGCGCTTACCACGCGCTTCGAGGCGATCCTGTTCGATTTCGACGGGGTGCTGCTCGAAAGCGAATATGCCGGCAATCGCCAGATCGCGCAGTATCTGACCAGCATCGGCCACCCGACCACCCCGGAAGAGTTGATGGCCAATTTCATGGGTCTTGCCGGCCAGGACTTTCTCGGCGCGATCGAGAAATGGATCGGCCGGACGATTCCCGAAGACTTCCACGCCGCGCGTGCCGAAGAGGATCGCCGGGCGCTTGAGGACGGGCTCCCCGCAGTCGCCGGGGCGATCGGCTTCGTGTGTGCCCTGCCGCCGGCGCTGTCCCGCGCGATCGCCTCGTCGAGCACCACCAAATGGATCGCCAGCCATCTCGACCATCTCGGCATCCGCGATGCGTTCGGCGATCACATCTATAGCGGCCGCGAGCATGTCGAACGCGGCAAGCCGGCGCCCGACCTCTATCTCCACGCCGCCGCGGCGCTGGGCGTCGACATCCGCAACACCGTTATTCTTGAGGACTCGCCGGTGGGCGTGACTGGCGCGGTCGCCTCGGGAGCGCACGTCATCGGCCTGTGCGCAGGCTCGCATTGCGGGATCGGCCATGCCGATCGGCTGCGCGCGCTCGGCGTCACCGACATTGCCCACGACTTCGCCGACGTGGCGCGGCTGATCGCCTAGCGCGATTCGCGCGCGAGCAGGAAGGCGCGCAGCGCGACTGCGTCGTGATAGGCATTGTGCGGCACTTTGCTTAGCGTCGCCGAATTGAAGCCGAACGCATCACACAGCTCGAAGCGGATCCGGTCGATCGGATAACGGCGACCCGGTGCCGCGATCAGCAGCATCGCGGCCTGGGCGATGTCCTCGGGCCAGTCGGCGATCAGCACCGGATCGGGATCGTCTCCGAGATAGCGCGCGAAGTCGCGGCCAAGCGTTTCGCGAGACACGGGATCGGTGCCGAGCACCGGCACTATGTGCGCCGCTACCCATTCGGTCGGCCGATCGCAGGCCAGCGCGGCGTAGAAAGGCGCGGCGGCTTCGTCCTCGGGCACCAGCGCAATGGCGATCAGCGGTCCCCCGAAGCCGTTGAATTCGGTATCGAGGAAATAGCGCATCAGAACTGGTGCCCGGTGCGGTCGCGCTTAGTCGCCAGATAGCGTTCGTTGTGCGGGTTGGCCGGCAGCTTGTGGGGTACGCGCTCGGCCACCGCGATGCCCGCTGCCTCCAGTGCCGCGACCTTGTCGGGATTGTTGGTGAGCAGTCGCACCGTCCTCTGCCCGAGCAGCGCGAGCATTCGCCCGGCCACCGCGAAGTTGCGCGCATCGACGGCGAAACCGAGTCGCGTATTGGCGTCGACCGTGTCGAAGCCCTGGTCCTGCAGCGCATAGGCGCGCAGCTTGTTGATCAGCCCGATCCCGCGGCCTTCCTGGCGCAGATAGAGCAGCACGCCCCAGCCACTCTCCTCGATCCGCGCGATCGCCGCGCGCAGCTGCGGCCCGCAATCGCATTTGAGGCTCCCGAGCACATCGCCGGTCAGGCACTCGCTGTGCAGCCGGACGAGCGGCGGCGTGCCGTCGGGCTGGCCGATCAGCAGCGCGACATGCTCGCCGGGCATCTCATCGGTGCGGAAGGCGACGATCTCGGTCTCCTCGGCGCCCTCAACCGGCAGCCGGGCGCGGCCGACGATGCGCAGCCGGTCGGCATCTTCATGCGCATCGATATCCGCCGGAGTGATCGCATCCGCATCGTCGCCGCCAATCGCGAAGAACGCCGGCAGCAGCCCGGCGACCCGCGCCAGCCGCATCGCCGCTTCGGCCGCATCGGGCGCTTCGAGCGGTGCGGCGCGGAACGGCCCCTTGAGCGGAGTTGCCAAGTCGAATTGCGGATCGGCAAGCGCCGTCGCCGTGTCGAAGTCGAGCCATGGTACGCGTTCGATCCACACGGGCGAATCAGGAGCTGCAGCCTCGCGCTGGTTGGCGAGCTTGAGCGTCGCCGCGCGGCCGGCGGAGAGCAGCACGCCGGCGCTGGCCTCGGGATCGAACGCTGCCAGGCGCACCGGATCGGCGGTCTCGATCGCGAGCAGCTTCAGCGTGCCGTCGGTGCCTTGGATCGACACCGGCCAGCCGCGACGCAGTGCATCGACGGCGCGGGCGGCGGCATGCGCGCTCAAAAGGCGAACTCGGTGACGATCGGCACATGGTCCGAAGGCTTGAGCCAGGAGCGGCACGGCTCGCACACTTTATGGGCCACTGCCTTGTCGGCAACGTCGCGGCTCGCCCACATGTGATCGAGCCGGCGGCCACGGTCCGATGCGGCCCAATCCTTGGCGCGATAGCTCCACCAGGTGAAGTTGCGCTCGGGCGCGGGGATGAAGCGGCGGCCGAGATCGACCCAGTCATGCGCCGCCTGAAGCCGGGCCAGTGCCTCGACTTCTATCGGGGTGTGGCTGACGACGCCGAGCAGTTGCTTGTGGCTCCACACGTCGCATTCGAGCGGGGCGATATTGAAGTCGCCGGTGAGGATGCTCGGCACGTCGAGCGCGGCCGACCACTGCGTCATCCGCTCGACGAAATCGAGCTTCTGGCCGAATTTCGGGTTCGCGCTGCGATCGGGAACGTCGCCGCCCGCGGGCACGTAGACGTTTTCCAGCCGCACGCCATTGGGCAGCCGCACGCCGATATGCCGCGCCTCCTGATTGGCCTGCCAGTCGAAGCGATTGTCCTCGACCACCGGCACCCGGCTGATGATCGCGACGCCGTGGTGCATTCGCTGGCCATGCTTGAGGACGTGATCATAGCCGAGCGCGCGGAATGCCCCCTCGGGGAAGTCCCCGTCGATGACCTTGGTTTCCTGCAGGCAGAGGATGTCCGGCAATTCCTCCTTTAGGAACTGCTCGACGATCTCGATGCGGAAGCGGACGGAATTGATGTTCCAGGAGGCGATCTTCATCGCGCCGGATTTAGGCACTGTTGCGCCGCCGCACCAGTCCATTGCCGGAAAAGGAAAGGCCCCCGCTCCGGGGGCAATGGAGCGAGGGCCGACCTAGCGTTCGTCACGCAGGCGGGAAGTGGTTCGATCCCAGGCAACAGGGGGAAAAATCCCGGGTACCGCCCCACATCCGCCTGACTCTCCTAGGCCCGGCAAGCTGTCGCCAAGATGAACGATGTCGAGAAAAGCTCAGCGATTCCGCGGACCTTGCGGGCGCGGGTCGTTCCAGCGGAACGTTCCGTCGGACACCGGCGCGTTGAAGCGCTGCCCCGAAAGACGGATCGTCGTGCGGTTGTTCTGCGAATCCAGCGCCACCCAGCCGGTGAGCGTCAGGCCGCCCGGGCCGGCAGGATCCCTACGGAAGACCAGGGTGATCCGGCCATATTCGGGATGGCCAGAATCGTGGACCTCCACGGCGATGACGCGCGGATCGCCGCTCGGCTGGAGCTTGGCATATTTGCTGATGTCGCGCTTGGGATCGAGAAGCACGGTGAGCGGCGAATTGCCGATCGGCCAGCGATTGACCTGCTTCACTTGGTAATCGATGAAATAGAGGCTGCGCCCGTCAGCGACGATCAACTGGGGCACGCCCTTTTGATATTGGAAGCGGATCTTGCCGGGGCGCTTGAGCGACACCGTTCCGGTCAGCACGCGGCCGTTGCGATCCTCCTGGCTGAAATTCGCAGTCATGCTCGTCACACCGGCCAGATGCTGCTGGACTTGCGCGAGATCGCCCGCGGGCGCCGCGGCGATGAGCGCGGGGGCAGCGAGAAGCGTGAGAGCGAGGGGCCGTGCAAACACGTGATAGTCTCCGAATTGCTGGGAAGGGCGGCTAGGCCGCGCGGTTTGAATGTCCCCTGAACCCGTGCCTGCGCGAAACGATCCCGCTCGGCGCCAGCCTCAAAGCGGGCGCCCGTCGGTGTCCATCAGCACTTCGCGGCGGCCGACATGGTCGGGGCGCGAGACCAGCCCGTCCTTCTCCATCCGCTCGATCAGCCGCGCCGCGCTGTTGTAGCCGACCCGAAGCTGGCGCTGCAGCCATGACGTCGAAGCCTTCTGGCTCTCGGCGACCAATTGAGTGGCGCGGCGATAGAGCTGGTCCTCGGGGCTGTCGTCGCCATCGGGCCCGCCTTCCAGCGCGAAGCCGCCATCCTCGGGCTCTTCGGTGACTGCGCTGATATAATCCGGTGTACCCTGCGCGCGCCAGAAGTCGGCCACCGCCTGGACCTCGTCGTCGCTGACGAACGGGCCGTGGACGCGAACGATCTGCTTGCCGCCAGGCATATAGAGCATGTCGCCCTTGCCCAGCAGCTGCTCGGCACCCTGCTCGCCGAGAATGGTGCGCGAGTCGATCTTCGACGTGACATGGAAGCTGATCCGGGTCGGCAAATTGGCCTTGATCACGCCGGTGATGACGTCGACCGACGGGCGCTGCGTCGCCATGATCAGGTGGATGCCCGCCGCGCGCGCTTTTTGCGCGAGGCGCTGGATAAGGAATTCGACTTCCTTGCCCGCGGTCATCATCAGGTCGGCGAGCTCGTCGACGATGATCACGATCTGCGGCAGCGGATTGAGCTCCAGTGTCTCCTCTTCATATAGGGGGCGGCCGGTATCGGGATCATAGCCGACCTGCACCTTGCGCCCGAGCTTCTGGCCCTTGGCCTTGGCCTGGTGCACCTTGTCGTTGAAGCTGGCGAGGCTGCGGACGTTGACCGACGCCATCATCCGATAGCGGTCCTCCATCTGCTCGACGGCCCATTTGAGCGCGCGCACCGCCTTGGGCGGATCGGTGACGACGTCGGCGAGAAGGTGCGGAATGTCCTTGTAGATGCTCAGTTCGAGCATCTTGGGATCGATCATGATCATCCGGCACTGATCGGGCGTCAGCCGATAGAGCAGCGAGAGGATCATCGAGTTGAGGCCGACCGACTTTCCCGAGCCGGTGGTGCCGGCGACGAGCAGGTGCGGCATCGGCGCGAGATCGCCGATCACCGGATCGCCGGCGATGTTCTTGCCGAGCACTAGCGGCAGCGATGCGCCCTGCGATTCGAAGGCCTCGCTGCCGATCAATTCGTGGAGGTTGACCGGTTCGCGCTTCACATTGGGAAGCTCGATGCCGATGACGGTGCGCCCTGGGATCGTCGCGACGCGCGCGCTGATCGCACTCATGTTGCGCGCAATGTCATCGGCCAGCTGGATCACCCGGCTCGCCTTGATACCGGCCGCGGGCTCGAGTTCGTACATGGTGACGACCGGGCCGGGGCGAACCTCGACGATCTGGCCCTTCACATGGAAGTCCTCGAGCACGCTTTCGAGCAGCCGGGCATTGCGCTCCAGGGCGGCCTTGTCGATCCCGCCACCCTGGTTCGGAGGGCCGGGCTTGAGCAGATCGAGCGGGGGCAGCGCATAGCTGTCCTTGAAGTCGAGGCTCGTCTGGGTCGGCTGGCGCGGCTTGGCGGGGGCAGGCGCGATGCCACGATCGGCGATCACCGGGGCAGGGCGATTGTCGGGTACCACCAGCTTGCGCGGCTCGCGAGCTTCGCGCGGCACGCGCATTTCCGGCATTTCGCGCACATCGTCGGGGTCCGGGCCGCGCAGCAACTGAGTCTTGCCCGGGCCGAGCAGCGCAGGGAAGCGGAGGCCCCGCGCGGGCAGCGTGAAATCGAGGCTGCGCCACCAGATCACCAGGCCGGTAAGGGCGAATACCAACCCGAGCCCCCGTCCCAGCCAGAAGATGATCGTCGGATCGCCGATGAAGCCGATTGCCCAGCCGATCGCGCCAGCGATGCTGAGACCGATCACTCCGCCCCAGCCGCCGACCAGCCACAGCACCGAATTGCTGGAGAAAAAGGCAAGCGCGGTCGCCATCAGCACCACGCCCACCAGCGCGCCGCGCAGCATCTGCGGCCAGTGGCCCACCGGGCGATCGAGCCACAGCCGATTGGCAACGATCAGTCCGACGGGTGCGAGCAGCGCCACCGGCAGGCCTAGCGTCGCGAGCAGCAAATCGGAAATCCAGGCGCCGAGCGGGCCGAGCAGGTTGCGTACGGGCCCGCCAGAGGCCGTGTTCCACGACGGGTCCTGCGAATGATAGGTGAGCAGCGCGAGCACCACCGCCATCGTCGCGAGGAACAGCGTGGTGCCGCCGATCAGCGCGCTGCTGCGGCGGACACCCGCCTTCATCGAGTCGCGTAGCAGCGACGGTTGTGCGCGGGACGCCATGGCCCAGCCTCCGAAATGTCAGGGGGTGCGGCCCGAATGATCGCTCACGCGGAGTCCGACGTCAAGATGGCCTTGTTTTGTACCGCTGGCTTGGGCGCTCGAACCTGCTAGTGCGAGGGCATGGATCGCGCGGATGTTCTCATTCTTGGCGGCGGGCTGGTCGGCAGCGCGCTCGCGGTTGCGCTCGATGCGCATGGCCTAACCTCTATCGTCGTAGATCCCGCCGATCCCGAGACCATCTTGGGCGCCGGGTTCGACGGCCGCGCCTCGGCGATCGCCAGCGCGCCGATGCGGATGTTCGAAGCGATCGGAGTTGCAGATCGACTCGCCGGCAAGGGCTGCCCGATCGCGGGAATTCGTGTCTCGGATGGGCTCGAACCCGGCAAGCTCGACTTCGCGCCGCGTGAGGATGAAGGCGCGCTCGGCCACATGTTCGAAAACCGAGTGCTGCGGGGGGCGCTGTTCGAGGCTGCGCTGGCTGCACCTCTGGCCGATGTCCGCATGCGAACACGGGCAGTGCACGTCGATCGTAGCGCGACCGGCGTCACTGCGACCCTCGATTCGGGTGGCACCGTTCACGCGTCGCTGCTCATCGCCGCCGAGGGGCGCAACTCACCAACCCGCGATGCAGCTGGGCTCAAGACCGCGCGTTGGACCTACGACCATGCCGCGATGGTCGCGACCTTCGGGCATGCGCGCAGCCACGAGAACATCGCCTTCGAGATCTTCTATCCCGAAGGGCCGTTCGCGATCCTGCCGCTGCTCGACGACGACCACGGCCATCGCTCGGCAATCGTCTGGACGGTCAACGCGCGCGATGCCGCGGGAATGACCAAGATTTCGGATCGCGCCTATCTTGCCGAAGCCGAAAAGAAGATGGGCGGGTTTCTTGGGGCGCTGGGGCCCCTCTCCGGGCGGTTCAGCTATCCGCTCGGCTTCCACCACGCAGCCTGGATCACTGCCGATCGCCTCGCGCTGGTTGGTGATGCTGCGCACGGCATCCATCCGATCGCCGGGCAGGGCGTCAATGTCGGCTTCCGCGACGTCGCGACGCTGGTCGAGGTGCTGGTCGACGGCAAGCGGCTGGGGATGGACCTGGGCGATGCGCAACTCCTCGCGCGCTATCAGCGCTGGCGCGGGCTCGACACCTTCATGGTCGCCGCCGCCACCGACGGGCTGACTCGGCTTTTCGGCATTCCGGGGAAAACCGCGGCTGCAGTACGCCGCTTCGGGCTCAGCGCAGTCGACAAGCTGCCCCCGCTCAAGGACTGGTTCATGGGCGAGGCGCGGGGCGAGAGCGGCGACGTGCCGAAGTTGCTTCAGGGGCTGACGGTGTGATCGACCTTTGGGCGGTTGCGCTAGTCACTATCGGAGCCCCGTGCCCCTGCCACATCACGATGGACGGGATGGATATCGGCATCCCCGATCCGATCGCTATTTGGGTCTCCCCAAGGACGGATGCCGGGTCGCGCTAGCCCAGCCGCCGCGCGTGCTCGACCAGCAACACCGGCACGCCATCGCGAATTGGATAAGCGAGACCGCCCTCTTCCGAGAGTAGCTCCTGCGCAGCCTCGTCATGGCGCAGCCTGGTGCGGGTTGCCGGGCACACTAGCCGTTCGAGCAGCCAAGGCTCGATCATTGCAGCGTCGCGCCTTCTTCGCCGTGGCGGCCGAAGAATTGCATCAGCTGGACGATCAGCGACGCGCGGTCCTCAAGCGAATCGACTTCCAGCAAGGCCTGCTTCGATGCGGCGTCGAACGGCGCAATCTGGGCGATGCCGTTGACCAACGCTTCGTCGTCGAGCCGCGTCACGGCTTCCCAATCGACGACATAGCCGAGCCCGTCGGCGAAGCGGCGCGATTCCATCTCGATCGACGCGCGGCTGCCGAGCGACAAGGTCTCGCTCTCGCTTTGAGACATCAATTCCGCCTCAACCTGGCGGAACGGCGTCACGACGTCGAGTTCGCGCAAGATGGCGAAACGCGCCAGCCCTTCGAGGACGATGTCGAAACGGCCATCGGGCAGCGCCTCTACCTCGGCGATCCGGCCCACACAGCCAATGTCGAACAGAGGCGGCGGTTCCCCCTCGGCGCGCGGCTGGATCATCCCGATCCGCCGGTCGCGCGCGAGGCTGTCGGTCACCAGCGCACGATAGCGAGGCTCGAAGATGTGGAGCGGCAGGCGCGACCGCGGAAAGAGCAGCGCCCCCGAAAGCGGGAACACCGACAGCCGCGTGCTCATCCGAATAGGATCGCGGAGAGCTTCCGGCGCTGCGCCGACACCCAGGGGTCTTCGAGCCCGACCGCTTCGAACAGCTTGAGCAGCCGCGCACGGGCGGCGCCTTCATTCCATTCGCGGTCGTCGCGGATCATCGCGAGCAGCGTCTCCGCCGCCGATTCGCGGTCGCCCGCGGCCATCTGCCCGCCGGCGAGCTCGTAGCGCGCGTCCATGTCGCCGGTCGCGGCCTGCGCGGCAAGCCCGGACAGGTCCTCGACCGGTTGTGCCTCGCGGGCTAGCGCGATGCCCGCGCGCGCCTGCTCGATCTCGGGGCTCTTGGCGTCGTCGGGCAGCGCGGCAAGCGCCGCCTCGGCGTCATCGATGCGCCCGAGCGCGAGCAGCGCGCGCGCCTTGCCCGCGAGCACCGCGACATTATCGGGGGCCATTTCGGCGAGCTGGTCGAAAATCGACAGCGCGCGCTCGGCATCGCCTTCGCCCAGCACCTGCTCGGCCATCGCGATCAGCGGCTCGAGTTCCGCCTCCGCATCGGCAGCCTCGCTCTGGATGGGAAGCTGGCGCAGGATCTGGTCGAGCATCGTGCGCAGCTGAGTCTCGGTGCGTGCCGTGGTGAGATCGGCGACGAGTTGGCCCTGGTACATCGCATAGACCGTCGGGATCGAGCGGACCTGGAACTGCGCCGCGATGAACTGTTCTTTGTCGACATCGACCTTGGCGAGGCGGACGCCCTTGGCCGCATATTCCTCGGCAACCTTTTCGATCACCGGGCTCAGCGCCTTGCACGGCCCACACCATTCGGCCCAAAAATCGATGAGGATTAGGTTCGTCATCGACGGTTCGACGATGTCGCGGCGGAAGGCGTCGACCGCTTCCTTCTCGGCAGGCGTCATTCCAAGCGTGGCCAAGGTTGGGCTCCCATATCAGTTCGCACGCGCCGCGGCCCCAAGGGGGGCGCCGCGATTGCATGCGCGCCTATGTGGGCGCTGATGCCTTCACCGCCAAGCTTTTTCAAAAAGGCGTGCAAGGGGGTTGCGCGACCCGGAACCCGCTGCTAGTGGCCGCGCCTCACCCGCCCCGAAGCGCTTGTCGCACGGGGCCAGACGCCAGAGCGGGCGTAGCTCAGGGGTAGAGCACGACCTTGCCAAGGTCGGGGTCGAGGGTTCGAATCCCTTCGCCCGCTCCAGCGATTTCCTCCGAAATCGTCATTCGCCGAGGCCGAGGTAACGCGCGCTCGCTGCTGTCTTTCACACCAACGGGTGATTCTATAGGTCCGGCGAATCAGCGATGGTTCGCGCCGATGGAGACCCGCATGACTCGCCTTGCCCGCCTCGTCCTTCCGCTGCTGGCCGCGGCCGCACTCACCGGCGCGGCGGAGGCTCCGAGCCATGTCTGGGCGAATCCAAGCAAATCGGTGCACATTCGCTTCGAGCCCTGCGGCGTCAACGTCTGCGGCACGGTGATCTGGGCCAGCGAGAAGGCGATTGCCGACACCCGCAAGGGCGGCGGGGCCGATCTGGTCGGCACCCAGATCTTCCGCAATCTCCGCCAGGTCCGGCCGAATATGTGGAAGGGCAAGGTGTTCGTCCCTGACATCCGCAAGACCTTTGGCGGCACGGTGACGCTGGTTGGCGACGACCGGCTGGTCGGAAAGGGCTGCCTGATCCTCGGGGTCGGGTGCAAATCGCAAGTTTGGACGCGCGTAGCGGACTGACGCGCGGCGCGATCCGGGCTAAGCCGGCAGCATGAGCGCACCCATCAGAATCGGCATCGGCGGCTGGACCTTCGAACCCTGGCGCGGGACTTTCTATCCCACCGGCCTGACGCAGAAGAAGGAACTCGAATATGCCTCGCGCCAGCTGAGCGCGATCGAGATTAACGGCACGTATTATTCTACCTTCAAGCCCGCGAGCTTCGCTGGCTGGGCAGCGGCGGCGCCCGACGGTTTCGTTTTCACGGTGAAGGGCTCGCGCTTCTGCACCAATCGCAAGATCCTGGCCGATGCGGGCGAATCGGTGCAGCGCTTCGTCGGCCAGGGGCTGACCGAGCTCGGTGACAAGCTGGGCCCGCTTTTCTGGCAGTTCATGGCGACCAAGAGGTTCGAGCCCGATGATTTCCATGCCTTCCTCGCCTTGCTGCCGCGTGTGCAGGACGGGGTGACGCTGCGGCACGCCATCCAGGTGCGGCATGCGAGCTTCCAGGTGCCTGAATTCGTCGCAATGTGCCGCGAGGCCGGGGTGACCATCGTCTATGCCGATTCGCCGCAATATCCGGCGATCGCTGACATTACCGGCGACTTCGTCTACGCGCGGCTTGAAGCGGGGGAGGACGAGAATCCGCTCTGCTATCCCGAAGCCGAGATACCGCGCTGGACCGACGCCGCCCGCACCTGGGCGGCGGGGGCAAGCCCGAGGGGCTGCCCTATGTCGAGCCTGAAACGCCGCAGGCGGTGCCGCGCGAAACGTTCCTATTCTTCATCCATGGCGGCAAGGTGCGGGCACCTGCGGCGGCGCAGGAATTGATTTGCCGCCTGGCCAGAAAAGATTAGCCAATTTTAAGTTTGCAACGGGTGCGTAATGATGCACATTTGCACCGTTACCCTTCGGGATCGCGCACCAGAAAATGAAAAGCCGAAGCGCCCGGGCCTTGTCAGCCCGGGCGCTTCGGACTTGCGCGTGACGCCACCATGCGCTCGCCATCGATCACGATCGGGCTCGCAACGCCGGGCACGCCCTCAGGGGCGATACGCATCCCGCGCGACACAACCTGCGGATCGGAAAAGACTTCAGCGAGGGTGTTGATCGGGCCGGCCGGTACGCCCTGGGTCTCCAGCGCCTCATAGAGATCGGCCTTGGCCCATTGCCGGATCGCCGCCTCGAGCAGTGGGATCAGCGTCTCGCGATGCCGTACCCGCGCCGGATTGGTCGCGAAGCGCGCATCCACCCCATAAGGCAGGCCCAGTACGCCGCACAATTTGCGAAACTGGGAATCATTGCCCACCGCGATGATCAACGCGCCGTCTCGCGCGCTGAATGCCTGATAGGGAACGAGATTGGCATGGCCGTTGCCCATCCGATGCGGCACCTTGCCCGATGCCATCCAGTTCAGCGCCTGGTTGGCGAGCACGCCAACCTGAGTGTCGAGCAGCGCCATGTCGATATGCGCGCCAACCCCCTCGGCATCGCGCCGACGCAGCGCCGCCAGGATCGCGACGGCCGAATAGACTCCCGTGAAGATGTCGGCATAAGCGATGCCCGCTTTTTGCGGCGCGCCGTCGGGCTCGCCGGTCAGCGACATGAACCCGCCCATCCCCTGGATGATGAAGTCATAGCCCGCGCGCGGCGCATAGGGACCAGACTGGCCAAAGCCGGTGATCGAGCAGATCACCAGTTTCGGATACAGTGCACGAAGCCGCGCAGGGTCGAGCCCGTATTTGGCCAGCCCGCCGACCTTGTAGTTCTCGATCACCACATCGGCGTCCGCGATCAGCGCGTGCGCCGCTGCTTGACCCTCCGGAGTCGCAATGTCGATTGCCTGCGCAGTCTTGCCGCGATTGGCGGCGTGAAAATAGGCGGCGTCGAGCGGCGCGCCGGCTTCGTCGTAAAGGAAAGGCGGTCCCCAGTGCCGCGTGTCGTCGCCCTCGCCCGGACGTTCGACCTTGACCACTTCGGCGCCGAGATCGGCGAGCAGCTGGGCGCACCACGGTCCGGCTAGGATCCGCGCCAGCTCGACGACCTTGATGTCCGACAGCGGCTTCATTGTGCCGGCCGGCGTATCTCGTAGACGATCTGCGCTGCCGGGCCGGTCGGATAGTCGCGCACCAGCCGTTGGGCACGCTCGACGCCGCCGATCTTGCGCATCGCACCTTGGGAGCGGAGATTGCCCTCACCGACGAGGAACAAGGCGGTCTCCACAAAGGCGTGGATATGGTCGAGCATGAGCTGCTTGACCTCGCGATTATAGGCGCCGCCCCAATAGTCGCGCGCGAGGAAGGTCCAGCCGATCTCGATCTCGTCGCGCTCCGGAACATGGCCGTAATAGCGGCTCGCGCCGATCACCGCGCCGTTCGTCTTGTCGAGGATCGTGAGCCCGCCGCCACAGGCGAGCGCGTCCTCGAAATAGCGGCGGAACACCGGCTCCTGCCATCGGTCGTGCGCGGGGTGGAGTGCCCAGATCAGCGGATCGCGGGCGACGGCGAACAGCGTCTCCCAATCGCCCGCCACGGTCGGCCGCAGCACTACCCGCTCGCCAGTCAGCGTCGGCTGCAGGTCCATCAGAACGCGGCGATCCCGGTGATCGCGCGGCCGAGGATCAGCCCATGCACGTCGTGGGTGCCTTCATAGGTGTTGACCGTCTCGAGGTTGATCGCGTGGCGCAGCACATGGAATTCGGCCGAGATGCCGTTGCCACCATGCATGTCGCGCGCGACGCGGGCGATATCCAGCGCTTTGCCGCAATTGTTGCGCTTGATGATGCTGATCGCCTCGGGCGCCAATGTCCCTGCGTCGAACATCCGACCGCAGCGCAGCACCGCCTGCAAGCCCAGCGCGATCTCGGTCTGCATGTTGGCGAGCTTCAATTGCACCAGCTGATTGGCGGCGAGCGGCTTGCCGAACTGGGCGCGGTCGAGCGTATATTGCCGCGCGGCGTGCATGCAGGCCTCGGCGGCACCCATGCTCCCCCACGCGATGCCGTAGCGGGCACGGTTGAGGCAGCCGAACGGACCCTTCAATCCCTGAACCTCGGGCAGCAGCGCGTCTTCGCCAACCTCGACGCCGTCCATCACGATCTCGCCAGTGATCGAGGCGCGCAGGCTCAGCTTGCCTTCGATCTTGGGGGTCGAGAGGCCGGCCATCCCGCGTTCCAGCACAAAGCCCTTGATCCCGCCGCCATGCGCGTCGCTCTTCGCCCATACGACGAAGACATCGGCGATTGGCGAATTGGTGATCCACATTTTGGTGCCGGTCAGGCGATAGCCGCCATCCACTTTCTCGGCGCGGGTGCGCATGCTGCCGGGATCGGAGCCGGCATCTGGCTCGGTCAGCCCGAAACAGCCTACCCATTCGCCGGTGGCGAGTTTGGGGAGGTATTTCTGCCTCTGTTCCTCGGTGCCATAGGCATGAATCGGGTGCATCACGAGGCTCGACTGCACCGACATCGCCGAACGATAGCCCGAGTCGACGCGCTCGACTTCGCGCGCGACCAGCCCATAGGCCACATAGCCGAGTCCGGCGCCGCCATAGCTCTCGGGGATCGTCGCGCCGAGCAGGCCAAGCGCACCCATCTCGGACATGATCACGCGGTCGAAGCGTTCTTCGAGATAGGCGCTGGTCACCCGCGGCAGCAGTTCGCCCTGCGCATAGTCGCGTGCGGCATCGCGGACCATCCGCTCCTCGTCGGTGAGCTGCGCGTCCAGATCAAACGGATCCGCCCAGTCGAACCGGCCCATTCCAGCCATCTCTCTCTTACCTTCTTTTTGTTGTGTCAGTCCGCCGGCGCGGGTTCGGGCGCCGGGGCGGCGGGGGCTGCTGCCGTCGGGGGAGCCGCGGGTTGTTGGAGCGCGGCGCTCTCGATTTCGGCAAGGCCTTGGCGCGCGGCGATGTAGCGCTTGGCAGCGGAGATCCAGCTCTCGGCACTGGGTGCGCCCGGCATGTGCGCGACTTCGGCCAACGCCGCCTCGACATCGCCCTGGTTGAGCGCGCGGCGGGCGCGGCGGATGCGGTCGGACGTGCGCGGGCTCGGCGAATCGGCCTGGCGCAGCACGACGAGGTCGCTCAGCAGCCGCCGCGCGCGTGCCCACAGGCTGTCGTCAGGATTGGTGCGCAGTCGCGGCGCGATCGTCTCGAGCGCAAGGCGGAGGTCCTCGAGCGTCACCGGCTGCCCGGCGGCATTGAGGATCGCGCCCACGGCATCGGGGTTCGATTCGGCGAAGCGCAGGCGAAGCTGGGGTTCGAGCGGGCCGAGCGGCTGGCCGCGTTCGATGGCGCGGCGCACACTGGCAGCGATCAGCAGCCGCTCGGCTCGGCTGGCATAGAGCGACGCAGTGCGCGCGCCGCCATCGACGTCGCGCAGCCGCAAGGCGAGCTGATCGAGCCGTGCGGCAAGCTCGCTTTCGCGTGCATTGAGCGTCGCGAGATCGGTGCCGGGCGGCGGCGCCGGGAGCTGCACCGGCTGGACATTCAGGGGCAGCGGCGAAAGATTCGGCGCAGAGTGCAACCCGCCGGCAAGTTGGAAGGCGGCCGCGGTGACCGCCACGCCGCCGATAAAGGCAATGCCGCCAACGAGGTAGCCGGTGCGCCGCGGGGCGCTATCGGGTTGGGGGGCCGCGAAGGGCTCGTCGCTCATGGCTCCTTTTCGCCGTACCGCCCGGCGCGGTCAATCGGCGAGCGCGATGGCGGCTTCGATCATTGCCTCGGCGCTGGGGCGGGCGGATACGTGGATGCGTTCCCAGGCTTCGCCGCAAGCCCGTGCCGCCGCCTGGCTTACGGCGACGATTCGGATCGTGATGCGGACTTCCGGCGCGAGCAATTCGGCGAGTCTCGCCCCGGCGCGTGCCGACTGCACTAGTGCAATGCCGTCTTCGAGCTGCAACAGCGCTTCCGGGGGGATCGGCAGGGCCTCGCTGGCATAGACGGTGTGGATCTCGGCGATCGGCCCGCCGGGGGCCAGCGTGCGATCGCGCCCGGCAAGATGGAGCGCGCGGGTGAAGCGACCTGCGGCGAGAAGCGATTCGACCCCCGAATTGCCTGCCGCCACCACGTCGAGCCCTGCGCGCCGGGCCGCTTGCGCAGTGACCTCGCCCACCGCATGCACCGGGAGCGGTGCAAAGGCTCCCAACTGGGCACCGGCGTGGCGCACCGCATTGGCGCTGGTTAGCAAGAGTGCGTCGAACCGCGAAGGATCGGGCGCCTGCCAGGAAACCGCGCGTATCTCGAACAAGGGTAGGCGAATCGCCCTGCGTCCCCGCGCCTCGATTGCCGCGGCAGTGGCACGGTTGCCCGGCTCCGGGCGGAGCACCACGATCGCGCGGTTCATCCGCCGAACAGCCGTCGCACGTCGATGGGGGCGCGGGCGAGCAGGTCCTGCGCCACTGCGGTGGGGAGCCCGGCATCGTCGGGGCCGCCCTCGATCTGGGCATGGACGTGGTGCGCGCCGTCCTCGCTCAGCAGCTCGGCTTCGATCGTCAGGATCGCGCCTTCGATCCGCGCCAGCGCTGCTACCGGCGAGTGGCAGTCGGCGCCCAGCGCGGCGAGCAGCGCGCGCTCGGCGGCGATGCAGGCATGGGTGGGGATGTCGTCGATCGCGGCGAGCAGCGTGCAAGTCTTTGCATCCTCGGCGCGGCATTCGATGCCTACGGCGCCTTGCGCGGGCGCGGGAAGCATCACGTTGAGGGGGATCGGCGTTCCGACGTCATGGCGTCCCAGTCGTTCGAGCCCCGCCGCCGCGAGCAGCGTCGCATCGGCTTCGCCCGCCGCCAGCTTGGCGAGGCGGGTGTCGACATTTCCACGGAAGAGCACGGGAACCAGGTCGGGGCGCAGCTTGCGCAATTGGGCGGCGCGGCGAGGCGAACTGGTGCCCACCCTCGCTCCTTGGGGCAGGGCGTCGATCGAGTCGGCGCCGATCAGCCGATCGCGAACATCGGCGCGCGGCAAGATCGCGGCAATCGCGATGCCGCCGGGACGGATGGTCTCGACGTCCTTCATCGAATGCACTGCCGCGTCGATCTCGCCGGCGAGCAGCGCGCGGTCCAATTCCTTCGTCCACAATGCCTTTCCGCCGATTTCGGCAAGCGCGCGATCCTGCACCTTGTCCCCAGTGGTGCGGATCACGACGATCTCGATAGCGGCGGGGGCGAGGCCATGCGCGGCGGCGAGCGCATCGCGCACCAGTCCGGCCTGGGTGAGGGCGAGCGGCGAGCCGCGGGTACCGAGACGAATAGGGGGCATGGCTTGTGCTGATGCCCTAACGGCTTAGATGGATGCAATGGCGCTCATCCTAGGCATTGAATCGAGCTGCGACGAAACCGCCGCCGCGCTCGTCGACAGCGACGGCACGGTTCGCGCGCACAAGCTCGCGCGCCAGGAAGCGGCGCACCGTCCCTATGGCGGCGTCGTTCCCGAAATCGCAGCCCGCGCGCATGTCGAGATGATCGGGCCCTTGGTCGAGGCGGCGCTCGACGAAGCGGGCGTGACGCTCGACCAGGTCGATGCGATCGCTGCGACCGCAGGGCCGGGGCTGATCGGTGGCGTCATGGTGGGGCTGGTCACCGGCAAGGCGCTGGCGTTGGCGAGCGGCAGGCCACTGATCGCAATCAACCATCTCGAAGGCCACGGCCTGTCGCCGCGGCTGGCCGAGCGCGATCTCGAATTTCCCTATCTGTTGCTTCTGGTCTCGGGCGGGCATTGCCAGCTGCTGCTCGTCGAGGGCGTCGGCGCCTATCGCCGGCTCGCGACGACGATCGACGATGCCGCGGGCGAGGCGTTCGATAAGACCGCCAAGCTGCTCGGGCTCGGCTTTCCCGGTGGCCCCGCAGTCGAGAAGGCGGCGGAGCACGGCAATCCCAGGGCGGTGCCGCTACCGCGCCCGCTCGTCGGATCGGGCGAGCCGCATTTCTCCTTCGCCGGCCTCAAGAGCGCAGTCGCGCGCGCCGTCGGCCAGCACAGCGCACAGGATATCGCCGCGTCGTTCCAGCAGGCGGTGGTCGATTGCCTGGTCGATCGCACCCGGATCGCGCTCGCCAAGGTTCGCCCGACCGCGCTGGTCGTCGCCGGCGGGGTGGCCGCGAACTCGGCCGTCCGCACCGCGCTCGAAAGCCTCGCCGCCGAAAACGACCTGCGCTTCGTCGCGCCGCCCCTGTGGCTGTGCACCGACAATGCCGCGATGATCGCCTGGGCCGGCGCCGAGCGCTTCGCCGCCGGGCTCACCGATCCGCTCGACGTGCCCGCCCGCCCACGCTGGCCGCTCGATCCCGATGCGGAGAAGGTGCGCGGCGCCGGAGTGAAGGCATGAAGATCGGAGTGATCGGCGGCGGCGCCTGGGGCACTGCATTGGCGCAGGTTGCGGCGCGGGACGGCGAGCCCGTGCTGCTTTGGGCGCGCGAGCCCGACGTGGTCGACAGCATCAACGCCGGGCATGAGAATCGCGCCTTCCTCGCCGGCGTGCCGCTCGCCGAATTGATCCGCGCTACTGGCAACCTCGCCGATCTTGCCGGGCTCGACGCGCTGCTCGTCGTCGCGCCTGCTCAGCATGTCCGCGCCGTGCTCGCCGCCGCGCCGATCGGCAGCACGCCGCTGGTGCTGTGCGCCAAGGGTATCGAAGCCGGGAGCAAGCTGCTCGTCGGCGAAGTCGCGCACCAGGCCGCGCCTGATGCGCCGATCGCCGTGCTGTCGGGCCCGACTTTCGCGCACGAAGTGGCCGCCGGGAAACCCACCGCGGTTACGCTTGCCTGCGAGGATGAGGCATTGCGCGCCCGGCTCGCCGATCGGCTCGCGCGCCCGGGGTTCCGCACCTATGGCTCGGCAGACGTCATCGGCGCGGAGATCGGTGGCGCGGTCAAGAACGTGCTCGCGATCGCCTGCGGGGTGGTCGAGGGGGCGGGCCTGGGGCTCAATGCCCGTGCCGCGCTGATCGCGCGCGGCTTTGCCGAGATGACGCGCTTCGGCCTCGCGCGCGGCGCGCAGGCCGAGACGCTGACCGGCCTGTCGGGGCTCGGCGACCTCGTGCTCACTTGCTCGTCGACCAATTCGCGCAACTTCTCGCTCGGTGTCGGACTGGGCCAGGGCAGGAGCGCGGCCGAGCTGCTCGCCGATCGCCGCACCGTTGCGGAGGGCGCGCATACCGCGCCGGTGCTCCGCGCCGCCGCCGCCGATGCCGGGGTCGACATGCCGGTGACCGCGGCAGTCAATGCGCTGCTCGAAGGCGCGGCGATCGGCAGCGTGGTCGAGGCGCTGCTGTCGCGCCCGCTCAAGGAAGAGCTGTGAAACGCTGGGCGGCACTGCTGCGCGGGGTCAATCTCGGTAAGCGCAAGCTGCTGTCGAAGGACTTGCAGGCGGTGGCTGAAAGCCTGGGCTTCGCGCGCGTCGAGACGTTGCTCGCCTCGGGCAATGTCGTGTTCGACACCAATTTTCCCGGTCCCGAAATCGAAGCGAAGCTTGAGGCAGCCCTGCTGGCGCAGGGCCTGAAAACCGATGTCGTGGTGCGCGACCTGGAGGCGATGCGCGCGGTGATCGCCGCCAACCCCTATCCCGAAGCCGCTTCCGATCACCCGAGCCACATGCTGGTGACCTTCCACCGCGATCCGTTCCCTGCCGAAGCTCTGGAACGGCATGGCGGCCTGCACCTCGGCCCCGAACTGCTCCACGCCAACGGCCGCGAACTCTACAGCGACTATCGCAGCCAGCAGGGCATGCGCGATTCGAAGCTGCTCCAGACGATGAAGAAGGCTAAATTCCCTGCCGTCGCGACGGCGCGCAACTGGAATACGGTCAACAAATTGGCGCTGATGCTCGCCGACTAGAAGTCGACGGCGACGCCCTTGCGCTCCCAATCGCCATAGCGTGTCGGGTCAAGCGGATCGGGCGTATCCGTTGCCGGTGCGGGCTTGGGCACCGGCGGGCTCGGCGTCAGATAGGCGGGCGGTTTCACATTTTCGGGACGCTGGGCCATAGGCGGGAGATCGTCGTTCGAGTCCCAGAGGTCAAGTGCAGCCACCGCGTCCCAAGTCCGATCCCCCTGGCGTGCCCGCGCGCCGGGCCGCGCTCAAGCTGCTCGACGCGGTATTGCGCCGCGGCCTCGCGCTCGAACAGGCGCTCGATTCATCGACGCAGGGGCTGGCGCCGAACGATCGGGGCCTTGCCCATGCGATCGTCGCCGAGGCGCTGCGCCGCCTGCCCGATCTCGATGCGCTGATCAATTCGGCAACGCGCCAGCCCTTGCCCGATGACGCCAAGGCGCGGTTCGCGCTGCGCATCGCACTGGTCCAGGCGCTTGCCCTCGGCACGCCGGGCCATGCCGCAATCGCCACAGTGCTGCCGCTCGTCGATGGCGGGCCCCGCAAACTCGTCCACGGCGTGTTCGGCACGCTGTCGCGCCAGGGCGTTACACTTCCGGAGCCGCCGACGCTTCCCGATCCGGTAGCGCTGCGCTGGCACGCGGCTTGGGGCGACCAGCTGATCGAGGATGCCGAGCGCGCGATCGCCGCGCCGCCGCCGATCGACTTGACCCTGCGCGATCCCGGCACTGTCCCCGAGCTGGAGGGTGAAAGCCTCGCCCCGGGCCATCTTCGCCTTGCCGAGCGCGGCGCGATTCCGGCGCTGGACGGATATGCCGAGGGCGCCTGGTGGGTGCAGGATCTTGCCGCCTCGATCCCCGCACGGCTGCTCGGCAAAGGTGCCGGCACTGCGCTGGATCTCTGCGCGGCGCCCGGTGGCAAGACGCTGCAGCTCGCTGCATCGGGCTGGGACGTGACGGCGGTCGACATTTCCGAAAGTCGTCTGGCGCGACTTCGCGAAAATCTCGAGCGCACCGGGCTCGATGCGAAGATCGTCGCGGCCGATCTGCTCGCCTGGCAGCCTGCCGCGCCGGCCGACGCGGTGCTGCTCGACGCGCCGTGCAGCGCCACCGGCATTTTCCGCCGGCATCCCGATGTGCTCCACCGCGTCCGCCCTTCGCTGATCGCCGAGATGGCCGCGCTCCAGGCGCAGCTGTTCGCGCGCGCAGCCGATTGGGTGGCGCCGGGCGACACCTTGGTCTTCTCGACCTGTTCGCTTGAGCCGCAGGAAGGCGAGGACCAGCTTGCGCGCTTTCTCGCTGCGCGATCGGACTATGCGATCGTCCCAGTGCGCGAAGACGAATTGCCCGAAGGCATCACGCCCCGCGAGGACGGCACGCTTCGCCTGCTTCCCGGCATGCTCGCCGACAAGGGCGGACTCGACGGCTTCTTCATTGCGAGGCTCCGGCGCGACACGGCGTAGTTGCGTGCAATTCGCGCCATGCTAAGGACCGCATATGGCCGCCGTTCGCATCGCTCCATCGATCCTCTCCGCCGACTTCGCCAAGCTGGGCGAGGAAATCCGTGCCATTGATGCTGCGGGGGCCGACTGGATCCATGTCGACGTGATGGACGGACATTTCGTGCCCAACATCACGATCGGCCCGGCGGTGATCAAGGCGCTGCGGCCGTGCACGAAGAAGGTCTTCGACGTGCATCTGATGATCACGCCGGTGGATCCGCTGCTCGCTGCCTTTGCCGATGCGGGCGCGGACATTCTCTCGGTGCATCCCGAATCCGGCCCTCATCTCCATCGAACGCTCCAGACGATCAAGGATCTGGGCAAGCGCGCCGGCGTGGTGCTCAATCCCGCGACGCCGATCAGCGCGATCGATCATGTTTTCGACCTGGTCGATCTGGTGTTGGTGATGAGCGTCAATCCGGGCTTCGGCGGACAGAAATTCATCGATAGCCAGCTGGCCAAGATCTCCGAGCTGCGCCGCCGCATCGATGCCAGCGGCCGTGCGATCGATCTCGAAGTCGATGGCGGGATCGACCGGTACACCGCGCCGCGCGCGATCGCCGCGGGTGCTGATGTGCTGGTCGCCGGCACGGCGAGCTTCGCCGGCGGATCGCGCCAATATCAAGTGAATATCGAAGCGCTACGCGGCGGGTGAGCGGCGACAAACCCGATTCCGGCGCCGACGGGATCGAGGCAGGCAAGCGGCTCGTGCGCATGGGCGGCGACCGGGGATTGAGCCTCGCCGATCGCATCGCCGAGCGCCTCCAGCGGATGAGCTGGGCCACCCCCCTGCACGCGGTGCGGCTGCGCGGCCGCTATCCGCTCAAGCTGATCGCGGTGCCCGAGGATCCGTTCTTCGGCGATGTCGAGCGCGGCAATGCGCTGCTCGACGGTGTCGCGACCTTCCGCGGCGAGGCCCGCGAGATCGAGGCGATCGATTTCGCTAGGCCGGACTGGTCGCCGGCCTTCACCGAATATCTCCAAAGCTTCGCCTGGCTGCGCGACTTGTCGAGCGTCACTACCCGGGCGCGCGGCGCGCCGATCGCCGAGGCGATCATGCGGCGCTGGCTCGATTGCCATGGCGAAAAGATCTCCGACACCGCGTGGCGCGCCGACCTGTGGGGCCGCCGTGTCCTGTTCTGGACCGCGCATGCGCCGCTGATCCTGTCGTCTAGCGATCTCGTCTACCGGTCGAGCGTGCTCCATGCGCTGGCGCGGGGCGCGCGGCATCTCTATCGCACGGCTGACCGCGTCCAAATCGGCCTGCCGCGGCTGGCCGCCTGGTGCGGGGAGATCACTGCGGGTCTCGTGATGCCGGGCGGTGATCCGCGCCGCGCGATCGGCGAAGCCGGGCTCAAGCGCGCGATCGACCAGTCGGTATTCGAGGATGGCGGCGTCGTCTCGCGCTCGCCCGCGGCCCAGCTCGAGGCAGTGCAGCTGCTGACCATGCTCGCCGAGGCCTATGGCGCGCGCCGGCTCGAGCCGCCGGCGATGCTCCAGTCTGCGATAAACCGGATGGTCACCGCCCTGCTCGGCGTCTGCCATGGCGATCGCGGGCTGGCGAGCTGGCAAGGGTCTGGGCCCGTGCCTGGCGAAGTGATCCAGCAGGTGATCGAGGGGACGGGCGTGCGTACCCGCCCGCTCAAGCAGGCGCGCGAATGGGGTTATCAGCGCCTTTCGGCCGGTGGCACCGTGCTGATCATCGATGCCGCGCCGCCGCCGCTGGCGCGGCTGGTCGAGGGCGGTTGCGCTTCGACGCTAGCGTTCGAGTTTTCCGATGGCGAGCATCGGCTGGTGATCAATTGCGGTGGCGCGCGCGCGGCCAATGCCCAACTGCCCGCGGCGCTCACCGAGGGATTGCGCACGACTGCAGCGCACTCCACTCTGGTTCTCGCCGACAGCAATTCCACTGCGATCCACCCTGATGGCACGCTCGGCCGCGGCGTCGTCGAAGTCGAGTTGGCGCGGCACGAGACCGAGAATGGCAGCCGGATCGAGGCGAGCCATGACGGCTATTGCCGGCGCTTCGGCTTCCGCCATCGCCGTGTCGTCGCAGTGTCGCACGACGGCCGGGACATTCGCGGCGAGGACATGTTGCTCCCCGCCGACAAGCGCCGCAAAAAGGCGCCGACGCCGTTCGCGGTCCGCTTCCACCTCCATCCCTCGGTCGAGATCGCCCCCACGGCCGACGGAATGGCCGCGATCCTGCGCACGCCCGCCGGGCATCTCTGGCAGTTTCGCTGCAAGGGCGGCGCGCTCGCCATCGAAGACAGCATCTGGATCGATGGCGACGGCAAGCCGCTGGCCAGCGAGCAGCTCGTGATCAGCGGAGAGACGCCGCCGGGGGGCACCAATCTAAGCTGGCTGTTCCACCGCGCGAAATAGGCGTTCACCGCCTGAATAGGCTTGCCACGCGGCGGTCTATCCTTAGAGGGGCGGGCCATGGACCAGGTCAAGATCAAGCGCGCGCTCCTTTCGGTCTCCGACAAGACCGGCATCGTCGAACTCGGACAGGCACTGGCGGCGCAGGGCGTCGAACTCGTCTCGACCGGCGGCACCGCCAAGACGCTGCGCGAGGCTGGCCTGAGCGTGCGCGATATCTCGGACCTCACCGGCTTCCCAGAGATGATGGACGGCCGCGTCAAGACGCTCCACCCGATCGTCCATGGCGGGCTGCTCGCGGTGCGCGACAATGCAGAGCATGTCGCCTCGATGGAGGAACACGGCATCGGCGCGATCGACCTGGTCGTGGTCAATCTCTATCCCTTCGCCCAGACCGTCGCCCGCGGCGCGGAGCGCGACGAGATCATCGAGAATATCGATATCGGCGGCCCGTCGATGGTCCGCTCGGCCGCCAAGAATCACGATTCGGTCGCGATCCTCACCGATCCGGCCGACTATGCGTTGGTAGAGGGCGGCAGCACGACGCTGGCCGACCGCCGCCGCTTCGCCGCCAAGGCCTATGCCGCCACCGCCGCCTATGACGCGGCGATTGCCAGCTGGTTCGCCTTTGCCGACCAGGGCGAGAGCCTGCCCTCGACGCTGGCGTTCGCGCTGACCAAGGGCGCCGAGCTGCGCTATGGCGAAAATCCGCACCAGTCCGCCGCGCTCTATCTGCCGCAGACCGGCGCGCGCGGGATCGCCCAGGCCGAGCAGCTCCAGGGCAAGGCGCTCAGCTACAATAATTACAACGACGCCGATGCCGCGCTCGAGCTGGTCAGCGAATTCCGCGACGGCCCGCCGACGGTGGTGATCGTCAAGCACGCCAATCCCTGCGGCGTCGCCACCGGCGAAACGCTGCTCGAAGCTTATCAGGCGGCGCTCGCCTGCGATTCGGTCTCTGCGTTCGGCGGCATCATCGCGGTCAACCGCCCGCTCGATCGCGCCACTGCCGAGGCGATGGCCGGCATCTTCACCGAAGTCGTCGCGGCGCCCGCCGCCGATGAAGACGCCCGCGCGGTGTTCGCCGCCAAGAAGAATCTCCGCCTGCTGATCACCGGCGAACTGCCCGATCCGGCCCGCCCCGGGCTGATGCTCAAGTCGATTGCCGGCGGCATGCTCGTCCAGTCGCGCGACAATGGCCGGGTCACCCGCGACCAGCTCAAGGTGGTGACCCAGCGCGCGCCGACCGAGCAGGAGCTGACCGACGCGCTGTTCGCCTGGACGGTGGCCAAGCACGTCAAGTCGAACGCGATCGTCTATGCCAAGGGCGGCAGCACCGCGGGCATCGGCGCGGGCCAGATGAACCGGCTCGAAAGCGCCCGCATCGCCGCGTGGAAGGCCAAGGACGCCGCGCAAAAGGCCGGCTGGGCCGAGCCGCGCACGATCGGCAGCGCCGTCGCTTCCGACGCGTTCTTCCCCTTTGCCGACGGGCTGCTCGCTGCGGTCGAGGCGGGCGCCACTGCGGTGATCCAGCCGGGCGGCTCGATCCGCGACGACGAAGTCATCGCCGCGGCCGACGAAGCCGGCCTGGCGATGGTGTTCACCGGCATGCGCCACTTCCGCCACTAAGGCGGATTACAGCGCGTCCTGTGTCGGCAGCGTCGCTTCGTCGGCGCTCGGCATCTTGCGAAACAGCGCGCGATCCTCGTCGCGGAAGCCGAACTTGATCATCACGAACAGATAGGTGACCAGGATCGCTGGCATGCCCAGGCTGAGCTCGGCCCATTCGTAGTGCTTGGGAAGCGCCGTAAACGCCGCGCCGACAAGGCAGGCGATCGCGATCGCCGCGAAGAAGCTCGGCCGCACGCTCAGCACGGGCGCGCCAAGCAGCCGGCGTAGCAGCGCCGCCTTCGCGACCGATCCCAGCGTCACGGCGACGGCGAGCGCGATCGCGGGGGCCGCCGCCTGCCAGGCAAGCGGCCAAGCATGGTCGCGCGCGAGGATGAGCAGCGTGAAGGTCAGCGCAATCTGCAACACCAGCACGCAGATCGACACGGCCAGATTCTTGTGCCGGGCGATGTAGACCAGCCCGGTCTCGCACACCGCCCCAGTGGAGGCGAGCACTTCGGCGACGAGCAGGATGCACAGCGCGGTCGCGCCGACGACGAATTCGGGACCGATCAGCCCCATCACGCCCTCGGCGGGAATCGAGAACATCACCGCCGCCGCAGCTTGAGCGCTGGTGATCCAGAAGCCGACCTGGCGGATCTGCTTGGCCACGGCCTTGCGATCGTTGCTGGCGAGGCTTTGCGTCACGACCGGGCCGAGGATCGGATCGAAGCTGGTCTTGAGCTTCTGCGGCACCGAGGAGACCTGCTGCGCCATGAAGTAGATACCGACCACGGCGGGGCTGAACAGCAGCCCGAGGATGAAGCGATCGACGTTGCGCGTCGCCCATTCGATCGTATCGGCGCCGGCCAGCGGCGCGTTGCGCCGGGCGAGCGCCGCAAGCTCGACGACGCGCGGACGCCAGCCGATCGGCAGGCCATATTCCTTGACGAAGGGGACGAGCGAAGCGGCGAGCGCCGCGGTCATCGACAGGACATAGGCATAGAGCAGTCCGTCGCGCGCGGAGACGTAGCTGAAGCCCCAGGCGGCGATGCTGATCGTCCAGGGCTCGATGATCGCCCGCGCGGTGACCGACGCGGCGATATTCTTGCGATAGGCGAGTGCGGAAAGCGACACGTCGGACAAGGCGCTGGCGAACACGACCAGCGGCAAGAAGCGCTCAAGCCCCATCACCGGGCTGTTCGGGAACATCGCCTGGGGGAAGGCGATGAGCAGCGCGCTGGTGATCGCCGATCCGATCACTGCGACGATCAGCGAATCCCAGACGACATGGGCGTGCGGACGATCGGTGGTGGACAGCGCCTGGGCGAGCCCGCGCTTCAGCCCGAGCGTTGCTACCAGCGCGGCAAACTCGATGACGAGCACCGCGATGGCGTAGCGCCCGACGATGTCCGGGCCATAAGCGCGGCCGGCGATGAACAGAAACGGCAGCCGCGCCGCGAGACGGAGCAGAAAGCCCAGGATGTTGGTCCGCCCGCCCTTGGCAAGCGTGTTGATATCCTCAGCAGCGGTGTCTTGGCTCAATGCGCGGCGCCCCAGCTCGGACCCACGCCGATCTCGACGCCGAGCGGAACGCTGAGCTTGATCGCAGGCTCGGCCGCGGTGGCCATGACATGGCCAATGATAGCGCGCGCCTTTTCCACATCGCCTTCCGGCAGCTCGAACACGAGTTCGTCATGCACCTGCATCAGCATCCGCACCTTGGGCAGCCCGGCTTCGAGCAGCGCCGGGCCCATCCGCGCCATCGCGCGCTTGATGATGTCGGCGCTGGTGCCCTGGATCGGCGCGTTGATCGCCGCGCGCTCGCTGCCCGCACGCTCGTTGGGATTGGGCGATTTCAGCCGCGGAAAATGCGTCTTCCGGCCGAATAGCGTGGTGGTGTAGCCGCGTGCCTTGGCCTCGTTCAGCGTGTCGGCGATATAGCGGTTGATGCCGGGGAAGCGCTCGAAATAGCGGTTGATCATCGCCTGCGCCTCTTCGACGCTGACGTCGAGGCGCCCGGCCAGCCCCCAGCGCGAGATGCCATAGAGGATCGCGAAGTTGATCGTCTTGGCGCGGCCGCGGGTGTCGCGATTGACTTCGCCGAACAGCTCCATCGCAGTCATGTTGTGAATGTCGTCGCCATTCTCGAACGCGGTGCGCAGCGCCGGCACGTCGGCGATGTGCGCGGCGAGGCGCAGCTCGATCTGCGAATAGTCGGCGGCGAGGATGACGTTTCCGGGCTCCGCCACGAACGCGTCGCGGATCTGACGGCCCACTTCGGTGCGGATCGGGATGTTCTGCAGGTTCGGATCGGTCGAGGAGAGCCGCCCGGTCTGCGCGCCGGTCAGCGAATAGGATGTGTGAACGCGGCCGGTCTCGGGATTGATCTGCGCCTGGAGCGCATCGGTATAGGTCGATTTGAGCTTCGACAGCTGGCGCCAGTCGAGCACCTTGACCACCATCTCACGACCGGGCAAATCCTTGTCCGCCGCAATCCGCTCGAGCTCGTTGACGTCGGTCGAATAGACGCCCGACTTGCCCTTGCGCCCGCCCTTGATGCCCATCTTGTCGAACAGCACGTCGCCCAATTGCTTGGGGCTGCCGATCGTGAACGGGAAGCCGGCGATGGCGTGAATCTCGGTCTCGAGGCTGGCGATTTGCTTGGAGAACTCGTCCGAGAGCCGCGAAAGCACCCCGGCATCGACCTTGACGCCTTCGCGCTCCATCCCCGCGATCACCGAGACCAGTGGGCGGTCGACCATCTCGTAGACGCGCGTGGCGCTCTCATAGGCGAGCCGCGGCTTGAAGCGCTGCCACAGCCGCAGCGTGACATCGGCATCCTCGGCGGCGTAGCGCGTCGCGGCCTTGAGATCGACTTCGCGGAAGCTCAGCTGCTTCTTGCCGGTGCCGACCACGTCCTTGAACGCGATGCAGCTGTGCGAAAGATGCGTCGCCGCAAGCTCGTCCATACCGTGCCCGTGCAGCCCCGCATCGAGATCGAAGCTCATCACGATCGTGTCGTCATAGGGGGCGACGTCGATCCCGCGCTGGCGCATCACGATCAGGTCGTATTTGAGATTGTGCCCGATCTTGAGCACCGCCGGGTCTTCGAGCAGCGTCTTGAGCTTGGCCAGCGCCATCGGCTTGTCGAGCTGCACCGGCTTTTCGGCGAACATGTCGCTGCCGCCATGGGTGAGCGGGATGTAACACGCCTTGTTGGGGGCGAGCGCCAGGCTCACCCCGCACAGGCCAGCGCGCATCGCATCGAGCTCGCTCGTTTCGGTATCGATCGCGACCCAGCCCTGGTGGCGCGCGTCGGCCATCCAGCGATCGAGATCGGCTTCGTCGACAATGGTTTCATAGGCGTCGTGATCGCAGGGCGGGTCCTCGGGCAGGCCGGGCGTCTCGTGCACTTCCACCGGCGCATCGGCCACCGCCGACAGTCGCGCGATCAGCGACTTGAAGCCGTGATGCTCGAGGAAGGCGCGCAGCGGCGCGTCCGGGATGCCCTGGAGTTCGAGCGAGTTCGAGCGGATCGGGGAGAGGCACGTCGCAGGCGAGCGTCACCAATTTGCGCGAGAGCCGCGCCATCTCCGCATGCTCGATCAGATTGTCGCGCAGTTTGCCCTTTTTCATGTCGGGCGCCGCGGCGAGCACGCCTTCGACATCGCCATGCTCAAGGATCAGCTTGGCTGCGGTCTTGGGCCCAACGCCGGGGACGCCGGGGACATTGTCGACGCTGTCACCCATCAACGCGAGCACATCGCCGACCTTTTCGGGGCCGACCTGGAATTTCTCGATCACCTGCTCGCGGCCGATGCGGCGATTGTTCATCGTATCGAGCATGTCGAGGCTGCCGTCCTCGATCAGCTGCATCAGGTCCTTGTCCGAGCTGACGATCGTCACCTGCCAGCCCTGCGCCATCGCTGCCTTGGCATAGGAAGCGATCAGGTCGTCGGCCTCCCAACCTTCCTCCTCGATGCAGGGCAGCGAGAAGGCGCGGGTAGCATCGCGAATCATCGGAAATTGCGGGACGAGATCCTCGGGGGGCGGCGGGCGCTGCGCCTTGTACTTGTCGTAAAGCTCGTTGCGGAAGGTGTGGCTCGACTTGTCGAGGATCACCGCCATGTGGGTGGGGCCGTCGGCCTTGTGCAGGTCGTCGGCGAGCTTCCACAGCATCGTCGTATAGCCATAGACTGCGCCCACCGGCTCGCCATGCTTGTTGGTGAGCGGTGGCAGCCGGTGATAGGCGCGGAAGATATAGCCGGAGCCGTCGACGAGATAGAGATGGGGCATCGCCGCGGGGATAGCCGAGCGGGCGGGCCGGGCAAAGCCTTCACTGCGCCTCGTTAAACTTCATGCTGCGTCGTGAAAGATGATCCCGAGCGTGTGCCGCTGCCCGATATGGACGGCGCTGACGCCGTGGCGCATCGTCACGCGATACTCGCCCTTGCTGCCGCGTACCGGCCGCTGGTTGACCGCGAACACCACCGCATCGCCCTGGGTCAGGGGAACGACTGCAGCGCGGGACTGCGTCCGTGGGCGCTGCTCGGTGAGCACGAACTCGCCGCCGGCAAAGTCGCGCCCCGGGGCGGAGAGCAGGACGGCGAGCTGGAGCGGGAAGACATGGTCGCCATACAGATCCTGGTGCAGGCAATTATAGTCGCCGGTGCCGTAGCGCAGCAGCAACGGGGTGGGCCGCGTCTGGCCGGCGGCATGGCATTCGGCGAGCCAGTCGGCATGGTCGGCGGGAAAGCGGCGGTCCAGCCCGAGCCGGGCGTGCCAGCGATTCGCCACCTCGGCGAGCGGGGGATAAAGCCGTGCGCGAAGATCCTGCACGGAATCGGGCAGCGGATAGGCGAAATAGCGGTATTCGCCGCGGCCAAAGCCGTGGCGGGCCATAATCACCTCGCTGCGAAAGCGCGCGGAGTCGTAGAGGCCGGCCACTTCTGCGCAGGCTGCGGGGTCGAGCAGGCTCGGAAGCACGGCCCAGCCATGGGTGTCGAGCGCCTCGGCGGCAGCGGTCCAGTCAATGTCCATGACGGAGACCTAGCGGCGATAACACCCCCGCGCCTTCCGCAGCTTGCGCCCGAACTTTAGCGTCCTGGCATCGCCGCGAAGCCGGTGCCGCCGCCGAGCCCGTGATTGGCGACGATCGCGCTGGCGACTTCCTGCATCAGCAGCTGGCGCTCGCGCACCGGGCGGCGGGTGTCGCCGATCATCACCGCGATCGCATAGCCGGTGCCGTCGGGTGCGATCAGGATGCCGACATCGTTGAAGCCCGCGGTGCGGCTGCCGAGATCCTGGCCGGTGCCGGTCTTGTGGCCATAGGTCCAGCCGGCCGGCACCGCGCCATGCACGCGATACCGCCCGGTCTTGGCGCCATCCATCGTCGCGATCAGCCAGGCGGTCGATGCCGGCGAGAGCAGCTCGCCGCGCTTCAGCCGCGCGAGCGCGTTGGCAATCGCTTCGGGCGCGGCGCCATCGGGCGGATCCTTCACATAGGCCTCATAGGCGGCCAACCGCACTGCCGGCGTCAGCCGCGAGCGTGCGATGTTGAAGGCATTGCCCATCGAATATTCGGGCTTCCATTCAAGGCCCGCCGTGCCCGCCTGGAGCAGCTTTTCGCCCGGACCGAAGCGGATCGCGCCAAGCTGCTTGCGGGCGATGAAGCTGCGCACCGCCTCGGGCCCGCCGACCAGCCGGAGCAGCTTGTCGTTGCAGGTGTTGTCGCTCATTTGCATCGCGCGGCGGACGATCTCGCCGACGGTGGCAGTATAGCCCTGGTCGCCCTTGACCAAAGCGGCGACCGGCTGGTGGAACAGCGTGAAATCGGAGCGGGTGATCGTCAGCGGATCGTCGAGCCGGATGCGGCCCTGATCGACCTGGTCGAGCACGGTCATCGTTACCCACAGCTTGCTGACGCTCTGCTGCGGCATGCGGCGGCCGGCCTGGCCGGCGGTCGCGGTCCAGCCGCCGTCGACGCTCGCCACCGCGACGCCGACGACGCCGTCGAACCCGCGGGTGACTGCGTCGAGTGAGGCGAGCAGCGATTGCGGCGCAGGCACGCTCGGCCGCGCCGGCGCGGCATTGGCGGCCGGGAAGGGCATGATCACGCTGTAGGTCGGGGCAGGAAGATAGGCCGCGAGCTGGGCATCCTCGTGCACTGCGCACCCGAGCAGCATCGCGGGCCCAAGCCCGGCGATGGTCAGTGCGCGTTCAACAGACGAGAAACCCAGAAAATTTTTCACGAAAGCGACCCTTAGCCCTCTCCAAAACATGCGTGTGTTACGCGCGGCATCAAAGCCCGTGCGCAAACCCATGCGACGAATACGGTATCGATAGCGACGAAACGTGCAACCCGTGGAAACTCCTAGCGTCTTTACCAACGCTTACGTTTCCGGAACGTTTCACGGTACTAGGATCGTATCGGTCGCAACCTCGCGCGTCTCGGGATAGTCGAGCGTGTAGTGCAGCCCGCGGCTCTCCTTGCGGTGGAGTGCGGAGCGCACGATCAGGTCGGCGCTTTCGAGCAGGTTGCGCAGCTCGATCAGATCCGGAGTCACGCGAAAATGGCCGTAATAATCGGCGACCTCGTCGCGCAGCACCTTGATCCGATGGGCGGCCCGCTCGAGCCGTTTGGTGGTCCGCACGATGCCGACATAATTCCACATGAACCGGCGGATCTCGGTCCAGTTCTGCTTGATGACGACTTCCTCGTCCGAATCGGTCACGCGGCTCTCGTCCCAGGGGCGGATGGGCGGGGGCGGGGCGAAATCAGCCCAGTTGGCCGCGATGTGCTGCGCCGCGGCCTCGCCGAACACGAAGCATTCGAGCAGTGAATTGCTTGCTAGGCGGTTGGCACCGTGCAGGCCCGACTGGCTGACCTCGCCTGCCGCATAGAGATTGGGCAGATCGGTGCGGCCGTGCCGGTCCACCACCACGCCGCCACAGGTATAATGCTGGGCGGGGACGACCGGGATCGGCTCCTTGGTCATGTCGATGTCGAGGTCGAGCAGCCGGGCATAGATGGTCGGGAAGTGATGCTTCACGAATTCCGCGCCCATATGGCTGATGTCGAGATGGACGTAATCGAGGCCGAAGCGCTTGATCTCGGCATCGATCGCGCGCGCCACGATGTCGCGCGGGGCGAGTTCGGCGCGCGCATCGAGTTCGGGCATGAAGCGGTGGCCGGTATTGGGGTTCTTGAGGTGGCCGCCCTCGCCGCGCACGGCCTCGGTGATCAGGAAATTCTTGACGTCGAGGTTGTAGAGGCAGGTCGGGTGGAACTGCATGAATTCCATGTTCGAGATCCGGCAGCCCGCGCGCCAGGCCATTGCGATGCCGTCCCCTGTCGCCCCGCGCGGCGCAGTCGAGAACAGATAGGTGCGCCCCGCGCCACCGCTCGCCAACACGGTCGCCCGCGCAGTGAACAGCTCGACGCGATTGGTCTGCCGGTTGAAGGCATAGACGCCCCAGACATTGCCGGCGCCCGAATAGCGTATCTCGTGGCGGCTGGTGGCGAGATCGATCACCACCATGTCGGGCACCAGGGTGATGTTGGGATTGGCCTGCGCCGCCTTGAGCAGCGCGGTCTGTACCGCGAGGCCGGTGGCGTCGTCGACATGGACGATGCGGCGATGGCTGTGCCCGCCCTCGCGGGTCAGATGCAGCGCATTGCCCTCGGTATTGAACGGCACGCCGAGCTCGGCCAGCCGTGCGATTGCCGCAGGGGCATTCTCGACGACCATCTCTACCGTGGCGCGATCGTTCAGCCCCGCGCCGGCGATCATCGTATCCTCGATATGGCTTTCGAACGTGTCGCCGGGCTCGAGCACCGCGGCGATGCCGCCCTGCGCCCAAGCCGTCGAGCCTTCGGCGAACCCGCCCTTGGCGAGCACGGTGACCTTGAAGCGCTGCGCCAGGTTGAGCGCCGCGGTCAGCCCCGCCGCCCCCGATCCGATGACGAGGATGTCGGCGCTATGGGGATCGTCGGGCATGGCTTCTTCCACTGGTTCATGCTCCGCCTAGGCGCTAAGCGCCCGGGCTGGCAACGGGAGAGAGTGATGCGCCGCCATAGCCTGGCCTTGTTGGGGTTCGCGATCGCGGCCGGCTGGGCACCTGCCGCCAGCGCTGCTGGGCGTTGCCCTCTCGCGACCGCGGGCGCGCAGCGCGTGACGATCGGCGACACCGGCCGCACGATGCTGGTGCACGCTCCCACCGGATTCACCGGCAGGGCGCCGCTGGTATTCCTGCTCCATGGCAGCGGCGGCACCGGCGCGGCGATGCTCGACGAGTCGAAGCTGGCGGAGGCAGCCGATCGCCACGGCTTCCTGGTCGCCGCGCCCGATGGCGGGATCGCGGTGGACAAGGGCTTTGTGTGGAACATCCCCGGCGTCCCCACCGTCACCGGCAAGGTGCCGGGGCCCGGGGATGCCGACGACGTCGCCTATCTCGGCGCCGCGATCGACCAGCTCGTCGGCCAGGGCTGCGCCGATCGCCGCCGCGTCTACGTCACCGGCCTGTCGGGCGGCGGACGCATGGCCTCCTGGCTCGGCTGCGTCGCTGCCGATCGCTTCGCGGCGATCGCGCCGGTGGTCGGGCTGCGAGCCGGCAACCCCTCCGCTGCCGACCCGCAGCGGCCCGATCCGGCCAGCTGCACCCCGACGCGCCCGGTATCGGTCATCGCCTTTGCCGGCGGCAAGGACACCACCAATCCGGTCGAAGGCGGCGGCGCCGGCTATTGGCAATATCCGATGCGCACTGCGGAGGCGCGCTGGGCGGCACTCGACGGCTGCCGGCGCACGCCGGTCGAGCGGGCGCTTTACAGCGGCGTTTTCGAGCGGCGCTATGCGCCGTGTCGCGGCGGCGCCGAAGTGGTCGCGCGGATCACGCCGGGGGCGGGCCATGAATGGGTGGCGGACAACGACCTGATGTGGGGCTTTTTCGCCCGTCATCGTCGCTGAGGACACCTTTCCTCCACCGGCAGAGGCAGGATCGGAGAGTCAGCCGTTCGACGCCCGGGTCAAATTGAGGAACACGTCCTCCAGATCGGCCTCGCGCGTGGAAACGTCGACGATGCCATAGCCGCCCGATTGCACCGCGCCGAGCACTTCGCCGGCGTTCGCCTGGTCCTTGCGATAGGTGATGACCAGCGTGCGCTCGCCCTTCAGCTCGATCTTCTGGAAGCAGCTATTGTCGGGCAGCGCCGCCACGTCGCGGTCGACGGTGACTTCGACCAGCTTCTCCTGCGCCATGCCGACCAGCTCGCGGGTCGGCTTGTTGGCGATCAGCGTGCCATGGTTGATGATCGCGATCCGGTCGCAAAGCTGCTCGGCTTCCTCGAGATAGTGGGTGGTGAGCACCACCGTCACGCCGCGCGCGTTGAGCTCCTTCACATAAGCCCAGAGCTGCTGGCGAAGCTCGACGTCGACGCCCGCCGTCGGCTCGTCGAGCACGATGATCGGCGGCGAATGGACCATCGCCTTGGCCACCATCAGCCGGCGCTTCATGCCGCCCGAGAGCGTGCGCGAATAGGCATTGGCCTTGTCCTCGAGGTGGACGGCACGGAGCAGTCCCAGCGCGTCGAACTTGCCCTTGGCCACGCCGTAGAGCCCGGCCTGGATCTCCAGCGTCTCCTTTGGGGTGAAGAAGGGATCGAAGGTGATCTCCTGGTTGACGATCCCGATCGATGCCTTCGCGTTGCGCGGGTGCGCATCCACGTCGAAGCCCCAGATGTCGACCTTGCCTGCGGTCTTGTTGACCAGCCCGGCCAGGATGTTGATCAGCGTCGACTTGCCGGCGCCATTGGGACCGAGCAGTCCGAAGATCTGCCCGCGCGGCACGTCGAAGCTCACCCCGTCCAGCGCGCGCTTGCCGCCCGCATAGGTCTTGCAAAGATTGTCGATCGCGATGGCTGCCTGGGTCATGCGTGCGCAATAAGACGGTGCGCATGCGATTGCGAGCCCCGTCCGGGCTTGCTATCGGCACTGCATGACCGCGCCCCTGCCCGAGACGATCCGTACCGCCCATGCCCGAGTCGCCTGCGACGGCACCGGCCCCGGGCTTCCCGCCGCGCTGGGCCATCCGCGCGTCTTCCTCCAGATCGACGAGCATGGCTATGTCGATTGCGGCTATTGCGATCGCCGCTTCGTGCTGATCGGCGGTCCGGCCGACGGCGCCGATCAGGGCGAACTTCCGGACCATCCGGCTGGCGCCAGCATTTAAGGCGCCTATATCGGGAGGATGAGCATTCCCTCCGATCCGCGCAGCTACCTCTATCGCGACTCGCTCGATCCCGAGACGGCGGTCAAACTCACCGCCGAGGCGCTGTCGCGCGCCGAGGATGGCGAGCTCTATCTCCAATATCGCAAGACCGAGGCGTTCGGCTTCGACGATGGCCGGCTCAAGACCGCCTCGTTCGATACCCAGTCTGGCTTCGGCCTGCGCGCAGTCTCGGGCGAGACCACCGCGTTTGCGCACGCCAACGAGATCAGCCCGGCGGCGATCCGGCGTGCGTCGGAGACGATGGCGCTGATCGATCCGTCGGCCCGGGCCAAGGCGCCGCCGCCCCAGGGCAACAATCGCCACCTCTATACCGATGCCGATCCGCTCGACCTGGTGCCGTTCGCCGACAAGGTAAACCTCTGCCAGTCGATCGATGCCGCCGCTCGCGCACGCGATCCGCGCGTGGTGCAGGTGTCGGTCGGCCTCACCGGCTCCTGGTCGGTGATCGAAGTCGTGCGGCCCGATGGCTTCGTCGCCACCGACGTCCGCCCCTTGGTGCGGCTCAACGTGTCGATCGTCGTCGAACAGAACGGCCGCCGCGAGACCGGCAGCTTCGGCCTGGGCGGCCGCACGCTCTACGACAATCTCTTCCAGCCCGAGACGTGGAACCGCGCGATCGACGAGGCGCTGGCCCAGGCGCTGGTCAATCTCGACGCAGTCGACGCCCCGGCCGGCGACATGACCGTGCTGTGCGGCCCTGGCTGGCCGGGCGTGTTGCTGCACGAGGCCGTCGGCCACGGCCTCGAGGGCGATTTCAACCGCAAGGGCACCAGTGCGTTCTCGGGCCGCATCGGGGAGCGCGTCGCGGCGCCTGGCGTCACCGTGGTCGATGACGGCTCGATCCTGGACCGCCGCGGCTCACTTTCGATCGACGACGAAGGCACGCCGACGCGCGAGACGGTGCTGATCGAGGACGGCATCCTCAAGGGCTATATGCAGGACCGCCTCAATGCGCGGCTGATGGGCGTCGAGCCGACCGGCAACGGCCGCCGCGAATCGTTCCAGCATGCGCCGATGCCGCGGATGACCAACACCTTCATGAAGGGCGGCAAGGACGATCCCGCCGAGCTGCTGTCGCGCGTCAAGCGCGGCATCTTCGCCAAGTCGTTCGGCGGCGGCCAGGTCGATATCGTCTCGGGCAAGTTCGTCTTCTCGTGCACCGAGGCCTATCTCATCGAGAATGGCAGGATCGGCGCGCCGATCAAGGGCGCCACCTTGATCGGCGACGGCCCGACCGTGCTCAACAAGGTCACCGGCATCGGCAATGATTTCGCGCTCGACGAAGGCGTCGGCATGTGCGGCAAGGGCGGGCAGAGCGTGCCCGCCGGCGTCGGCCAGCCGACCCTGCTGGTCGAAGGCCTCACCGTCGGCGGCACCGCGGCCTAAGCGTTCAGGCGCGCAGGTCCTGCCATTCGGGGTGCTGGGCGAGGTAGCGCGCGACGAAGCTGCATTGCGGATCGACCGAGCGCCCGGCGGCGCGGACCTGGGCCAGCGCGCCTGCGATCAGCCGGCTGCCGATTCCTTGGCCCTGCAGTGCCTGGGGAACCACCGTGTGGGTGAAGACGACGACATCGCCTTCAAGAGCATATTCGGCACGCGCGACATGGCCGTCGACGTCGAGCTCGAACTGGCTGCGTTCTTCGTTGTTGCGAACTTCGGACATGCCTAGTCTGTAGCCGGGCCGAAGGGGGAAAGCGATGCTGATACCGTTGGGGATGGTCGCCGTGTTCGCGCTGGGGCTCGCGGGCTGGTCTGCCTATGCCGGACGCCGCGCCGAGGAGCTGGTGCCGCCCGAAGGCCAGTTCGCCGAAGTGCCCGGCGCGCGGCTCCATTATGTCGATCTCGTGCCGGAGGCGGCCAAGGGGCCGCCGATCGTGATGATCCACGGGCTGATGGGGCAGTTGCGCAACTTCTCGCATTCGCTCGCCGGAAGGCTTGCCGAGGATCACCGCGTGATCCTCGTCGATCGCCCGGGCTGGGGGCATTCGGCGATCGAGGGGCCGCGGCCCGGCATCGCCGCGCAAGCGGCGATGATCGGTGCGCTGATCGAACAGCTCGGTCTGGAGAAGCCGCTCGTCGTCGGCCATTCGATGGGGGGCGCCGTGGCGCTGGCGCTGGGGCTCGACCGCCCCGAGCTGGTCCGCGGGCTCGCGCTGATCGCGCCGCTGACCCAAGTGATTGATACCGTGCCCAAGGTATTTGCCGGGCTGACCGCGCCGGCGGCGCTCGGGCCGCTGCTCGCCTGGACCGTCGTCGTCCCCGCCGGACTCAAGACCGGTGCCGCCACGGCCGCCGCGGTGTTCGCGCCCGATCCCGTGCCCGCCGACTTCGCGACCGCAGGCGGCGGTGCGCTGGCGATCCGGCCCAAGGCCTATCTCGCGGGATCGTTCGAGGTCCGCGCCGCACCTGCCGAAATGGCCAGGCTGGTCGCGCGCTATGGCGAGATCACCTTGCCGGTGGCGATCCTCTATGGCCGCGACGACGCCGTGCTCGATCCGGAAGTGAACGGCGCGCGGACGGCGCAAGCGATCTCCGGCGCGACGCTCACTCTGATCGCGGGCGGCCATATGCTGCCGGTAACCAGACCCGCGGAAACCGAGTCCTGGCTGCGCGGGCTGCTCAGCGGCAGCTAAGCGTAACGGTCTTGGCCGGCTTGTCGAACAGGATCGACGAGCAGCGCGCCAGATCGTCGCTGCCGATCGCCAGCTTCACGCGGCGCGGCTTCTGCTTCTTCTCGCCGGTGACGACGATCTCGTCGGGATCGGGAACCGGTGCATTGGCATCGGGAATTGCGCCGGCGCTGCCGAAATCGCCGGTGCGGACCATCATTTCCGACAAGGCGAGCGGCCCGACTGCGAAGGGCGTGGCGAGCGCGAGATGGCGGACGGGGCGTACCACGCCGAGCTGAATATCCATCTTTTCGGGTTCGCGATCGAATTTGCCGCCATGGCCGCCGGCGATCGCGGCACCGGCGACCGCGGTGGCGAGGCTGCGTGCGCTCTCCAGAGTGAAGTAGACGTCGATCGTCCGCTCGCCCGCAGGGATGCGAACCCCCATGCCGGCCGCCCCGAAATCGGCGAGCGGCAGCGTCGCGCTGCGCTCGCCGGGCTGGGCCGGGTGCAGGTCGAAGCGCACCCGCGATGCAGGCAGCGCGCCCGGACCGACAATGCCATCCGCACCCTGCGTGAACGGTGCGGCGAACCAAGTGACGCGGCGCTTGAACTCGCCATCGCCCAGGTCGAGCCGGATCACCGCCGACTGGCCGTGGACGCGCACCGGGCCAACTACCGCCATCGTACCGATAAAGCCGCTGCGAAAGCCTGCGCGGCTGGCGAAATCGGGGTTGAACACCGGCATGCTCGGCGCGCCCGGGTCTAGCCGTAGCCGCGCCCGCTGCTGGTGCACCTTGGCGTCGACCACGCGATCGCCGGCCGCCACGAACGGCGCGTCGCCGGCCAGCGCCAGCGCCGCGAACGCAAGTATCGAAAATTTCATTCAGTCCCTCCGCGCGGCTATGCTCGCGGGAGATCGTGGCAGAAGGGTGGCGCTTATCCGAGTTCGGCGGGCTGCGTAGTCCAGCCAAGCCGCGGTATCGTGATCGAGCGCTTGCCGGCCAGGTCGACGCGGGTGACGAACAGATCCTTGCTCTCGATATAGGTGAGCAGCCGGCGGACACGGCCAAGCGAGCTGGTGCCATAGGTCGTCGCGATCTCGGCGTCGCTCGGGCAGGGCAGGCCTTCGCGCGCGGCGCGGGCCACGAGCAGAAACGGCCCCAGCATGTCGTCGGGCAGCGCACGCGCGGCGTCGAGCGCCTGCGCCCAGTCCGCGTCGGGATCGCCGTGGATGCCCGCGCGGGCGGCCGACAGCCGGCGGACGAAGCCCGACAGATCGAGCGGCGGCCGCGCGAGCCCGACCATCCGGCAGCGCACCAGGAAATCCTGGTAGAGCACCGAGGGTGAGCGAAACGCCAATTCGGGATCCTCGACGATGTCCTTGAGCACCTCGGCGATGCGCTCGGCGGCTTCCTCGGGGGGACTTCGGGCCCCGCATCGGCGATCGACGGGGCCGAGCGCGCGAGCACTTCGATCAGCCGCTCCGAAGGAACTGCGGGCTGTGGTGCCGACGGTGCGGGCGGCGTCCAGCTCGGCTCGGCGGGCGCGAGCAGCAGATCCTTGATGTCTTCGCTCGGCGCCTCCGGAAGCGGGGTGAGCTTGGGGCTGCCGCTGCGCGCGCTGGTCTCGACTGCGCCGATGCGGATCGCCACCGGACGCCGCGCGACGGCCGGCCCGAGCGCGAGGAAATGGCCGCGCGCGAGATCGCGGATCGCCTCGGCCTGGCGGCGCTCCATGCCGAGCAGATCGGCGGCGCGCTGCATGTCGATGTCGAGAAAGGTGCGCCCCATCAGGAAGTTCGAGGCCTCGGCCGCGACGTTCTTGGCGAGCTTGGCAAGCCGCTGGGTGGCGATCACCCCGGCAAGCCCGCGCTTGCGGCCGCGGCACATCAGGTTCGTCATCGCGCTGAGCGACGCGCGGCGGACGTCCTCGGCCACTTCGCCGCCGCCGGCAGGGGCAAACAGCTGCGCCTCGTCGACCACGACGAGCGCCGGATACCAATGCTCGCGCGGCGCATCGAACAGTCCGTTGAGGAACGCCGCGGCGCACTTCATCTGCCCTTCGGCCTCGAGTCCTTCGAGACTGAGCACCACCGAGGCGCGATGCTCGCGGATGCGGCCGGCGAAGCGCGCGACGTCGCGCTCGCTATGCTCGGACGCTTCGATCGCGATATGGCCGTATTTGTCGCCGAGCGTGACGAAATCGCCCTCGGGATCGATCACCACCTGCTGGACATGGCCGGCGCTGCGTTCAAGCAGGCGGCGCAGCAGGTGCGACTTGCCCGATCCCGAATTGCCCTGGACGAGCAGGCGGGTGGCGAGCAGCTCCTCGAGGTCCATGCCCACGGGTGCCCCGCCCGGGTCCATCCCCATGTCCACGCTCACCGTCATCGGCTCACGCTTTGGCCGATACCTGCGGTGTCAGGCAAGGCCCGCAATCGCGCATCCGCCGGAAGCCTGTGGATGATCCAGTTTCGCCGTGTTCACCGAGTGTTAGGCAGCGCGCCATATCCCGGTGCGATCCGGGAGAGGAAATCGCATGCTTCGTGCTCTGGTTGGCGCTTCGGCCGCGCTTTTCGGCGGCTATTACCTGTTCGGCGGCATGGGCGGCTATTCGCGTGTCGTCGATCGATCTCCGGACGAAGTCGCGTCGGCGCTCGACGATCTCGACATCCGCGAGCAGCCGGGATCGCCCGGCACCGATCCGACGCGGTCGGGCGGCGTCCGCCCGGTCTTCTCGCATGCGCGCACGGCCGATGGCATCACCTGGACGGTGCGGAGCGGCGACGACGTGGCGGTGACGATGACCGCCTATCTGACGCCGATCGACGACGGCAAGCGCACCAAGGTCACCACCAGCATCCAACGCGGCAACGCGCCCGACGATTTCGTCTCGCCGGCATTTCGATCCAAAGGAATCACTGCCGGGCTGTTCGGCATGGCGCTCGATTCCGAACTCGACAAGCTGACGGCGCCGCCTGCGGCCGATCCGGCGAAATGCGTGGCGTTCTTCGAGCGGTTCCGCGAAGACAACCAGTCGATGCCCGATGCACACCGGCAGGATAACATCCGCGATGCGGTGGGGGATGTCGCGGCGACGGCCATGCGGCTTGCGGCGTTCCAGGCCGAGGCGCGGCGGATCGGTTGCCCGACCGACGGCGGCGGCGATTTCGAGCCGGTGCGCAGCGAGATGCGGCCTGCCCAGCCCGATCGCGGGGTCTCGTTCGTGCCGGGCGAGCCGATGATCGACCCCAACCCCAAGCCGGCGATGCGCTAAACCGGCAGCCTGGCGCACATGGCCTCGACAGGAGGCCCGTGCGCGCCGTAACGCACCGCGGTGAACGATCCCCGTGAGACCCTGCACCGCATCTTCGGCTTCGACTCGTTTCGCGGGGTCCAGGGCGATGTCGTCGCGCGGGTGCTCGAGGGCAAGCGCACCCTCGCCGTGATGCCCACCGGCGCAGGCAAGTCACTGACCTACCAGCTGCCCTCGGTGGTGCTCGACGGCACCTGCGTGGTCGTCTCGCCGCTGATCGCGCTGATGCACGACCAGCTCCGCGCCGCCGAGGCGGTGGGCATCCGCGCCGCGACGCTGACCTCGGTCGACGACAATCGCGAGGAGACGATCGCGCGGTTCCGCGCCGGCGAGCTCGACCTGCTCTATATTGCCCCCGAGCGCGCCTCGGGCGAGGGGTTCCGCAACCTGCTGAGCCAGGCCAGGATCGCGCTCTTCGCGATCGACGAGGCGCATTGCGTTTCCGAATGGGGGCACGATTTCCGCCCCGATTATCGCCTGCTGCGCCCGCTGCTCGATCGCTTCCCCGAGGTGCCGCGGCTCGCGCTGACTGCCACCGCCGATGCGCATACCCGCGCCGATATCTGCGAGCAGCTCGGCATCCCGAACGAGGGGATGATCGTCGCCGGGTTCGATCGTCCCAATATCCGCTATCTGATCTCGCCGCGCGAAAACACCACGCGCCAGATCGAGGACTTGCTCGCCGAGCAGCCCGGCCCGGGGATCGTCTATGCCCAGAGCCGCGCCGGCGTCGAGAAGCTCGCCGCCAAGCTTGCCCAGAGCGGGCGGCGGGCGCTGCCCTATCATGCCGGGCTCGATCCCGAGGTGCGGCGGCGCAACCAGGCGGCGTTCGTCGCGTCGGAGGATATGGTGATCGTCGCGACGATCGCGTTCGGCATGGGGATCGATAAGCCCGATGTCCGCTTCGTCGCGCATGCCGGGCTGCCCAAGTCGATCGAGGCCTATTATCAGGAAACCGGCCGCGCCGGGCGCGACGGCGATCCCGCAGTGGCGCATCTGTTCTGGGGTGCCGAGGATTTCGCCCGCGCCCGCCAGCGGATCGGCGAAGTCGAGCCCGCCCGCCAGCCCGGCGAGCGCACGCGGCTCACTGCCTTGGGCGCTCTGGTCGAGACCGCGGGCTGCCGCCGCCGCATCCTGCTGCGCCATTTCGGCGAGACCGATGCGCCCGAACAATGCGGCAATTGCGATAATTGCCTGAGCCCGCCCGACGCCATCGACGCGAGCGTCACCGCGCAGAAATTCCTCTCGGCCGTGTTCCGCACCGGAATGATGTTCGGCACCGGCTATATCGAGAGTATCCTGCTTGGGGTATCGAGCGAGCGCAGCCTGACCAACGGGCATGAGGCGCTCTCGGTGTTCGGGATCGTCCAGGGCGACGAGGCGGCGCTGATCAAGCCGGTCGCCCGCGCGCTGCTGCTGCGCGACGCTCTGCGCGCCAACGATCATGGCGGGCTCGAATTCGGCCCCGAGGCCAAGGCGCTGCTCAAGGGCAACGCCACGCTCTCGCTGGTGCTGCCGCCCAAGCGCGCGCGCCGCGGGCGCAAGGCGCGCGACGGCGGCGACAATCCGGTGGGCAATCCGCTGTTCGAGGCGCTGCGCGCCCGCCGCCGCGAGATCGCGCAGGAAACCGGGCTGCCGCCTTATGTGATCTTCCACGATTCGGTGCTGCGCGACATGGCGCTTGCCCGCCCGTCCAGCCTTGCCGATCTCGGCCGCATCTCGGGCGTTGGCGCGCGCAAGCTCGAAGCCTATGGTGACGACTTCCTCAGGGTCATTCGGGAGGCGGCGTGAAGGCGGCAATCGCATCGGCTGTGCTAGCGGCGATCGCCACGGGCGCGCCCAACCCGGTAACGGCACCCGCTACGATCTCTGTGGACGTGAACAGCTGGGGGCGGCGCGTTGTAGAGTGGTCGATCGATGCGCGAGGCGAGGGTCGTTATTCCGCGGTTGAGCCCAATGCGTTCGCCCGCGACGCGCGCTGGGTCGTCCGGCGTGTCGCGGTTGGGCCAAAAGGCTATCGCCAGCTTCGCGCGCTGTTGGCCAGCGTCGAGCGGCGCGGGGCCGGCGCGCTGCCTTGCACGATTGCAGTTACCGACGGCCCCTATGGCGATGTCCGCTGGTCTGGGCCGGGCGGGGAGCGCCACGCAATCCGCTACCTGGCCGGTTGCCGGGAACCCGCCACCCAGAATGCCGTCGATGCGATCTTTAACGCCGGCGCGCTGATTCGGCGCTGGAGCGCTAAGGGCGAGATCATCGAAGATCGAAAGGTAACACCATGACTGAGTTGCGCCGTATCGACGAGACCATTTCCGTCGCCCCGCAGATCGCGCCCGAAGACGTGGCCGCGCTGTCCGCCGCGGGCTTCAAGGCCGTGATCAACAATCGCCCCGAAGGCGAAGAGCCGGGCCAGCCGAGCGGCGGCTCGGTGTGCGCGGCTGCCGAGGCAGCGGGGCTTGGCTATACGGCGATCCCGGTGACGCATGCCGGCTTCTCGACCGATATGGTCGAGGCGATGGCTGCGGCGATCGAGGCCGCGGGCGGCCCGGTGCTCGCCTATTGCCGATCTGGCACGCGCTCGTGCAATCTCTGGGCATTGGCGCAGGCGAGCCGGGGCGGCGATCCCGATGCGCTCACTGCCAAGGCGGCAGGCGCGGGCTATGACATTAGCGGCCTGCGCCCGGCGCTCGAGAGCCTTTCCGGCCGGGCATGAATTGGACGCAGATCGGCGGAGCGCTGGTCGCCATCCTGGTGCTGGCGCTGGTCTCGCGGATGCTCAAGCTCGGCGAGAGCCGCATCGCCGATGAGAGCGCGGCCAAGCGCATCGCCGAGGAGTCGCTGAGCGGCTTTACCGCCCGCGCGGCGCTGGTCGACGCCAACGGCGCCGCCGCGCTGGTGCTGGGCGATGACGGCATTGCCCTGCTCAAGCGCCACGGCGCCAAGGTCGCGGTGCGCCGGCTCGGCCGCCCGCTGTGGCGCCGACCTTCCGCAGAGGGTGTGACAATCGAGACCGGCGAGCGGATGTTCGGCCCGGTCACGCTGTTCGGGGTGTTTCCCGAGGATATCGACGGGCTCGAAGCGCAGGTCCCCGTGCCCACCCGCCATTGACGCTGCGACGTGCGCGCTAGCCATCGTGCCGGGTCTCTGCGCAGCGCCCGCTCCACGCCTCGCAAAAGCCGAAGGCGGCACCTTCCGGCGGCAAGCGCGTGCTGCACCGCGGCGTGACTCACTACTGACACGAAGGTAAGCAAGCCGGGATGACCGGTTTGCCCAACCCTGTCGATCTCGCCATCCCCGCTTTCGTGCTGCTTGTGCTCGCCGAAATGATCGTCGCGCGACTGAAGGATGGCAGCCGCTACGAGCCGCGCGATACGCTGACCTCGTTGATGCTGGGCCTGGGCAGCACGATCGCCGGGGTGCTTTCGGGTGGGCTGGTCTTCGCGCTGGCCACCTTGCTGTGGCAGTTCCGGCTCTTCGACATCGGCTATGGCTGGTATTGGTTTGTCTTCGCCTTTGTGATCGACGATTTCGCTTATTATCTCTTCCACCGCTCGGCGCACCGTGTCCGCTGGTTCTGGGCGAGCCACGTCATCCACCATTCGAGCCAGCATTATAATCTGTCGACGGCGCTGCGGCAGACCTGGACCGGTTTCTTCAGCCTCGCCTTCCTGTTCCGCCTGCCGCTGTTCTTGATCGGCTTTCCGCCAGCCATGGTGTTCTTCGTCGCCGGGCTCAACCTGGTCTACCAGTTCTGGATCCACACCGAGGCGATCCGGCGGATGCCGCGCTGGTTCGAGGCAGTGATGAACACGCCCTCGCACCACCGCGTCCACCACGCGACCAACCCGCGCTATCTCGATCGCAACTATGCCGGGGTGTTCATCGTCTGGGACAAGTGGCTCGGCACCTTCGAGCCCGAGCGCGACGACGATGCCCCGCGCTACGGCATCGTCAAGGATCTCGGCAGCTTCAACATCGTCTGGGCGGCAACGCACGAATGGGTCGGGATCGCCAAGGATGTCTCGGCCGCGCCCGGCTGGCGCGCGAGGCTCGGCTATATGATCCGGCCGCCGGGGTGGAGCCATGACGGCAGCCGCGACACGTCCGAGACGATAAAAGCGCGCTGGCAGGCGCGGCAGAGCGAGGAGGGGACGTGGGAGAAGCCGACATCGTCGTCATCGGCGGCGGATCCGGAGGCAGCGCCGCCGCGGGCCGCCTGAGCGAAGACGGAAGCACAAAGGTCGCGCTGCTCGAGGCGGGCGGACGCAATACCGGGCTCAAGACGCGCATGCCCGGGATGCTGCCCTTCCAGGGCCCCGACACCAATTGGGCGTTCGAGACCGAGCCGCAGGCCGGGCTGCGCGGGCGGCGCGGATACCAGCCCCGGGGCAAGGGTCTCGGCGGATCGAGCGCGATCAACGCGATGCTTTATATCCGCGGCCACCCGTCCGATTACGACCAGTGGCGCGATCTCGGCTGCACCGGCTGGGGCTGGGAAGACGTCGTCCCCTGGTTCAAGCGCGCCGAGCACAACACGCGCGGCGCCGATGCCTGGCATGGCGACGCCGGCCCGCTATGGGTGAGCGACCAGCATCACGCCAATCCCGGCAGTCACGCCTTTGTCGCGGCGGCGCAGGCCGTGCAGGTGCCGCTTAATCCGGATTTCAACGGCGCGCGCCAGGAGGGGGCGGGGCTCTACCAGGTCACCCAGCGCGGCGGCGAACGCTGGACCGCGTCTCGCGCTTATCTGCCCGATCGCGACAATCTCGCGATCCATTGCGGCGCCACGGTCGAGCGCCTGCTGCTCGAGGGCAACCAGGTGTGCGGCGTCGCCTATCGCCAGGATGGCGAGGCCAGGCAGATTCGGGCGAAGCGCGTGGTGCTTGCCGCGGGCGCCTTCCAGACGCCGCAGCTGCTGATGCTCGCCGGGATCGGCCCGGCGGGGCAGCTGCGTGTGCTTGGCATCGAGGTGCGCATCGATCGCCCTGCCGTCGGCGCCGATCTCCAGGACCATGCCGACTATATCGCCGCCTTCGAGACGCGCGGCGCACCGTTCCTCGGCCGCTCGCCGCTGGGCACGCTCCGCTCGCTCGGCGCAATGCTGCAATGGCTGGCGACGCGGCGCGGCGGCATGACGTCGCCCTTTGCCGAGGCTGGGGCCTTCCTGCGCACCGACCCCGACGATCCGCGCCCCGACATCCAGCTCCATTTCGTCGTCGCCTTGGTCGAGGATCATGGCCGCACCCGGCTCAAGGCGCATGGCTATAGCTGTCATGCCTGCGTACTCCGCCCGGAGAGCCGCGGCAGCGTGACGCTTGCCTCCGCCGACATACGCGATGCGCCACGGATCGATCCCGCCTTCCTCACTGCGCCCGGCGATATCGTGCGGCTGCGGCGCGGGGTGCGCGCGATGTACCGCATCCTCGATGCGCCGCCGCTCGCCGCCTATGCCCCGCGCGAGCTTTATCCAGTCGATCGCGACGACGATGCCGCGCTCGACGCCGCGATCCGCGCGCGCGCGGACACGATCTACCATCCGGTCGGCACCGCGCGGATGGGGTCGGACGGCGATGCGGTGGTCGACCCCCGGCTGCGGGTGCGCGGGATCGAGGGGCTTTACCTGGCCGATGCCTCCGTGATGCCGCGGCTGATCGGCGGCAACACCAATGCGCCGACGATGATGATCGGCGAGCGCTGCGCAGCGTTCGTCGCCGAAGACCGCGCATAAAAGAAGGCCGGTGGTTTGCACCACCGGCCCAGTTGTCCGCAGGAGGAACCTCGGTGGGCCCGCGCGTGCACCGCGCGGGCCGATTTCAGTAGTTGTAGGCGCGCTCGCCATGCTCGTTGATGTCGAGCCCTTCGAGCTCGACTTCGACGGTGGGGCGAAGGCCGATCGTGTGCTTTAGCGCCAGGAACAGGATCGCCGAGACCCCGCCCGAGAGCAGCAGCGTCACGCCGACTGCCTTGGCCTGGGTGAGCAGCTGCGCCCCCATGTCATAGGTGCCCGCGACCGCCGGGATCACGTTGAAGTCCATGAAGCCCTGGCCGCCCAGCGCCGGATTGGCGACGATCGCGGTGCCGATTGCGCCGATGATGCCGCCGACGCAGTGGACGCCGAACACGTCGAGCGTGTCGTCATAGCCGAGCTTGTTCTTCACCGTGGTGACGAAGAAGAAGCACACGCCCGAAGCGACGATGCCGAGCACGATCGAGGTCATCGGCGAGGCGAAGCCCGCGGCCGGGGTGATCGCCACCAGACCGGCGACGACGCCCGACGCGGCACCCAGCAGCGACGGCTTCTTGTGGATGATCTGCTCGATGATCGCCCAGGCGGCACCGGCAGCGGCGGTGGCCGTCATGGTGTTGATGAACGCGAGTGCTGCGAACTTGTTGGCTTCGAGGTTGGAGCCGGCGTTGAAGCCGAACCAGCCCACCCACAGCAAAGCCGCGCCGATCATCGTCATGGTCAGCGAGTGCGGCGGCATCGGGTCGTTCTTGTAGCCGGTGCGCTTGCCGATCACGAGGCAGCCGACCAGGCCGGCGATGCCCGCATTGATGTGGACGACGGTGCCGCCGGCGAAGTCGAGCGCGCCGAGGCCCCAGAGATAGCCGTGATCGTCCGGCAGGCCGGGCTGGAAGTCCGGGCCCGGCCAGTACCAGACCATGTGCGCCATCGGGAAATAGACGAGCGTCAGCCACGCGACGACGAACAGGATCAGCGGGGTGAACTTGATGCGCTCGGCGAACGCACCGACGATCAGCGCTGGAGTGATCATCGCGAAGGTCATCTGGAAGACGACGAACACGGTCTCGGGCAGATAGACGCCGTTCGAGAAGGTCGCCGCGAAGGTGTTCGCGTCGACGCCCTTGAGCAGCACCTTGGAGAAGCCGCCGACGAAGCTGTTAAGCGAGCCGCCATTGGTGAAGGCCATCGAATAGCCCCAGGCGCACCAGACCAGGCCGGCGACGCAGACGATCGTCAGCACCTGCATCAGCACCGAGAGCATGTTCTTGGTGCGGACCAGGCCGCCATAGAAAAGCGCGAGGCCCGGAACCGACATCATCAGCACGAATGCCGCCGAGACAAGCATCCAGGCGACATCGCCCTTGTTGACCATCGCGTCGGTCGGCACGACCGTTGCGGCCGCATCCTGTGCCCAGGCGGGCGCTGCCGCGATCAGGGCAAGCCCCGCGCCCGCGGCCAGTTTCGTTGCAAGCTTCATGTGGACCCCCTTCCTCACAGCGCCGTCTCGTCGGTCTCGCCGGTGCGGATCCGCACGGCCTGGCCGACATCGAGGACGAAAATCTTGCCGTCACCGATCGCGCCGGTGCTCGCGGCTGCCTGGATCGCCTCGACCGCGCGGTCGACGATGTCGGCACCGCAGGCGATCTCGAGCTTGATCTTGGGCACCATGTTGGTGCTGTACTCGGCGCCGCGGTAAATCTCGGTCTGGCCCTTCTGGCGGCCGAACCCCTTGACCTCGGTCACGGTCATGCCGGTCACGCCGACGCTGGTCAGCGCCTCGCGCACCTCGTCGAGCTTGAACGGTTTGATTATGGCGATGATGAGCTTCATTTCGCCCCCTCTTGGCGGTTAACCCGGGGACCTCTCCGCAAATGCCGTGCCAGACGCAGGATCACGCGATTCCGCGGGCCGAAGCGCAATCAAATGTTACCGAGGTGTAAATTTTTGTGCAGTTGCGAAAGGGTGCTTAAAAATCAGGCAGGATTTTCGAGCAATTTTCGGGCCGCCGCGAAATCCTCGTCGTCGACCAGCACGCGCACCGGGATCAGCAGCCAGCTGCCGTCGGCAATGCTGGCCCCGGCATCGAACACGAAGCTGGGAATACCTTCCGCCTCAAGCCGTCCCTGGACCATGAACGCCTCCTGCCGATCGAAGCGGCCGAGTTCGACCAGCGCCATCAGACGCGCCGCGGCTTTCCGGCCACGCCCAGCCCGCAATCGAGCGCCGGCCGGTCCCAGGCGGCGAGATCGGCGGCGGCTTCATAGGTCGATTGCAGGAACGCCATCAGCGCCGCCTCGGGATCGGCGGCAGTGCGCACCGCGTCATAGTCGAGCACGAACTCCCCCAGCGCCGGGTCGAACCGCGCCGCCTCGGGCTGGACAGCGGTATCGCCGAACCCCGCGGGCGCCGGATAGGCATAGGAATAGAAGGCGGGTCGCGGATAGGCGTCGCTGCCCGGCCAGAAGCCGGCGCTCGATACCTCATGGCTATAGGCTTCGCGCGTTACGGCGTCAGGCAGGCCGGGGACGCCGCCAGGATGCAGCGGCGCGCGGCGGCCCGAGAAGCGCGTCACCGCCAGGTCGAAGCTGCCCCAGAAGAAATGCACCGGGCTGCACTTGCCCAGAAAGGCGGTGCGGAAATGCTTGAAGACATGATCGATGCGGACCAGCGCGGCATGGAACGCCTCGACCGCGGCGCGATCATAGGGCCGCACGGCGTGATCGTCGGGGAAGCGCACCGGATCGGGCATCTCATTGGGCAAAGTGACGATCTTCACCGACACGCCCAGCTCGGCGAGCGCCGCCATCACCGCTGCGTAGAAATCGGCAATGGTGCCTTCGCACAGCGGCAGTGTCCGCGACTCCCCGGTGGTGCAGGCGAGGCGCAGCGTGTGCGTCTGGAAGTCGAAATCGATCTCGAACGTGCCGCTGCCGAACGGGATCGGCGAGCTGCCCAAGCCGCGCGGCGTGACATAGAGCGGCACGTGCCAGCCATGGTTGAGCCACGGGGTCAGCGCGATGCGGACCTTGCCGACGATCTGGGTCATCAGCTGGAGGTGCACCGCGGTGCCGCGCCAGGCGGACCAGTCTAGCTCGGGCCAGTTTTGGGTCATCGCGCAGCATTACCCCGCCAATGTTTCAGCGGATATAGCCGGTCTCACGCAGAAAGCCTTGCAGCTGGGGCAGGAAGGGCGTGCGCCCGAGCTGCGGATGGGGCTCGTAATGCGCGGCGACGAAGCGCCACGCGGCGTCGAAGCGGCCGAGGATCGCGGCATCGGCGGCATAGGCAGCGCAGGCGCCGTTGCGATCGATGTCGCGGGATCCGCAGGCCTTTTTCCGCTCCGCCATGTCGGCCTCGAACAGATACGCCACGGCATGGTCGCGCGAGATATCGACGACCTGGCCGTTGCGGATCGTGAAGACCAGCGGCGGACGCGGCGTGCACGCGTTGCAGCCGAACTGCGAATCGAAGCGGCCGTCGCTCAGCAGGAAATCGACCATGCCGTCGCCCGACAGGTCGGTCAGCGTGCCGGCGAGCGCGCCCTGCACGCGGTCTGGCAAGCCGATCTCCCGATAGCCCTCGCCTTCGGGAAGCAACAACTGGATCCATAGGTCGCCGCCCGATCCACCCGAATCGTTCGCGATCACCACCCCGGGGCGCGCGGCATCGCGGCCGAACCGGACCACGGCGACATGATAATAGGAAGCCTGATCGCGGCTCAGCACATGGACGGGGGCAATGCCGGGCGCCGTCACCACCAGCGCTGCCTGATTGTTCACCTTGTCGAAGCGACACCCTTCGGTCTGCGGCGGCGTGTCGCAGGGTGCCGGCGCGATCTCGATGCGAACCCCATCCGAGGTCCAGGCGGTCCTGCCGTCCGCGGGCTTCCAGAAGCGCGCCGCGCCCGGTTCGACCACGGGTTCCGGCGCTGCGAGCGCGGGGATTGCGGCAAACAGGGCGAGGGCGGCCAGCGGGATCTTCATCGCACGAATCCGGAAAGAGGCGAGCGAAGCCTATGCCCCGCTTATCCCCCCGTCTACCGGCTAAAGCACACGCTTCGTCGCTACTCCGCGGGGGCTTCGTCCGCCTCGCGCTCCTGCGCCTGGCGGGTCCACATCTCGGCATAGAGGCCGTTCTGGCGGAGCAGCTCGGTATGCGTGCCCTGTTCGGCGACGCGCCCGGCTTCGAGCACGACGATACGGTCGGCATGGACCACGGTCGACAGCCGATGCGCGATGACGATGGTGGTGCGGCCGCGCTCGATCGCCTCCAGCGTCGCCTGGATATCGGCCTCGGTGCGGCTGTCGAGCGCGCTGGTCGCCTCGTCGAGGATCAGGATCGGCGGGTTCTTGACCAGCGTCCGCGCAATCGCGACGCGCTGCTTCTCGCCGCCCGAAAGCTTCAAGCCACGCTCGCCGACGCGGGTGTCGAAGCCTTGCGGCAGCGCCTGGATGAACCCGGCGATCGACGCCCCGCGCGCGGCTGCGGCGATCTCCTCCGGGCCCGCGCCCTCGCGGCCATAGGCGATGTTGTAGCCGATCGTGTCGTTGAACAGCACGGTATCCTGCGGCACGATCCCGATGGCGGCGCGCAAGCTCGCCTGAGTCACCTGGCGAATGTCCTGCCCGTCGATCGTGATGCCGCCGCCGGTGACGTCGTAGAAACGGTACATCAGCCGCGCCAGCGTCGACTTGCCGGCGCCCGAGGGCCCGACCACCGCCACGGTGCTGCCCGCCGGGATGTCGAGCGTCACGCCCTTCAGGATCTCGCGATCGGGATCATAGGCGAAATGCACGTCGTCGAAGCGGATATGCCCGCTGCCCACGGCGAGCGGCTGGGCGCCTGGCGCGTCGAGCACTTCGGCATGGGTGTCGATCAGGTCGAACATGCTGCCCATGTCGATCACGCCCTGGCGGATCGTGCGATAGACCCAGCCGAGCATGTCGAGCGGCCGGAAAAGCTGGGCGAGCAGCGTCGAGACGAGGACCACGTCGCCCGCGGTGAAGCGTCCCGAACTCCAGCCGAACACGACCAGCGCCATGCCGCCGCCAAGCATCACATTGGTGATCAGCGCCTGGCCGATGTTGAGCCAGGCGAGCGAGTTCTCGCTGGTCACCGCCGCGTTCATGTACGCCGTCATCGCCTTGTCGTAGCGCGCGCTTTCGCGGGCCTCGGCGTTGAAATATTTGACCGTTTCGAAGTTGAGCAGCGAATCGACCGCGTGCGCCACGGCGCCGGTATCGAGGTCGTTCATCTGCTCGCGCAGCTTGGCCCGCCAGTCGGTCACCCAGCGGGTGAAAGCGATATAGCCCACGACCATCGCTACCGTGCCGATCACCAGCCAATGGCCGAAGCGCGTCCAGAAGATCCCGATCACCATACCGAGCTCGAGGATCGTCGGCGCGATGTTGAACAGCAGGAAATAGAGCATCGTGTCGATGCTCTTGGTGCCGCGTTCGACCACCTTGGAAATCGCGCCGGTGCGCCGCTCAAGATGGAAGCGCAGGCTGAGCTTGTGGAGATGGCGGAACACGTCCGAAGCCAGTCGCCGTGTCGCATCCTGGCCGACGCGCTCGAACACCGCGTTGCGCAGATTGTCGAAGATCACGCTGCCCAGGCGCGCCGCGGCATAGCCGGTGACCAGCGCGATCACGAGCCACACGCCGTCGCGCGATCCGCTCGCCATCCGGTCGATCGCGCCCTGCAGCGCGAACGGCGCGCCATAGACCTGGACGAGCTTCGAGATCAGCACGAATACCAGCGCGATCACGATGCGCGCGCGCAGGCCCGGCAATTCCTTGGGCCACAAATAGGGCAGGAAGCGCTTGAGCGTCGCGAACAGCGGCCGCTCGGAGGAGGATTTAGACGTTGCGGGAGGCATCAAGCCCGATTTGGGACGCCGGGCGCTGCAATGCAACGTTTTGGCGGAACGGCGGGCGGCGCACTTCGTTTTAATCGCGAAGGGACGCGATATGGATCAGGTTCTCTACGTGCTGGCGATCATGGGCTGCGGCGACAATTCAATGGCGTGCCAGCAGGCCCGCGTCGAGCCCGCCCGCTACACTTCGATCCAGGCGTGCCAGGAAGCGATGCCCGCCGCGCTCGGCCGCAATACCGACATCGATTATCCGGTGATCACCGCCGCCTGCCGCCGCCAGGGCAACGAAATGGTCCAGGCCAAGCCGGCGAACCCGCGCGGCTAATCAGCGCGGCCGCGTCCATAGGTCCGAAGGCCGTTCGGTCCGCGCATAGAGTTCACGCCGCCGCGCGGCCTGGCCATAAGCCCGGAAGATCCAGCCCAGTTTCTCCGATCCGGAGGTGGTGACTCGCTTCTCCAGCGTGTCGCCCCGCGCCACCTTGCGCGCGATATCGCCATAGATCCCCGCCGCGGCGAGCACCGCCCAGGCCGATCGCAGCGACAGCGCCGGAGTGCCGCCGCGCGCGCTCGCCTCATAGCGTTCGGCCAGCGCCGCCAGCCGGTGCGCCACCGCCAGCGGGTCGCCATCCGCCTCGGCGAGCCAGTCGGCGGGCAAATAACAGCGCCCTATCGCCGCATCCTCGGCCACGTCGCGCGAAACATTGGCGAGCTGGAACGCGATGCCCAGGTCGCAGGCGCGGTCGAGCACGGCGTCCTCGTCGGGCCGCACCCCCATCACCACTGCCATCATGCAGCCGACCGCGCCGGCGACATGATAGCAATACCGGAGCAAATCCTCGATCGACTGGGGCCGCCAGCCCGCCGCGTCGAGCGCAAAGCCCTCGACCAGATCCCATATCAACCGGTGCGGCATCGCCGTCTCTGCCGCCACGATGCGCAGAGCGTCGAACGCCGGATCGCCGACCCATTTGCCGTCCAGCGCCGCCTGGGTGCGTGTCCGGATCGTCTCCAGCCGCGCGGCGGGATCGTCCACCGCCTCCGACGCAAAGCCCAGTTCCTGCCCGTCGGCGAGATCGTCGCAGGCGCGGCACCAGGCATAGAGCAGCCAGGCACGTTCGCGGGTCTCGCGGTCGAACAGCCTGCTCGCCGCGGCAAAGCTCTTCGACCCGCGCGCGATCGTCTCGCCCGCCGTCGCGACGATTGCGTCGCGCGTAGGCAGCGCGCTGCTCAGAGGTCCTCGCGCTTCATCTGGATGATCGGCACTGCCGGTTCGAACGCCGCCATCTGGTCGAGCAGCCCGTCGAGCGTGTCGTCGATCAGCAGCAGCCCTTGATGCTGCGGCCGCAGGAAGCCAACCGTCCCCATATGCTGCCAGAAGTCGATCAACTTGTCGTAATAGCCGGCGATGTTGAGCAGCCCGATCGGGTCCTTGTGATAGCCCAGCTGCGCCCAGCTCAGCGCCTCCCACAATTCATCCATCGTGCCGGTGCCGCCGGGCAGGTTGACGAAGCCGTCGGCCAGCTCGGTGAAGCGCGCCTTGCGCTCGTGCATCGTGTCGACGACGTGGAGCTCGGTGAGTCCGCGATGCGCGACTTCGGCATTGACCAGCGCGGTCGGAATCACCCCGATCACTTCGCCGCCGGCTTCCAGCGCCGAATCCGCCACAGCGCCCATCAGCCCCAGCTTGCCGCCGCCATAGACCACGCCGATGCCGCGCTCGGCCAGAGTGCGGCCGACGGTGCGCGCCGCTTCGATATAGACCGTGTCGGCCGGGCTCGCCGATCCGCAATAGACTGCCAGCCGCTTCACCGGCCGTCCCCCAGCATCAGCGCCGCGGTCGCTTTGGCGCTGCCGACCACGCCGGGAATGCCCGCGCCCGGATGCGTGCCCGCGCCGACGAAATAGAGGTTCGAAATCGCCTCGTCGCGATTGTGCGCGCGGAACCAGGCGCTCTGGGTAAGGATCGGCTCGAGGCTGAAGCCCGAGCCCAGATGCGCGCGCAGATCGGTCTGGAAGTCGGGCGGCGCATAGGAGAATTTGGTCACGATACGGTCCTTGAGGTCGGGGATCAGCCGGCGGCCGACTTCGGCGAGGATGCGCGCTTCGAGCACCGGGCCGACTTCGCTCCAGTCGGCGGGGAACTTGCCCAGATGCGGCACCGGCGCAAGCGCATAGAAGCTCGAATGCCCCTCGGGCGCCATCGACGGGTCGGTGGCGGTGGGATGGTGGAGATAGAGCGAGAAATCCTCGCTGAGCACACCATGGTCGTACAGATCCTCGAGCAGCCCCTGGTAGCGCGGGCCGAACAGGATCGAATGGTGCGGAATATCGGGAAACGTCCCGCGCACCCCGAAATGGACGACGAACAGCGAGGGCGAGAAGCGCTTCTTCTCGAGCGACGCCGCGGTGCGCTGCGCGCTGCGCGAGCCTTTGAGCAGGTGGCGATAGCTGTGGACGATATCGGCGTTGCTCGCCACGGCATCGGCGGCGAGCTCGACTCCGCTCTCGGTGCGCACCCCGGTGACGCGGTCGCCCAGCGTGTCGATCGCGGCGACCGGATCGCCCAGCCGCAGCACGCCGCCCAGCCGCTCGAAATGCTTGACCATCCCGGCGACCAGCTTGTTGGTGCCCCCGCGGGCGAACCAGACGCCGCCTTCGCGCTCGAGGCTGTGGATCAGCGCGTAGATCGAGCTCGTCGTCATCGGATTGCCGCCGACGAGCAACGTGTGGAACGACAGCGCCTGGCGCAATTTCTCGTTCTTCACATATTTTGAGACGATCGAGTAGACCGACCGCCACGCCTGGTATTTGGCCAGCGCCGGCGCCGCCTTGAGCATCGACTTGAAGTCGAGAAACGCGACATGGCCGAGCTTGACATAGCCCTCCTCGTACACGCCTTCGGAATAGCGCAGGAAGCGACGATAGCCGGCGACGTCCTCGGGATTGAGCCGGGCGATCTCGGCGCCGAGCACGGCATCGTCGTTCGAATAGTCGAAGCGCGTCCCGTCGGGCCAAGACAGGCGATAGAAGGGCGAGATCGGCAACAGGTCGACATCTTCGGAGATGTCGTGCCCCGAAAGCCGCCACAGCTCCTTGAGCGAGTCCGGGGCGGTGATCACCGTCGGCCCGCCATCGAAGACGAAGCCGTCCTTCTCCCAATAATAGGCCCGCCCGCCGGGCTTGTCGCGCGCCTCGACGATCGTCGTGTCCACGCCTGCCGATTGCAGGCGGATCGCGAGCGCCAGCCCGCCAAACCCTGCGCCGATGACCACCGCGCGCTTCATGTGCTCGCCCCCATTGCCTTGAGTGCCCGGCCGATCGGAATCGGCGGTCGCCCGCTCAGAATCCGCAATTTGTCGGGCAACGTCGATTGTGCTGCGTAGAATCGCCCGACCAGACGTGGGTCGAGCGTGTAGAAACGTTCGAGCACGCGATAGCGTTGCTCGGGTTCGGCAGCCTTGAACAACATTGCCGCCAGCATCCGATAGAAACGCCGCTTGCGCCAGAGCGCGTGTGCATGGCCGTGGAGCAGGTCGTGCAGCGCCGTGCCGTCGAACGACGGCGCCTTGGTCACCAGCATCGCGGTGCGCACGGCGTCGGGCAGCGAATAACCGGTGAGCGGATGGAACAAGGCGGCGCGCATCCCTGCCTTGGCGACGCCTTCGCCCCCCGCCCGCCAGTGCGCCTCGAAGTCGCCGCCCATCGCCACCGGCAGGGCGCCCGCCTCCTCGCGCACCGTCTCGGTCACGCGCCAGCCTTTCTGCTGCGCATAGGCATCGATCCGCGCGCCCAGCGCCGCGGCGTCGATCTCGGGGGTGTCGCTGTAATAGGTGTCTTCGAGGAAGATGTGCTCGGCGGCCAGCGGCAGCGCATAGACGAAGCGATAGCCGTCGCTCTGCTCGACGGTCGCGTCCATCACCACTGGCCGGTCGACGCCATGCGCCTGCGTCAGCGCGAGCTCGCGGCCGAGGAATTTCTGCCAGCCCAGGTCGAGCGCCGAAAGATCGCCGGCGCCGCGGCAGTCGATCACGCCACGCGCCTCGATCCAGCTGCCATCGGCCATCGCCACCTCCTTGGGGGTGACCTCGGCCACGTCGCGCCCCAGCATCAGCGCGCCGAGGCCCAGCTGGTCGCGCAGGATCCGGTCGAAGTCGCGCGATTCGATCGAGTGGTAATATTCGTCGAGCGTGCGCGCGTGGCCGGGAAAGGCGACGTCGTAGCGCGTCCAGCTATGCCCGATCAGCGGCGCGACCAGCCAGCGGTCGGCAGGGGCCACGTCGCTGCCGAAGAACGACCAGAGATGGTTGCCGCCCAGGCTGTCGCCGCGCTCGATCAGCCGCACGTCGCAATCGGGGCGCTTGTGCTTGAGGGCGAGCGCGATCAGCCCACCGGCAAGTCCGCCGCCCACGATGGCGAGGTCGCATTGGATCGTGGCGGACATGGGCGGGGCCTAGCCCAGCCGCCGGCCGCGTTCCAACAAAAACCCTCCCCGGCAGCGCCAGGGAGGGCAGGGTGGTGGGAGCAGGGGTCTGACCCGGCTCCGGAAGCTCAGGCGGCCTTGAGCAGCGGCCACTCCTGCGCCATCGCCCGCGCCACCGAGGGGCGCGCGCGCAGCCGCGTGCGATAGGCGAGCAGCGCCGGCCAGTCGGCGATCGCCACGCCCGCGGATTCGCACCAGTTGAGCACGGCAAGCAGATAGGCGTCGGCGACGGTGAACCGGTCCTCGAGGAATTCGCGTCCCTCCAGATGGCGTGAGAGCAGGTCGAAGGGCAACGCCACCCGCGCCAGCGCCGCGGCGCGCTCCTCCGGGCCCGCCTTCTTGCCGAGCAGCGGGCTGAACACCGATTTGTGCAACTCGGTGCCGGTGAAGTTGAGCCAGGCCAGCATCCGGTAATGCGCCTCGGAAAAGCCGGTGAAGCTCAGCGCGCCCTCGGGCGCCAGCTCGGCGATATAGGTCAGGATCGCCGGCCCCTCGGTCAGCGTGAAGCCCGATACGGTCTCGATCGCCGGCACATAGCCCATCGGGCTCACCTCGCGGAAATCGCGCCCGTCGGGCAGCCGGCCATCCTCGTCCACCAATATATATTCGGCATCGAGTCCAGCCTCTTCCAGCGCGATCCGCGCGGCGAGCGAGCAGGCAAAGGGACGAAAATAGAGTTGCATAAGACCTCCCGTTGATTTCTATACGGTCTCGCATAATAATAAGGCGGTCAAGAATTATTTGCGAGTTCGCACAGAATGGCAGCGGCACGGGGACGGCCCCGCAGCTTCGATCCGGACGAGGCACTGAAGCGCGCGACGGAGCGTTTTCGTACGCATGGCTATTCGGGCACCTCGCTCGACGATTTGTCGGCGGCGACCGGGCTCGCCCGGCCCAGCCTCGCCGCCGCGTTCGGCGACAAGCGCGCGCTTTATATCGCCGCGATCGATCGGCTGGCGGGGCGGGTCGAGCGCCAGCTGCTCCGCCTCGGCGAACTCGGCCTGCCGCTGCGCGCGGTGGTCGAGCGCATGCTGTTCGGCGGCATCGACTTGTACCTTACCGGCAGCGAAGGCCCCGAAGGCTGTCTGATCCTCAACACCGCCTCTACCCAGGCCGCCGCCGATCCGGAGGTGCGCGATCGGCTGACGGCGTTCCTCGCGATGGAAGATGCGCGGATCACCGAGCTGCTCGCCGCCGCCGGCAGCCCCATGCCTGAAACGCACGGCCGGATCGTCGCCGCCGTGCTCCATTCGCTCAGCGTCCGCGCCCGCGGCGGCACGCCGCGGGCGGAGCTCGAACAGGTCGCGCGCGACTGTGTCGATCTTGTCGCGGGGCCGGCCGCCGGCTGAGCCATTGCCCCGCGCGCGCGGCTGTGAAACCATCGCCGCGATGTTCGCACTGCTTCTCCCGCTCGCGGCGCAGGCCGATCTGCCGCCCGCGCCCATTCCTTCCGTCGTTGCCGCCGCGCCCGATGCCGCGGGCTTCGTGCCCCAGGGTTGGCGGCTGGAGATGCAGTCGTCGGGCGACCTGAATGCCGATGGCCGCGCCGATCTCGCGGTGCTGCTGCGCGGAGACGATCCCGCGCTCCGCCTCGCCCGGAATATGTGCGACGATCCGTTCGACACCAATCCGCGCATCCTCGTCATCGCGCTCGCTGCCCCCGGCGGCGGCTATCGCCGCGTCGTTGCCAATTCCCGGCTGATCCCGCGGCGCGAAAATCCGTGCGAAGTGGACTGGATCGAAGACGGCGCGCTCGGCATCGGCCGCGGCGGCGTCTCGCTCCATCTATCGCGGATGATGAGCATGGGCGGCTGGGCGGCAGGCACCACGCGCTTCACCTTTCGCTGGCGGGACAATGCGCTGCGCCTGATCGGCTGGGACTATAGCTATGTCGCGCGCAATTCGGGCGAGACCGCCGGGATCAGCATCAACTATCTCACGCGCAAAGTCCGCACCGAGACCGGGCGGATCGATGAAGACCAGGGCAAGGTAAGCTGGTCGACGCTGGCTCCGGCGCCGCTCCCGACGATCGACGAGATCGGCGACGGCCTGGAATTCGATCCCGGCAAGCGCATCGAGAAACTGCCATGACGCGCCCGCCGATTCGCATCCCGCGGAACGCCGCGCTGGCGGCGCTGCTGGTCGCGGCGCTGTTCGCCGCGATCCTGTTGGCGATGCACCGCCCGCCGATCTGTCCGTGCGGCACGATCAAGCTGTGGCACGGCAACGTCAATTCCAGCGAGAATAGCCAGCACCTCGCCGATTGGTACAGCTTCAGCCATGTCATCCACGGCTTCCTGTTCTACGCCGCCGCGCATTTCCTGCTCCGCGGCCGCGCCCGCGGCTGGGCACTGCCGTTCGCCGTGACGATCGAAGGCTGTTGGGAGCTGCTCGAAAACTCGCCGATCATCATCAATCGCTATCGCGAGGCGACGATGGCACTCGGCTATTCGGGCAATTCGATCGTCAATTCGCTGTCGGACATCGCCTGGATGAGCGTCGGCTTCTGGCTCGCCTCGCGCCTCCCCGCCTCGGCGACGATCGTCCTCGCGCTCGGCTTCGAACTCTTCACTCTCGCAATGATCCGAGACAACCTCACGCTCAACGTCCTGATGCTCGCCTGGCCGATCGACGCAATCAAGGTCTGGCAGGGCGCGTGACCTGACCCCGGTGCGGGTGTAGGGGGAAGGGCGTGGCCATCCTTCTCCTTTCCGCGCTGGCGATGACGCTGATCGTCGGGGTGCGCTATCTGCTGACTTCGGCTGGGTTTGCGCTGCTCACCCGCGCGCGCCATCCCGGACTCTATGCCGGGCTCGATCGGCAGATGCGCCGCGAGATCGGCTGGAGCCTGGCCTCGGCGGCGATCTATGGCATCCCCGCCGGGGTGGTCGCCTGGGGCTGGCAGAATCGCGGCTGGACGGCGATCTACAGCGACGTCCATGCGATGCCGCTCTGGTATCTGCCGCTATCGGTGCTGCTCTATCTCGTCGCGCACGATGCCTGGTTCTATTGGACGCATCGCTGGATGCATGTCCCCAAATGGTTTCGCATCGCGCATGCCGTCCACCATGCCAGCCGCCCGCCGACGGCCTGGGCGGCGATGAGCTTCCATCCGATCGAGGCGCTCACCGGCGCTGTGGTAATTCCGCTACTGGTCTTCGCGATTCCGATCCATGTCGGCGCACTTGGGGTGGTGCTCGCGATCATGACGCTTATGGGGGTCACCAATCACATGGGCTGGGAGATGTTTCCGCGGTTTCTGCATCGCGGGCCCATCGGTGCGTGGCTGATCACCGCGAGCCATCACCAGCGGCACCACCAGCTCTACGGATGCAATTATGGCCTTTATTTCCGTTTTTGGGACCGGCTGTGCGGCACCGATCAGGGCTTGGGCGATTTCGCGCCGCGCCGGCGCGCTGGGCCTGCTCGCGCCGATCGCGCTGCTGACGGGAATGGCGCCGCCGCCGATCGCCGGGGCGCTTGAGATCGACTTTACCGGACTGCGCTCGGCCAAGGGGGTGTTGCAGATCTGCCTCACCCGCGATCCCAGCGACTTTCCCGATTGCCGCAATGCCGCAAGCGCGATCAAGCGTACCGTGTCCGCCGCCCATCCGCGGCTGCGCATCGAGGGGCTTGCGCCCGGCGACTATGCGCTTGCGGTAATCCACGATGCCAATGGCAATGCCAGGCTCGATACGATGCTCGGCATCCCGCGCGAAGGCTTCGGCTTCTCGCGCAATCCGGCGATCCGCTTCGGCCCGCCGCGCTTTTCGGCGGCGCGTTTCGCGCTCGGCACTGATGCGCAAATACAACAGGTTCGGATTCGCTACTTACTCTAGGAACCCCGTGCCCGAGGCAGCGTTTCGCGGCTGCAACATTCACGGGAACGAATTCATGTATCTGCGTATCCTCGCCGCTCCGGCGCTCCTCCTCGTCGCCGCTCCGGCCTTCGCGCAGGACTCCGATCCCGCGCCGACTTCGGTCGAAACCGAGTCCGCCCCCGATCGCGGCGGCAATTTCGCGATCGTCGGCGCCGGCGCCGGCTATCTGCCCGATTATGAGGGCTCGAACGATTATCGCTTCGTGCCCGTCCCCGGCCTGGCCGGACGCCTTGGCGGGTTCAACTTCCAGCTCATCGGCAACCGCGCCAGCATCGACTTGATCGACGACGGCACCGGCCCCGGCTGGGACATCCAGGCCGGCCCGGTCGCCGTAGTCAATTTCAACCGCAGCAGCACCAAGAGCATCGACGACGTGCGGGTCAAGGCGCTCGGCAAGATCGACACCGCGCTGGAAGCCGGCGCCTATTTCGGCATCGGCCGCGTCGGCGTGATCACCAGCGAGTATGACCGTCTCTCGGTCAGCGTCAGCTATCGCCACGATGTCGGCAGCGTGCACGATGCGGGCATCTTCACCCCTTCGGTCAGCTACATGACGCCGCTGAGCCGCAAGGCCGCAGTCACCCTGTTCGGCTCGGCCGAGCGCGCCGAGAAGGGCTATGCCCAGACCTATTTCGGCGTCACCCCCACCGGTTCGGCGGCAAGCGGCCTGGCGGTCTACAGCCCCGGCGGCGGCTGGAAGAGCTGGACCGCGGGCATCGGCGGCGCGATGTCGATCACCGGCGATCTCACCCATGGCCTGCAGCTGGTCGGCGGTGCCACCTATCGCCGCCTGCTCAACGACTTCGCCGATTCGCCGCTCGTCAGCGACGCCGGCTCGAAGAGCCAGTGGATGGGTGTGGTCGGCCTCGCCTTCTCCTTCTAAGCGCAGCGGCGGCGGGGCTTCCGCTCCGCCGCCAACCTGCTACAACGCGCCCATCCCCGGGGGAGCGCTTCATCCGCGCTTGAGAGGAGGGCAGGAGCCCTCGACCCGCTGAACCTGATCCGGCTGACACCGGCGTAGGGAGGGAGCGGCGCCTTACCCGCGGTCCGTTTTCTCCCGCCCAAGGAGAAGACACGATGGCCGATATCCCCGCCAAGACCGAGCTCGCCGTAACCACCGGCCCGATCCGCGGCTCGCGCAAAATCCATGTCGGCCGACTGAACGTGGCGATGCGCGAGATCGATCTCGAGCCCAGCTCGGGCGAGCCGCCGATCCGCGTCTATGACACCTCGGGGCCGTACACCGATCCCAAGGCGCGGATCGACATCATGGCCGGCCTGCCCGAGCTGCGCCGCGACTGGATCCGTGGCCGCGGCGATGTCGAGGTGATCGCCCAGCGCGAAGTGCGCCCCGAGGATAACGGCCAGCTCGGCCCTGACCGGAGCGGCGGCGTCCAGCCCTTCCCGAACGTGCGGAAACAGGTGCTGCGCGCCAAGCCCGGCGCCAATGTCAGCCAGATGCACTATGCCCGCCGCGGCATCATCACGCCCGAAATGGAATATGTCGCCGAGCGCGAGAATCTCGGCCGCTTCCGCCTCGCCGAATATGCACGCGACGGCGAGAGCTTCGGCGCGTCTATCCCCGATTACGTCACCCCCGAATTCGTCCGCGACGAGATCGCCCGCGGCCGCGCGATCATCCCCAACAACATCAATCACCCCGAAAGCGAGCCGATGGCGATCGGCCGCAACTTCCTGGTCAAGATCAACGCCAATATCGGCAACAGCGCCGTCGCCTCGAACGTGGCGAGCGAAGTCGACAAGATGGTCTGGTCGATCCGCTGGGGTGCGGACACGGTGATGGACCTCTCGACCGGCCGCAACATCCACGACACCCGCGAATGGATCCTGCGCAACAGCCCCGTCCCGATCGGCACCGTCCCGATCTACCAGGCGCTGGAAAAGGTCGGCGGCGTCGCCGAGGACCTGACCTGGGAGATCTTCCGCGACACGCTGATCGAGCAGGCCGAGCAGGGCGTCGACTATTTCACCATCCATGCCGGCGTCCGCTTGGGCTATATCCCGATGGCCGCCAAGCGCGTCACCGGCATCGTCTCGCGCGGCGGCTCGATCATGGCCAAATGGTGCCTCGCGCATCACCGCGAATCGTTCCTCTATGAGCGGTTCGACGAGATCACCGAGATTATGAAGGCCTATGACATCGCCTATTCGCTCGGCGACGGCCTGCGCCCCGGCTCGATCGCCGACGCCAATGACGAGGCCCAGTTCAGCGAGCTCTATACGCTTGGCGAGCTCACCCACCGCGCCTGGAAGCAGGATGTCCAGGTGATGATCGAAGGCCCCGGCCATGTGCCGATGCACAAGATCAAGGAGAATATGGACAAACAGCTCGAGGTCTGCGGCGAGGCGCCCTTCTACACCTTGGGGCCGCTCACCACCGATATCGCCCCGGGCTACGACCATATCACCAGCGGCATCGGCGCCGCGATGATCGGCTGGTACGGCACGGCGATGCTCTGCTACGTCACCCCCAAGGAGCATCTCGGCCTCCCCGACCGCGACGACGTCAAGGTCGGCGTGGTGACCTACAAGCTCGCCGCCCACGCCGCCGATCTCGCCAAGGGGCACCCTGCGGCGCAGGTCCGCGACAACGCCCTGTCAAAGGCCCGCTTCGAGTTCCGCTGGCGCGACCAGTTCAACCTGTCGCTCGATCCCGACACGGCGGAGGAATATCACGACCAGACCTTGCCGGCAGAGGGCGCCAAGACCGCGCATTTCTGCTCGATGTGCGGCCCCAAATTCTGCTCGATGCAGATTAGCCAGGAAGTGCGGGACTTCGCGAGCAAGCAGAACCAGGGCGTCGAAGGCTTTATCGCCACCGGCCCCACCGGCGCGGAAACCGCCGCCGCCAGCAAGGCCGCGGCGCTCAAGGGGATGGAAGAGATGAGCAAGGTGTTCCGCGATACCGGCAGCGAGCTGTACATGGGCGCTGGGGGTAGGGAGCACGACTAGGCGGAAAGCGCGGCCAACTGTCCCGCAGGGTGCTCGCCCGGTTTGGCACCCGGCGGGCTGTGCGCGGAACCGACCCTTCGCGCGGTATCCGCGGCTCTGCTATGGCTGCGCCATGCGCGCCCGCAACCCGCTCTACGTCATGGCCAAGCCGCCCCACATACAGGCGCAGATCGTCGCGCTGCCGGCATTGCCTTGCGGGCGGCGATGCCGGGCACGCTTGCGCGCGCCCGGCATCCCGGGCTAACCGCGCTCGCGCCGCTCGCTGCGCAGCCGGCCTTCGCCATCCACCCAATGTGCCCGGTCGGGCCGCCATTCATGGACTTCGGCCAGCGTGACCTCGGCCTGGGCCAGGTCGCCGCGGCCGTGGAACTGCTCGGCGTGGCGCAGCGCGTCGCTGCGCAGATCGGCTTCCGCCAGCTTCACCCCGCTTTCGCTCGAGGTCAGGCGGTGGACGTGCCGCACCTCGCCGCTGCCGCGGTCATAGACGATCGCCAGCCGATCGAAGCTGGCGGCCGGCGCGCGGCCGACGGACTGGACTTCCGGGCCTTGCGCCGGGGTTCGCGAGTTCACCATGACTGCCTCCCTCACCAGAACATCAGATTGCAGGCGGCGCGCAGTTCCTGCGACGCGCCCACCGCGCTAGCGAAGGTCACTGCAGAGCAGCTGTCGATATAGAGGATGCCCGGCCAGTTGGGCCAACTCCCGAAATTGACGGCCTCTTCCGCGCCGCCCGGCGTCGGCCGGCGGCGATAGCCGGCAATGCCCACCCGGTGCAGCCCGCCGCCGCTGATCTGATAGGGCACGACTTCGGCAACGGTGTAAGTAGGGTCGATCCGCCATTCCCAAGAATAGGTCGGTCCGCTCGATGAATTATAGCCGCTATAGATGTTTCCACTCGACATGCCCTGCATGACAAGATCTCCTCTTCAAGACTGATCGATGCCCGTCGAGTTGGCCGACAGGAATAATTGCTTGGCGACTCGCAGAGGCTACGGTATCTCAAAACCGCTACTTGCGTAACGACTAGTTCTACGCGGTATTGCCGGCCAGACATCGTCGCGCAACGCGTGGAATTGGCTGCGCAATTCGCGTCCGATCCCGCGCAGGGGGACCGATCATGACCATTCACAAGCTGCTCCAGGCCGCGCTGCTCGTCTTCGGCGCCACGTGCTGCCTGCTCTATCCGCTCGCGATCGTCTGGCCCGCGGGCTGGGCGTGGCACACTGGTTCGCCCGCCGCGTCGAACTATTTCCTGATGATCGTCGGCGTCTATCTGACGCTCGGCATCTTCCTGATCCGCGCCGCGGCCGATCCGCAGGCGCATCGGTCGCTCATCCAGTTCGCGATCTGGTCGAGCGTGCTCCATGCCGCGATCATGGCGGCGCAGTCCTTTGGCGCGCCGATGCATCGCGGACACCTGGTCGGTGACGTCCCCGCCTTGCTGCTGGGGGCAGCCGTGCTCGGCTGGTTGCTCCATGCCGATCGCCGTGCCGAACCCGCCTCCGGGCTGGCGCCCGCGCCCGCCGCGCCTTAAATCGCCGGGATGGACTCCGAACATCCCCTCATCGCCCCGCAGACCGCGCGCGCCACGCTGCGCGCCGGCAGCTTCGTGATGGAAAGCGAAGTGCGCGCCACGCCGCTCGGGCTGCTTGCGGTGGGCGGGCTGGTCGCGGCGATACTGCTCTCGGTGCCGCCGATCGTCCGCGCCGCACGCGGCACCCGCGCGCTGCCGCCGCCGCGCGGCTGAGGCGGCTGATGGATGCCCGGCGGCAACACTGCCGGGCAAATCGATCCAACAGCGGCTTTCGCGATAGGATTTTGGCTGCTCCATCCTGCCGGATGGAAAACCAGCCAAACCGCAACCCGCCGCATGCGCGCCCCGCGCCCGCGGCTCGTCCCAACCCCCCTGTCGAGGCGGCGCCGCCGCGTGCGCATTGGACGCCGGCCAGGCAGCGCATCTTCTTGGCGGCGCTGCTCGAAAGCGGCAGCGTCGCGCGCGCCGCCACGGCGGCCGGCATGTCGCGATCGAGCGCGCACCGCCTCCGCCGCCGTCTCGCCGGAACGGTGTTCGCGCAGACGTGGAGCCGCGTGCTCGCCCTCCATGCCGATCGGCTCGCCGATCCCTTCGCACCCGATCCCTTTGCATCCGAGCCCCGCGCCGCGCCCGCGCCGCGGTCGGGAGGCGCTCCCGTTGCCGCATCGGTGCGGAAATGACGCGCAGGAGGGGCGCCGCCAGCGCACCATGGGCGCACAGTTGCCGCGCCGCAGGCGCACAGGTGTCGCGCCGGGGGCGCGCAGGTGCGGCGGGCAAGGCGCGCCGCCGGCGCCTTGCGGGCGCTTGGTGGCCGCTTCGGCGATGCGCTCCAGGCGCTTCCGGCGCGAAACCCGCTCGTCGCGTCAATATTGTCAACCGAGCCGCGCGAAACCGCCGCCCGCAGCACGCGTTTCACGGCGATGATCCGCAAGCTCGCCTCGGGGCAATACCGCCTCTATTCGCGCAAGAAGAACCCGGACACCGGCAAGCGCCGCAATCTGGGCACCTTCGACACGAAGGAAGCGGCGCAGCAGCACGAGCGCGACGTCCAATATTTCAAGCGTCACTGAGGCGCACGACTCCGCGGCATTGGCTCGGCATGCGAGTGCAGCACTCTAGTTGCCGCCGGCATCAGCGTTTTGATGCGGCGTGCGCGCCACGTCAACACGAGCGTCGCCTTAGTGATATTTGATTCATTGCCCGGACGACTAAAGTTAAATGCCGGGAGTCGCGCGATCTACGGGCAGCAATGCTGTCCGCTAACCATGATATGGGGTAACTTCATATAGCCGATACTTCGACTCGACAAGCAAACGGGGGTTTTCATGTCGTACAAGGAAGATTTCGCGCGGGCAGACGGTTGGGCAGTTGCCGATGTCAGCACGCGGCTCAACACCAGCGCCGGCCAGGCCTTTCTCGCATTCCTGCGCGCGAGCGGCGTCGATACGGTGGTGCGCTATTATGCGTCCTCGGCGCGGCCCAAGACGATCACCCCCGAAGAAGCCAAGGCGATTTCCAAGCAAGGCTTCGCGATCCTGCCGGTCTTCCAGGACAGCAGCCGCGATCTGTCGAACTTCTCCAAGACGATCGGCGCGGCGAATGCACGCAGCGCGATCGACTTTGCCAAGCGGGTCGGCCAGCCTGCCGATGGCCGCGGCACGATCCTGTTTGCGGTCGACGCCGATTACAGCGCCGTGGAGATCGACGGGCCGATCGTCGACCATTTCGCCGCGATCAAGGCGACGCTGGGCGGCAGCTTCCGCATCGGCGGCTATGGCAGCGGCGCGGTGCTTTCGAAGCTGCTCGGCGAAGGGCTGATCGAGATCCCGTGGATCTCGATGTCGCGTGGCTTTCTCGGCACCGAGCAATTCTTCTATTCGAACAATTGGGCGATGCGCCAGCTGCCCCCCGAGCAGATCCATGCTCCGACGGGTATCGGCTATGATCGCAACGTCGTGCGCGTGCCGCGCCACGGCCTCGGCGCGTTCCAGGTCGACGAGGCCGGGCACGGCAGCATCGCCTGGTCGGCCAAGGACGATGCGACGCTGGGCGGCGGCACGGCCACGCCGTCGCCGGCGCCCGTCGCAGAGGCCGCGACGCGCTACGTCGCGACCGATGGCCTGCGCCTGCGCGAGAAGCCGAATGGCGCGATTCTGCGTGATCTCACGATCGGCGAGGCCGTCACCGATCTCGGCGCCTCGCCGGTCGCCGGCTGGCGGCATGTCCGCGCCGGTGCCGAGGAAGGCCATGTCTTCGGCAAATATCTGCGCCCCGCCGCCCGCCCGGAGGTCGAGGCGCTGCTCGCCGCCGCCTTTGCCGAATGGCGCCGCTTCGATAAGGGGCGGGGCGACGAGAAGGCCGATCCCTATTGCGGCTATGTCCGCGAGATGTGGGCGGCGATCGGCGAGCCCTGGGACGGGCGCAGCCGCTATCCCGGCGGCGATGACGTGCCGTGGTCGGCGGCGTTCATCTCCTGGGTCGTCCGCCGCGCCGGACCGGCCTATGCCAAATTCCAGTTCGCCGGGAGCCATTCGGTGTTCGGCAACAATGCGATCAAGGCGCGCGTCACCCATCGGCTCGACAAGCCCTTTTGGGGCTATCGCCTCGACGAGAAGACGCCCGAACTGGGCGATATCATCCTGCGCAATCGCGGCCGCAACAGCTTCAGCTATTCCTATGCAGAGAACCACAGCCAGTTCGTCAGCCATTCGGACATCGTCGTCGAAGTCACCCCCGACGTCGTCCGGGTGCTCGGCGGCAATGTCGGCGACACGGTGTCGCTGGGCCGCGATCTCCAGGAATATGCGCTCGACGCAAACGGTTTCCTCAAGCCTGGCCAGCGGGTGATTGCGCTGCTCAAGAACCGCGCCGGCCAGGCCGAGTGAGGCTCAGAACAGCCCGGGCACTTCGCGCTGCGGGGTGGTCGGACGCTCGGGGCTGAGCAGCGTCTTGGCGACGTCGGTGGTCCGCAGCGCCAGCGTGCTCTGGCCCGTCGCCGTGGCGGTGATCGCGGTGCAGCTGCGGCCGGCGAGATAGTCGAGCGCGGAGCGGAGCGAGGCTTCCTGCGGGTCGCCGAGCGGGCGGGAGATGTCGTCATCGGCGCGGCAGCTCGCCTCCACCGTGCCGGCGAGCCCGGTATAGTATCCGCCCTGGCGCTGGCTATTCTGCACTGCCAGCGCGATCACGCGCAGCCGGTCGTCGCAGGCCGGCTTGTCGAGCGCGATCTGGCCCACCGGCTTGCCATAGGTGTTGCTGCCGATCAGCCCGACATTGGCGTGGAGATAGGGGAGGAATGCGTTGATCACCAGCTCGCTGGCCGAGGCGGTGCCGCCGGTGCCGATGAATGCGATCTTGGTGGCGGCCACCGATTGCGGCTGCGGCTGGAAGAAGCGGGTGCTGTTCTCCGCGGCCTTTTCAGGGCGGAAGCTGACATAGTCGAACACGTCGGTGGTCGGGTGCCCGCCGCCCAGCAGGTCGCCCAGCGTCTCGGCGATCGAGATCAGCCCGCCACCATTGTAGCGCAGGTCGACGACGAAGTTGGTCACGCCATTGGCGCGGAACTGGGCGAAGGCAGTGCGCAATTGCGCGTCGGCGGTGGTGATGAAGGTGCGCAGGTTGACATAGCCCACCTTGGCGCCGCCATCGTTGAGGATCTTCCAGCCATAGTCGCTCGACAGCGGCTGGAGCTCGAAATCGGCCTTGGTTACGGTGACGTTGCGAGTGCCGCTCGCATCGGCAATCTGGAGCACGCGGGCGGTGCCGGCGGTGTCGGGGCCCAGCGCGTCGCTCAGCCCGGCGGTGCCAGATGCCGCCATGATCGCGGCGACCGTGCGCAGATTGCCCGCGCTCGTCCCGATCGCCAGGATCTCGGTGCCGCGGCGCAGCCCGGCGGTATAGCCCGGAGCGTTCTCGAACGCCTCGCTGACCGCGAGACGGCTCACCCCGTCGGTCGCCAGCCGCACGCCAAGGCCGGCGCTCGATCCCGAGGAATAATAGGCATTCTCCTCGGCGATCGAAGTGAGATAGGTGAAATAGCGGTCCTTGTGCTGTGCCCGCGCCGTCGCGGTCAGCGCGTCGATATAGTCCTCGACGCTGGAATAAGGGGTGGGGTCGAGGCTGGCGGGCAGCGTCTCGGGGAAGAGATACCATTCGTTGAGCTGCGCCCGCGCCCAGTCCTGGCGTTCGCGCAGGCTGCACCCGGCGACGCTCGGCGTCGGGGTGGGCGCGCTTCCGGTCGACCCGCCGCCGGGCGCGCGCACCGTTCCGCCGCTGCCGCCGCCACAGGCCGAAAGCAATGCCAGTGCGCTCAGGGCAGAGGCAAAACGCTTACTCTTCACCAAACTTCTCCCCACGCGTTCAAGTGCTTAGGCTTCCGTCTTTTCGCCGCTGCTGTCCAGAGGGTGAGTCGGCAACGCCCAGTCGATCGGCTTCTGGCCATGCTGCGCGAGAAAGGCATTGGCCTTGGAAAAATGTCCGCTGCCGAAAAAGCCTGCATAGGCCGAGAGCGGCGAGGGGTGCGGCGCCTTGAGCACGAGGTGCCGGCCGCCGCGTTCGATCGAATCGACGAACGCCGCCTTCTTCTGGGCGTGGCTACCCCACAGAAGGAACACCACGGGCTCGGGCTTGGGGTTGACCAGCCGGATCACTGCATCGGTGAACCGCTCCCAGCCGCGGCCCTGGTGCGCGCCGGCTTTGGCCATCTCCACGGTCAGCACCGCGTTGAGCAGCAGCACGCCTTGTTTGGCCCAATGCTCCAGAAAGCCGTGCCGCGCCGGCTCGATGCCCAGGTCGCTGCGCAGCTCCTTGTAGATGTTGACCAGGCTTGGCGGCGTGCGCACCCCGGGCTGGACCGAGAAGCACAGCCCGTGCGCCTGGCCCTCGCCATGATAGGGATCCTGGCCCAGGATGACGACGCGCACATCTTCCAGCGGCGTCAGGTCGAGCGCGCGAAACCAGTTGCGCGAGGGCGGGAAGATGCGCTTCCCCGCAGCCTTTTCGGCGACCAGATAGTCCCGCAGCGCCGCCATGTACGGCGCGTCGAACTCGCCTTGCAGCGGCGCGAGCCAGCTCGGATGCAGCTTGACGTCCCCCATCGCCGCCCCTTGCGGCAACCGCCGCTCCGCCGTCAACCGCTCGGGTCGACGGGATCGGCAAGGACTGTGCGGATCGCGGCGGACGCAAGGGCGTTCAGCTACGAGGAGAGAGAGCATGCCCTTCGCCACACGCTGCCATCGCGGAGCCGGCCGCTGAGCTTCGACACGCTCGCGCCGATGGAGGCCAAGCTCGTCGAGGCGCTGCCCGAGGGCGATGGCTGGCAGTTCGAGCCCAAATGGGATGGCTTTCGCTGCCTCGTCTTCAAGCGGGGTGAGGAGGTCGCGCTGATCTCCAAATCGGGCAAGCCGCTGGCGCGCTATTTCCCCGACGTCGCCGCGGCGATCGCCGCGCTGTCGGTCGAGCGAGTCGTGCTCGACGGCGAACTGATCATTCCGATTGGCCCGACTCTGTCGTTCGAGGCGCTTCAGATGCGCCTCCATCCCGCCGAGAGCCGCGTGCGGAAACTCGCCGCCGAAACGCCGGCGCGGCTGATGCTGTTCGATTGCCTCGAAAGCGCCGACGCGCGCCTTGCCGATCGCCCGCTGTCCGAACGCCGCGCCGCGCTCGAAGCCTTTTACGCCGCGCACCGGTCGGAGACGCTGCGGCTCTCGCCGATGACCGAGGATCGCGCGACTGCCGAACGCTGGCTCGCCGGCACCGGCGGCGCGCTCGACGGCGTCATCGCCAAGCGTCGCGATGAAGCCTATCAGCCCGGCGAGCGCGCGATGGTGAAGATCAAGCGACAGCACACCGCGGACTGCGTCGTCGGCGGCTTCCGCTATGCCGCGAAGAAGCGCGAAGTCGGCTCGCTGCTGCTCGGCCTCTATGACGATGCCGGGCTGCTCCATCATGTCGGCTTCACTTCGGCGATTTCGGCGAAGGATCGCCCCGATCTCACCAAGCGGCTCGAGGCGCTGGTCGAGGCGCCCGGCTTCACCGGCGACGCCCCCGGCGGCCCCAGCCGCTGGTCGACCGAGCGTTCCGCGCAGTGGCAGCCGCTGCGCCCCGAGCTGGTCGTCGAGGTCCGCTACGATCACGTCACCGGCCGCCGCTTCCGCCATGGCACCGGCCTGCTGCGCTGGCGGCCCGACAAGGCACCGCGCCAATGCACGATGGAGCAATTGGGCGAAGAGGCGCGCCCGGCGGTCGTGGAGCAAGCCTTGGCGGAGGCCGGGCCGGCGCGATAAGGGCGGGTCATGCACGTCACTCATGATCCCGCCGCCCAGGCCGCGCCCGTCATCGGCTTCGACCAGTTCCTCGCCGTCGACATCCGCGTCGGCACGATCGTCGAGGCGCTTCCCTTCCCCGAGGCGCGCAAGCCTGCCTACCGGCTGCTCATCGATTTCGGTCCGGTGCTCGGCCGCAAGCGCTCCTCGGCGCAGATCACCGAACACTACGCCCTCGAGGACCTTCCCGGCATGCAGGTCGCGGCGGTGGTCAATTTCCCGCCGCGCCAGATCGGCCCGATGATGTCCGAAGTGCTCACCCTCGGCTTCCCCGATGCAGAGGGCAGGGTCGTGTTGTTCGCGCCGACCACGCCTGTGCCAAATGGTGGCAGGCTGTTTTGAGCCTGCGCGTTTAGCCGTTGACGGCGCCGCCGCGCGGCATAGTCTCCTTATCAAAATATAAGGAGGGGACTCATGAACTTGCGGATCGCACTCGCGCTAGGCGCCGCCGTGCCTGCGCTCTTCGCCGCGCCGGGCATCGCCCAGGATTCGAAATCGAGCGACGATGCGCTTGCGGAAAAGGTGGTCAACAACACCAATCCTGCGAGCTTCCAGATTTACGGGGTCACGCCTGCGCCAAAGCTGATCGGCGACAAGGCGGTTCAGGGCGGCAAGGCGCTGCATATCGCGGTGACGGGGGTGGGCGATCCCTGGGCAGCTGGTGCCAATGTCCCGCTGCTCAAGCCGGTCAAGGCCGGCGACCGACTGGTCGTCGCCTTTTATGCCAAGCTCGCCAAGGGCGATATTGCCGCTGCCAAGCTCCCCGCCCAGCTTCAGATCGCGGCGGCCCCCTACACGGCGCTGTTCGGCAAGCCGTTCGACCTCACCACCTAGTGGCAGTTCCTCCAGTTCGCCGGCAAGGCCGACAAGGATTACGCCGCCGGCGCGATCAGCGCCGCCTTCCATCTCAACACCGGCAAGCAGGTCATCGATCTCGGCCCGGTCGCGATCTTCGACATGGGCCAATAATTCGGGTCAGGCTCAGGCGCGAACCACCGTAACCAGATAGTCGAGCGCCTCGTTGACACTGGTGACGAAGCCGCGCGCCGGCGAGAAGCTCAGCCCCCGGCGGTCGGTCACCCGCAGCCCGGCGCCTTCCAGCAGCGCGGTCAGTTCCTCGGGGGTGAGGAACTGGTCCCAACGGTGCGTGCCTTTGGGGATCGCGCCGCTGCCTTCGCCTAGCGTGATCATTGCCAGCCGGGAAAGCAGCGTCCGGTTCGGCGTCGACAGGATCATCAGCCCGCCCGGCGCCAGCACCCCGGCCAGCCCGGCGACGAACGCAGCGGGATCGGAGACATGCTCGATCACTTCCATCGACACGACTAGGTCGAAGCTGCGACCCGCCAGCTCCTCGATGCCGCCCGCGACATAGTCGATGTCGAGCCCCGAGGCCGCCGCATGCGCCCGCGCCGCGCCGATATTCTCGGGCGCCGCATCGACCCCCGTGGCCTTCGCGCCCAGCCGGGCAAGCGGCTCGGTCAGCAGCCCGGCACCGCAGCCCACATCTACCGCGGTCTTGCCGGCGAGCGGCGTGAACGACATGCCGTCGCCGTCGAAATGCGCGTCCACGGCCTCGCGGATATAGGCCAGCCGAGCCGGGTTTAGCCGGTGGAGCATCGCCGACGATCCCTTGGGGTTCCACCAATCGGCCGCAAGCTTGCCGAAATGCTCAGCTTCACGCCGGTCAATAGTTGCTTTGGTTGCGTTCGCCATGGCCGCCTCCTATCAGGCGCGTCTCTCCTCCCCAAGGCCCGGAAGCACAAGACCCGCCATGGCACGTATCGTGATGAAGTTCGGCGGCACCTCGATGGCCGGGATCGAACGCATTCGCAGCGTCGCGGCGCGGGTGAAGCGCGAGCATGACGCCGGCAATCAGGTCGCGGTGGTCGTCTCGGCGATGGCCGGCGAGACCGATCGGCTGGTCGGTTTCTGCCGCGAAGCCTCGTCGCTTTACGATCCGCGCGAATATGACGTCGTCGTCTCGGCCGGCGAGCAGATCACCAGCGGCCTGCTCGCGGTCGCCCTTCAGGCCGCCGGCGTGCCCGCGCGCTCGTGGCTGGGCTGGCAGCTTCCCGTCCACACCTCGGACGCCTTCGCCAAGGCGCGGATCGGCGACATCGAGACCGGGCCGCTGCTTGCCAGCCTGGCCGACGGCAATGTCGCGGTCATCCCCGGCTTCCAGGGCGTGCACGAGGGGCGGGTGACGACGCTGGGTCGCGGCGGATCGGATACGTCGGCAGTGGCGGTGGCGGCAGCGATCAAGGCCGATCGCTGCGACATCTACACCGATGTCGACGGGGTCTACACCACCGATCCGCGCATCGTGCCCCGGGCGCGCAAGCTCAAGAAGGTGACGTACGAAGAAATGCTCGAGCTCGCCAGCGTCGGGGCCAAGGTGCTCCAGACGCGATCGGTGGGGCTCGCGATGAAGGAAAATGTCCGGGTTCAGGTGCTGTCGTCGTTCACCGGCGACGACGCGCCGATGGCGGATACATTGCCCGGCACGATGATCGTCGGCGAAGAGGAGATACAGGACGTGGAACGCCAGCTCATCACCGGCATCGCGCACGACAAGAACGAAGCCAAGATCACGCTGACCGCGGTGCCCGACAAGCCCGGCGCCGTGGCTTCGATCTTCACCCCGCTCGCCGATGCCAACATCAACGTCGACATGATCATCCAGAACATCGCGCACCAAAGCGCGGGTTCGGCGAGCGCCACCGACGTGACCTTCACGGTGCCGGCAGCCGATCTGGCGCGCTCGCTCGAGACGCTCAACCAGGCCAAGGGCACGATCGGTTTCGCCGATCTCACCCACGACACGCGCGTTGCCAAGATCTCGGTGGTGGGCGTCGGGATGCGCAGTCATGCCGGCGTCGCCGCGACGATGTTCAAGACGCTGGGCGAGCGCGGGATCAACATCCAGGCGATCACTACCAGCGAGATCAAGGTCTCGGTGCTGATCGAAGAGGATTATACCGAGCTTGCGGTGCGCGTGCTGCACACCGCCTATGGCCTCGATGCCGAGGATGTCGCCGCCTGACGCACGGAAACATCCCGACATTTTTCGGTCGTTTTCCCGCCGTACAGGGCGGGCATTGCCCAATCTGATGCGGATCTCCCGCGTGATGAATTGCCGCGGGGTCACAGCCTCTTTCCATGCGCCTAGTGCTTCCTGAACGGTTGCGGGAATCGCTCGGCCGCCGCGGCGCGGCGTTCTTCCTCGCGCTCGCGATCGAGCTTCTCCTCGCGCTCCTGTTGCTGTGGATCGCTCCGGTCCTCCCCGAGAAGAAGCCGCCGCCCAAGACGACGGTGTTCGGGATAGAGACGCCGCGCGGCGCCGCGGACGAACCCGAAAAGACACCGCAAAAGGCGCGTGCCAGCACGCCCGCCGCCCGCGAAAAGGCGCCGGTGCCCCAGCCCAAGCCGCCCGAGACGCCACCGCCGCCGCCGGTCGTCGTGGTGCCGAACCCGGCGTCGCCGCCCAGCTTCGTACGGATGACGCGGCGCGAATATGCCGCGGCGGATATCGCCAAGATGCAATCCGCGCCGGCCGACGCCAGCGCGGCCACCGATACTGGCGATGCCGCGAAGAGCAGCGGCGGCGGCAGCGCCGGCGACAGCGACGTCGCCAGCGTGAAGGGCAAGAATGGCGAGAAGCTCTATGTCGCCGAATGGGTCCGCGAACCGACCCATGCCGAGCTCCAGCCCTATATCTCCCAATATCGCGCGCGCACTTCGGGCTTTGGCGAAGTCGCCTGCCGGACGGTCGCGCGCAATCGGGTTGAGGATTGCTACGAGATCGGCGAGACGCGGGGCAGCGGGCTTGCCGGATCGGTGCGCCAGGCGGCGTTCCAGTTCCTCGTCCGCCCGCCCCGGGTCGGCCGCGTGCTCAAGGTCGGCGAATGGGTGCTGATCCGGATCGACTATACGATCACCAACAAGTGACGCGCCGGAAGGGCTTGCTCCGGAGCGCCGCGCGCGGCTAGGCCTGCCGCGATGACGACAGCTAGCACGATCGGCGCCGAGCGCCTGGAGCGCCGCATGGCGCGGGGACGCGAATTTCTGGGCTCCGAGGTCGCGATCCTGTGCGGCGCGATGTCGTGGGTGAGCGAGCGCAATCTCGTCGCGGCGATGTCCAATGCCGGCGGCTTCGGCCTGATCGCGTGCGGCGCGATGACGGCAGACCTGCTCGACCAGGAAATCGCCGCCACCAAGGTGCTCACCGACAAGCCGTTCGGCGTCAACCTGATCACGATGCACCCGCAGCTGCTCGATCTGATCGCGGTCTGCAAGAAACACGGCGTCACCCATGTCGTGCTCGCAGGCGGGCTGCCGCCGGCCGGCAGCCTCGACGCGATCAAGGCATTCGGCGCCAAGCTGATCTGCTTCGCGCCCGCGCTCAGCCTCGCCAAGAAGCTGATCCGCAGTGGCGTCGATGCGCTGGTGGTCGAGGGCATGGAAGCCGGCGGCCATATCGGCCCGGTCTCGACCAGCGTGCTCGCCCAGGAAATTCTCCCGGTCGTCGCCGAGCAAGTGCCGGTGTTCGTCGCCGGCGGGATCGGCCGCGGCGAGGCGATCGCCGGCTATCTCGACATGGGTGCCGCCGGCGTCCAGCTCGGCACGCGCTTCGTCTGCGCGACCGAGAGCATCGCGCACCCCAATTTCAAGAAGGCGTTCATCCGCGCCTCGGCCCGCGACGCCACCGCCAGCGTCCAGATCGATCCGCGGCTGCCGGTCATCCCGGTGCGCGCGCTCAAGAATGCCGCGGGCGAGCTGTTCACCGCCAAGCAGCGCGAAGTCGCCCAGCTGCTTGACGAGGGCAAGGTCGAGATGATGGAGGCCCAGCTCCAGATCGAGCATTATTGGGCCGGCGCGCTGCGCCGCGCCGTGATCGACGGCGATGTCGAGCATGGCAGCGTGATGGCGGGTCAGTCGGTCGGCATGGTCACCAAGGAAGAGCCTGTCGCCGAGATCCTCGCCACATTGATGGCTGAGGCGGCGCACGCGCTGGAGAAGCGCGCGGCCTGAGTTCAGCCCGCGGCGGCAAAGGCAATCAAATTGCCGTCGGGATCGCGGACGATGAAGGTGCGTGCCCCCCAGGGTTGGGTGCGGAGCGGCTGGTGCATCGCCACGCCGGCCGACTCGAATTCGTTGAACAGCGATTGCGCTTGGTCGAGAGCGATCGTCGCGGCCAGCGCGTCGCTTTCGCGCGCACGAAAGCCGGGGTCATAGACTGGTCCGCTCGCGAGACGCAGATTCAGGCGTGCGCCGCCCCGAGCCACCTGGGCGTAAAAGGGCGGCGCGCCGTAGGTAAAGGCGAGCGTGAAGCCGAGTCCGTCGCGGTAAAAGGCAAGCGCGGCGTCCAGATCGGTAACGAAGAGCTGGGGCTCGGCGGAAAGGATCTTAGGCATGAAGCTTTCCTCCGGGGCTCGCGTCGGTCAGCGCTCGCGATATAGCTGCCACAGCTCCTTGGCACACTCAATCGCCGAGAGCGCGGCGACTGCAATCACGACGATCTGCAGGCCCTTGTCGAGTCCTTGCTGGACTTGGGCGACCTTGTCGGGATCGCTACCGGTGACGATCACGATGCGCGTGGCCTCGTGCAGCACCTTGGCGATCAGCAGCGTGCCGGCGGTGCAGCCAAGGATCAGCGCGGCACGCAGCGGTTTCCAGGCGGGGCGGAGCATCGCGACCAGGCTGAGGAGCAGGCGAGCCGAAACCAACGCGATCACCGGCCAGTAGAGCGCAGTCCATACCGGCGCACCGACGACGTCGATCTTGGCGTCGTGCGGTACGAGGAGGATCGGGAGGGCGCCGGCCCACCAGGCCAGGAAGGCGAGGCAAAAGGCGATCTGGATCACCGGCTCCCAGCGCTTACGCGGCGGCAGGTCGAGGCGAAGCTTGGAGAGGTCGGGCAGTTCCTCGGGCTTCCACTTTGCGAGATACTCGTCGAGCCAGCGGGTACGCTCGATCACCGCGAAGCCGATCGTCACCAGCGCGGCATTGTAGATCAGCGAATGGATCAGGTTGCCACCCCCTTGGATCAGTGCCTGCATGAAATGCTGGCCGACAACGATCCCGCCGCCGATCTGCACTGCCTCGATCGCGGCGATCACGACGAGCACGATCCTGAGCACGAACCAGTAAAAAGGAAACACCTCGGCTCCGATCAGCGAACGCTGACCATGATATTGCCCGGCCACTGCGAGCGGGTGGCCGAACTCCTTGAGTAGGGCACTGATCTCGCCGCGGGTCAGCGAGCGATCCAGCGCCCCCTCGCGATCTTCGATCCGCGCGGCGATCAGGTCGGCGAGTTCGGCGACGATGTCGTCGGCCTTGTCGGCCGGCAGGTTCCAGCGCACCGCGCCGAGATAGCGTTCGATGAGGTCCATCACTTGTCTCCCTGCGTGAGACGGAGGATCGATTCCGAAATGGCGTTCCATTCGGCGAGCAGCTGGCCGAGCACGGTGAGACCCACGGACGTGAGCCGGTAGAAGCGCTTGTTGCGCTTGGCGTCCTCGCGCCACTCGCTGGTCAGCAGCCCCTGTGCTTCGAGCCGGCGGAGCAGCGGATAGAGCGCGCCTTCGTCGATCGGCAGCCCGGCTTCCTCCAGGCTGGTGCGCAGCGTGTAGCCATAGCGTTCCTCGCGCAGCGCGCCGAGCACTGCCAGCACCAGCGAGCCCCGCCGCAATTCGACGCGCAGCTTCTCGAACAGGTCTTCCTCGAGCGGCATTACCATGTCTCATATCGTGTATGACACACACTGTATGACATACAGTACAAGCGCGGACAAGAGTTCGATCGAAGCGTCGCGGCGCTCCCTTGCTGCCGATCCCAGGCGGCGACCTTTCCCCTATCGCCGGGACCGATGGCGCGGGCGGATGCAATCTGTTAGCCGGGGTGCATGGCCCTGACTGCCGCCGCCTCCGCCCGCGAAATCCTTACGCGCCTCCACGACGTGATGGCGAAGCGCTTGCCCGCGCAATCCAAGCTTAATTCGGTCGCCGAGATCATCGGCACCACGCTCGATAGCGAGGTCTGCTCGATCTATCTCTTGCGCGAGGGGTTGCTCGAATTGTTCGCCACGCGCGGGCTGGCGCAGGAAGCGGTGCACGTCACAAAGCTCGCGCTCGGCGAGGGCCTGGTCGGCACGATCGCGAAGAATGTCGAGACGCTGAACCTCGACGAGGCCACGACGCATCCCGACTTCGCCTATCGACCCGAGACCGGCGAGGATCGCTTCCACAGCTTTGCCGGGGTGCCGATCATCAGGCGCGAGCGCGCAGTGGGGGTGCTCGCCGTCCAGCACGCCGATCCGCGGCGCTATGCCGAGGTCGAGATCGAGGCGCTGCAGACCGTCGCGATGGTGCTGTCCGAACTGATCGCCAACGCCGATCTGATCGACGCGACCGGCGCGCCCTCGGCGAACCTCAAGCCGACGTCGGCGACGCATCTCCACGGCTTCAAGCTGGTCGAGGGGATGGCCGCGGGCGTCGCGGTGTTCCACCAGCCGCGGATCGTCATCGAGCATACCGTTGCCGAGGATACCGAGGCGGAGCGCCACCGCGTCTATGCCGCGTTCGACAAGATGCGCGAGCAGATCGATCGGATGGCAAGCCAGGCCGAATTCGGCGGTGGCGGCGAGCATGACGAGGTTCTCGCGACCTACAAGATGTTCGCCTATGACGAAGGCTGGTCGCGCCGGATCAACGAGGCGATCGACAGTGGCCTTACCGCCGAGGCGGCGATCGAGCGCGTGCAGCAGCGCACCCGTCAGCGCATGCGCGAGATCGACGATCCGCTGCTCCGGGATCGGATGCACGATCTCGAGGATCTGTCGAACCGGCTGCTGCGCACCGTTTCGGGCCAGCTCGGCACCGCCGCGCAGATGGGGCTACGCCACGATTCGATCCTTATCGCGCGCAATCTCGGGCCCGCCGAACTGCTCGAATATGACCGCCGTCGCCTCAAGGGCGTGATCCTCGAGGAGGGCTCGCTCACCGCGCACGTCACCATCGTCGCGCGCGCGATGGGCGTGCCGGTGCTCGGCCGCGTCCGCAATGTCCGCCAGTTCGTCACCGAAGGCGACATGCTGCTGCTCGACACTGCCGAAGAAAGCCTGTTCGTCCGCCCAAGCCAGGCGATGCTCGAGGCGTTCGAGGCCAAGCTGGTGCTCAGTCAGAAGCGTCGGGCCGCCTTCGCGCGATTGAAGGGTGCAGCACCGGTCACCGCCGACGGCCACCGCGTCACCGTGATGGTCAATGCCGGCCTCCGCGACGATCTCGCCGCGCTCGACCTGACCGGGGCCGATGGCATCGGCCTGTTCCGCACCGAGTTCCAGTTCCTCGTCTCGGCGACCCTGCCGCAGCGCGAGGCGCAGCGCCGGCTCTACAAGGACGTGCTCGATGCCGCTGGCGATCGCCCGGTGGTGTTCCGCACGGTCGATATCGGCGGCGACAAGGCGCTGCCCTATCTCAATCATGACGAGGACGGCGAGGAAGAGAATCCGGCGATGGGATGGCGTGCGCTGCGCCTGGCGCTCGATCGCGATGGCCTGATGAAGGCGCAGGCCCGCGCGCTGATCGAGGCCGGCGCCGGACGCACGCTCAACATCATGTTCCCGATGGTATCCGAGCCCTGGGAGTTCGACGCGGCGCGCGCGCTGTTCGAGGCGCAACGGCTCTGGCTCGCCGCGCGCGGCAAGAAGCTCCCGCTCGAGATCCGCTACGGCGCGATGCTCGAAGTGCCGGCGCTCGCCGAAGTCCTTGACCTGCTGTTGCCGCGGGTCGATTTCCTTTCGGTCGGCACCAACGATCTCACCCAGTTCCTGTTCGCCGCCGATCGCGCGCATCCCAAGCTTGCGCTGCGCTATGACTGGCTGAGCCCGTCGATCCTGCGCTTCCTCAAGCGGGTCATCGATCAGGCCCAGGCGGCCGGCGTCCCGATCGCGGTCTGCGGCGAAATGGGCGGGCGTCCGCTCGAAGCGCTCGCACTGATCGGGCTGGGCATCGATCGCCTGTCGATCACGCCGGCAGCAGTCGGGCCGATCAAGGCGATGGTGCGTTCGCTCGATCGCGCCGGTGCGATCGAACTGATGGGCGGACTGCTCGCGTATCCCCCCAAAGCATGCGTGCTGCGATCGAGGAATGGGCGGCCGCGCATTCGGTCGAATTGGCATGACAATAGGGTCATTTCCCACCGTCCAGCGTTGACAGTCGCACGCCGCTGAGGGACACCCGCGCCAGGCGGGAGCCAAACGGGCCGCAACCCTTCCGCCGGAGAGAAACGCATGGAAGGCGATCCCGCCGACGATCGGACCTTGTTTCCCGCAACCGCGGGCGAAAGGCTGCGCGCGGCGCGGGAGGCGCAGGGCGTCGACCTGGCCGAAATCGCGGCGCGGACGCGTATCCCGCAGCGCCATCTCGAAGCGATCGAACAGGCAAATTATCGCGGGCTTCCCTCGATCACCTATGCGATGGGGTTTGCCAAATCCTATGCCCGGGCGGTCGGGGTCGACGAAGTCGCGATCGGCAGGCAGGTGCGCGCCGAGATTGGCGACGCGCCGGAGCGGCCCTCGCCGACACCTTCCTATGAGATGACCGATCCCACGCGCGTTCCGCCCAGCGGTCTCGCCTGGTTCGGCGTCGTCGTCGCGTTGCTCGTCTCGATCGGTGTCGGGCTCTGGTACGGCACCGACTGGTTCCGCGGCGGCGCGCCGGTGGAAAGCGTCGCGATCCCCGAAGCCAGCCAGGCTGCGCCGGGCAACGCCACCGCGCCTGCGGCCGCACCGACGGCGCCGGTTGCCACGGGTGGCCAGGTAACCCTGGTCGCCAATGATTCGGTCTGGGTGCGCGTCAGTGATGGCAGCGGCAAGCGTCTCTACGAGAAGGAGATGGCCGCGGGCGAGCGATACGATGTTCCCGCCGGTGCGGATCGGCCGCATGCGCGCACGGGGCGCCCCGAAAAGCTCCAAGTGCTGATCAACGGATCGCAGGCCGCGCCGCTCGGCGCGCCGGCGAGCACCGTCGATGTCGAGGTGACTGCCGCGGCACTCCAGGCGCGCGCCGCCACGGCGCCCGCTTCGGCCGGAAACACCACCGCCACGCCTTAAGGCTGGCGACAGGTGCGGCGGCTAAGCTATGGCGATGCGCATGGTTTCTGAATTTCAGCCCGGGGGGTGGCAATGCGTTACTGGATCTCGGCCGCCGCGCTCGTCGCGGTGATGGGTGTCGCCGGCACTGCACAGGCGCAGACCGGCGCCGTAGAGGGCCGGGTCGATCGGCTCGAGCGCGAGATGCGCGCGGTCCAGCGCAAGGTATTTCCCGGTGGCGCCGGCCAGGTCGTCGAGCCGCAGATCACCCCGGAGGCGAATGTCACCGTTCCCGGCGCGCCCTCGGGCAGCCCCGTCGCCGATCTGACCCAGCGCGTCGCCGCGCTCGAAGGCTCGGTACAGACGCTCACCGGCCAGGTCGAGCAGGATGGCTATCGTCTTCGCCAGATCGAGGACGCGTTCGCGGCGTATAAGCGCTCGACCGATGCACGGCTGAAGGCGCTCGAAGACGGATCGTCGCGGAGCGGCGGCAGCGGCGATCCTGCAATCGTTCCGGTCGATCTCGGCGGCGGTACCGAGCCGGCGCGTCCGGCGACCCGCCCAGGGCGCACCCCCCCGCCGCCTGCCGCTGCCGAAGTCCCCGCCGCGAAGCCGACCGGCGCGCGCGCGCAGCAGGTTGCCGCGGTCGAAAAGCCCAATAGCGGCGATCCTGCCGAGGACGGCTATCTCTATGGCTTCCGGCTTTGGCAGGCCAAGCTCTATCCCGAGGCGCGGAAGGAGCTGGAGGTCGTCGCCACCAAATATCCGCAGCACCGTCGCGCCAGCTATGCGCAGAATCTGCTCGGCCGCACCTATCTCGATGCCAATGCGCCGAGCCTCGCCGCTGTCGCATTCTACGAGAATTACAAGAAGAATCCCAATGGCGAACGCGCGCCCGACAGCCTCTATTATCTTGCCCAGGCGCTGACCAAGCTCAAGAAGCCGGCGAGTGAGGTCTGCAAGGTCTATACCGAGCTAGATCAGCTCTATGGCGGGCGGCTTTCGGCCGAAATGAAGGCCGGGATCGTCGAGGGACGTGCCGCGCAAAAGTGCAAATGAGCTGACTCCGCCCGCGGAGCAGATCGCCCGTTTCCGACGCGATTTGGAAGCGGTAACCGGCGCGCCGCCGTTACCGGAGCGTGGCCTTGGCGTCGCGGTATCGGGCGGGGCGGACAGCGTCGCTCTGCTGCTGCTCGCCGCGGCGGCCTATCCCGGTGCCGTACGTGCAGCCACCTTCGATCACGGCCTGCGCGCCGAATTGGCGGAAGAGGCGGCGCTGGTCGCGGCGCTCTGTGCTGGGCTCGACGTGGCGCATGCGATCCTGCCCCCGCCGCCACGCGCGGCGTTCGCCGGCAATGTGCAGGAACGCGCCCGCAGCTTGCGATACGCCGCCCTGGCGCGCTGGGCGCGTGCCGGGGATATCCGCTGGGTCGCGCTGGGCCACCAGCGCAACGACGTCGCCGAGACGTTCCTGATGCGGTCGCGCCGCGGCTCCGGGGTCGGCGGGCTGGCGGCGATGCGACGCGTGCGGCCGCTCGAGCCGTCATCTCCGAGCCCGTTACTCCTACGGCCCTTGCTCGATTGGTCGCGCGAGGAGCTGGCGGCGGTGCCGAAATGCCTCGGCATTGCTGTCGTCCAGGACCCGTCGAACGCCGATCAGCGCTATGATCGCGCGCGCATCCGCGCCCTGATTGCCGACTCTCCCGAGCTGGTGCCGTCGCGGCTCGCACTCTCGGCGCAGAATCTGCGCCATGCCGAAGACGCGCTCGATTGGGCGTTCCGGCGCGAGGCGGCGCACTGCGTCGCCGAGGGGGCCGAGATACGCTTCGATCCCGCCGGCTTGCCCTACGAACTGCGCCGCCGCCTGGTGCGCCACGCCGTCCAACATGTCCGCACCGCCAGCGGCATCGAAGCGCCGTGGCACGAGCAGGGCCTCGATCGCCTCGTCGGCGCGTTGGATGCGGGCGACACCGGTACGATTGCGGGGGTGAAAGCTTCGCCGAAAAATGGTCAATGGCGATTCGGCGCTGCCCCGCCGCGGCGATCACACTGATTGGCTAAACTGCGGGCCTGTTCCATTGCCATTAACGGTGGCGTGCCTATCTTGGACGCTGAAAGGTGACGAGCGCACATGAACGAGAACGACAAGCAGGGTCCGGAAAATGGGGGCAACCCCTGGATGAAGAGCCTGCTGATCTGGGTGGGCATCCTTGCGGCGCTCGCGCTGTTCGTCACCATGTTCGATCGCCCGAGCGGCCAGAGCGCCGGCGACTCGATCGCCTATTCGACCTTCCTCGACAAGGTGCAGACCGGCGAAGTGAAGTCGGTGAGCATCGCGTCGAGCTCGGGCAATACCTCGGTGATCACCGGCACGCTGTCGAGCGACAGCAAGTTCCGCACCAACGCGCCCTATGATCCCCAGCTCATCTCGACGCTGCGCGACAAGAACGTCACGATCAATGCCCGTCCCGAGGAACAGCCCTCGGTATGGTTCTACATCCTCTATCAGTCGCTGCCCTTCCTGCTCTTCCTCGGCATCGCCTTCTTCGTGCTGCGCCAGATGCAGAAGAATTCGGGCTCGGGCGCGATGGGCTTCGGCAAGAGCCGCGCCAAGCTTCTCACCCAGCGTGAGGGCAAGGTGACCTTCGACGACGTCGCCGGCATCGACGAGGCTCGCGAGGAGCTGCAGGAGATCGTCGAGTTCCTCAAGGACCCGACCAAGTTCGCGCGCCTCGGCGGTAAGATCCCCAAGGGCGCGCTGCTCGTCGGCGCCCCCGGCACCGGCAAGACGCTGCTCGCGCGCGCCATCGCCGGTGAGGCGGGCGTCCCCTTCTTCTCGATCTCCGGCTCCGACTTCGTCGAGATGTTCGTCGGCGTCGGCGCCAGCCGCGTCCGCGACATGTTCGAACAGGCCAAGAAGTCGGCGCCGTGCATCGTCTTCATCGACGAGATCGATGCCGTCGGCCGCGCCCGTGGTGCCGGTCTCGGCAACCAGAATGACGAGCGCGAGCAGACGCTCAACCAGCTACTCGTCGAGATGGACGGTTTCGACGCCAATGAAGGCATCATCATCGTCGCAGCGACCAATCGCCCCGACGTGCTTGATCCCGCCTTGCTGCGTCCGGGCCGTTTCGATCGCCAGGTCCAGGTGCCTCGCCCCGACATCGAAGGCCGGGTCAAGATCCTCCAGGTCCATATGAAGAAGGTGCCGTTGGCGCCGGACGTCGATTCGCGCGTCATCGCGCGCGGGACGCCGGGCTTCTCGGGTGCCGATCTCGCCAACCTGGTCAACGAGGCCGCGCTGCTCGCCGCCCGTCGCGGCAAGCGGCTGGTCGCCGCGCAGGAATTCGACGACGCGCGCGACAAGGTGCTGATGGGCGCCGAGCGCCGCTCGATGGTGATGACCGATGACGAGAAGCGGATGACCGCCTATCACGAAGCCGGCCACGCTTTGGTCTTCGCGCACGAGCCGACGGCCGATCCGATCCACAAGGCAACGATCATCCCTCGCGGCTTTGCGCTGGGCATGGTCCAGCCGTTGCCGGAACGCGACAGCTATTCCTATCATCGCGACAAGATGCATGCCGATATCGCCGTGGCGTTCGGCGGCCGTGTCGCCGAGGAACTGATCTTCGGCTATGACAAGGTGAGCTCGGGCGCGTCGAGCGACATCCAGCAGGCGACCAAGCTCGCGCGGTCGATGGTCACCAAATGGGGCCTTTCGGACGCCGTCGGCCCGCTCGATTTCAGCGACACTCAGGATAGCTTCACCGGCTATTCGATGCAGCAGTCCAAGCCGATGTCGGACGAGACCGCGCGGCTGATCGACAGCGAAGTGAAGCGCTTTGTCGAGCAGGGCCTCGCGCGTGCACGCCAGCTGCTCACCGACCATGTCGACCAGCTGCACACGATCGCGCTGGCGCTGCTCGAATTCGAGACGCTCACCGGCGAGGAGATCAAGCGGTTGATCGCGGGCGACGATATCGGCCGCCAGGATCCGGGCACGAGCGCCAAGCCGGCGGTTGCCGCAGGCACCTCGATCCCCAAGATCCGCAAGCCCAAGGGTCCGTTTGGCCAGCCGACGCCCCAGGGCGCCTGAACCCAGGATCCCAGCGCAAACGAAAAAGGCCTCGCCGAGCGTTCGGCGAGGCCTTTTGTTGCCGGGATCGGAGCGTTACGCCGCTCTCAGCCGGTCATCCCCAGCGCCACCAGGATCAGCACGAACAGCGTCAGGATCCAGCTGATGAAGAAGGTGAGTATCAAGGCGCGCACGATCGCCGAGAACCAGCCGAGCCGATAGGCCTGTTGCAGCTGGCGCGTGACGTGGAGGAACGGGAGCAGTAGCGCGGCGAATCCCAGCCATGCGCCGCCCAGCCCGATCGCGGCGACCACCGTCACCACGATGTAGAAGAGCGACATGAACGCGATCGAGTAGATGATGAAGACCGTGTGGTCGTAAAGCTTGTATTGCCGCTTCCAGAAGAACAGCACCCACAGGAACGGTAGCGAGAGCGGGATCAGCAGCCAGGAGAATTTGTAGCTCGCCGATTGCAGCTTGTAGAGCATCAGTGCCGGGTTTTTCTGCCACTTCTCGATGCCATGATCGAGTACGGGCCAGCCGGTATGCGCGGCGGTCGTCGTCACGTCGAGCTTGCCGCTGCTCAACGATTTGGCCGCCTTGTCCAGCCCGGCGATAGTCTCCTGCGCATCGGCGAGCCGTTCGCGATATTTGGCGCGTTGCGCGTCGGTTTTCGCCTCGGCGATCCGTTTCTGCGCCGTCTCCACGTCCTCCTGTGCTTCCTTCCGAGCGAAATCGATCGCGGCGACGGGCTTCACCGTGCCGCTGTCCAGATCGGTCGGTGCCGAGATTCCGGCCCAGGAGAACACGGCGAACATCGCGAAGATCGAGAAGAGGAAGATCGCCATCGGCGACACGAAACGTGCGCGCTCGCCCGCGACATAGCGGCGCGTGAGGTCGCCCGGTCGCCAGGCCAGCAACGGCAAGGTGCGCCAGAACTTGCCTTCGAAATGGAAGACGCCGTGGAGGATGTCGTGCCCGATCGCATGGATCGAGCGGTGGACATGCCCCGCCTGGCCGCAATTATGGCAATGCGATCCGACCAACGCGGTGCCGCAATTGAGGCAGAGGCAATGCGCTCCGCCATGCCCTTCACCTGCATTCGGCTCGACCGCACGGCCGAGAAATGCCCCCGTCGCCAGTTCCCCGGCTGCTTCGATTCCCCCCGACATGGCGCCTTGGCTACCAGCTTCATGCTGCACGTGCTAGCGCGTGGAACTATGACCGACGCTCTTTCCCTGATCGCCGACATGGCGGCCCGCGCTCGTATTGCAGCGACGAAGCTCGCGGCGATGCCGACCCCGGCCAAAGCCGCTGCGTTACGTACCGCCGCCGCCGCGATTCGGGCGGATGCGGACGCGATTCAGGCCGCCAATGCCGAGGATATGGCCGCTGCCGAAGCGCATGGCCTGTCGGGCGCGCTGCTCGATCGGCTCAAGCTCGACGCCAAGCGAATCGAGGCGATGGCCGCCGGTGTCGAGGCCGTGTCCGGACTCCCCGATCCGGTCGGCGACGTGATCGACCGCGTCGAGCGGCCCAACGGCCTGGTCCTTACTCGCCGCCGGGTGCCTATCGGGGTGATCGGAATCATCTATGAGAGCCGTCCCAACGTCACCGCCGATGCCGGTGTGCTGTGCGCGATGTCGGGCAATGCCGCGATCCTTCGCGGCGGTTCGGAGGCGATCCGCAGCAATCGCGCGATCCACGCCGCGCTCGCCCGCGGGCTGGCGGCGGGTGGTATGCCCGAGGACGCCGTACAGCTCGTGCCGGTTACCGATCGTGCCGCGGTGGGTGCGATGCTCACCGCCGAGGGAGCGATCGACATGGTGGTGCCGCGCGGCGGCAAGGGCTTGGTCGCCCGCGTCCAGGCCGAGGCGCGCGTCCCCGTGCTCGCCCATCTCGACGGGCTCAACCACACCTATATCGATCGCGCCGCCGATCCGGCGATGGCGCGCGATCTCGCGCTCAACGCCAAGATGCGCCGCACCGGCATCTGCGGCGCGACCGAGACGTTGCTCATCGATGAAGGGTTCGTCGATCCCGCGCCGATCCTGGCCGCGCTGGCCGATGCCGGCTGCGAACTCCGCGGCGACGACACGGTCCGCGCGCTCGAACCGCGGGCAGCCGCCGCCGATGCCGCCGACTGGGACACCGAATATCTCGACGCAATTCTCTCGGTGAAGCTGGTCGACGGCGTCGAGGCCGCGATGGCGCACATCGCCGCGCATGGCTCGCACCATACCGACGCGATCATCACCGAAGATGCGCAGACTGCCGAGCGCTTCCTCAACACCGTCGACAGCGCGATCGTGATGTGGAACGCCTCCACCCAGTTCGCCGACGGCGGCGAATTCGGCCTCGGCGCCGAGATCGGCATCTCCACCGGCCGCCTCCACGCCCGTGGCCCGGTCGCGCTCGAAGGGCTGACGACATATAAATGGGTGGTGCGCGGCACGGGCCAAGCCCGGCCTTGAAGGGCTGCGCCTGCCATGAAACGCATCGGTATCCTCGGGGGCTCGTTCAATCCCGCGCATCGCGGGCATCGCCAAATCTCGCTCCACGCCCTTCGCGCGCTCGGGCTCGATGAGGTCTGGTGGCTGGTCTCGCCCGGAAATCCACTCAAGCCGGAGGAGGGCATGGCGCCGCTCGCCGCGCGGCTCGCCTCGGCACGGAAAATCGCGCGCCACACGCCGATCCGACCGACCGCGATCGAAGCAAGGCTCGGCACCCGCTACACCGCCGACACTCTCGACAAACTCGTCCGCCGCTATCCCAAGACCCGCTTCGTCTGGCTGATGGGCGACGACAATCTCGCCCAGTTCCACCGCTGGCGCGACTGGCGCGGAATTGCCCGGCAGGTTCCGATTGCGGTAATCTCCCGTCCGGGCTATACGCGGAGGGCTCACGCAAGTTCTGCGATGAGTTGGCTGCGGCGCGCTGTGCGGCCCGCAGGCCAGGCGAAGAATTGGACCCGTTGGAGATTGCCGGCCCTCGTGCTGCTGCGCTTTCGCCCCGATCCGACTTCGGCGACGAGCCTTAGGGCCGCCGATCCTGCCTGGCACCGGCAATATTCGAACGCGCGCGCGATTGCCCAGTCGCCGCCGTCCGCGCCGTCTCCATTGCGCCGCACAGACCCGTCGAACCCCTAGGAGTTATCTTGGCCACATCCCCTCAAGTGCAGCGCGAACCCGGTGCCGAGAGCGTCGAGGCGCTCCACGCGCTCGTGCTCACTTCGCTCGACGACGATCAGGCCGTCGAAACCGTGTCGATCCCGCTCGCTGGCAAGAGCAGCATCGCCGACTATATGGTCGTCGCCTCGGGCCGCTCGACGCGCCAGGTCGCCTCGATGGCGACCAAGCTTGCCGAGAAGATCAAGGCCGAGTTCGGCCGGTCGCCGCGGATAGAGGGGCTTCCCAGTGCCGATTGGGTGCTGATCGATGCCGGCAACGTGATCATCCATCTGTTTCGCCCCGAAGTTCGCAGCTTCTACAATCTCGAGCGGATGTGGTCGTTCGGGGAAGCGCCGGTTGCCGGCCAGGCTTGAGCCGACACGCGCCGGCAGATGCTGCTCCATATCGTTGCGCGGGGCCGTATCGGACGCGGGCCCGAGGCTGAACTGGTCGAGCGCTATTTGAAGCGCGTCGCCTGGCCGACGCGGATCACCGAACTCCCCGATGCCGGCGGCAAGATCCCCGAGCTGCAGGGCGCAACCAAGATCGTCATGCTCGACGAGACCGGGGAGAACCTGCCCTCGCGGGTGCTTGCCCAGCGGCTCGGTGCGTGGCGGGACAACGGCGTGCGCGAAACCCGCTTCCTGATCGGCGCAGCGGATGGCTTCGACGATGTCCAGCGCGCCGGTTCGGACCTGCTCATCTCGTTCGGCCGCGCCACATGGCCGCATCTGATGGCGCGCGCGATGCTCGCCGAGCAACTGTGGCGGGCAACGTCGATCCTTGCCAATCACCCCTATCACCGCGAAGGCTGAGCCCATGGGCCCGGCGCGCACCACAATCCTGATTGCGGCGCTTGGCGCGATGCTCGCCGCCGGCTCGCTTGCGCGTGCACAATTGCCAAGCTTCGCCGAGCAGCAGGCGCGTCTCAAGGCGGCGAATGCCGCGTCGGATGCGGCGCAGGCGCGGTCGCGCGCGCTCGAGGCCGCCGCCGCGGGCGAGCGCGATCGTGCCGCCCAGGCGCGTGGCGAGGAGGCGGCTGCGGCCGAGCGGATCAAGGCCGCTGAAGCCGATATCGCCGCGGCGCATGCCCGCATCGCGATCGTCGATCGCCTGCTCGCCGCCCAGCGGCTCCAGGTCGCCGAGCGTCAGGGGCCGATCCTGCGCCTGATCGCCGCGCTCCAGTCGATGGCGCGCCGCCCGGCCATGCTTGGGCTGGTCCAGCCTGGCTCGACCGAAGACATGGTCCATGTTCGTGCCGTGCTCGGCACCACCTTGCCGGTGGTCGAGGCCCGCACCGCGAGCGTACGCGCCGAGCTCGCGCGCGTGCAGCGCCTGCGGCTGACCGCCGGCACGGCTGCCAAATCGCTCGAAGAGGGGCGTGCCCGGCTCGAGAGCGAACGCATCGCCCTGGTCAAGCTCGAGGCCGGACATCGCCTGCGTTCGGCGGCGCTCGGGCGTAGCGCGCTGGTCGAATCCGATCGTGCGCTCGCGCTGGGCGAGCAGAGCCGCGATCTGGTCGATCAGCTCGAGACGAGCGGCGCCGCCGCGGAAGTGCGCGGCGCGTTGCTCGCGCTGCCCGGGCCTCTCCCGCGTCCAGCCGCCGGCAACGCGGTCCCGGCTGCTCCCGGCGCTGCGCCCTATCGGCTTCCCGTCGCCGGGCAGATTGTCACCGGGCTGGGCGAGCTTTCGCCCACCGGCGTGCGGGCACGCGGCCTTACGATCGCCTGCGCCGCCAACGCCGCGGTGGTTGCCCCGGCGGCCGGCCGTATCGTCTATGCCGGGCCGTTTCGCGGCTATGGCGGCGTGGTGATCGTCGATCATGGCAAGGGCTGGACGTCGCTGATCGCGGGCCTGGGCGGGCTGGCGGTGCGGGTTGGCACGCAGGTCGGGCAGGGAAGCAGTCTCGGCCGCGCCGCTGACCGCGATGCGCCGCGGGTCACCATCGAGCTGCGACGCAAGGGGCAGCCGATGGACCTCACCCAACTACTTGGCTGAATCGCCGTGCAATTGCCGCGATCCACGCCTACATTCTTGCCAAGCGTTTCTGGTTGCCCACGCGTTTTCTGGTTGAAAGTCGTCCCGATGCTGCGTTCGTTCCTGCAAGTCACCGCCGCCGTCAGCGCGCTCGCGCTCGTGCCGATCGCCTCTGGCGCGATGGCGGGCGTCGACACCAACAGCTATCGCGAACTCGACACCTTCATGGAAGTCTACAACCAGGTGAAGGCCAATTATGTCGACAAGGTCGACGACAAGACGCTGGTGAAGGGCGCGATCGACGGCATGCTCGCAGCGCTCGATCCGCATTCCAGCTATGCCGACGGCCTCGAATTCGACAATCTCAAAATCCAGACCGACGGCAATTATGGCGGCCTCGGCCTTACCGTGACGCAGGAAGACGGCGCGGTGAAGGTCATCGCGCCGACCGAGGACACGCCGGCTGCCCGCGCGGGCATCAAGTCGGGCGATTTCATTACCCATCTCGACGGCAAGTTCATCGTCGGCGGCAGCCTCGACGAGGCGATCGAGCAGATGCGCGGCGCGCCGGGCACCAAGATCAACCTCACCGTCGTGCGCCCGGGCGCCGACAAGCCGCTCCAATTCACCCTGACGCGCGAGATCATCGTGCAGAAGCCGGTGAAGTGGGAAGTCAAGAACGGCGTCGGCATCATCAACATCAACACCTTCACTGCGCAGACCGGCGAAGACACGATCAAGGCGATCCAGGCGATCGACAAGCAGCTCGGGCACAAGCCGCTCGGCTATGTCGTCGATCTGCGCGAGAATGGCGGCGGCCTGCTCAGCGAGGCGATCGCGGTGTCCGACGTCTTCCTCGGGCACGGCGAGATCGTCTCGCAGCGCGGCCGCGAGAAGACCGATATCGAGCGCTATTATGCCGAATCGATGGTCCCGGGCGATCTCGCCCGCGGCCTGCCGGTGGTCGTGCTCGTCGACGCCGGCACCGCTTCGGCGTCGGAGATCGTTGCGGGCGCGCTCCAGGATCATCATCGCGGCCTCGTCCTAGGCACCCGCAGCTTCGGCAAGGGCTCGGTCCAGACGATCCTGCCGATGGGCCAGCGCGCCGCGCTGCGGCTCACCACCGCGCGCTATTTCACGCCTTCGGGCCGCTCGGTCCAGGAAGGCGGTATCAAGCCCGATCTGCTCGTGCCCCAGCTTTCCGACGTCGACTACAAAAGCCGCACGGTGCTGCGCGAAGCCGATCTGCGCCGCCACCTGATCAACCAGGACAAGGTCGATGATGCTGTGCTCGAAGAGGATGCGCGCGCCGATCCGCGCTTCTCGCTCACTGCCGAGCAGCTCAAGAAGCAGGGCGTCGACGACTTCCAGCTCGATTATGCGGTGCGCACCATATCACGGCTCGGGCCCAAGGCCCCGCAAGTCGCCACCAAGGCGCGTTGATCGGGCATGGCACCGAACGGGTCCCGCACCGCGCGGCTGATCGCGCTCTTCCTCCCGCTCGCGCTGCTCGGCGGCGCGCTGGGTTCGCAGCATTTCGGCGGCCTCGTGCCGTGCGAGATGTGCCTGTGGCAGCGCTGGCCGCATTATGCCGCGGTGATCGTCGCGGCGCTGGCGTTCGTCGTGCCCGGGCGCGGGCCCAAGCTGCTCCTCGTGCTGATCGCCGGCGCGCTGATCGCCATGAGCGGTGCGATCGGCGTGTTCCATGCCGGCGTCGAATATCATTGGTGGAAAGGCATCACCCCGTGCACCACCGATCTCCATGGCGGCGACCCGATGGCGGTGCTCACCGAGGCGCTGCGCAAGCCGCTGGTGCGGTGTGACGCGGCGCAATGGTCGCTGTTCGGGATCAGCCTGGCCGGGTTCAACGCGATCCTTTCGCTCGCCGGAGCCGTGACGATCTTCGCGCTGGCAGGTCGGCAGGGTCGTCGATGAGCTGGAAGCCCGGCGACCGGCGCGAGCCGACCGATGCGATGATCCGCGTCGACCAGGCGGGCGAATATGGCGCGACGCGCATCTATGGCGGCCAGCTGGCGGTGATGGGCGATCGCACCCCGATGGCGCGTATGATCAACGGCATGGCCAATCAGGAAGAGCGCCACCGCGCGTTCTTCGATGGCATGATCGCGCGCCGCGGCGTTCGCCCGACCCTGCTCCAGCCCTTCTGGAACGTCGCGGGCTTCGCGCTCGGCGCCGCGACTGCGGCGATGGGGCCCGAAGCCGCGATGGCGTGCACCGCCGCGGTGGAGACCGAGATCGATCGCCACTATCAGCGCCAGCTCGAAGAATTGGGGACCAGCGACCCTGAACTCAGCGCCGCCGTAGCGCAGTTCCGCGACGAAGAACTCGAACATAAGGATACCGCGCTCGCGCACGGCGCCGAAAACACCCCCGGCTATCCGCTCTTGTCCGGGTTGATCCGGCTGGGCTGCCGTGCCGCGATTGCGCTGTCGAAACGGATATGACAGGCCGGGTTCAGCGTTGACCCGGCATTAGCCGCAGCCCTCAAAAGGAGAAGGCATCATGCTGAAGAGGACCCTGGCCATCGCAGCGCTCGCCGCATCGCCCCTGCTGATGCCCGCCGCCGCGCATGCCCAGAGCGGGCAGAACGGTGTGTTGGTAATCTTCGGCAACGACAAATGCCCGACCAATACAGACGGCGAAGAAATCGTTGTTTGTCAACGGCTTGACGAGGCGGAGCGGTTCCGCATCCCCAAGACCTTGCGCGATCAGGCGGGCCCGCCGCAATCGACCGAGAGCTGGGCGGTACGCTCGCAGGGTGCGCTCGAGGCGGGTCAGACCGGCACCGGCAGCTGCTCCACCGTCGGCGCCGGCGGCCAGACCGGCTGCTTCGTCCGCCAGGCGACTCAGGCCCGCGCCGAAAGCCGCGCCCGCCGCGAAGCGCTCAACGATCTACCGCTCCCCTGATTGTCCCGGTCGCGACAGCGTCAACCCGGTGTCACCTTTGACAATCCAACCGGGCGCGTCGCGCAGCACGCAATCGGCGATGAGCCACAGCATCGCGGCGGCGCGAAAGCCCGCCGCGATCGCTACATGGGCAAAGGTCGCCGTCGGCCAGCCATGCTCCATGCTGCCGAGCAGCCAGAACTCGGCGAAATAGGCGGCGATGTCGCCGGCCGCGAACAGCGCGACCGGCACCAGCCGCGGCGCCGTCAACAGCAGCAGCGGATACAGCCACAGATCGAACTGCGGCGAATAGACCTTGTTGGTCAGCAGGAACCAGGCAAGCACCGGGGTGAACAGGATCCATGGCCGATCGCCGTGCCGCCGCCACCCCAGCGCGACGATTGCCGCGGCTCCGGCGACGAAGAGTGTCGCGGCGTATCGATTTCGGTCGTCGTTCCCGATCAACAGCCAGCCCAGGTTCGACAGCGCGTCCCAGCTTGCCGCCGCGGTGCCTGACCGCTCCTGCGAGAAGCGATAGAATTCGCTCCAATTGTCCGGTGCGAGCAGCGCGACCGGCAGGTTGACCAGCAGCCACGCCCCGATCGCCGCCGCGCTGACCAGCGTTGCGCGCACCAGCCGCTCGCGCCAGCGGCCCTTCGACAGGGCGGTCAGGCCGATTAGCGGTAGCGCCAGCACTGGAAACAGTTTGGCCGCCGTGCCTAGCGCCGCTGCGGTGGCGGCCTGGACCAGCCTATTCGCACGTGCGAGCAGCAGCGCCGCGACCGCGAGCGTTGCGGCCGCCATGTCCCAATTATGCCCCACATAGAGCACCAGTGGCGGCGCACATGCCCAGCCCCACAGCCGTCGCCGATCAACGCCGGCGACAAGCATCATTCGCAGGATCAGCGCAGCGAGCAGGGCGTTGGCCAGCGTCACCACGCCCAGGAAATGCCCGTCGCGCGCGTGCCTGCCGAACAGTAGCCGGGTGGCGGTGCCCTCGATCCAGATCGCGCGCCGGTCAGCACCGGATATTCCATCCGCGCCTGAAAATAGGGGATTTCCCCCTGCTTGACCCCGCGCCCGGTCCAGAAGGGCATCACGTCATTATAGCAACCGGTGCTATATTGCTCGGCATCGGTCCAGCCGCCGGGCACGCAATGCGCCTTGAAGGTCCAACCGGCGATGCACGTCAAAGTGAGGGCAATCCAAAGCACGGCGGTTCGCCATTCCACGTCGCGCGCCGAGCCTTGGTCCATTGCCGCTGCTTATCCGTTGGTGCCTCAGCCGTCCATCGCACTAGACAGCGCGATATCAAGAACATAGAAAGAACATATGGCCCAGCTCGATCTCCGCGCCAAGCTCGCTATTCTCGCCGATGCGGCAAAATATGACGCTTCGTGCGCCTCGTCGGGCACGACCAAGCGTAATTCGGCCGACGGCAAAGGCATCGGTTCCACCGAAGGGATGGGGATTTGCCATGCCTATGCCCCCGATGGGCGCTGCATCAGCCTGCTCAAGATCCTGCTGACCAACAGCTGCATCTTCGATTGCCACTATTGCATCAATCGCAAGAGCTCGAACGTGCGGCGCGCGCGCTTCACGCCCGAGGAAGTCGTCGATCTCACGCTGCGCTTCTACAAGCGCAATTATATCGAGGGGTTGTTCCTGTCCTCGGGCATCATCCGTTCGTCCAACTATACGATGGAGCAGATCGTCCGAGTCGCGCAGAGCCTGCGCGAGGACCATGATTTTCGGGGCTATATTCATCTCAAGACGATCCCCGACGCCGATCCCGAGCTTGTCCACCAGGCCGGGCTCTATGCCGATCGCGTGTCGATCAATGTCGAATTGCCCACCGTGGCGGGGCTGACGCGGCTGGCGCCGGAAAAGTCGGCAGGGCAAATCGAAGGTGCGATGCAGGACGTTCGCACGGCAATCGACGATCGCGAGGATGCCAAGCGCTACAGGTCGGCGCCCGGCTTCGCTCCGGCAGGTCAGTCGACTCAGATGATCGTCGGGGCCGATGCCGCCACCGATGGCGACATCATCACGCGTGCCGCCGGGCTCTACGATCGGTTCAAGCTGCGCCGCGTCTATTATTCCGCGTTCAGCCCGATTCCCGATGCCAGCGCAGTGCTCCCGCTCCAGCGGCCGCCACTGATGCGCGAACATCGGCTCTACCAGTCGGACTGGCTTATGCGCTTCTACGAATATCGCCCGAGCGAAGTTGCCGAGGCGGCCGACGCGGATACCGGCATGCTGCCGCTCGACATCGATCCCAAGCTCGCCTGGGCGCTCAAGTTTCGCGATCGGTTTCCGGTCGACGTCAACCGCGCCTCGCGAGAGATGCTGTTGCGGGTTCCGGGTCTTGGCGTGAAAGCGGTCGATGCGATCCTGGCGACGCGGCGCTGGCGGCGGCTGCGGCTCGCCGATGTCGCGCGGCTTACCGTGTCGATCGTCAAGGTGCGCCCTTTCCTGATCGCCGAGGATTGGCGGCCGGTCGCGCTCGCCGACAAGGTGGATCTGCGCTCGCTGGTGGCGCCGAAGCGAGAGCAGCTCGAACTATTCGCCGCTTGAGAATCGCTCGCGACAGCAACTGCGCCGCTCGCGCGCCGTTGGGCATCGCGAAGGAGATTTCGATGTCCAATCCGCGCATTTTCGATGATCTGATCGCCGACCATGACCGCCAGCGTGCGCTGCTCCAGCGCGTCGGCGACAATCCGGGGGCCGACCAGGCGCGTCGCGACGCGTTCGATACCCTGCGGCTCGAGCTCCAGGCGCATGCCGCCGCCGAAGAGGAATCGCTTTATGCGACGATGCTGGCCGATCCCGAACTGCGCGAAGATGCGCGGCATTCGGTATCCGAGCACAAGGAAGTCGACGATTTCCTGGGTGAGCTGATGGAGCTCGAATTCGGATCGTCCGATTGGGACGCCAAGTTTGACGAGATGCGCCACCGCTACGAGCATCATATCGAAGAGGAAGAGGAAGAGATGTTTCCCACCGCGGAGAAGCATCTGTCGGCCGCCACCGAGGAACGGATCGCGCGCACCTTCGAAGAGCGCAAACCTGCCGAACTCGAGCGCGCCGAAGCCCATCCGCCTGGGGACGAACGCGAATAGGTGCGTGTCGTATCGCTCGCCGACGAGGATGATTTCGAGGGGTGGCGCGATGCTGCGCGCGCGCTGATCCAGGCGCGCGTGCCGGCGGCCGATGTGGTGTGGCAGGTCGGCGATGCGCCCGTCGACTTGTTCGGCGACGAGGCCGTGCTCGACGCCGTTGCGGCGCCGCCATTCCGGGTGCCACGCGCGTTTCTCGATTTGGCGCAGACCGCGATCCTCCACGCGGATCCGCTTCGCTTCGGCTTGTTGTATTCGCTGCTCACCGGCTTGGTCGATCAGCCGCGGCGGATCGAGGACCATGCCGATGTGCTGGTCCGTCGGCTCGAGGAGATGGCCAAGGCGGTTCGCCGCGACATCCATAAGATGCGCGCCTTTGTCCGCTTCCGCGAGATCGAGGAGCCCGAAGGCCCGCGCTATGTCGCCTGGTTCGAGCCTGAGCATCATATCGTCCGCGCGAACGCGCGCTTCTTCACCAATCGCTTTGCGGCGATGCGCTGGTCGATCCTCACGCCGGCGCTCTCGCTGCATTGGGACGGGCAGACGCTGTGCGAAGGCCCCCCGGCCCGCCGCGAAGAGGCGCCCGACGGCGATCCCACCGAAGAAGTGTGGAAGACCTATTACGCGTCGATCTTCAATCCGGCACGGTTGAAGATCGGCGCGATGCTCAAGGAGATGCCGCGCAAATATTGGAAGAACATGCCCGAGACCGCCTTGGTCAAGGATCTGGTCGCGGGCGCGCGTGCGCGCGAGACCGCGATGGTGGCGACGGCACGCGAATGGGTGGGGGCAACAGCGATGCCGCCTGGGCGGCGCTTCGCGACGAGGCGCGCGCCTGCACGCGGTGCCATCTGCACAAATATGCCACGCAAACCGTATTCGGCGAAGGCCCGGTCGATGCGCGGATGATGTTCGTCGGCGAGCAGCCCGGCGACCAGGAGGATTTGCGCGGCACGCCGTTCGTCGGCCCGGCGGGGCAGATGTTCGACAAGGCGATTGGCGAGGCCGGCATCGATCGTGCCGGGGTCTATGTCACCAATGCGGTCAAGCACTTCAAGTTCGAGCCGCGTGGCAAGCGCCGGATCCATTCCAAGCCTGATGCCGGCGACATTCGGCGTGCCGCTGGTGGTACGAACAGGAACGGTTGCTCGTGAAACCCGAAATCACCGTCGCGCTGGGCGCCACTGCGGCGCGGCAGATGCTCGGCAAGGCGGTGACGATCGGGGCCACCCGCGGTCGAGCGATCGATCTCGGCGAAGGCGGGGTTGGCTGGGTCACCATCCATCCCAGCTTCCTGTTGCGCCTGCCCGACGCGTCGAAGGCGGCAGAAGAATACGCTACGTTCGTCGAGGATTTGAAGGGCGCGGCGCGGGCGCTGGGATCACGCCAAGGCTAAAAATACAATTCGTTTCTGAAATGATCGCATACCTCGAGCCCGCCTTCCATTCGACTGCTCGGCTTACGGACTCAATCTCAATTGATGGCCCTTGAGCTATGATCTTGGCGGCATCGTGCTCACTCGCCTCAGCGCGCCGGTGCACTCACGCAGTTTGTTCGCGGGTCTGCGGCGATCGGCCGGCGGCCTGGGCTAATTTTTAGATCAGCTGGCGAGGCGCAGCGGCTGGCTTGCGGCGGGCTGGGGTTGGTCGGGCCAGATGCCACGCGTGTCATAGACCTGCTTGTCCGCGCGTTCGTCGAGCGGGATCGATTTGAACACGTCGTGATCGACCAGCACGATCAGGGATGCGCACTCTTCCAGCGCCGCGTCGATGTCGATGAGCGCGGCGCCAGTGCCGTCGAACGCCGGCGGCAGCGCGGCGGCATAGGGCTCGACAATCGCGACGCGCTCGCCGAAACGCTCGGCCAGCGCCGCTGCCACCTTGAGCGCGGGGCTCTCGCGAAAATCGTCGATATTGGCCTTGAAGGCTAGGCCGAGACAGGCGACCCGGCCGTGCGGCGCGGCCTCGATCATCGCGGCGGCACGCGCCACGACATGATCGACCTTGGCGTCGTTGACTTCGCGCGCGGTGCGGATCAGCGGCGTCTGCTCGGGTGCGGCGCTGACCAGAAACCAGGGATCGACGGCGATGCAATGGCCGCCGACGCCGGGACCGGGCGACAGGATGTTGACGCGGGGATGGCGGTTGGCGAGGCGGATGACCTCCCACACGTCGACGCCCATCGTCTCGGCGACATGGCCGAGTTCGTTAGCAAAGGCGATGTTGACGTCGCGAAAGGCGTTTTCGGCCAGCTTGGTCATTTCGGCGGCCTTTGCCGACGTGGTGACGCACGCGCCGCGGACGAAGCGGCGATAGAATTGCAGCGCCTTGCGCGCGCAACGCGGGGTGATGCCGCCGATCACCCGGTCGTTGTCGATCAGTTCGACTAGGATGCGTCCGGGCAGCACGCGCTCGGGACAATAGGCGATCGCGACATCGGCGCTGCCGACGGTGTGGCCGGGAATCTTCAGGTCGGGACGAAGCTGGGCTAGCAGTTCGGCGACTTTTTCGGTGGTGCCGACCGGCGAGGTCGATTCGAGGATGACCACGTCGCCCGCCTTGAGCACGATCGCGATCGTGGTCGCCGCCTTGAGCACATAGCCGATATCCGGGGCATGGTTTTCGCCGAACGGCGTGGGCACGGCGATGACGAACACGTCGGCCGGCTCGATCTGGAGCGCGGCGCGCAGATTGCCGCGCGCAACGACACCCGAGACGAGGCCGTCCAGGTCGATCTCCTCGATATGGACCTTGCCCGAATTGACCGTGTCGACCACGGCCTGGTGGACGTCGATGCCCAATACCTGGGCGCCGGTGCGTGCGATTACTGCGGCGGTGGGAAGCCCGATATAGCCCAGGCCGAGAACTGCGACCTTAAGCTGAGAGTCCGAAACCATGTGCGATGATCCTCGCAATCCGTGCCGAGGAATGGCCGTCGCCGAACGGATTGTGGGCGCGTGCCATTGCCGAATAGGCGGCATCATCGTCGAGGAGGGTTGAGATTTCGGAAACGATGCGGTCGCAATCGGTGCCGACCAGTTTTGCGGTGCCCGCGGCGATGCCCTCGGGACGCTCGGTGGTCTCGCGCATCACCAATACCGGCTTGCCGAGCGCGGGTGCTTCTTCTTGCACCCCGCCCGAATCGCTGAGCACGACATGGCATAGCGACAGCGCACGGATGAAATGGGGATAATCGAGCGGCGCGACGCGGGCGACATTGGCGCGCTCGCCCAGGATCCTGTCCATCGCCGCGGCGACATTGGGATTGGGGTGCATCGGGAAGAGGATGGCGACGTCGTCGCGATCGGCGATGCGGGCGAGGGCATGGGCGATGCCGTCCATGCCCTCGCCGAAATTCTCGCGGCGATGGGTGGTGACCAGCACGATGCGCTTGCCGGCGAAGCGCGCGGCGATGGGATCCAGCCCGGCGGCGAGCGCGGGGTCGGCGTCGATCCGGGCGCGGGTGGCGTGGAGTGCGTCGATCACGGTGTTGCCGGTGACGTGGATCGTCGCAGGATCGGTGTTCTCGCGGCGCAGCTCCTGCGCGGCGGTCTCGGTCGGGGCGAAATGCTGGTCGGCGATCTGGGCGACGATGCGGCGGTTCACTTCCTCGGGCCAAGGCTGATAAATGTCGCCGGAGCGAAGCCCCGCTTCGACGTGAGAAACCGGAATCTTGCGATAATATGCTGCCAGCGCCCCGACCATCGCGGTCGCAGTATCGCCCTGGACAACTACGCGATCGGGCCGCTCAACCCCCAACACCTCGCCCAGCCCGATCAGCAGCCTTGCTGTAAGCTGGTCAAGCGATTGCCCCGGAGTCATCAGGTCGAGATCGATATCGGGCCGGAGATCGGCTATAGACAGCACCTGATCGAGCAGCCCGCGATGCTGCGCCGAAACGCAGGTGCGCACGTCGAGGCCCGGGATTTCCGCCAGCGCCCGGACGACGGGGAAGAGCTTGATCGCCTCGGGACGGGTACCGAAGATCAGGAGGACGCGGCTGGTGAGCGGCTGAGTCATGGCGCTATCATATCATGCGCGGCTTAACGCGCCTCTAAGCTGCTCCATGGTTCAGCCCCACGATTGCTGCGAGTCCCTGCTACACCGGCGCGTCCTGCGCGGGAGCGGGTTACCTTCGACTAGCGCGCGTGCCGCAGCGAGCAGAGAGCGCGCCCCTCCACGGCGCGAGGCAGGTCACCGAGTTATGGCGATCGGAGCCGAGCCACCAGATTTCTCGCGCGTCCGGCCCCGAGCCGACCGCGCAGGGATACGGGTCGGCTCGGCCCGGCTACACAAGGCGGCGGCTGATCCCGAAACCCCATGCCTTTAGGGCCAACATATGGGGCCATGTTTAGAGGGGCCTGCAAACTCGGCAGAGAGTGCAAGTGGCGGAGCGGGAGGCGTACCAAAACCCTCCGTAGCGCTTTGATTTATCGGCGCAATTTTATCGACGATCGCCGGCTACCCCACACTTCTCGTGAGATATTACAGTACGATGCGGCACGGCTCGCGACCGCTACACGCCCTAAATCTAGGACGTTCGCCACCCGTTCCCCGCGCCCTGAAAGCGACCGTTGCGACGGTCCTCTAAATGGGGAACTCGGCAAGTAGCAACCCAAAGCCGAACCGGGCGCCGATAGCACGGCTGGCTTGCCCAGCGGACCACCTGAGGCGCCTCGAGAAGTCGAATAGACACCATCAAGTTCCTATAGCTTTCTAGGACCTTCTCGATATCTGGCATCTGTCAGCATGTTCCGTCCGCCCTCCCGGAACTATGCAGGACGGCAGACACGGGCCGCGAGACCACCTCGTCTTGATAGCGTAGCGCGACCGGCCGAACGTAGAAGTCGGCGCGGTGGATCATAAGGGACCTAAGCGGCAGCAGCCAGCCTCCCCAAGGTTGCCGATAAGTCCCCGCCGCAGAGCGTTGGTCACAATATGGCTAGTTCGAGGCCCGGCTCCGGCTCGCTTGAGAAGCGGAAGCTCTCCCGGAAGATTAGCTGGAGATCGAACCCCGGCCTTTCTCCGCCTACGACGTCCGGCGCTACCCCTGAAGGTAGTCGGGAATGCTATCAACATGAAACGCCGGAAGTGGCGGTAGCCGCCGCCGCGAAGCATGTTCGCCGGTCGCCTCAGGGACATGGCCTGGAGCCACACAACTAGGGTGTTGGCCCACCAATCTTCCCAATCGGTGATGTGTCCCTCGGCAAACCGGTCAGCGGCACATGGCCCGCCGCTGCCGGCAGAAGCTGGATGACGCCCGGCTGAGTGGTCCAAGAACGGGTAGCAGCTCAACCAGCCCCGGGCTCCGATTATGACGGGTATAGCTTTGGGGAGCATGTCAGAGGCGACGCATTTGTGGGGCGCACGGGCGTCGTGCGTTTTATACTCCGAACAGCATCACCGAGTTGCAAGCGTCTGGGATCATCCGCGCCTTGGTCATTAACTTGGTAACGGTATACCGCCCAGGCACGCGCTACAGTGAGCACCTTCTTCCACTACGACCTCTGCGTCGCGGGCTCTTCACATTCGCGGTCTGGCTCGTTGCTCTAAAGCTGTAAGAATTGCCTGCCCGTAAGCAGTCTTGGCCAACGCTCGCCCGCGCGACCGCGCCTGATCGGCGGTGATGAAGCCTTGTCGGTAGGCAATTTCTTCCAGGCACGCGATCTGAATCCCTTGTCGCTTCTGAATTGTGCGGACGAACTCCCCAGCTTCGAGCAGGCTGTCGTGGGTGCCGGTGTCCAGCCACGCGAACCCTCTCCCCATCAATTCGACGGCTAGGCTACCTTCCAAAAGATACTCACGAATCAGGTCGGTGATTTCTAGCTCGCCTCGTGCGGATGGCCGCAGGGAAGCGGCGCGATCCGCAACAGTGCCATCGAACACGTACAGTCCGGTCACTGCTTGATTGGAGCGCGGATGAAGAGGCTTTTCTTCCAGCCCTACAGCGTTTCCGCTCTCGTCAAAATCGACCACTCCGTATCGGCTCGGATCATCGACACGGTAGCTGAAGATTGTCGCCCCCCGGCGTCGGCTGCTCGCCCGGGCGAGCAGCTCTGTCATGTTTGCGCCAAAGAACAGGTTGTCGCCAAGGACCAGCATCACGGAGTCGCCGCCGATGAACTCGCGGCCGAGCGTGAAGGCTTGCGGCAATCCTTCAGGTTTGGGCTGGACCATGTAGGCGACTCGGATTCCCAAGGATGAGCCATCTTCGAACAGCCTGCGATAATTGTCGACATAATCCGGGCTAGCGATGATCAGGATATCGTGAATGCCGGCCAGCATCAGCACCGACATCGGATAATAGATCATCGGTTTGTCATAGATCGGAAGTAGCTGCTTGTTGATGGCTAGCGTTGCCGGGTGTAACCGGGTGCCGGTACCTCCCGCCAGAATGATTCCTTTCATTGTTCTGCATTTTCCAGAGTGGATGGCGAGAGAACCGCAAGGCCGCGACGGATGGTTGCATCGCCGGCGACTAAAGGGCTCCACCAGGCTTCATTGTCGAGGTACCATGCGACAGTCTTCTCCAAGCCAGTCTCGAACCGTTCGACGGGGCGCCAACCCAGCTCATTGCAGATACGGCTGGCATCGATTGCGTAGCGTTGGTCGTGACCGGGCCGATCGGCGACAAAGCTGATTTGGTCATTGTAGCTTCGCTGATCGCGGCGGGGCCGGACTCGATCCAGAACAGCGCAAACTCTCTCGACCACTTCAATGTTTCTCATCTCATTGAGGCCGCCGACGTTGTAGGATCTACCCGGTTGCCCGCGTTCAAATACCATCTGAAGTGCCCGGACATGGTCTTCAACAAATAGCCAGTCGCGTACTTGATCACCCTTGCCGTAGACCGGCAGCGGGTCACCTGCGAGTGCTTTTACGATGGTCAGGGGGATCAGCTTTTCAGGATGGTGATATGGCCCGTAATTGTTGGAGCAATTGGTGATGAGCACGGGCAAGCCGAAGCTATGTCCCCACGCCGACACCAGATGGTCCGCTCCTGCCTTCGTTGCTGAGTAAGGGGATCGCGGATCGTAGGGGGTGTCCTCCGTGAACAGGCCCGTCGGGCTCAACGATCCGTAGACCTCGTCGGTGGATATGTGGTGGAATCGAAAGCGCCCCATTCTTGGTCCATCTAAACCTGACCAGTAGGCGCACGCTTGGCTCAGCATCGTATAGGTGCCCACCAAATTGGTTTGAATGAAGGTGTCGGGTCCATCGATCGAACGATCGACATGGCTTTCAGCTGCGAGGTGCGTGATGATGTCCGGCTGGAAGGTCGAAATCGCGGCGGACACCTCGTTGGCGTCGCACACGTCGCCTTGGACGAACCGATAACGCTCCGAACCTGAAGCACTTGCGACGTTCGTCAGTGATCCGGCATAGGTCAGCTTGTCGAAGTTCAGCACCGTGTGAGGGGTGTTCGCGATCAGATGTCGCACCAGTGCAGAACCAATGAACCCTGCACCTCCAGTGACGAAAATCCGCATTCCACCTCCTTGCTTCCCACCTCGCAGGATAAAGGCGAAACCTGTAGCAATTGCTAAGCCACGTTGCTTCGCAGCGGTACCTTCCGTCTTTCCGGAAGCCCGCTAGCGTTGGACCAATACCCGCCCCGGGTTCGTTCGCCAGTCAAAAGCAGAACCGGAGCACGGGGAGTATGCTGGTTTGCTTATACGAGGCCGCCTCCAGACCTCGCAGCTTGCTCGCGCCGCGTGGTAACCTTGATCGGCCGAGAAGCGCGGCGGCGGCTGGCGCACAGACCCGGGGCGCACGCCGCCATGACGGCAGACCGGAGCAAAGAAAGTAGCTTTGATAGCTCCTGGCAGAGCCGGACGCGCTTCGCGCTAGTGCCGTGGCGGCGGCGCTGGCGCGGTGGCTTTTAGCCTCCGGCATGCGATCTGGCGGGTGGGCGTTGCTGCCCCGTGATCCGCGGCGCGAGGTGCCGCAACCCGGACGATGCCTGGTCCTTTACTGCGGTGCGGCCCGGCGGCTGACGTCCACTTTTACCGGCGGGCCGTAGAAGCCTGCAGCGCGCCAGCTTCAAGGTGAGCGCCAGCGACCTGATAGTCCCGGGGTCAGAACGGGGAGGCCGCTTTCAAGCGTGACCCCACTTAAGTTTCCTGTCCAACATGGACCTTGGAGTTACGGTACAAGGGTTCCGATCCGCCTTTCGCGATTGGGTCTGCGAGCAAACTGACTATGCACGGTGGATTGCTGAAGCGGCATCACGAATCATAGTGGCGCGAAGCTTGCTTACGTGGTCCGCCGCGCTAAGGAGCGACACATGCGTATCCGATCGTACATCCTCTGCGTTCTTAAGAAGCGACACAGATACAAGCCTAGTCGGCGTGATCCGAAGCGAGAGACCTGCACCTTCTGTCTTCATACACGACCTCGGACCAAAGGGTCATTCTAGGCACGTTTCCCCGCACCGAGATTGGCGTGCGTGGGGCACGACACTGCATTTCACTGCGATATGCTTCAGGGCGTGTTCTCGTCGTGGGCAAGCGCTATCCTGGGCTACGGTCGGGAAGCTGAACCCCGATGCCTGTGCGTGCCTCAAGTTGATCGGCGCGGATAGGCACCAGCGCTTTATTCGGGCTCAGTTCCAGCGCGACTCTGGTCGTCAACGGGCATCTCGTAAGCCGAAATGGGGTCCGCCGACGTCGGGTCGAAGCGCTGCACACGAGTTCCCAGCCGGTTGCTTACCCGAGTATTCAATCGCGAAGATACTCGATGGCCAGGCCGAACCGTGGGCACCAACGGCTCGGCCACGTCGGTAATCCGGTTACCAAGCGCCTGCTGAGTGGAGTCTGCCTGCGCCGTCTGGGCGCACGCCGCAGGAGCCGCAAGTGCTCCCAGGAACAGAGCAAGAATGGTTGACCCCAAATCGGTGCGTCTAGAAGGGGTCGATATGGAAAGGGAATGCTGCATATATGCCTCGTGATGCTCCGTTTCTATGCGCGGTGAACTCGACTGCCATGTCTCCTATGCGCCTTACGTCACGTAGGAACTGTTCAAAAATGCTCTATAGCTTCTATCAATTCCTTCCTCCAGCGAGGTGGAGGCGCGCCAACCGAGAGCCGCCAGTTTGGAACTGTCCATCAGCTTGCGAGGTGTGCCGTCCGGCTTGCCAAGATCGTGAACGACCTCGCCAGAATAGCCGATGACCGTCATGATCAACTTGACCAGTTCCAAAATCGAGACGTCGGTTCCCGACCCGACATTGACGTGCTGATCGCCTGAGTAGTGACGAAGCAGATGCACGCATGCATCAGCGCAGTCTTCTACATAAAGGAACTCGCGTCGGGGCGCGCCGCTGCCCCATATGTTCACCGCTGCACCATTCTGCTTGGCCTCATGCACTTTGCGGATCAGCGCTGGCATGACATGGCTCGATGCAAGGTCGAAATTGTCGCCCGGACCGTACAGGTTCGTCGGCATGGCTGAGATGAAATCGCGACCGTGCTGTCGGCGAAACGCCTGTGTCAGCTTGATGCCGGCGATCTTCGCGATGGCATACCACTCATTGGTCGGCTCGAGCGGCCCCGTCAGCAACGCCTCTTCCACGATCGGCTGCTCGGCGAATTTTGGGTAAATGCAGCTTGATCCGAGAAATACCAGCTTTTCGACCTCCGCCAGATGGGCACCGGCGATGATTGCGGTTTCGATCAGCAGGTTGTCGAGCAGGAAGTCTGCGGGATAGCTGTCATTGGCGAGAATGCCTCCGACCTTCGCCGCTGCCAGGAACACCGCATCGGGGCGTCGATCCCGAAGCCAGGCCTCGACCTCGCGCTGATCGCGCAAGTCCAAATCGTCACGACTTACGGTCAGGACCTCGCAATCTTCCGACTGCAGGCGACGTACGATTGCGGAGCCGACCATACCTCGATGTCCTGCGACCCAGATTCTCTTGCCTGCCAGATCGTACACGTCAGGCTCCCTTTCCGATCGGCGCTGTGCGCATCGTAGCCAGATCGGCTTCGACCATTTCGCGCGCGAGTTCGCGCGGCGAGGTTTCATGGCGCCAACCAAGCTTCTCGTGCGCTTTGCTGGGATCGCCGATCAGCAACTCGACCTCGGTCGGGCGAAAGTAACGGGGGTCGACCATAACGCGGATCTTCCCGGTCGAGGTGCAATATCCCTTCTCGTCGATGCCCTCTCCGCGAAATTCCAGCGGGATGCCGGCATCGGCAAAAGCCCATTCGACGAAGGTACGTACCCGCGTAGTTTCGCCGGTGGCCAGCACGTAGTCGTCGGCTTGCTCGGCTTGGGTGATCATCCACATGCCGCGGACATATTCCCGCGCATGGCCCCAATCGCGTCGCGCATCAAGATTGCCCAAATACAGAACCTCCTGCCGTCCAAGTGCAATGGCGGCCGCCGCGCGCGTAATCTTGCGCGTGACGAAGGTTTCACCGCGAAGCGGAGACTCGTGGTTGAAGAGGATGCCGTTCGATGCGTGGATGCCATATGCCTCCCGGTAATTGACTACGATCCAATACGCGTACAGCTTTGCCGCGGCATAGGGACTGCGCGGGTAAAAGGGCGTGGTCTCGCGCTGCGGAACCTCCTGAACCAGGCCGTAAAGTTCGGACGTGGAAGCTTGATAGAAGCGCGTCTTCTTCTCGAGACCCAAAATCCGGATTGCCTCGAGCACCCGCAGGGTGCCGATCGCATCTGCGTTGGCGGTGTACTCTGGTGTCTCGAAACTGACCTGCACATGGCTTTGGGCAGCAAGGTTGTAGATCTCGTCGGGCTGCGTTTCCTGAACCAGGCGGATCAAATTAGTCGAATCTGTCATGTCGCCGTAGTGAAGCGAAAAGCGCGGGTTTTCGACGTGCGGATCCTCGTAGATATCTTCGATTCGCGCAGTGTTGAACGACGAAGAGCGCCGTTTCATGCCATGGACGCGATAGCCCTTTTCTAGCAGAAACTGTGCGAGGTACGCGCCATCCTGCCCGGTCACGCCTGTAATCAACGCCGTCTTCGCCATAGCATACTCCAATCAATCCCTTGCCGGCCCCGAGCCGCGTCTGGATAGCGCTTAATAGGGAGCCGCGACGCCAACGGAAGAGCAAACGTTGTGGGCAGGCCGCGGCATGGCGGAGCCATCCGTCAGGTCCGGAGCCCTTTCCAATTCGTGCTGCCGCGATTGCCATGGCAACAATGCTGCACTACCGGAGTGGGGCGATTCGTGCACCTCCTGAGGGCTCAAAAAGAACAGATCGCGGCAGCGGATGGCCGGTTAACAAGCGCTTTTAGGTGGTTTACGCGCGGATGGATTACTACGTGCATACCAGATACAGTCGGTGGCATCGTCTTCGCGTGCAGGCGGCGGGGGCGATCGTAATTCCGCTGCTCCCCTATGTTGCCCGGCTCGTTTCTGTGTGGGACACTCCCCTGTCGCTCGCCGGCGGCGCTGACAGCGTCAGCGTTCTGCACCTTACGTTCGTGCTCAGTCTCGGATCGGTCCTGGCCGGCACGATGATCATGCGCAGCATGGCGCGCTACCCCGGCGTCGAAGGAAGCGCTTCGATCCTGCCAGCCTTCTCCGCCACCTTCGGAACGGTCCTGCTGTTTCTGGTGATGGGGCGTATCGAATATAATCGCTTCGTACTCGCAAGCTCGTACTTCCTTGCGCTGCTGTGGTTCTACTTCATCCATTTCAAGGAGCAGCGGCGTGGCCTCCGGATCGGCATAATATCGCACGCTACACTTGACCCCGCCTTCATCGGCGTACGACGCGTCGTCCCGGTAATGCTGGAAAATCCGGACAGCGATGTATCGGGGCTCGATGCCATCGCTGTGGATCTGCGCGTTGACCTTCCGCCCGAATGGGAGCGCAGGCTGGCTGACTACGCCCTTGCGGGACTGCAAGTGCTCCACCTGAAGCATCTGGTTGAGTCGTTGACAGGCCGCGTGGAACTTGAGCATCTTTCGGAGACCAGCTACGGGACACTTTCGCCCTCCTCGTTTTATCTCGTGCTCAAGATGTGGGGTGACTGGATTGCTGCGGCAGCAGCGCTCGCGATCATGTCACCGGCGTTGATCCTGATCGCCCTGATGATTCGGGTGGACTCGCCTGGACCTGCGATCTTCAGGCAAACCCGGATCGGGTACCGCGGCAAGCCATTCACGGTATACAAGTTTCGAACGATGACGGATGCGGGATCGCAGGGCGAGCATCGAACCGCGGCGATGACGCGGGATAACGATGCCCGAGTCACGAAGTTGGGGCGGGCTCTGCGCCAGACGCGGATTGACGAGCTCCCTCAGCTTGTAAATGTGCTTCGCGGAGAAATGAGCTGGATAGGCCCTCGCCCTGAAGCTGCGGTGCTCTCTCGCTGGTACGAGAGCGAGATCCCGTTCTACCGCTATCGCCACATCGTTCGCCCGGGGATCACTGGCTGGGCGCAAGTGAGCCAGGGCCATGTCGCAGAGATCGCGGACGTCACCAGCAAGCTCCACTACGATTTCTATTACATCAAGAACTTCTCACCATGGCTGGATTTGCTCATCGTCGCGCGAACGATCCGCACGATGGCGACGGGCTTCGGTGCGCGCTGAGGCATTGCGCCATTCACTAGATAACGGCCCCGGGAGAAAGGTAACAGGATCGCCTCCCGATCGCGGCTTAAACGGAGGTATGTAAGCGTATGGTAGGCCCACCGACCAAGTACGAGGCCGTTGAGGCGGACCGGTTGAAGATCCGCTTCTTCCCGGAAACGGCACTTGCGGGCTTCTCTCACCTGGACGGCACTGTCGGAATGTACACGCAGGTTGCCGCGATGTTGCGGCCGACCGACGTGGTGCTCGAGTTCGGCGCAGGCCGCGGAGCGAACATTCTCTCCGATCCATCTCCCTATCGACAATGGTTGCAGACGCTCAAGGGGCGCTGTGCGCGGGTGGCGGGATGCGATCTCGACCCGGTAGTGTTGCAGAACCCGTTCCTGGACGATGCCACGGTCCTCCAGCCGGGGCAGCCTCTGCCCTACACGAACGACACATTCGATCTGATCCTCTCCAACAACGTGTTCGAGCACGTAGACGATGCCGAAACCGCTGCGGCCGAGCTGCTACGCGTGCTCAAACCGGGCGGGGTGCTATGCGCCAGTACGCCGAATAAATTCGGCTATGTCGCGTTGATGGCCATGCTCGTGAAGAATACCCATCACAGCAAGGTTCTTGCCAGGGTCCAGCCTCATCGTCTGCCAGAGGACGTCTTCCCCACACGTTACAGAATGAATACACCGCGCACCCTGCGACGACTGTTCGGTCGAGCAGCCGAGGTCATCGTCTACGCGACCTCAGCCGAACCGTCCTATCACTTCAACAACGCTCTTATATATCGTGCTTTCATGATCCTGCACAGGCTGCTGCCCCGGTCGCTTGGAGCGACGCTCATCGTGTTCGTGCGGAAGGCGCAGACTCCCGGAGTACCTTCAGGCCGTCAAGCGAAGAATTGATGGAGTTTGCCCAGGTTCTTGCCGGCGAGCGCCGCAGTGACCGAGATTCCTGCACGCCGTAGCGCGGTGGCATCCTCAAACGACTTGCGCAGCATCGCCGGGAGCGAGCGGTTACTCGCACCTCCCGTCCGCATTGCCACCACGGTTCCCGGAACATAGCGATAGTCGCCGGGGGCCGAGAACAATCGAAGGATGAAATCGTAGTCGGCTGCGATACGCATCGTCTCGTCAAAGCCCTGCAGCCCGAGAAAGCGGTCACGACGAACGTATAGTGTGGGGTGAGGCGGCATCCATCCCCAGCGCAGCCGGCGTGGCGAATAGTCCGTCGACGTCCAGCGGCGGACTACGGATGAGGGGTCGGCCTTTCGGACGTAGTTAAGATCGCCCCACATGGCGTCCGGGCGCGCATCACCCACGCCTCCGAAAAGCGTTGCGAGCGCGTCGCGCGAGGCGAACAAGTCGTCGGAGTGAAGAAAACCGACATAGTCTCCGGTCGCGAGTTTCAGTCCCCGGTTGAGCGCTGGATAGATGCCCCCATCCCTTGCTGACACGAAGGCACCAAAATGTGGGCGATAGCGGTCCAGTATCTCCAGCGTACCGTCGGTGCTGCCCCCGTCTACCACGACAAGGTCCACGTCTGTCCCCCGCTGCGCGAGAATCGACTCGATTGCTCCCGCAATTTCAGTGACATTATTGTAAACCGCAGTGATCACCGAGATCTTCATCGGCGATCCTTCGGCGACCTGGCGGACGAGAGTATCACAGACTTGATATCGATCATACTTTCATACACGGCTCGCATACGGCAGAAAAGGAAACCTGCCCGGCCATCTAAAAATCCGCCGCGCGCAATATACAGATACAAGAAAATCAACGTTGGTCGCATCGGCATCCGATAGACCAATTGCTTGGCGGCCTTGCGCCTCATCATAGGATCTCTTGACAGAATGTCACGCCAGGCGACGCGGCGAAGCCGTTCGCGCTCTAGTGCCTCCGCCTCCATACTCGAATAACGGTTATGTCGCTCGAACCAGTAATCGACCCCCTTGTTGAATGGATAATGGAGGATGTGGTTGGCCAACTCTTCGATCGTCAGTTCGGTGCGAAATTCCTCGTTTATGTCGCGTTCCACATGGGCAGCTCCACAACGCATCAGTCGACCGAACCACGTCGGATATCCCGAGCTGCGTCGCAACCACCGTCCGAGAAAAATGTCCTGCCGCCGCATTCTAAACATGCCTGTCTCAGGGCCAACACGCTCTAGACGAGCTACGATCTCGTCGTGAAGCGCCGATGTCATCCTTTCGTCAGCATCCAGCATAAGTACCCACGGATATTTGAATATGGGTAGCTGTAGCGCGGCATTCCGCTGACGCGCGTATGTGTCAAACGGCCTTTCCAATACACGCGCGCCGGCGCCGAGCGCGATGATGCATGTATCATCCGTGCTCAGCGAGTCGAACACAACTACATCATCACTCGGAATAGATGCGATACAATCTGCTATATTAACAAACTCGTTGTAGGTCAGGATCACGACCGAATACAATTTCGCCTCAATGGCCTGGGGTGTTTAGCAGATCATCATAAAGGGCATCGTATAGATCGAGCGCCGATTCCCAGCTAAGTGCTGCGGCACGTGCAAGACCACGCGACCGCATTCCAGCGACGCCCTTCCCGGCCAGGATGGTGCGAGCGTTGTGGATCATGGCTTCGCGGTCGTCCGGGTCGAAAAGGAGTGCCGCATCTCCCACCACCTCGGGCACCGACGATCTGCTGGTAGCCAGCACGGGTGTACCATGCTGCATCGCCTCAAGCGGCGGAATCCCGAACCCCTCGTATAGCGAAGGAAAAAAGAAGAACTCGGCCTCAGCATAAAGAGCAGATAAGGTGTCGTCGTCGACCCGCCCAAGATTAACCATCCTGGCCTCCAGCTGGTGAGCCGCTATCGCACGGTGCTCGTCTGGCGAAAACCGGGCTCCTACCACCACGCATCGAATGTCTTCCGCGAGCGCTTCAAGCAGCCAATATACGCGGTCAAAACCTTTGCAGGAACCACGATGTCCTACATACAGTATGAAGCGGCCCCCGCCGACTTCTGCGGGCAGGGGTGCGACCAGAGCGCTGGTATCGCGTGGGTCTACCCCGTTTGGGATCACCTCGATGCGCTTCTTCGCGCAAAACGGATAATGTGACAGCAGGTCACGACGTGTGGCATCTGACACGCAGACCAGACAATCCGCCTGTCGAAGAGCGCGAGATTTCTGCCAGACATGTACCGTTCGGGCGAAACTGTTCTCGAACTTCTCATAAATAAGGTCATGAACAGTGGCTACGTTTATCGCGCCGGGGCTGTGATTGCTTCGATAGTAGCTGGAGTGGAAAATGTAAGGTTGCGCGCCGAAGCGCTTACCGAAGTCGAGGTAGCGTGAGATCTCGATCGGGAGGCTCCGATCGCCTAGAACTCGATCAGCCGGCAACGCTGGCTCAAACACGCTGCGCCGCCGATTTTGACGCACAAAGAGCGTGTCTTGCCGCGTCGCCTGGCGCTGGACAATTTTGGACCAGAAGCGACCGATGCCACCGGTCTGCTGCAAACCAAATATGATATTGTCAAAAACTCGCCGGGTGGGCTGCCGAGCAACTGATGTCACGCGCTGCTTCCCACGACAAGCCCAGACGGAGAGGGCGCGGCCGGCGAAGTAAATCTTATAAATATACGAAGAAAAGAAGCGACCACCATCAGCTGAGCTATAAACTTCAGCAGAACTCCGAAGTCGTTGCGCAACGCAACCACGAATGCCACATAAATCATCGGTGCCATCGCCGAGAAAATACCCACGGATCCAACACGACGAGCACTGCGATTGAGTGCGCCAATGATCCACCCGAATAAAGCAAACGCCATAATCGCCCACCAATCGAAATTCTGAAACATTTCGGCCAACATGGAATAGCCGCCATTACGCACATCCGCAATGTGGACGAGTGCATCATATGCATCGCTCTTTACAACATCAATACCGATTAAGGTTCTGATCGGAGACGGGATCACCAGCCAAAGAGAATTCAAAAACGTGAATGATTCTTGCAAAATGTAGCGGTGCTCGATTGCGCCACCCAAGAAGTTGTTCAGCGTAACGCTATACTCTATGGAAAATAGACCGTTGATCAGCAGCTCGGTGTCGTCGGGGATGCCTAGTCGCCCGAGGACGATCACATTGGGGGCGACAAGTGCAACGAGGAGCACTGCAATGTACTGCAGCCGAATTCGGTCCTGGGTCCACATCAGATAGGCGAATACCGGTATCGTGGCGAACTCGAACACGCGCGAGCGGGACTGCACGACGATGATTGAGAGCGCGTACGCGACCAATATGATCTGCAGCAATCTAAATTGCGGCGAAGTGAACAGTACCTTGGGAGGCACATTCAAGGTCAAGAAGGACAGGCAAAGCAAAAATACAGCTCTAAGCTCAAACACGAAAGCGCTGGACTCGAGCGTCTCCGCCATCGTTTGATATTGGAAATCCGAGTAGAAGGCCAAGGTGAAATTGGCGATTATCTGTATTATTGCAAACAGGGATCCGACGCGCATTATCATTCGTATGCTGTAGTCACTGACCGGGGGGCGATCCGCATCCGTGCTGCGAATGGCGTAGGCGCGGCCATAGCTCATGGCGAATGCCGCGGCGCAGAGAACGGTGAACAGCAGGCTCAGGGCCGCGATATGCCTGTCGAAAAGATAAGACTGAGTAAATTGAAAGAAATTTGCCTCATAGGTGTTGAACAGCAAATTTCTTATCAAGAACTGTGCGTGCAATATGAACAGCATCGCCAGAATGAAAAATAGCAGCATGGGCGGTAGGGTCTCGCTGTCCGGGCGGTTCGAATTTGCTTAGCCGAAGCGAACTGCGCATGCCAGCCCGTGGTTCGCGCAGCGGCGCCTACACTCCGCCATGAAGGAGCCTGACGATATACATCCAGCCCGCGCTGGACTTGATGGGAGGGATCGAAAGCGCTTCCGCCATGGTCGCCCCGTCGAGGAGTTGGCCCCACCGTTTCTGCGCTGCGCCTAGCTCATGGGCCAACAGGTGGCGCGTCCATCGTCCCCACCGTTGGGGCACCGAGCCGCGCTCGATCAGGCTCGATCGGAGGCGGTAGTTCTGTAGCAATACCCCTCGCAAGGTCTCGGGCTTCATGGTCTCGTTGACCTGAATTCGAACCACGGCAAGCGGCTCGGGCACCTGCCAGAAATTGGTACGAATGGCCAATCGAATGTTCAGCGCGTAGTCCGCGATCGGTGCATCGCCTGGGTTGAAACCGCCGAGATCCACCACGCTGGCCCGACGGTAAAGGGCGCCAAGCGAGCTGCCAGCAATATTTGCCCAAAACAATCGTGCCGGTGTCAATCGGATTTCGGACCGTCCCTTGAACCGTGCCCACTGGACGAGTTTGCTGTGAAGATCTGCTTTCCAGCCGCGATAGGGGTTCCGAATATCTCGTAGGTCCAGAACGGCGCGCTGACAGATCAGCGCCTCCAACTCCGGTTGAGAGTCAACCTTCGCCATCATAACGTCCAGAAAGTCTGGCCTGAGAAGGTCATCGTCATTGAGTACCGACACCCACTCGCCGCGTGCCAGGTGAAGGCATCGATTCCAATTCGGAAAAATACCAACGTTATCTGCATTAACGTAGTACCGAAGCCTTAAGTTCGGGTATTCGTACAGCATCTTCAGAGTTGCTTCGCGACTTTCGGGTGAAGACGCATTGTCTACGATTACTACCTCGTAATCGTGTTGGCCGGCTTGTGCTCGAGCGGACTCTATTGCTTCTTTCAGAAGCGTGGGCCGATTATAGGTAGGAATGGCAATCGTAACGCGAGGCGGGCTGTCCTGCTCGCCCTGGCTGTAGACGAGTTTGCAAGGCGCCTCCCCGAGATCGAGCATCCCGCGAGACGACGGCTTCCGGTGCGCGTCGGCTTGAGGGCGCGACAGTGAATTGAGAATTGCGCCCGACATCAAGATTGGTCCTCCGCGGAACTCTTCCCGACCTGCAGCACCTCTTGCTGCTTCAACATCGCATCCCGCCAGACATCATTGAGTTGCTCGATCTTTGGGCGTGAATAGCTGCGCTCGCGTTCAAAGCGCTTCATTTCCAATAATATGTCATAGATCATATTGTAAAAACAGAAGTAGAATCCTTCAAGTCCAGCCTTGTGTCCTCCCCGTACAAAGTAGTTGGAGAAAAAAGTTCTAAAAAGTCGCGCAATCATGCGGGCAGGGCCCGCCGATGACCCTTGGGCCAATTCGATATCCGAGTAGCGTTCTACGCTGCTCATCATCGTCTTGGTGGAGTTCGCTATGAATTGATGAACAAAAAATCGACTGCTATCGAGATGGCATACGCGGCCTGGCAGGACCGTCAGGCGGCCGAAATGGTGAATTTTGTTGCCCGTGAAATCGACTGCCTCTTTGCGGAAGAGGCGGGGCAGGGCGCCTCCTGCGAAAGCATCGTAACAAAACCGTCCATAAAAATAGTTTTTCTTCGAAATGCTGACAACGTCGTATTTGTCGCTTTCGACCAATGAAATCAGGTGGTTCAGCATCTCGGCAGAGAGCATTTCGTCCGCATAGCCCCAGTATATCCAAGGCGTGCTCACAGCGGCCTTGACCACCTGCGCCGTGACCTCATCCTCGACCCAGCCAGGGTTTTTGTTGAGCAATACGCGCGCGCCAAGTCGCTGCGCGATCTCACGCGTGTCGTCTGCACTGTGGTTGTCCACGACGAGCACCGGGCCGCTGTCGCGGAGGTTCAGAAGCACCCGCTCGATGCGCGACGCTTCGTTGTAGGTGAACACGACGAAGGTGACCTGATCGGTTCGCGTCATCATCATCTTCTCCGACGCTCGAGGAACGTGAGACTGGCGAGCACTGCAAGTTGTGATAGGAGCAGAGGCGCGGCGATAGCGTCTGCCCGGTCGGGCGCATAGGTCAAGGCGAGCGCGTAGCCGATTGCGGCGATCACCGCGCCCAGGGCGGCGCTTGCGACCAAATTGGTCGTCGTTCCACGAAGCGTGGCCCGCACCACCATCGCGTTGAGGATCAGATTGGCACCCTGCATCAGCACGCCAACGACGATCAGATGGGCAAAGGGTACGTAGGTGGCGGAGGTGATCAACCGGATCAGCAGGCTGGAAAATGCCCAACCAATCAGCGCAACCGCGACGGTCAGGCCTGCTGCGAGGCCGACGTAGCTGCGGAGGAATGCGCCCTGCGAGGCATAGAGGCGCGGGGACAGGATCTGCGAATAGATCTGGGAAGCAGCTGCCATGCCGGAGGATCCGACGTTGACGACCACTGCAAAGATTGCTGCCGCACCCGGATTTCCTGCCCATTGGTATACAAGCCTATAGGATTGGGTCTGCACAAGGTCCGCGGCCGCCGCGAAGGAGATCGGAAGCGAGGTGCGGCCAACGGTGCCGATCGCTGGAACTTCGGTATGGGGCTGAAATTGCCAGTCCAGCTTCCGCGCGGCGAACAGCAGCAGGATGGCGAGAACCGCGGCCAGCGCGAGGCCAGAACTGTAGAACAACAACGCGCCCTCTGGACGAGCAAACAGAGTGGTGAGGAGAAAGGCGCCGACGCGCCCGACGGATTCCACCAGCAGCATCGCTGCGACGAAACTGGAATGACCGCGGTTGTTCAGCAAATTCCGCAGGCTGGTGCAGCCGAACAGCAATGCCGCTATCAAATATAAGCCGATCAATTCAGTCAGCAGTAACTGTCGGCAGGCGATCAACGCGGCACCCAATCCCGCTGCGAGAACCAGGGCTCCGCCCAGCATCAGCGCCGTGAGCCGCAGCATAGGACGCAAGGGAAGCGCATCCCCAGCCTTTGCCGCATAAGCCTGTAGATAAAAGTCGAAAGGGATGAAAATCAGCGCGTTAAGCAGATAGGAGGCAGTCGTTAGATAGAAGAAGCGGCTGAGCGCTTCCGGCGCCATGCTGGTAGTGTACACTTTAACATACACAACCCCGATCAGGATTGCCGCCAGCCGCAAGCCTGCCACAAGCCCATAGCCGGCCAACTTCCGAACGACAGGCGAGGAACGCGCGATCATACGTCGACACGGACCGGAGCGGATGTGAGAGAAATGCTGTCCGCGGCTTCGTCGATCACCGCATCAAGGGAAGAGCGCATCGTTGCACCCAGTGCCCGGATCCGCTCGACATCCGGAACATAGCGCGATCGCCCGGCATTGGCGGGAGCACTGCCGAAGACGATCTCGCGCCCGGGGCTCAGCCTGTCCCGCACACACTCGGCGAGCCGGGCGATTGACACCGGTTCATCTGAACCAACATTGTAAGGAGTACCCGCCGCTCCGTGCTGCAGCAGCAGCATAAGAGCCTGTGACATGTCGGCGCCGCTAAGGTAGGAACGCACCGCACTGCCATCTCCCTGCACCTGCAGTGGCTCCGCACCCGTCGATAACGCATCACGAACAAGGTTTCCCAGCGCATAGGGGCCGGATCGGGCGTGTGCCGGCTGCCGAACGCGAACAACCGCGCCGTAACGACCGGCAGCCCGTGTTCAGTCCAGAACGCAGTCGCGAGTTGCTCAGCCACCCGCTTGGCTTGACCGTAGGTGCTGCTGGGCCTCGCCGGGTCGGGCGCGCCGCAATAGGTCTCCGGGATCCGTTCGACCGCTGCCGGCTGGGGGCCATAGATCGCGCCGGAACTGAGCAGCAGGAACCGCGGCGAACCGGCGCGCCGGGCGGCGCGCAACACGCGGGCGGTCCCCGAGACGATCTGATCAATCCATTCGACGTGTCCGGCATCAGCATGCGTGTCCGCAGCCGCGTGCACCACGTGGCTGACATCATCCGGCAGGTCGGGGATCGCGCCAATGTCACCGGTCTGCAAGTCAAGCCAGGGTAACGAGGCAAAGAGCGGATAGCGCGCGCGAAACGCGACAGCATTTCGCGTGAGGACCGTGACGCGGGGTCCTTTTGCTTCCTGCCGCCATCCCTCCGCCAAATGATCCAGCAGTGTGCGCCCTACCGAGCCGGTGCCCCCTGTGAGATATAGGTGACGGATGTCAGGGGCGCGTGGCTCAGCCATTGCCAACGAATGCCTGGATACGCTCGGTGACGCGAGTGACATCCAGGCCGTGCTCATGGAGCAGATATTCGTAAGACCCCGCGTGCTCGGAAAAGCGATCCTCAACCCCAATGCGCAGGATCCGGAGCGGGTTGAGGGTCGAGCTTTCCTCCGCGATCAACGCGCCGAGCCCGCCCATCATCGAGTGTTCCTCAATGGTCACGATCTGTGTTGCGGCTTCATAAATCGGCACAAGACCGGCGCCGGAAAAGGGCTTGAGCTGCGGCACGCTCCAGACGGCGAGATCGGTGAGGGCATCGGCAACGCGCAAGGCCGTCCAAACCATGGAGCCAGTTGCAAGTACGGCAGTCCCGCCCGGCTTGCCAGGTTTGAGCAGATGGAGCTGCTCAAGCCCGGCAACGAGCGGGCCCTGGTGCACGTCCCCGCGGTCACTCTTTCCCATCCGCAAATAAACGGGACCCCCCAGGTCGTGGGCGCGCCGCATCGATGCTTTCAGCTCGTGACGGTCGGCGGGCGAGAGTATCGTAAGGCCCGGGATAGCGCGGCAGCAGGCGATGTCTTCCAGCGACTGGTGGCTCGTGCCGAGATAGCTGTAGACGAACCCGGCCCCATCCCCGATAAAGACGACGGGCAGATCATCGTGCGCTACGTCGATCTTGATTTGTTCGAGTACCCGCACCGGCACAAATGCGCTCAGGCCATAGACGAATGGGCGGAAGCCCATGCGCGCGAGTCCGGCGGCCATGCCGACCATGTTCTGCTCGGCGATGCCGGCATTGATAAAGCGGTCGGGGTGCAGCGTCCGGAATTGGTCGAAGAGCGCGTAGCCGTGATCGCCGGTAAGCAACAGGACGCGATCATCCTCGTTCGCAAGCTGGACGAGCGCGTCGGAAAAGGCCTCCCTCATCGTGCGGCCTCCAATTCGGCAATCGCCTGTTGATACCGCACGTCGTCAAGCCGCGTATAGTGCCAGATGTTGTCGTCTTCCATGAACGACACACCCTTACCCTTGATCGTACGCGCCACGATTGCTTTGGGACGTCCGGTGCCGTTGGTGCGGAGTGCCTCGAAAGCCACGTCGAGCGCTTGCTCGTCGTGGCCATCCACCGTGACAGCATCAAAGCCGAAGCTTTCGAACTTCTGTTCCAGCGAGCCGAGCTGCAGCACCGCCTGGGTCCGCCCCATTGCCTGCCAGCCATTCTCGTCGACGACTACGGTCAGATTGCCGAGCGCGTTGTGGCCGGCGAACAGCATCGCCTCCCAAATCGGGCCCTCATTCATCTCACCGTCGCCCACGATCGCGAAGACACGTTGGTCGGTACCGCGCCGGCGGGCGCCGAGCGCAATGCCGACGCCGACCGAAAGGCCATGACCCAGCGACCCGGAGGTCACTTCAAGACCCGGAATACGCGAATCCGACAGCCCCTTGAGCTGCGACCCATCCGAGCAATAGCCGGAGATCTGGTCGTCCGTGATCCAGCCGAGTTCGCGCATGCAGGCATATTGCGCCATCACGCCATGCCCCTTGCTCAGCACGAGATAGTCGCGATCCGCCGCCCGCGGGTCGTCGACCGTTACGCGCAGGTGACTGCGATACAGCACAGCCATGATGTCGATGATGGAAAAGGCGCAGCCGATATGCACCGTCCGGCCGGCGTAGGCCATGTCGAGCACGGTGCGACGGAGCTGCTGAGGGTCAAACCGCATGTTGCGTCTTGTCACCATCGTCCGGACCTCAGAAATTTACCCCGAAGAAGGATTCGATCGAGGTGCAGATATGATCCAGCATCGGCTCGGTCAGTCCCGGGTACACGCCCACCCAGAAGGTATTGTTCATCACCATGTCGGTGTTCTCGAGCGAACTCGCGACGCGGTAGTTCAGGCCCTTCATATAGGGCTGGCGGGTGAGGTTCCCAGCGAACAGCAGGCGCGTGCCGATCTTTTGACCTTCGAGGAAATTGAGCAGGTCAACGCGCTGGACCTGGCTGTCGGGCCGGATCGTCATCGGGAACCCGAACCATGAAGGATCTGAGTTCGGCGTCGGTTGCGGCAGCCGTAGCTGCGCCTCGCACGAAGCCAGCCGACCTTTCAGATAGTCGTAATTGGCGCGCCGCGCAGCAACGAACTCGTCGATCCGGGCGAGCTGGGCGAGCCCACAGGCCGCCTGCATGTCGGTGATCTTGAGATTGTAGCCGAGATGCGAATAAATGTATTTGTGATCGTAACCGAACGGGAGGTCGCCGAGTTTCCAACAAAAGCGCTTGTTGCAGGTGTTATCGACGCCCGGCCTGCAATAGCAATCCCGGCCCCAATCGCGGAACGATTCGGCGATGAGTTTGAGTTCGGGATTATTGGTGAATACTGCGCCGCCTTCACCCATAGTTATGTGGTGCGCCGGGTAAAAGCTGAGAGTTCCGATATCGCCGAACGTGCCGACCATCTTGCCGTCGTAGGTGGCACCCAGCGCGTCGCAGCAATCCTCGACCAGCCATAGATTGTAGCGATCGCAAAGCGCGCGGATCACACCGAGATTGTAGGGGTTTCCCAGAGTGTGAGCGAGCATAATCGCCTTAGTGCGGGGCGTGATCGCCTGCTCGATGAGCGAGGCGTCGACATTGTAGGTGTCCAGATCGACGTCAACAAACACCGGAACTGCGCCCGCCTGAAGGATCGGGTTGACGGTGGTCGGGAATCCTGCCGCCACGCCAATCACCTCGTCTCCCGGCCGGATCGCGCGCTCCCCCAGGCGCGGCGAAGTGAGCGTCGAGAAGGCGACGAGGTTCGCCGACGAACCTGAATTCACGGTGATCAGATAGTCGACGCCGACGAACTTGGCCAAACCGGCCTCGAACGCGTCGTTGAAACGGCCGGTCGTCAGCCATCCGTCGAGCGACGCGTCGACCATCGCTTTCAGCTCGGCAGCGCCGATCACCTTGCCCGAGACCGGTACCGACGTTTCCCCGGGCACGAAGGCACGCGGGGCGTAAGCGGTCTCCGCATATTGATCGACAAGCGCCGCAATATCGACGCGCAGATCATCAGTCGAGGCCATGCTCATTCCTTACATTTCAGATATTCACCGATCTGCAGCTCGCAGAGGTGTCGCGTGTCCTCGCCGGTTGCCCAACCCCGGTGCCAGGCCACGATCATTTCAAGCGCCCGGCCGATCGGCCAGGTCGGATGCCAGTCGAGATACGTTCGTGCCTTGGAGATGTCCAGCTTGAGGAAATTGGCTTCGTGCGGCTGCGGCTCCGTCGAGGTGACCCAGGATGCGCCGCTCCCATAGCTGGCGGCAAGCCTGTCCGCGATCTCACGCACTGGCAGAGCGTCGCCTTCGGCAGGCCCGAAATTCCACGCCGAGGCGGCGGCCTCATCCCCGACGAAAAGCCGCTCGGCGAGAACGAGATACCCTGACAGGGGCTCCAGAACATGTTGCCAGGGCCGTATTGCATTGGGGTTGCGAACGAGCGCTGGATTGCCCGCCTCGAAGGCGCGCAGCAGGTCGGGAACGATACGGTCCTTCGCCCAGTCCCCGCCGCCGATGACATTACCTGCGCGCGCGCTCGCCAGCCCGATTCCGCGATCGGCGAAATAAGACCGGCGCCATGCCGAGGTGACGAGCTCGGAGCAGCCCTTGCTGCTGCTGTACGGGTCGTACCCGCCCATGGCCTCGTCTTCGCGATAGCCCCAGACCCATTCGCGATTTTCGTAGCATTTGTCGGTGGTGACATTGACCACGGCGCGCACGTGATCCGCGCGGCGGACGGCGTCGAGGATATGGACCGTGCCCATCACGTTGGTGGCATAGGTCTCCACCGGGTCGCGATAGGATTGGCGGACCAATGGCTGGGCAGCCAGGTGGAGGACGACTTCCGCCTCGGAGGCGGCGAGTGCTGCATCGACCACCGCCGGATCGCGGATGTCGCCGATCGTCTCACTCATTCCGGCCGCCACCCCGGCCGCGTTGTAGAGGTTGGGAGCCTCGGGCGGCGCGAGCGCAAGGCCGTGCACCTTGGCCCCCATCATCTGCAGCCAGACCGCCAGCCAGCTGCCCTTGAATCCAGTATGGCCGAGCAGCAGCACCCGCCGCTGCGACCAGAAGGCGGGATCAGGCCGAACAGGCATCACCAGGTCTTCCACGGCGCCGCGCCAGCGCTCCACATCCCTTCGAGATGCTGCTTGTCGCGCAACGTGTCCATCGGCTGCCAGAAGCCGTGATGCTCATATGCCATCAGCTCGCCGTCCTCGGCGAGGGTGGTCAACGGCTCCTGCTCGAACACGGTCGCGTCGTCCTTCAGGCGGCCCAGCACCGAGGGAGAGAGCACGAAGAACCCGGCATTGACCAGTCCACCATCTCCTTTAGGCTTCTCCTGGAAGCTGGTGACGTGACCCTCATGCAGCCCGAGGGCGCCGAAGCGGCCGGGAGGAGCTGCCGCCGTGAGCGTCGCCTCGCGCCCATGCTCGCGATGGAAGGCGATGCTCGCGGCAACGTCGATATCGGCTACCCCGTCCCCATAGGTGAAGCAAAAGCCTTCCTCATCGCGAACATGTTCGGCGACGCGAAGCAGCCGCCCTCCAGTCATTGTAAGTTCGCCGGTATCGACCAGCGTTACCCGCCACGGCTCAGCGCGCCGCTGATGAACCTGCATTTCGTTATTCTGGATGTCGAACGTGACGTCTGACATATGAAGGAAGTAGTTCGCGAAGTATTCCTTGATAAGATAGCCTTTGTAGCCACAGCATATCACGAAATCATTCACGCCATGCGACGAATAGATCTTCATGATGTGCCAGAGGATCGGGCGACCGCCAATTTCTACCATCGGCTTCGGGCGTGCTGCGGTTTCCTCGGCGAGTCTCGTGCCGAGGCCGCCAGCGAGAAGGACTGCTTTCATGATTTGCCCCTATTGCGATCTGACGAACGCATCGTAATAAAAACGATGTTCCGGGTGACCAGAAGACTTTAACAACGCCCCAAGATCAGCGATCATATCATTGGAGCCGCAGGCGTACACGTCGACGCCTTCCATGCTCGTGTCGAGCGCCTCGATCTGGTGCTGGACATAGCCGGTCGCGCCCGACCAGGTTGCATCTGGCCTGGAAAGCACAGGAATAAACTCGATGGGCATTGCCACCTGGGACGGATCCCAATTGAAATCGAGCCTCGTCCGATTTCCCCAGATCAGGGTTGTTGGCGGAAAGGGGGATCCCGCAGCCGCAATCTCCTCGAGCATTGCCTTCGCCGGCGCAATACCCGTGCCCGTACATAGTAGCAGTAATCGCTCGCACGACATTTCGCGCAAGAAGAAGGTGCCGAGCGGCCCTTCTAGGCGAAGCAGGTCGCCAACAGCGGCTTGTTCGAACCAATAGGCACTCATGACGCCCCCCGGATACCGCCGGATATGGAGCTCGACGGTGTTGTCGGCGCGTGGCGCATTGGCGAGCGAATAGCTGCGTCGCACGGCGCCGTGGATAACGTTGACGTGCTGCCCTGGCAGAAATTTGAGCGGAAGCGTCGGCGGCAAACGGAGCGTCGCCACTAACAGATCGTCGCTGTGGCGCTCGAGGCGGCCAATTCGACAGGGCAGGATCTTGCTCCGCAGTCCCGCCAATCGATCGAGGGATTCGACACCGAGTTCGACGTCGTCCACGGCCGTCCGGCAACAGGTCAAAACCTTGCCGGCCTGGGCATCTTCGTCGCTCAATCCCTCTTCGTGGCGAACAACTCGCGTCGTACCCGTCGCATCAGCGATGCAGACGCCGCAACGACCGGTTCGACAGCTGTGCTCGAGAACTACGCCTTGACGCAGTGCGGCATCGAGCAGGATTTCGCTTTCGTCCGCAGAGAAGGAGCGGCGATTGCGCAAGGTTACGGTTGGCAAGGCTCGGCTCACACTTGGACGGAGCGGCCGCCTATCATCGCTGCCTGAATTGCGCAAGAATAAGGCGGCAGGCACGTTGGCGCGCTGGACCGCGGGGCGTCGCCCCCTTAGTAGAGTGACATGACAACAATCAGCCGAAGGCGGGCAATACAGGGCTTTCTGGCCTCGGCGGTCGGTGCTTGCTGCGCAGGCGGAAGCGCCGCAAAACAGGCGAGGGTTTTACGACCCGAAGCATTCGGCGCAGCCGGCGACGGTGTGGCAGATGACGGGCCAGCGTTTCGTCGTGCGTGTCGCGAAGCATTTCTCACCGGGGGTACGCTCGTCCTGTCTCCCCGCCGCTACCGGGGTGCCCGCCTCGAGGTCCACGGGAGCTTCGATGTCGAGGGTAACGGCGCTACGATCGACTATCTCGGTGTGGGCAACACCCCGATCCTTGGCAGAGGGCGTGCGAAGGCGGCTGTGGCAACGGCATGGCCGGCGACCGACAAAGACGCTCTGGCTCACCTGTATCCAGTAAGCCAGCGGCGTCTGCTACGCCCGGCGGCAGCCGGCGCGACCTCGCTGAACCTAAACGACCCGGCCGGATTGCTGCCCGGCGATTGGCTATTCCTCGCGCAGCATCCGACGTCGATGTCTTCTCCGGACAACTTCATTCCCCGCGATTTCGAGTTTGTCGCTGTTGCGTCCGTCAACCAGACCGGTGTCGCGCTTCGGCAACCAATGCGAACGGACATGAGTAACGCCGCTGCGGTGTTCCACTGCCGGGGAATCGCGCATGACTGCACGATTTCGAACCTGGTGATCGCTACCGACGTGGATGCCTATCAGCATGTGATCCGCTCCGCGATCAACGTCACGCTGGAGAACATCGTCTTCGCCGGGCATTGTGCAGTGGGGGCGAGCACTTTCTCTGACGGCCTCGCCTATCGTCAATGTCGCGCGACCAACGCGTATGGCTGCTTGTCCATAGCGAGGGGGAGTCGCAACGTGCTCGTCGATGGCTTCGAGTACGCTTCGAAAACTACGGGCATGGCCGAGCCTTTCGCGGTATTCGTGGAGGAGAGCTTTTACGACATCGTCATCCGGCGGGTGCAAGCAACCGGGGGCGGTTTCTCGATCCGCGCAGTCGACCTCGACTCCTTAAGCACGCCTCGAAGGCTTACGCTTGAGCGGAGCAGTTTTCGTTCGGACAACGCCAACGCAGGCCCGACCGGGGCTCTTCACGGCGCTGTGGCAATCGGAACCGACATCAGCGTGTCGCAGACTTACTTTCGCGGCCACGCCATAAGGCCGGACAGCCAGTTCTATCCCGGTGTGGTGGAGCCGGCCGTCACCTGGATGGCAACCATGCAGACGACCGACCGCCTCCGCTTCGACAATTGCGTTTTTCAGTCGGACAACGGCGGAAGAGCCTTTGCCGGCGGTAGCGGCTTCTTGGCACGCTTGTCACTCGATCCCCGTACAAATCGATTTCTAGGCTGCGAAGGCCCACGCGTCGGCTGACACCCGGTCGCCCCAACAGGCGATAGTGCCATTGACTTGAGCGGTCGTTGTCGCCGAGTTGACCATTCTTACCCGTTCTGGAGTGCGCGATCTTGTTTGGCAATGATCCTGCGAAGCGTCGATCTTCCTATTCTCGGTTGGGCGCCAGCACTCGTGCAGCGCCGGGAACGGGGCGCCACGCAGCAGCAATCCGTTGGTTGCACACGCAAAATCTAGGCTTCCTGGCCTTTCTCGTGCTTCTTGCCGGTGCTTTGCTGGCGGGCGGCGCCTCAGCTGCCGCGGCGCCCGGTCAGCCTGCGGTCCGACTTGTTGCGTTCGCTTCGCTGCTCCTCGTCACGTTGAGCGGCTTGTCACCGGATTGGCGACGCTATCGGGAACTCTTTTTGCTGTTAGGAGCGATCCTTGGTTTGGTGGCATTGCAACTCGTGCCGCTTCCTCCAGCGGCATGGACTATGCTGCCAGGGCGAGCGGCTCTGGTCGAGGTCGCACGCGCGACCGGCAATCTGGACAGTTGGCGACCACTCGCTACGGTGCCGGATGGCGCCTGGAACGCGCTCTTCTCCCTGGTCGTGCCTGCGGCGGCACTGATTGGCTTCGCCTGCCTTTCTGATCGGCAGCGGGCTATGACGGTCCCGCTGCTCCTCGGCGTGGTTGCGCTGAGCGCGCTGCTCGGGCTCCTGCAAATATCCGGAGAACAGATCAGCAGCGGCGTTGGGGTTCCTTTCGGGGAAGCGTCGGGGCTGTTAGCAAATCGCAACCACCAGGCGCTGTTGCTCGCCATCGGTATTCCTCTCACGCTGCACACCGCCATCCTGGAGGATCGCCTTGACCGGGGCCGCTCAGCGCTGGCGGCTGGTTTGATTATCTTCTTCATCCTTATGATAGTTGCGACGGGTTCACGCGCTGGCCTAGCGCTCGCTCTCGCCGCGCTGCTCGGCGGGATGCTGATCAACCGCGCCGGATTGCGGCGCGTCTGGAAAGGGATCCCCCCTCCGGTCGCGATTATGCTCAGCGCAGGACTGGTTGCGCTCATCGGCGGCCTTGTCTTTCTTACCATGTTGGCCGGCAACGCAGAGGCTGTGTTCCGGCTGTTCGCGATGGGCGTGGGCGAGGATATGCGCGCGCGGGCGCTGCCTACGCTGATGGAGATGATTCACGAATCCTTTCCGGTCGGCTTCGGCTTCGGGTCTTTCGATGCCATGTTCCGGATCCTCGAGCCTTCGGTGTTACTGAAGCGGACATACTTCAACCACGCCCATAACGATTGGCTCGAGATCGTTCTCGATGGCGGGCTTTTCGCCCTGCTGCTGCTGCTCGCGGCGCTGGGTTGGTGGCTCTGGTCTGCTACCCAACTGCTTCGGTCGGGAGCGCCGGCTGCCAGCCGACGCGGATTGCTGGGGGCGCTCGTCCTCCTGCTGATACTGGCGGCGAGTCTCGTCGATTATCCTGCACGCACGCCATTGATGATGATGGTGACAGTCATCGCAGCCTGCTGGCTTAGCGATGGCAGCCGCCGGCCCGCCGAGAATGTGCAGCCTTGATCTTCTTTACCAATCGATTGGTGATGCCTATGGAGCAAGCTCTTCCCCAAACGGAAATTTGCTCTCTCCATGCGTAAATTTGTTCTCGCATTCGCCGTCGTAGGAGTGCTGTCCGGGTGCGCCCGTACCCCCGTGCCGGTCAGCTCGCCAACGCTTACGGTGCTAGGGGGTTCTAAGCTGTTGCCTGCCCCCGAGCGCGCCGATTTGATCGCGCCCGACCGTCCGAGCCTGATCGGTCCGCTCGACACTATTCGGGTCAACGTGTTCGACGTCTCGAACCTTGGCGGCGAGTTCCAGGTAGACGCCAGCGGCCGTATCGCGATGCCGTTGATCGGTACGATCGACGCCGGCGGCAAGACCTCCGAGGAGTTGGCATCGTCGATAGAGCAGGCGCTGCGCCGCCATTACGTCCGCAATCCGGACGTAACGGTAAATATCCGCAGCTCTGTCAGCCAGGTGGTCACCGTAGAGGGTCAGGTGACCGAGCCGGGGCTTTATCCTGTCACCAACCAGATGAGCTTGATGCGGGCTATAGCCTCCGCCAAGGGCATGACGGAATTTGGTTCAGACAGGCAGGTGGTGATTCTGCGAACAGTCAATCAACGACGTATGATCGGACTGTACGACGTTACTGCGATCCGACGTGGCGTGTACGAGGATCCGCCAATTTACGCCAACGACATCATCATTGTCGGCGATTTGCCCCAGCGGCGCCTTTTCCGCGACATCATTGCTGTGTCGCCGCTGCTGCTTACTCCGCTGATCGCCGTTCTTCAGTAAAAGGCTCAGTCGATGAATACCCTCACTCCGGCTGGCTTTGGCAGCTTCGTGCCAGTCGCGTCGTCCAACGAGCCTCGGCAAGACATCGGCCGCGTTCCGCTCATACGTCAGTATCTACGGATGGCGGTGCGTCGCCGCTATGCGATCATAGGTGCAGTAGCGGCCTGTTTGCTTGCCGGTCTTGTAATCACTTTGTTGATCACCCCCAAGTATACAGCTTCAACCACGCTCGAGATCTCGCGGGAGTTTAACAAGATCACCGATATCCAAGGGGTGGAGCGGGACGCGAGTGTTGGCGACCAGGAGTTTTATCAAACGCAGTATGGATTGCTGCAGTCGTCCTCGTTGTCCGAGCGCGTAGCGCGTCAGCTTCGATTGGATGAAGATCAGTCCTTCTTCGCCATGTTCGGCGTGAAATCGCAGGCGCCAGAGTTTGCGGTCGTCAACGGGCGTTACCGAGCTGACGGTCGGGCTGCGCGTACTCGCGTCGCGGGTGCGATTCTCCTCAACGTTGTGTCGATTGCGCCGGTTAGATTGTCGCGCCTCGTCGACATCAAGGCAACCAGTCCGAATCCGGCCTTTTCCGCCAAGGTGGCGAATGCTTGGGCGACCAACTTCATCGAGGCGACGCTTGAGCGTCGCTATCAGGCGACCTCATACGCTCGCAACTTCCTTGAGCGACGCCTCAGCCAGCTTCGTGCAAGACTTGAAGACTCGGAGCGACAGCTTGTCAGCTATGCCTCGAACCAGGCGATCATCAATCTGCCCGGAGCTGGGGGTAGCAACGGCGAGCGCGCAAGTGAACGTCCATTGCTGACTGAGGACCTTTCGACGCTAAATACCGCGCTCGCGCAAGCGACTGCGGATCGCATACAGGTGCAGGCCCGTTTCGAACAGGCAAAGGGTCGAGCGACCACCGAGAGCTTGGGCAACGCTGCGATCAATTCCTTGCGCCAGCGTCGCGCGGAGCTGGCGGCGGATTATCAGAGGATGCTGGTTCAATTCGAGCCTGAATACCCCTCTGCGAAGGCGCTAAAGTCTCAGTTAAACCAGCTCGACGCCAGCATAGCGCGAGAAGAGGGTCGCGTAAGCAGCTCGCTTGAGACCGGATACCGCGAGGCTCTGGGGCGCGAGCAGGGGCTGCAGGTCCGCGTCAACGAGCTGAAACAGTCGCTCCTGGATTTGCGTCGGCGCAGCATCCAGTACAACATCTTCCAACGTGAGGTGGATACCAACCGTCAGCTATATGACGGGCTGCTGCAGCGCTACAAGGAGATCGGTGTCGCCAGTGGCGTCGGCGTTAACAATGTTGCAGTGGTCGATCAGGCGGATGTACCGAACCGTCCGTCGAGCCCGCGGCTCTTCCTGAATATGATTATCTCGCTCTTCGCCGGGCTGGTCCTTGGCGGTGCACTGGCACTGGCACTTGAGCAGGCGCAGGAGTTGATCGACGAGCCCGCTGAACTCACAAAGCAATTTGGCCTGCCGCTGCTCGGCTCCGTCCCCAAGACCAACGCTGACCAGACACCCCTCGAGGCGCTTCAGGATCGCAAATCCGAACTGTTCGATGCCTATCTCGCAATTCAGGCAAATCTTCAGTTCACTACCGAACACGGAGTGCCGCGCTCGCTCTCTGTTACGAGCACCCGGCCGGCTGAGGGCAAGTCGACCAGCGCCCTTGCGATCGCCACTACCCTCGCTCGCGGGCGCAAGCGGGTGGTGCTGCTGGATGGCGACATGCGTTCGCCATCTGTGCACCATCTGGTGGGCATGTCGCATTCATTTGGACTTAGTAATTACCTGTCGGGATCGGATGACGTCGCGTCGCTGCTGGTTCCGGTAGAGTCCCTCGGCCTGACGGTGATGACGGCCGGGCCCACGCCGCCGAATGCAGCGGAACTCCTGACAGGCGAGCGTTTCGGGAAACTGATCCACACACTGCTTGATCAGTTCGATCATGTCGTGGTGGACTCGCCGCCCGTTATGGGATTGGCGGACGCGCCGCTGATAGCGAGCCGGGTCGAGGGCGTCGTGTACGCGGTCGAATCGCACAACATCCGAGCGAGCATCGTACGACTCGCACTCGCTCGTCTGGCGAGCGCTAATGCCCACATGCTAGGAGGCATTCTGACCAAGTTCGTCGCCCGCAAGTCGTCCTATGGCTACGGCTATGAGTATGGCTACGGCTATGGCCGTGAAGGCGGACAACCCGGGGCTGCGGGAGCGAACTGACGTGGCGCAGCGGCGACGCCGGTCGCGAGTACGCTACCTGGTTCGCGCGCTAACCGGCGGCCTCCTGGTTATGGCGGCAGTTCAAGTCACCCGGCATTCTGTGGCGACGACGCTGATCAAGGCAAATCCGGCTCAAGCTGTCGGCATCGCGCCCTGGCATGCTGCAGCGCGTGAAGCCTTGGCATCGGAGACCTTTGGTGCTGGCAGTTCGCCGAGCCGAAACCTCTTTGCGGAACGCGAAGCAAGGCTGGCACTTGGTCTAGACCTGACGAGGTCTCGCGCCCTGCGTGTAGTCGCTCAGCAGGCTGATCTGACGGGTCGCGCCGATCTGGCGCGCACCCTTTTCCGTCTGTCCGAGAATCTTTCACGGCGCGACTTGATCACAGAGCTCTGGCTGATCGAAGATGCCGTACGGCGGAACAATACTGGCGAAGCGCTTGAGCACTACGACTATGCCCTTCGCACCACGACAGCTGCCGAGTTGATTCTGTTCCCCATCCTCGGCGCAGGAATCCCCGATGTCGAGATTCGCCGGGAGTTGCTTCAGTTGCTGAAGCAGGATTCCCCCTGGCGGGAGGCCTTTCTAAGCTATTCGGTCGGGATATCGGACCCCAGGCCTACGGCGATGATGTTTCAAGAGTTGGCGCAGGCCAAAATCGCCATTCCGACCCCGCTCCTGGCCGCCCTCGTCAATCGGTTGATTGGCGCGGCGGAATTCGAGGGGGCGTGGAGTGCCTATTCGTTGTTGCACCCGAAAGAGCGCCGGGAGCAAGTCCGGCAGAATCGTTTCGAAGCGCAATCGATTACTACTCGCCTGGACTGGGTAGTTGAAGACGAGTTCGCAGATGCTGCTACCCTTGGCGAAGGCCTGGTGCTTGCAGTTCCTTCAGGCGCGAAAGGCAGAGCGGTCCGCCAGCTTCAGCTTCTCCCCACCGGCCGCTTTCGCCTTGCGGGGCGGGTGCATGATGTAGTTGGTGCTGCGGGGGCGTCGCTCCTGTGGCGCTTGTCTTGTGCCGACGGACGGGAAATCGGGAAAGTAACTGCCTGGCGGCACGGCGAGACGGCTGCCGACTTCGCCGGATCTGTGGTCGTACCCTCCGGTTGCAATGCCCAATGGCTCGACCTGATCGTGGATTCAGGGGCGGAAGAGACGGATCTTACCGGCGCAGTGGAGTTCATCTCACTGAGAAGGGAGTAAATCTAGGGGCGTTGCCATATCCGATACATCAGCTCCGCGAGCCCACGTGCGTATGACCAGCCGAGCACCGTTCCGATGCGTTGCCGAACCCTCCGCGCCGTCTCCGGCTTTGCGAGCCAGATCGGAGCCAGCACGTCACGGATCAGCGGCCCCTCGATCTCGCTGACCAGACGATCGAAGGCTCGGAAAGGCGTAGGTCTTGAGGGTCGCGATCCACTGGTTCTGATGCTTGCCGTTCTTCCAAGCCTTCTCGTGTTCCCCGTGGACCAGCTCGGCCGCCTTGCGTAACGTCGGGATCTCGATTCGCTCCTGCTTCCGCTCCGCGACAGGGTCGATCCCTTGGGCGACCTTGCTCCGCATGACAAAGGCCGCTTCTCGCGCGTCCTTCAGCAGACGGACTTCGCTGAGCCAAGCCCGAAGTCCCGGCGGATCCCACCTGTCTGGAGGCGGAGGATCCAGCTCGCGGCACCCTTGCCGTTAATTTCGAGGAATAGCCCGTCGCCGTCAGAATTGCGGCCGGGCTCAGATGGCGAGCGGATCTTACCCGCAGTCAGCTTTCCCATGGCATCTCACCCATTCTTCCCCACACTGAGCTTGGGATCCGGTAGGATTCAGTGAAATGCAGCGGCACACGAAAACCGCATATTTCTGCGGTTTCTAGCAATTTATGAGGGTTTTGGCGAGCCCGGAAAGGGGCGTAAGTGGCGGAGCGGGAGGGATTCGAACCCTCGATACGCTTTTGGCGTATACTCACTTTCCAGGCGAGCGCCTTCGACCACTCGGCCACCGCTCCGCATATCGCTGGAAGGCGCGGCCCTACCGTGTGGCGGCGGGCTAGGCAAGCGGCGTGGCGCATGCCAGTCTCCACGCATGCTCAAGCCCGTCCTCGCGCTCGCCGCGCTCGCCCTTGCCGGTCCCTCCCTCGCCCAGACTGCCGCACCGGCGCCGTCGCCTGCCGACGCAGTCGATGCGGACTGGCGGACGATCCCCGATGACGAACTGCTGGTGATGACGCTGCGCGGCGGCCACCAGGTCTTCATCCGCCTCGCGCCGCGCTACGCCCCGGCGCATGTCGCCAATATCCGCAAGCTTGCCGAGGCGCATTGGTGGGATGGCACCAGCGTCTACCGCCTCCAGGACAATTATGTCGCGCAATGGGGCGGGGGCGACGACAAGACCGTGCTGCCGCCGACCGTGATCGCGAACCCCCCGGCCGAATATGAGTGGAGCCGCTATGACGGCGTCACCACGCTGGCCAAGCCCAATTCCTATGCCGCCAAGACCGGCCACAGCGCCGATGGCTGGCCGCTCGCCAGCGATGGCAAATCGGCCTGGCTGACGCACTGCTATGGCATGGTCGGCGTCGCGCGCGACATGGCGCCTTCAACCGGGAGCGGCGCCGAACTCTATGCGGTGATCGGGCATGCGCCGCGTCCGCTCGATCGCAATATCGCGCTGGTCGGCCGCGTCGTCGAAGGCATCCAATGGCTGTCGAGCCTGCCGCGCGGCACCGCCGATCTCGGCGTCTATGCCACGCCGCCCGAGCGAACCCCGATCCTCTCGGTCCGTCTCGCCAGCCAGCTGCCCGAAGATGAGCGCCCGCATTTCCAGTATCGCGCCACGGATAATGCGCGCTTCGCTGCATGGCTCAAAGGGCGCGAGAACCGCACGCCGCCCTTCTTCACGGTGCCGGCGGGCGGGGTCGATGTCTGCAACGCCCAGGCGCCTATCCGCCGCCGGCCGGCGTGATCGAGACCCAAAGTTGACACGGTCGGCGAGTGCGGCGAGCGCCTGCTTCTTCACCATACGAAGCGCGGCGAGGCTACGCATGGCCCAGCCAAGCAGGTGAAATCCTACATTGCTAGCCCGTAATACGGGTGCCGGCGCGTGGGATCCGGGTCTTGGGCCGACTAGCCGAAGCGCGCGAACGCAGTAGCCGTCCGCGTGCCGACACCGCCTAGGGGCTTATTTGCCGACCCAATCGGCGACTTCGCCCGCCACCTTGTTGGCAGCCTGGTTGAGCGCCGCGCCGACGACGGTCGATTCGACTTCGGTCACCGGCACGCGCGCCTCGAAGCGGCGCTTCTCGACGACGGTCTCGGGCCCGCGGATCAGCGCGGCGTCATAGGTCACCACCGCTTCCTTGGTGTCGGCATCGACGCCGAAGGTGCGCAGCTCGCCCTGGAGATAGGCGCCGGGATCGAGCTGCGACTGGCGGGTGCTCAGCACCAGCCGGCCCGTCGTGGCCGTGATCGTGTCGGCAAGGACGCGCTGGAACAGCTGCGAGGGCCGCTCGACCCATTGCGCATCCTTGACATAGGCGATCGCGGTGCCGCCCGAACGAACCGGAACGCGGCCCGAAGACAGTTCCTGCGGGACCGAGGGCACTGCCACAGTGATCGTCGCCGCGACGTTGGACCGCTGCGATTCGCCCACCGGCAGCGTCACGCTTGGCTGCAGCGTGAGCAGCGATTTGGGCGGCTTGGCGCCGAAGGAGATGCAGCCGGCAAGCGGGACCAGGAGGAGCATAGAGAGCTTCTTCATCAGCGATCTCACTTCTTGGGCTTATAATCGGGGAGCTTGGGCGAGCCGACCAGGCTCGATGCGCCGCCCTGGTCAAGCTTCTCGGCGACCGAGGCGAGCGAAGTCGACATGATCCGCAAGTCCTGGACGAGCTGGCCGATCTCGGGGATCGTCTTCTTCGACAGCGCCTGGAGGCCCGGGCGCGCATCGCCGATCGTCGAATCGAGCGTCTCCATGCTCTTGCGCGCCGACGCTATGGTGCGGTTGAGATTGGCGATCGTCGGGCGGACGTCTTCGGCCACGACACCCTTGGTGGTGTCCGCCAGTTCGCCGATCTGCTTGGTCGCGTCGCCGAACTTCTGGATCGCGATCCGCGTCTCGGCCAGCGTCGCGGCAATCTCGGGCCCGCGATCGGCGAGCGCGTCGGTCAGGCGGTTGGTATTGGCCAGGATGCCCGCGATCGAGTTCTGGTTGCGGTCCGAAAGCATCTCGGTGAGTCGCTCGGTCAGCGTCGTCAGCCGCTCGAGCAGCTTCGGCGCCGAGCTCAGCAGCGCGCCGAGACCGCCGGGCTTGGTCGGGATCACCGGCACGCCCAGCGGGCAGGCGGCGCGCGGGTTCTCATCGGGGCATTTGATCGGGGGCGCGCCCTTGACGGCGCCATCGAGCTGGACCGTGCTCGGCCCGGTGAAGCTTCCCTGGATCGAGGCGATGGTCCCCTCGAGGATCGGCACGTCCGGGTTCACGCTGATCCGCACGCGCACGAGGCTGGGATCGGGCTTCCAGAACGAGATTTCCTTCACCTGCCCCGAAGGCACGCCCGAGAAGGTGACCTGCGAACCCGCGCTCAGCCCGTCGACCGACTGCTTGTAGAAAATATCGTACTGGCGCTCGTTGCCGCCGCCCAGCCGCGCCAGCCAGACGATGAACAGCGCCAGCACCGCCAGCAGGATCAGCACCACCGCGCCGACGAGAACATGGTTGGATCGCGTTTCCATGAAGCTCAGGTCCTTGCTTTCGCGCGTTCGGCGCTGTCGACCGCTGCGCGTCCGCGCGGCCCCTTGAAATATTCCTGGATCCAGGGGTGATCCAGCGCGAGCAGCTCGTCGATCGTCCCCACCGCAATCACTTTCTTGTCGGCCAGCACGGCGACGCGGTCACAGATCGCGTAAAGCGTATCGAGATCATGGGTAATCAGGAAGACGGTGAGCCCCAGCGTGTTCTGCAGCGAGGCGATCAGCTCGTCGAAGGCGGCCGCGCCGATCGGATCGAGCCCGGCGGTCGGCTCGTCGAGGAAGAGCAGTTCCGGATCGAGCGCCAGTGCACGCGCCAGCCCGGCGCGCTTCTTCATGCCCCCCGAAAGCTCGGACGGATATTTGGGCGCGGCTTCCGGCGGCAGCCCGGTCATCACCACTTTGTACGCGGCGATCTCCTCGAGCAGCACCTGGTTGATGCCGGGATAGAATTCCTTGATCGGCACCTGGACGTTTTCGGCAACGGTCAGCGTCGAAAACAGCGCGCCGCCCTGGAACAGCACGCCCCAGCGCTTGCGAATGTTGGTCGCCTCGGTCTCCTCGCGGCCGATCGTGTTCTGGCCGAACACTTCGACGGTGCCTTCGAGCGGCGTCTGCAGCCCGACGATCGAGCGCATCAGCACCGATTTGCCGGTGCCCGATCCGCCGACCACGCCGAGAATCTCGCCGCGGCGCACATCAAGGTCCAGCCCGTCATGGACGATCTGCTCGCCAAAGCCGTTCCTGAGGCCGCGGACCTTGATGATCACGTCTTCCTGTTCGCTGCGTGGCATCAGATCCAGCCCACTTCGCTGAAGAACACCGCGAAGAATGCATCGAGCACGATCACGAGGAAGATCGCCTGGACGACGGCGGTGGTGGTGCGGTTGCCCACCTGCTCGGCATCGCTTTCGACCTGCATGCCCTGGAAGCAGCCGGAAACGGCGATGATCGCGCCGAACACCGGCGCCTTGACCAGCCCGACCCACAGATCAGTGAGCGGCACCACTTCGCGAATGCGCTGGATGAACGTGACTGGCGGGATGCCCAGGCTGATCCAGCAGAGCAGGCAGCCGCCCATGATCGCCACCAGCGAGGCATAGAAGCCGAGCAGCGGCATCATCAGCACCACCGCCAGGGTGCGCGGGATGACCAGCGCCTCCATCGGCGAGACGCCGATCGTGCGCATCGCATCGATCTCTTCGGTCAGCTTCATCGTGCCGAGCTGCGCGGCGAACGCCGATCCCGAACGGCCGGCGACCATGATCGCGGTCATCAGCACCCCGAGCTCGCGCAGGGTGATGCGGCCGACAAGGTTGATCGTATAGACTTCGGCGCCGAATTGGCGGAGCTGCACCGCCCCCTGCTGGGCAATGACGATCCCGATCAGGAAGCTCATCAACCCGATGATCGCAAGCGCAGTGACGCCGACCACTTCGAACCGGTGGACGGTGGCGTTGAAGCGGAAGCGCCGGGGATGGGTGAACACGTTCCAGAACGCGACCATCGTCGCGCCCATGAAGCCCAGCAGGCCATACATCGTATGCGCTGCGGTGACGACGGCATCGCCGACTTCGCCGAGCATTCGGGTGAATGGATCGGCGGACTTGGCCGGCAGCTCGATCGGATGTTCGGCCGCGGCGACCTGCTCGAGCAAGTGCTGCTCCTCGGGCTCGAGCCCCTCGACCGTCGCACCCTTGTCGCGCGCCAGCCGGTGGATCAGCCAGGCGCCCACGGTGTCGAGACGCTCGACATCGCTCAGGTCGATCTTGGCAACGGGTCCGTCGATCTGCTGGATGCGATCGGGCAGGTCGCGCAGGCAGGCGAGCGACAGGTTTCCGGTAAAGCGCAGCGTCGTGCCGTCGCCCCCATCCACCGTCTCGAAATCGGCGCTACCCCTCATGCGCGCACCTTTCGGCGATTTGTTGCGCCACGGCAAGGATTTGCTCTGGCTTCCTGCGCAAAGCCGCTTCTAGATGCGCCCATGCGGCACCTCGCGATCTACGACATGGACAAGACCATCACCGCGCAGGCGACCTGGACGCGCTTTCTGATCCATGCCGCCAAGGCGCGCGCACCGTGGCGGCTGGCGCTGCTGCCGGCGGCGGCGATCGCGGGACTGGGCTATCTGCTCAAGCGGATCGATCGCGCCGGGCTCAAGCAGATTACCCACCGGCTGCTGCTCGGCGGCGCGCTCAGCCCCGAAGCGCTCGAACGCGTCGGCCAGAGCTTTGCCGAGGCCGAAGTCACTCACGGCGTGCTTGCCGGCGCGCGCGAACGTATCGCCGCGGATCGCGCCGCGGGATACCGGCTGGTGATGGCGACGGCGTCGCATGGCTATTACGCGCGCGCGATCGCGCAGCGCCTGGGCTTCGACGATGTGATTGCAACCGAAGCTCGGCGCGACGGCAACGGCCATGTTCTCTCCCTGATCGAAGGAGAAAACTGTTACGGGGGCGCAAAGCTCCGCCTCGTCGAAAAATGGATGGCGCAAAACGGGGTCGTGCGCAGCGAGGTCCATGTCCGTGCCTATTCGGACCATGTTTCGGATGCGCCGCTGCTCGAATGGGCGGACGAGCCCTTCGCGGTCAACGCGCACGGTCCGTTGGCGGCGCTGGCGAAGGCGCGCAGCTGGCCCGAGCTCGATTGGCGCGAACCCAAGCGGGCCTAGCTTCGTTGTTCCCGCTCGCAAGCGAGTGGAGAGGACCTATGACCAAGAGTTTGGCCGAACTGGCCGAGATGATGCGCGACATCGATTTCGCGATGCTGTCGACGCACACCGACGGCGGCGCGATCGCGTCGCGCCCGATGAGCAACAATCGCGATGTCGACTATGACGGCGACAATTGGTTCTTCGCCTGCGAGGACACGCGGCTTGCCACCGACCTGAAGGCCGATCCCAAGGTTGCGCTGGGCTTCCAGGGCAAGGCCGGGATGCTCGGGATGAAGCCGGTCTTCGTCTCGATCGAAGGCGTCGCCGAGCTGATCCGCGACAAGGCGGCTTTCGAGGAACATTGGACCAAGGATCTCGATCGCTGGTTCGAGCAGGGCACCGACACCCCCGGGCTGGTCCTCATCAGAGTGCGCGGCGCCCGCGCGCATTATTGGGACGGCGAAGACCAGGGCGAGATCGTGCTGGACGCCGTGGCGGCCTAATTTTGAATCCCTCTCCCGCCAGCGGGAGAGGGCTAAGGGGCGCAAGCCCTCACAACAGCGTGTCCACTGCGTGGATCGCCACGCCGACCAGCCCGCCGACCAGCGTGCCGTTGATCCGGATATATTGCAGGTCGCGCCCGACGGCGTTCTCCAGCCGCCCGGTCACCGTCTGCGCGTCCCAGCCGCGGATCGTGTCGGACACCAGCCGGACGATGCCGTCGCCATAGTCCGATGCCGCGCCCACCGCGGCGCGCCGCACGAAGCGGTTGATCGTCTCGGCCAGCCGGGCGTCGTTCTGCAGCGTCTCGCCGAGCTGGCGCATCGCGGCGGCGAACTCGCCCTTGAGCATCGCATCGGGATTGCGCGCGATGCGCAGCAGCGCAGCGCGGCCCGATTCCCAGATGCCCATCCACCAGTCGGCGAGCGCCGGATTGTCGAGCAGCTCGTTCTTGAATGCCTCGACCTGGGCACGGCGCGCGGCGTCCTGCTGCAGATCCTGCGCCAGCTTGGCGAGCCCTTCCTCGGCCTTGGCGCGCAGCGGATGGGCAGGATCCTCCGCCATCGCGGTGATCAGCTTGTGGAGCCCGTCGATGATTTTGTTGGCCAGCGTCTCGTCCAGCCCGGTCCACCGCATCACCGCGCCCGAGCGTTCGTGGACCATCGCGCGGACGAGATGCTCGTTGGCCTCGAGCACCTTCGCCGCCCAGCCGACGATCCCGTCGAGCAGCGGGCGGTGGCGATCCTCGGCCATCGCGGCGGCGAGCGCGCGGCCGAGCAGCGGCGCGATCTCCAGCGCGCGCAACCGATCGGCGAGCACGCGCTTGGCCATGCCGCCCAGCCGTTCCTGATCGAGCGATTCGAGGATCGTCGCGGCGAGCCGGCCGATGCCGGCGCGCAGCCGCCCGCGGCCCTCGCCCGGATCGGCGAGCCAGCGCCCGGCGGCGCGGGCGACGTCGACGCGCTGCATCCGCCGCGCGACGACGCTGGGGATCAGGAAATTGTCGCGCAGGAAGGATGCCAGCGTTTCGGCGATCCGATCCTTGTTGCGCGGAATGATTGCGGTGTGCGGGATCGGCAGATGGAGCGGGTGGCGGAACAGCGCGGTCACGGCGAACCAGTCGGCCAGCCCGCCGACCATCGCGGCTTCGGAAAAGGCGCGGAGGAAGCCGATCGCGGGATGCAGGTTCTGGAAGTGCCGCGCGGCGAGGAACACCGCCGCCATCAGCACGAGCAGGCCGGTCGCCACCAGCCGCATGCGGCGCAGTCCGGGCGGCACGGTATCCAAGGGGCGGGGAGCGCGCGTGGTCACACGCTCCCCAATACCTCAAACGCCGGCAAGTTCACTCCGCGGGTTGGGGCGTATCGTCTCCGGGCTTGTGCTCGATCGTGTCGGGCCCGTGGGCATGCCCGATTACGCGGGCGCCATCGTCGCCCGGACGGAAGGTGAGCAGCCGGCGCGACAGGCGCGGCCCGAGCCAATGTTCGAGGCCTACCGCCAGGCTGAACAGCGCCGGGACCATCACCAGCGTCAGCACGGTCGACAGGATCAGGCCGCCGATCACGGTAATGCCCATAGGCGCGCGCCACGACGAATCGCCGCTGAGCGACAGCGCGGTCGGGATCATGCCCGCCACCATCGCCACCGTGGTCATCACGATCGGCTGGGCGCGCTTGTGCCCGGCGTCGACGATCGCAGTGAACTTGTCGACGCCCTTGGCCATCTCCTCCAGCGCGAAATCGACGAGCAGGATCGAGTTCTTGGCGACGATGCCGAACAGCATCAGCGCGCCGATCAGCACCGGTAGTGAGATCGGCTGGCCCGCGATCCACAAGGCGATCAGCCCGCCCAGCGGCGCATTGAGCAGCGAGCCCATGTTGACCAGCGGCGACATGAAGCGCCGATAGAGCAGCACCAGCACCGCGAAGACGAGGAACACGCCGGAGAGCAGGGCGATCAGGAAGTTGGTGATCATCTCGGCCTGCCATTTCTGGCTGCCGACGCTCATCTCCGCCACGCCGATCGGCAGGGTCTTCATCACCGGAAGTTCGTGGATCTTCTGAAGTGCCACACCCGAAACCACGGCCTTGCCGGTCTTGGGATCGGTCGCGAGATCGGCGCCGACGACGACGCGGCGCTGGAGATTGAGCCGCTCGATCTTGGTCGGGCCGGTGCCAAAGGTAATGTCGGCAACGGTGCCGAGCTGGACCGATCCGCCGCTCTGCGTCTGCACCGGCAGGTTCTTGATCGTGTCGAGCTTGGCGCGGGCATCTTCCTGCAACGCCACCCGGATCGGGATCTGGCGATCGGACAGCGAGAATTTCGCGCTGTTCTGATCGATGTCGCCCAAGGTCGCGATGCGGATCGCGCTCGAGAGCGCCGCAGTCGTCACGCCCAGATTGGCCGCAAGGTCGAGCCGGGGCTTGATCACGATCTCGGGCCGGTTGAGATCGCCGGCGATGCGCGGTGCCACCAGCTCGGGCATCTTCGACATCTGGTCGACCAGCTTGAGCGCGGTCTGGGTTAGCAAGGCAGGATCCTCGCCGCCCAGCGTGATCGTCAGCGCGCGGCCGCTCGATCCCCAGCCGCCCTGCGAGCGGAAGCCGACTCGCGCGTCCGCGATCTTGAGCAGATCGGGGGCGAGGCGGCGGGTGAACTCGTCGCTGGTCTCGGTGCGCTTGTCCTTGAGCTTGACGAGCACGCGGCCGTTGCCGACCGAGGCGCGCTCATACAGGCTCTCGACATTGGGCTCCGTGCGCAGCCGCTCGGCGACGGTTCGCACGACGCGGTCGGTCTGCTCGAGCGTGGTGCCCGGCACCATCTCGACGGTCGCAGTGACCTGGTCTTCGTCCTGGGTCGGCTGGAAGGTCATCGGCAGGATGAAGAACATCGCCACCGTCATCGCCAGCGACAGCACGAAGCCAACGATCGCCGACCAGCGATGCCGCAGCGTCCAGCGCAGCAGCTTGAGATAGCCGTTCATCAGCCGGCTCTCGCCGTGCGAGGCATGGCCGTGCGCCTTGAGGAAATAGGCTGCGATCATCGGAGTGACGAGCCGCGCCACGGCAAGGCTCATCAGCACCGCGGCGACGACAGTGAGGCCGAAATTCTTGAAGAACTGGCCCGATATGCCCGGCATCAACCCAACCGGCAGGAACACTGCGACGATCGACATCGTCGTGGCGAGCACCGCGATGCCAATCTCGTCGGCCGCGTCGATCGCCGCCTGATAGGCGGATTTGCCCATCCGCATGTGGCGGACGATGTTCTCGATCTCCACGATCGCATCGTCGACCAGCACGCCTGCGACGAGGCTCAGCGCCAGCAGCGTCATCTGGTTGAGCGTGAAGCCCAGCATCTCCATGAACCAGAAGGCCGGGATCGAAGAGAGCGGGATCGCCAGCGACGAGATGATCGTCGCGCGCCAGTCGCGCAGGAACAGGAACACCACGATGACTGCGAGCACCGCGCCCTCGATCATCGCTTCCATCGCCGAGTGATATTGCTGCTCGGCATATTTGGACCAGTTCGACAGCAGCTCGAAATGGACCTTGGGGTTGTTCTTTTCGAGCTCGCGGAGCTTCTTGTCTGCCTCGTGGTAGATCGACACGTCGGACGCGCCCTTGGCGCGCTGGATGTCGAATGAAATCACCGAATGGCCGTTGAACCGCGCGCTGCTGCGCAGTTCGGCATAGCTGTCCTGCACCTTGGCGATGTCGGCCAGCCGCACGGTGCGGCCGCCGCCCAGTGCAATCTGCGTCTGGCCCAGCGTATAGGCGTCCTTGGCGTTGCCGAGGACGCGCACCGACTGTTCATAGCCCGAGATTTCGGCGCGACCGCCCGCGGCGTTCATGTTCACCGCGCGCAGTTGCTGGTTCACTTGGCTCGCGGTGAGACCATAGGATTGCAGCTTGGCGGGATCGATCTGGACGCGGATCTCGCGGTTGACGCCGCCATTGCGGTTCACTGCGGACATGCCGCTGATCGAGAGGAGGCTCTTGGCGACGGTATTGTCGATATACCAGCTCAGCTGCTCGACCGTCATGTCGGGCGCGATTGCCGTGAAGCTGGCGATGTCGTTGTCGCTGGCCGAATCGACGCGGCCGATCTGCGGCTCGAGGATCCCGTCGGGCAAATTGCCGCGGACCTGCTGGATCGCGCTGCGCACGTCTTCGACGGCGCGGTCGATCGGCGTGCCGATCGCCAGCTGGACGACCGTCGTCGAGCTGCCTTCGGTCACGGTGGAGTTGATCTCGTCGATGCCCTGCAGGCTGCGCACCGCGCTTTCGACCTGCTGGGTAATCTGGGTCTCGAGCTCGCTCGGCGCCGCACCCGGCTGGCTGATCGAGATCCACACGATCGGGAAGTCGATGTCCGGGTTGTTGTTCACGTCCATCCGCGCGAAGCTGACCAGCCCCGCCACGGTGAGGAACAGGAACAGGACGATCGGCGGAACCGGATTCCGGATCGCCCAGGCGGAGATGTTCCGGAAGCTCATCGCGTGCGTCCTATTGCTTCTTGAGGGACTGAGGGATGACCTTCTGCCCCGGATTGAGGAACGCGCCGGCCGTCATCACCACGCGTTCGTTGCCGCTCAGCCCTTGGGTGATCGACACGCCGGCGTCGGTCACCTCGCCCGTTACGACCGGAGTGCGCACGGCCTGGTCCTTGGCATCGAGCGTGTAGACATAATTGCCCTGCGCGTCGCTCTGGATCGCCGACTGGGGCAGGATTACCGCGCTGTTCGAGCCGGTGATGATCTGGGCGCTGGCAAAGCCGCCGGGACGCAGCGCCGGATTGTAGCTCAGCTGGATGCGGGCAATGCCCTGGCGGGTGGTCGGATCGATCACCGGAGAGACCTGCCACACCGTGCCGCTGAACACCTGGGTGCTGCCGGTCGGCGTAACCTGCGCGGACGAGCCGGGCTTGGTGCGCTGGAGATCGGCCTCGGCAAGCTGGGTGCGCAGCTCCATCTGGCCGCCCATCGCCATGCGGAACAGCACGCCCGAACCGGCGCTGACAATCTGGCCCGGCTCGACCTGGCGGGTAAGCACCAGCCCGGCTTCGGGCGCGCGGATATCGAGGCGGCCGTTGCGGGCGTTGGTCTCGGCAAGCTGGGCGCGAGCGACGCGGACGCGGGCCGAAGCCTGGTCGCGCGCAGCGGTCAGCCGGTCGATATCGGCCTTGGAGACGAAGCCGTTCGAGACGAGGCTCTGCGCACGATCGAGATTGGCCTGGGCCAGCTTGGCATCGGCTTCGGCGACGCGCACCGAGGCGGCGAGCGAACTGGCGGTCTGTGCCTGGACCGAGCGGTCGACGGTGGCGAGGATCTGACCCTTGCCCACCCAGGTGCCCGGCTCGACGAGCACACGCGTCACCAGACCGCCTTCGCCCGCGACGCCCACCGGCATCTCGCGCTTGGCGGCCAGGCTGCCCGTGCCGCTGATCACCGTCTGCAGGTTGCTGCGGCCGGGGACCGCGACCGTCACCGTCGGCATCTGCGAATTGTTGGCATCGCCCTTGGCGGCGGCGCCGGCCTTGGGGGCCTGGGCATCCTTCTTGCCCATCGTGAAGATGGCGGCTCCCCCGAGCACCACCAACACTGCCGCGACGATCCAGATCCAGCGGCGGCTGCGCCGCACGGGCAGGTCTTCGCCGCTATATTCCAGCCGCTGCTCACGTCCGAACATCTTTGCCTCGTAATTCATGTGCGACATTCCATGGCGGCCGGAAATGTCCCGCCCCTCAGAGATAACACTGTATTAGATGAATAAGGCACCCTTCACAAGTGCCGTTTGCGCCCCGCAATCGCGGAAATGCCCGTTCGGGACCTTTTCCGCAAGTGTCCGGGCCGTTCTCAGCAAGAAACGGTTGCAATAAGGTCACAGTGGCGCGACGCTGTCTCCAATAAGAGAGGTCGCAGCATCGGGAGGGACAAATGGTCACCGGGCCAATAGGTTGGCTGCTCATCGGCCTTGTCGCTGGCGGGCTCGGCAAGCTTCTCATGCCGGGCCGGGATCCGGGCGGGATCATCGTAACCATCCTTCTAGGCATCGCAGGCGCCTTGCTTGCCCGCTATCTGACGCCGCTGCTCGGCGTGCAGGTGCGCGACGGCAGCTGGCAGGCCTATGCCGCCGCGACGGCGGGCGCGGTGGTGCTGCTTGCCCTGTACCGCATGATGATCGTCCGGCGGATATGAACGGAGGCTAAGCGGGTCGTTCAGCTTGCATTTGACTGGCTGGCGCCATCGCTGCGCCAACGCCAATCAAGCAGGGGACTGTCATGTACCGTATCGCTCTCATCGCCTCCGCCGCCCTGATGACTCTCCCCGCCGCGGGAGCGGTGGCGCAAGCCGCGCCGCCCGCCTTTCTCCCCGTCGACGGCACGGTGCTCGATGTCGTCGCCGAAGGAACCAGTACCCGGGTGCCGGATCTTGCGGTGATCGAGGCAGGCGTGGTCACCCAGGCGGCGAGCGCTTCGGCGGCGATGCAGCAGAACAGCGCGCAGATGGCGCGCGTGCTCGCCGCGCTGCGCAAGGCGGGGATCGCGGAGCGCGATATCCAGACGTCGAGCATCGGGCTTGCCCCGCAATATCGCTACGAGCAGAATCAGGCGCCGATCCTCACCGGCTATCAGGCGACCAACCAGGTGAGCGTGCGCTTCCGCGATGTCGCCAAGAGCGGGTCGATCCTCGATCTGCTCGTGCGGGAAGGGGCGAACAACCTGTCGCGCCCCAATCTGGTGATCGAGAAGCCCGAGCCCGCCCTCGACGAGGCGCGAGCGGCGGCGGTGGCAACCGCACGGGCGCGCGCCGAGCTCTACGCCAAGGCAGCGGGGCTGCGGGTCGAGCGCATCCTGTCGATCTCGGAGGCGGGCGAGCGTGCCCCGGGCCGATCGTGGTGCAGGCCATGCGCGCCAAGGCCGAATTGGCCGATACCCAGGTCGTTGCCGGCGAGCGCGAACTGACCATCAACCTGACCGTGCGCTTCCTGCTGAAATAACCGCGATCAGCGTCGGACAAAAGAAAGGAGCCGCTCCACCAGGGAGCGGCTCCTTTTTCTGCAGCCTCGAAAACTTAGCGGACGGCGCCGCGGCGAACGAGATTGACGATCGCGAGGAGGATGATGGCACCCACCAGCGAGACCAGGAACGTCATCGGCGTGATCGCACCGTTGTTGATCGAACCGCCGAACAACAGGCCACCGATAAAGGCGCCGACGATACCGACGATGATGTTAAGGAAGATGCCCTGCTGGGCATCCGTGCGCATAACGATGCTCGCCAGCCAGCCGACTACACCGCCGATGACAAGCCATACAATAAGACCCATGACAAGTCCCTCCTAGTTAAGCCCGACGGGCCGGGCAGACGAAGGGAAAATCCGCAAACACTTATATTGGTTCCGTCACGATATTTCGATGCGCATGCGGAACTTTAGCGCAGCTTGGCCGTGCGCCTGAAACGATGCGGCCCGCCTTCCGCGCTGCGGAAGACGGGCCGGGGAGACTGAGGATGTTCGGGCCTCAGTATTTCTGCTGGCGCTCGTACAGCGACTTATAGTGCTGGATGCGCGTGACGCGCAGGCCGGGCATGCCCGAGCGATCGATGGCGCGCTGCCACCCGGCGAATTCCTCTGCAGTGAGGTTGTAGCGTTCGCAGACCTCGTCGACGCTCAGGAGCCCGCCATTGACCGCGGCAACGACTTCGGCCTTGCGGCGCACGACCCAGCGCGTGGTGTCGGACGGCGGCAGCGTGTCGAGCGTCAGCGGCTCGCCGAGCGGCCCGATCACCTTGGCAGGACGGATCTTCTGGTTCTCAATCATCTTTTGCCTCTTGGGGCGGGGGCCCCGCTACTCAACTCTGTAACGACCAATATCGGCCGGGCTTGAACAACGGCTAAAATGCCTCGGTAAACGCGGTCTTCATTCTTGTTGCCACCGGCTTAGCGACTGGGCCGCCGGACCGTGAAAGGCGCCGTGGGTGGGGGCAAGCAACGCATCGACGGGTGCCGCCGCAGACAATAGCGTCTGCGCCTGCGCCGTCGGGCTTGCCGCCTGGCGCGCCGCGACGCCGACCATGAGTACCGCCAGTTCGGTGGGCATTACGGCAACCGCCATTTCCCGATCCAACCTGGCAAAACTCAAATCCACTACGCGGCGTCCACTTCTCGACTCCAAGTTGGACGGGTTTAGCGCAACAGGATGAAGGGGCCGTAAAAGGCGCGGGAACGCTCGCTTAACCTGAGCTTTCGAGAGGTTTAATAAGAGTCTCAGGGAAGCCCCTCTGGATCGCGGGGACCGTGCGCCTTATGTGCGCCCGATGATTCCGGGTGACTTTCAGCTGACGGAGCCGCTCGCCAAGCGGCGGATCGTCGTGGCCATGTCGGGCGGCGTCGACTCCTCGGTCGTCGCCGCGCTCGCGGCAAAGAGCGGCGCCGAGACGATCGGCGTGACGCTCCAGCTTTACGATCACGGCGAAGCGGTCGGTCGGGCCGGATCGTGCTGCGCCGGGCGCGACATCCGCGACGCGCGCGCCGTGTGCGACCGGCTGGGCATCGCGCATTATGTTTTCGATCACGCCTCCAGCTTCAAGCGCGACGTGATCGACGATTTCGCCGACGAATATCTCGCCGGGCGCACGCCGATCCCCTGTGTGAAGTGCAATATGGGGCCGAAATTCACCGATCTCTTCGCCCTAGCGCGCGATCTCGGTGCCGATTGCCTGGCGACCGGCCATTATGTCCGCCGCGTCGAAGGGACGGGGGGCGCCGAGCTGCACCGCGCCGCCGATCCGGCGCGTGACCAGAGCTATTTCCTGTTTGCGACCACCCAGGCGCAGCTCGAGTTCCTGCGCTTTCCGCTAGGCGGCCTGCCCAAGCCGATGGTGCGCGAACTCGCGGCCGAACTCGGGCTGGGCGTCGCCGGCAAGCCCGACAGCCAGGATATCTGCTTCGTTCCGGATGGCGACTATGCCGCTCTGGTCAAGAAGCTGCGCCCCGAAGCCGAAACCCAGGGTGACATTATTGACGAGGCCGGCCGCAAGCTCGGCGAGCATAAGGGCCTCATTCACTTCACTGTCGGCCAGCGGCGCGGGCTCGAGATCGGCGGCGCGCCCGAACCCTATTATGTGCTGCGGCTCGATCCGGTGACGCGCGACGTCGTGGTCGGCCCCAAGCGCGCACTTGCAGTGCGGGCGGCGCGGATCGACGGCGTGAACTGGCTGGGCGGGGACTATTCCGGGGCGATGCGCGTCAAGGTACGCAGCTTGGCAAAGCCGGTGCCGGCGCGCTTCGAAGACGGCATGGTCCGCTTCGAAACCCCCGAATACGGCGTCGCGCCGGGCCAGGCGGCGGTGCTCTATGCCGAGGATCGCGTGCTCGGCGGCGGCTGGATTGCGGAGACCGAGCGCGCCGAGCTCACCCCAGCCTGAACTCGCCTTCGATCACGGTGACGCATTTTCCGCTGAGGATCGCGCGGTCGCCGCTCAGCTCGCATTCGATATGCCCGCCCCGGCGGCTGGCCTGATAGGCGCTGAACTGGCGTCGCCCGAGCCTTTCGGCCCAATAGGGCACGAGGACGGCGTGCGCCGATCCCGTCACCGGATCCTCGTCGATACCCGCGGCGGGCGCGAACACGCGGCTGACAATGTCGGTGTCCGTCCCGGCCGCGGTGACGATATTGAGGGTGTCGCCGATCGCCGCGAGCGCGCGGAAGTCGGGCGTGAGCGCCAATACCGCCTCGGCGCTGTCGAGCACGGCCAGATCATAGCCCCGGGGATGGCGCAGGACCTGCGCGTTCGCGACGTCCAGCGCTTCCAATAGCCCGGGAACCGTGGCCGGCTCGGGCGGGTAGGCGGGCAGTGCCATCAGATAGCATTCCCCGTGCCGCGCGACTTCGAGCACGCCGGACTTGCGCGTCCGGAAGCGAACGAGGTCGCGGTTCTGCTCGCCGGTCAGCACGAAATGCCCGCTCGCCAGCGTTGCGTGCCCGCACAGCGCCACTTCGACGGCCGGCGTAAACCAGCGCAATTCGTAATCGGCGTCATCGCTGGCATCTGGGACGATGAAGGCGGTTTCCGACAGATTGTTTTCCGCCGCGATGGCCTGAAGCACATCATCGCCCAGCCACGCATCGAGCGGGATCACCGCCGCAGGGTTGCCGGTAAAGGGACGGTCGGCAAAGGCGTCGATCTGCGCGAAGGGCAGCTTCACGGGCGGGTCTCCTTGAGCAGGTCGGTCTCGGCGAGCGCATTGCCCGGCTGGTCGACCTGGCCTTCGGGATCGACATGGATCAGCACTTCGGTGCCAGGGAATTCCTCGGCCAGTTCGCGTTCCAGCTTCTCGACCACGTCGTGCGAGGCGGCGATCGTCATCTCTGCGTCCATCCAGATATGGAACTGGACGAAATCCTTCGCGCCGCTGGTCCGCGTGCGCAGGTCGTGCAGCCCGATCAGCTCGGGATGGCGCGCGGCAACCTCCACGAAGCGCTGGCGCTTTTCCTCGGGCCATTCCTTGTCCATCAGCTGGTCGATCGCGTCGACCGAGGCGCGCCAGGCGCCGAACAACAGCCAGAAGGCGATGACGATGCCAAATATCGCGTCGGCCCCGGCGAGCCCGGCATATTGATCGAGCGCGAGCGCTGCGATCACCGCGACGTTGAGGAACAGATCGGACTGGTAGTGAATTCGGTCGGCGCCGATCGCGATCGACCCGGTGCGGCGGATGACCGACGCCTGATAGCGCGTCAGCGCGAGCGTCACGACGATGGCGATGATCGAGACGCCGATGCCAAATTCGGCGTCGCTGCTCGGCACATGGTCCATCAGCCGCTGGCTGGCGCGCAACAGGATCGCGAAGGCCGAGATCGCAATCACCCCGACCTGGAACAGCGCCGCCAGAGCCTCGGCCTTGCCATGGCCGAAGCGGTGATCGTCATCCGCAGGCTGCGCCGCCCAATGCACCCCGGCGAGCGTCACCAGCGATGCGACGAGATCGAGCACCGAATCGGCCAGGCTGGCGAGCACCGCCACCGATCCTGTCCGCCACGCTGCATAGGCCTTGAGCGAACCGAGCAGGATCGCACTGGCGACGCTGGCCAGCGCCGCGCGGCGGGCGAGGTTGCTCACGGGTAGAGCATGCCTTCGCTCCAGCCATCGCCCGTGCGCGCGAAGACGCGGCGCTCGTGGAGCCGATGCGCGCGGTCCTGCCAGAATTCGATGCGGCTTGGCACGACGCGGTAGCCGCCCCAATGCGGCGGCCGCGGCACGTCGCCGCCTTCGAAGCGCGCGCCCATTTCCGCATAGCGTGCCTCGAAGGTCGCGCGGGAGTTCGAGCGGGCGCGACTGGTCCGATGCCCAGGCGCCGAGCTGCGAATTGCGGCTGCGCGTGGCGAAATAGGCATCGCTCTCCGCATCGCTCACCTGCTCGACGGCGCCTTCAATCCGGATCTGGCGGCGCAGCGACTTCCAGTGGAAAAGCAGCGCCGCCTTGGGCGTGACCGCAAGCTCGCCTGCCTTGCGGCTCTGGCGGTTGGTATAGAAGACGAAGCCGTCGGGCCCATGCCCCTTGAGCAGCGCCATCCGCACCGAAGGCTGGCCTTGTGTGTCGACCGTCGCGACCGCCATCGCGTTCGAGTTGTTGGGCTCGGTCGTCCGCGCTTCGGCATACCAGGCATCGAACAGGGCGAAGGGATCGCAGGTCATGGCATCGCGCTCTACGCCCAGGGGGCGCGGATTGTCGAGGAACGGACTCGGTTCTGGCGAATTGAATCGGCTTCGCAACGAGGAGCATGGTGATGGCGGCGCGCGCCTATTGGCAAGGGCAGATCCGGCTGGCGCTGGTCTCGATCCCGGTCGAGATCTATTCCGCGACCAAATCGGGCGCGCAGATCAGCTTTCACCAGATCCACGAGCCGAGCGGGCAGCGGATCAAATATGAGAAGACGGCCCCCGGCGTCGGCGCGGTCGATGTCGACGAAATCGTCAAGGGCTTCGAAGTAGAGAAGGGCGAATATGTCCTGCTCGAACAGGACGAGATCGACGCGGTGAAGCTCGAATCGAAGAAGACACTCGAGCTTACCCAGTTCGTCGATGCCGACGAGATCGACGTGCTCTATTACGAGAAGCCCTATTTCGTCGTCCCCGCCGACGATCTCGCCGAGGAGGCGTTCATCGTGCTGCGCGAGGCACTTCGGCGCAGCCGCAAGGTCGGGCTCGGCCAGCTGGCGATGCGCGGGCGCGAATATGTCGTCAGCCTCAAGCCGTGCGGGCGCGGGATGGTGCTCGAGACACTGCGCTATGCTGACGAAGTCAACAAGGCGCAGGGCTATTTCCGCGACATCCCCGACAGCGAGCCCGACCCCGAATTGCTCGGCCTGGCCGAGACGCTGATCGACAAGAAGGTCGCCAAGTTCAATCCGGCGGGCTTCCACGACCGCTATGTCGACGCGCTGAAGGAGCTGATCGAGCGCAAGAAGAAGGCCAAGGGCAAGAAGATCATCGAGGACAAGGAAGACGGGGCGCCGAGCCGCGGCTCGAACGTCGTCGATCTGATGGCGGCGCTCAAAAAGTCGCTGGAAAAGCCCGATGCCAAGGCTAGCGCGGCCAAATCCGGCGCCGCCGCCAAGACCAAGCCGGCAAAGGCGCCCGCCAAATCCGCGCCTGCCGCCAAGGCGCCGGCCAAGAAGGCGCCTGCGCGCAAGCGGGCGTGATCGGTGGCCAAGCCCGACCCGCTCGCCAAATATAACGCCAAGCGCGATTTCGCGCAGACCGCGGAGCCGGCGGGGAAGATAGCGCGCACCGCGGGCAATCGCTTCATGGTGCAGAAGCACGATGCGACGCGGCTGCACTGGGACTTCCGCCTCGAGGTTGATGGCGTGCTCAAAAGCTGGGCCGTCACCCGCGGGCCGAGCATCGATCCGGGCGAGAAGCGGCTCGCGGTGCGGACCGAGGACCATCCGCTTTCCTACGCCGATTTCGAGGGAACGATCCCCAAAGGCCAATATGGCGGCGGCACGGTGATGCTGTGGGACGATGGGGTGTGGGCGCCGATCAAGGGCAAGAGCGCCAAGGATCTGGAGGAAGGGCATCTCCATTTTACCCTCGAAGGCGCGCGGATGAAGGGCGAGTGGATGCTGATCCGCTTGAAGCCGCGCGGCAAGGAGAAGGGCGAGAACTGGCTGCTCCGAAAGGTCAACGACCGCTATGCCGGGGCGACCGATTTCCTGGTCGAGACCGCGCTGACCAGCATCAAGACCGGCCGCACGATGCTGGAGATCGCCGAGGGCAAGAAACCGGTGCCTGCCAAAAAGGCGGCCAGGACGACAGTCAAGGCGCCGGATTTCGTACAGCCGCAGCTTGCCACGCTGGTCGACGCGGTCCCGGCGGGCAACCAATGGCTCCATGAAGTGAAATATGATGGCTATCGCGCGCTGATCGCGACCGGGGAAAAGGGGCCGAAAATCTATACCCGCTCGGGGCTCGACTGGACCGAGAAATTCCCCGGCATCGCCGCGGCGGCAGAAACGCTCCCCGCACCGGCGCTGATCGATGGCGAGATCGTCGCCTACAAGGACGGCAAGCCCGATTTCTCGACGCTGCAGGAAGCTATTTCGGCGGGCGGGGAGGGGCTGACCTTCTTCGCCTTCGACCTGCTTGACGATCGCGGCGAAGACATGACCAAGCTTCCCCAACTGGCGCGCAAGGAGCGGCTGCGCGGACTTGTGGAAGGCGCCGACGCGCGCATCCAGTTTTCCGAGCATATCGTCGGCGCGGGCGAGAAGCTGTTCGAGACGATGTGCCGCGAGGGCTATGAGGGGATCGTCTCGAAGCGCGCCGACGCGCCCTATCGCAGCACGCGCAGCAAGGCGTGGCTCAAGGTCAAATGCATCCACCGCCAGGAATTCGTGATCGTCGGCTGGACGCCGTCGAGCGCCAAGGGACGAGGCTTTCGCTCGCTGCTCATCGCGGTCAACGGGTCCGACGGGCTGGTCTATGCCGGCAAGGTCGGGACCGGGTTCGACACGCAGACGCTCCACGCCTTGCGCGCGCGCTTCGACGGGATCGCTGCAAAGGAAGCCCCCGTGAAGGTGCCGCGCGCTGAAGCGCGCGGGGCACAATGGGTGAAGCCCGAACTCGTCGCGGAGATCGCGTTCACCGAATTCACTGCCGACAATGTCGTCCGCCATGGCAGCTTCATCGGGCTGCGCGAGGACAAGCCGGCGCGCGACGTGGTGGTCGAGACGCCTGCGCCGACGCCGAAAGCTCCCGACGTGCCGAAATCGAGCATCAAGATCAGCAGCCGGGACCGGGTGATCTATCCCGAGTCAGGGCTGACCAAGGGCGCGCTGGCGGACTATTATGCCAGCGTCGCGCCGATCGCGCTGCGCTGGCTCGCCAACCGTCCGATCAGCCTGGTGCGATGCCCGCAGGGGCGTGCCAAACACTGTTTCTTCCAGAAGCACGATGCCGGCAGCTTCGGCGAGCAGGTCCACCATGTCGACGTGCGCGAGAAGGACGGATCGGTCGAACCCTATCTCTATATCGACGATCTCGACGGGATCATGGCGTGCGTCCAGATGGGGACCATCGAGTTCCATGGCTGGGGCAGCCTGGTCGCCGATATCGAGAAGCCCGATCGGCTGGTGTTCGATCTCGACCCCGATGAGGGACTCGACTTCGAGATGGTCAAGAAGGCCGCGGTCGACCTCAAGGACCATCTCGCCGATATCGGGCTGACCAGCTGGCCGCTGCTCTCGGGCGGCAAGGGCGTCCATGTCGTGGTGCCGCTGTCGCCCGAGGCCGACTGGCCCGAAGTCCGCAGCTTCGCCGAGCGGTTCGCGCGCGCGCTGGCCCAGGCCGAACCCGAGCGGTTCACCGCCAACCTCAAAAAGGCGACCCGCAAGGGCAAGATCTTCATCGACTATCTGCGCAACCAGCGCGGCGCGACGGCGGTGCTTCCCTATGTGGCGCGCGCGAGAGAGACGGCGCCGGTGGCAGCGCCGGTGAGCTGGACCGAGCTGCGCGATCTCGGGGACGCCAAGCGCTTCACGATCCGCGACGCCGCCACGCTTATCGAGCGCGCGAGCAGCCGCGCACTCCAGGGCTGGGGCGAGGCCGATCAGGTGCTGCCCGACGTGTAAGATCCACGCGATGGCATGTTGCCTTGCAGCAAGCTTTCCCGCACACCGCGCGCTTCGAAAGGACGTGCCTTGGCCAGCAGCGCTGCGACATCATTGTTCGACGCTGCGACGATCGCGGATCGCTGGATCGCCGACTATTGCGCGCATGCGCCGGCGGGCGACACGCTCTGCGCCGGGGATGGGGCATGGCGAGACGTGCTCGAGGAGCTTGCCGGGATCGGCGGCGACAGCCTGGCCGCGGTGCGCGAGCGCGCGCAGCGCCAGGCCGAGGATATCGGCACGGGCTTCCGCATCGCCGGCGAAGGCGAGGAGCGCCGCTGGCCGCTCTCGCCCGTGCCGCTGCTGATCGAGAAGCGCGAATGGGACGCGATTGCCGCGGGGATCGTCCAGCGCGCCGAACTGCTGGAGGCCGTGCTCGCCGACCTCTATGGCGAGGCGACGCTGGTCCATGACGGGCGCCTTCCCGCCGCGCTGGTGACCGGCAGCCCCTTCTTCCTGCGCCCCTTCACGCGGCTGGAGCCGCCGGGCGGGCGGCATCTGAGCTTCATCGCCGCCGATCTGTGCCGCGGACCCGATGGCAGCTGGCGCGTGCTAGCTGATCATCTGCGCGCACCGGCTGGCGCTGGCTATGCGCTCGAGAACCGACTGGCGATGGCGCGGACGCTCGACGGGCTGCAGAGCCGCGTGAATATCGAGCGCCATGCCCCATTTTTTGCAGCGTTGCGCGAGGGACTCGCTGCCTTGTGTCGGCGCGCAGAACCACGAATTGCGCTACTTACCCCCGGCCGGCTCAACCCGAGCTATGCCGAGCAGGCGCACCTCGCGCGCTATCTCGGCTTCCTGCTGGTCGAGGGGGCCGACCTCGCCGTGCTCGACGACCAGCTCTATCTGCGCACGATCGCCGGCCTCAAGCGCGTCGACGCGTTGTGGCACCGGCTCGATCCGCGGCTGCTCGACCCGCTCGCGCTCGATTCGCACTCGACGATCGGGGTCGCCGGGCTCGTCGATGCGCTGGCCGCCGGCAATGTCGTCGTCGCCAACGCGCCGGGTGCCGGCCTGCTCGAAGCGCCGGCCTTCCTCGCCTTTCTGTCCGGCCTGGCGCAGCACCTGACCGGCGCCCCGCTCGCGCTGCCCAGCCTCGCGACCTGGTGGTGCGGCCAGCCCGCCGAACATGCCTATGTCGAAGCGAAGCTCGACAGGCTGCTGATCGCCCCCGCCTTTGGCGCCGCGCCGCTGGGGCTGCCCGAGGGCAAGCCGGTGCTCGGATCGACGCTCGATGCCCCGGCGCGGGCGGCGCTCGTGGAGGCGATGCGACAGCGCCCGCAGGATTATGTCGGGCAGGAAGTGGCCCAGCTTTCGACGATGCCGATGGTCGCCGACGACCTGCTGGCGCCGCGGCCGTTCACGCTGCGCGTCTTCGCGGCGCGCGGCCCCGATGGCGAATGGACGGTGCTGCCGGGCGGTCTCGCGCGGATCGGCGAACATGCCGACACCCGCGCCGTGGTGATCGGCGAGGGCAGCTGGTCGGCCGACGTCATCGTCCACGGCACCGAGCCGGTCGCCCCGGTCACGCTGTTGCCGTCGAGCGACGCCACCCAGCTGCGCCGCAATCCCGGCACCTTGCCCAGCCGGGTCGCCGACAATCTCTTCTGGCTCGGCCGCTATCTCGAGCGCGGCGAAGCGCAGCTGGCAGTGATCCGCGTGCTGCTCGGCCATTCGATCAGCGCCGATACCGGTGCGGCGCTGCCCGACGAGACCGTCGCGCGGCTCAGCCAATTGCTGGTCGGCGCGGGCGCGGCACCCGAGCCCAAGGGTTTCAAGCGATCCGACCTAACCCAGCTCGCCCGCGTCGCGATCGAGGACGAGGACTATTACAGCATCCGTGCGATCAACCGCCAGGCGCGGATGATCGGCGAAATCTCGCGCGATCGCCTGTCTGCCGACGTGATCCGGCTGCTCGATGCGCCTTTCCCCCAGCGCGGCGTCCTGCTGGAAAAAGCCGGCACGCTCCAGCGCCGCTATTCGGCGCTGGCAGGGCTCGCCGGCGAGCATATGGCGCGCACCGATGCGTGGCGCTTCCATGATCTTGGCCGCCGGATCGAGCGCGCGATGGCGGCGGTGCGTTTCGTGCGGGGCTTTGGCGCGGCCGATGCGAGCGGTGACGATCTCTCGACCCTGCTCGATCTCGCCGACAGCCAGATCAGCTATCGCCAGCGGTACCTGACCGGAATCGCGCGCGTGCCGGTGATCGACCTGGTCACGCTCGATCCCGGCAATCCGCGTTCGATCGCCTTCCAGGTCGCCGCAATCTCGGCGCATCTCAACAAGCTGCCGGTGCTTTCCGACGATGGCCTGGCCGAACCGCAGCAGGAGCAGGCGCGCGAGCTTGCCGCGATGCTGGTCACCACCAATGCCACCAAGGTCGACGGCGCGCTGCTCGCGGCGCTCGACGACCGGCTCGGCTGCCTCTCCAATGCCATTGCGCGCCGTTATTTCCTCCATGGCGCAGAGCCGCTGCGCGCCAGCGGGCTGGTGCTAGCATGATGCTGTATCGCATCCGCCACATCACGCGCTTCGAATATGCCCAGCCGGTGTCGTTCGCGCGCAACAATTTGCGGCTGAGGCCGATCGTCTGGTCGGGCCAGACGCTGGAGGAGTATGCGCTGATCCTCGATCCGCAGGGGCGCACCTTTCCGGCGCGCGCCGATGCCGGGCTCGCCAATGTCGTTCGGCTCGTCGTCGAGGCGTCGTCGCGCACGCTGGTGATCGAAAGCCGGGCGCAGGTGCGCGTCGAGCGCCAGATCCCGTTTCCCCAGCCGAGCGATCCCAGCGTCGGCGCGATCGCGCAATGGGCGCGGGCAAGCCAGGACATCGGACCGGCCAGCCCGGCAAGCTATCTCTATCCCTCGCCGCGCATCCCGCTGGATGCCGAGATCGGCCGCTGGTGCGCCGCGGACCTCGATCCCGCACGCGGGGTGCTCGACGCCGCCTATGCGCTGGCCAGCCGGATCCAGCGCGAATTCGCCTTCGATCCTACGGCGACCCTGGTGGATACGCCGCCGCACGAGGCCTTTCTCAAGCGCGGCGGCGTCTGCCAGGATTTCGCGCAGATCATGATCTCGGGGCTGCGCGCCGCCGGGCTGCCCGCCGCCTATGTCTCGGGCTATATCCGTACGCTGCCGCCCGAGGGCCAGCCCCGGCTGGTCGGCGCCGATGCGACGCATGCCTGGGTGCTGATCTGGGCAGGCCCCGATCTCGGCTGGGTCGGTGTCGATCCGACCAACGGCATCTGGATGGCGGAGGACCATATCGTCGTGGCGATCGGGCGCGACTATTCGGAAGTCGCGCCGATCGACGGGATCGTGCTCGGTTCGGGCGCGCAGGAGATGCAGGTCTCGGTCGATGTCGAGCCCCTGGAACAGGTTCCCGCCTGATCCCACTTGCGCACGGCCCCGTGGGCGCCGAAATACCGCGCGAAGAATAGGGGACGAAATGGCTGATCCGTATGCAACTCTAGGCGTGGCGCGCGGTGCCAGCGAGGCCGATATCAAAAAGGCCTATCGCAAGCTCGCCAAGGAGCTGCACCCAGACCGCAACAAGGACAATCCCAAGGCGTCCGAGAAGTTCAGCACGGTGACTCAGGCCTATGACCTGCTCACCGACAAGGACAAGCGCGCGCGCTTCGACCGCGGCGAGATCGACGGCGACGGCAATCCCACGGCGCCTTTCGGCTTTGGCAGCGGCGGCAGCGGGCAGGGCGGCTTCCGCCCCGGCGGATCGCAGTTCGATTTCGGCGGCGGCGATTCGGGCGATATCGGCGATATCTTCGAAGGCCTGTTCGGCGGCGGCGGCGCGCGCCGCGGCGGCGGCGGGTTCAGCGGCGGCTTTGGTGGGTTCGGGCGCAAGCCGGCCGCCAAGGGTGCCAATGTCGCCTATCGCCTTGCGGTGTCGTTCGAGGATGCCGCGAAGCTTGCGCCGCAGCGGATCACGCTGCGCGACGGCAAGACGATCGACCTGAAGCTGCCCGCAGGCGTCGAGAGCGGCACGCAGATGCGGTTGGGCGGCAAGGGCGAGGAAGGGCCGGGCGGCTTTGGCGACGCGATCGTCACGATCGAAGTCCAGCCGCACCGTTTCTACGAACGCAGTGGCGACGATATTCGCCTCGAACTGCCGGTGACGCTTAACGAAGCAGTGCTCGGCGCGCAGGTCCGCGTGCCTACCCCTGACGGCCCGGTGATGCTCAAGGTCCCCAAGGGCGCCAACTCCGGCAAGGTGCTGCGGCTGAAGGGCCGGGGCTTCCACAAGAAGGGCGGCGAGCGCGGCGACTTGCTCGTCACGCTGATGGTGGAGCTGCCCGCCGACGATGCCGCGCTCACCGCGTTCGTCCAGGGCTGGCAACAGCAGGGGAACCCGCGGGCTCGGATGGGCGTCTAAGGCCCTGTGACAACAGGGGATCCCGCCGATCAGCCGCCTGCCGCGCCGGCGGGACCAGGTTCGCGCATCCTCGCGCTGCTCGCGCAAGTGGGGATGGGGCCGCGCTTCTTTACCGTGGTCAAGCGTGTCGCGGTGGGGACCTTCAACGAAGGCTTCACCTATGCCGGCAACCTTGCCTATCTGTCGCTCGTAACGCTGTTCCCCTTCGTCATCGTCGCCGCGGCAGTGGCGCAGCTGATCGGGCGAAGCAGCGAAGGCATCCGCACGCTCGAGGCCTTCCTCCAGACCGTACCGCCCGACGTTGCCGACGTGCTGCGCAAGCCGGCCTCGGACGTGCTCCAGGCGCGCACCGGCAACCTGTTGTGGTTTGGCGCGGCAGTGGGTCTGTGGACCACGGCGGGCTTTATCGAGACGCTGCGCGGCATCCTGCGCCAGGCCTATGGCGTCACGTCGAGCACGCCCTTCTGGCGCTATCGGCTCGGTGCGATCGGGATGATCATCGGATCGGTGATCCTCGCCATGGCGGCGTTCAGCTTCCAGGTGCTGCTCACCGGCGTCGAGCAGTTCATCTACAAGCTGCTGCCCTGGGCGCTGAGCGCGCAGCGGATGGTGGCGCTGACCAAGTTCGCGCCGGCGATCGCGCTGTTCGGCGCGCTCTACATCCTGTTCTATTCGCTGACGCCCAGCAAATATCGTCACGGCAGCTGCCCCAAATGGCCGGGCGCTGCCTTCACTACCGTGTGGTGGCTTTCGGTGACTGCGCTGCTGCCCTTGGTGCTCGGCCTGCTCGGCAGCTACGACCTAACCTATGGCAGCCTTGCGGGCGTGATGATCGCGCTGATCTTCTTCTTCCTGATCGGCCTCGGCATGGTGATGGGTGCCGAACTCAACGCCGCCCTAGCGGAAACCCCCGCAGACGGGCTAGAGGAGGCTCCGAAACAGGAGGTCCAGGGAACGTGACGGGATTGATGAAGGGCAAGCGCGGGCTGATCATGGGGCTCGCCAATGATCGATCGCTCGCCTGGGGGATCGCGCAGAAGCTGCACGAACAGGGCGCCGAGATGGCGTTCAGCTATCAGGGGGATGCGCTGGAAAAGCGCGTGCGGCCGCTCGCCGAGCAGCTGGGCAGCGATTTCCTGATCGATTGCGACGTGTCCGACATGGGTGCGCTCGATGCGGCGTTCGAGACGCTCGCGGCGCGCTGGGAAACGATCGACTTCGTCGTCCATGCGATCGGCTTTTCGGACAAGAACGAGCTGCGCGGCGGCTATGTCGATACCAGCCTCGATAATTTCCTGATGACGATGAATATCAGCGTCTATTCGTTCGTCGCGATGGCGCAGCGCGCCTCCAAGATGATGCCGAACGGCGGCGCGCTGCTGACGCTGAGCTATTACGGCGCCGAGAAGGTGATCCCGCATTATAACGTGATGGGCGTCGCCAAGGCCGCACTAGAGACCAGCGTCCAGTATCTCGCGGTCGATCTCGGCCGCGACAATATCCGTGTCAACGCGATCTCGGCCGGGCCGATCAAGACCCTTGCTGCCTCGGGCATCGGCGACTTCCGCCTGATCCTCAAGTGGAACGAGCTCAATTCGCCGCTCAAGCGCAATGTCACGATCGAGGATGTCGGCGGCGCAGGGCTGTATCTGCTCTCCGACCTGTCGAGCGGCGTCACCGGTGAGACCCACCATGTCGATGCCGGCTACAATGTGATCGGCATGAAGGCCGAGGACGCGCCGGACATCTCCCTGGTGTGAGCATCGCCATCCGCCCCGCGACCGGCGGGGACGTCGCCGCGATCGATGCGCTGCTGCGCCGTGCCTTTGCCGCGCCCGACGAGGCGAAGCTGGTCCAGCGGCTGTGCATCGATGGCGACATGGTGCTGACGCTGGTTGCCGACGACGAGGAAAGCGGCGCGCTGGCCGGAATGGTTGCGTTCAGCCGGATGCGCGTCGATATCGCCGGCAAGCCGATTGCCGCGGTGGCGCTTGCGCCGCTCGCGGTCGGACCCGGGCATCGCGCGCAGGGCGTGGGCGAGGCGCTGGTCCAGGCGGGGCTTGTGCATCTCAAGGGTGCCGGCGCGATGCTGTGCTTCGCGCTTGGCGAGCCCGATTATTATGGCCGGTTCGGCTTCGCGGCGGATTGGGCGCAGGGATTTGCCTCGCCCTATGCCGGCGACTATCTGATGGCGCTGCCGCTTCAGGGCGGCGCCATGCCGTGCGGCGCGCGCGGTGCCGCGACGCACGCACCGGCGTTCGCACAGCTGGGCGGGGAATTGTGAGCTTCAACACCTTCGGACGCGTTTTCCGCTTCACCACTTGGGGCGAGAGCCATGGACCGGCGCTGGGCGCCGTGGTCGATGGCTGCCCGCCGGGGTTGGCGCTGTCCGAGGCCGACATCCAGCCGTTTCTCGACAAGCGCCGCCCGGGCCAGTCGCGCTTCACCACTCAGCGGCAAGAGCCCGACCAGGTCCGCATCCTGTCGGGCGTGTTCGAAGGGCGCACCACCGGCACGCCGATCGCGCTGCATATCGACAATGTCGATCAGCGATCGAAAGACTATTCCGAAGTCGCGGCGGCCTATCGCCCCGGCCATGCCGACTATGCGTATGACGCCAAATACGGGTTTCGCGACTATCGCGGCGGCGGACGCAGTTCGGCGCGCGAGACCGCGGCTAGGGTGGCGGCAGGCGCGGTGGCGCGGCTGGCGATCCCGGAGGTGACGATCACCGCCTGGGTCGAGGCGATCGGGGGCGACGCGATCGACTATGCCCGTTTCGATGCCGGCGAGATCGGCAACAATCCATTCTTCTGCCCCGATGCGGCGGCGGCGGCGCGCTGGGAAACGCGGGTCGACGAAGCGCGCAAGTCGGGATCGTCGCTCGGCGCCGTGGTGGCATGCGAGGCAGTGGGCGTGCCTGCAGGCTGGGGCGCGCCGCTCTATGCCAAGCTCGACAGCGAACTGGCCGCGGCGCTGATGTCGATCAATGCCGTAAAGGGCGTCGAGATCGGCGACGGCTTCGCCGCCGCGGCACTCAGCGGCGAGGGGAACGCCGATCCGATGCGCCCCGGTGCCGATGGCCATCCCGAATTCCTTGCCAACCATGCCGGCGGCATCGCCGGTGGCATCGCGACCGGCCAGCCGGTGCGCGTGCGCGCGGCGTTCAAGCCCACCAGTTCGATCCTCACCCCGGTCGAGACGATCACGCGGACCGGCGAATCGACCGCGATTCGCACCAAAGGGCGTCACGATCCGTGCGTCGGCTTACGGGGCGTTCCTGTCGTCGAAGCGATGGTCGCGCTGGTGCTCGCGGATCAGAAACTGCTCCACCGCGCGCAAATCGGCTGAACGCCGAACACGGCTCGCCCCGCACTCGGCTCGACCCATTGTCGAGCCGTGCGGCCGGTGGGGCTGGCTGAAAGCAACGAGAAACAAGCCGGAAACATCATGGGTGTGACTTGGGCATCGGCAGTAACAACAAGGATGCCCAGTATGTATATCAAAGCGTTGATCGGTGCGGTTGCCCTCTTTGGAGCCCCTGCGGCCTTTGCCCAGACGACACCGTCGAGCCCGACGACCGACCAGACCACACCTACGCCTGACACGACCACGCCGGCACCCGATGCTTCGACTGCGCCGGCTCCCGACACGTCGACGGCTCCCGCGCCCGATACGTCGGCAAGCGATCCCAGCACCACTACGGCGCCGGACGATGCCGACAAGCACAAGAAGCACAAGGACGACAAGAAGGATGAGCCGCAGGGCTGATCCGGTATAGGAAAGTATCGGACTGCTCTCGTCGTGCGCTGATACTATCCCTGTCAGGAGCCACTGGTCGCTTTCGGCGACCGGTGGCTTCGCCACGTCGAAATCTTCTGCCCGGCGCAACGGCTTCAGCTGCTGAACCGTTCTCATCGTGCGACCTCTTCAAAAGGAGCGTTCACGATGCTCAAGATTTCGATGATATTGGCCAGTGCGCTGATCCCTGCGGCTGCGCTTGCACAGACGGCCCCCAGTAGCACCACGGCCCCCGCGGCGGCGCCCACCACGCAGGACCAGACCGGGACGACGGCCACCTCGCCCTCGACTCCGCGCGACGATCGCAGCGGCACGACCAACCAGCGGCGCAGCACCACGCGCGACTATAACCGCGCCCGCACGCCAGGCGGAACGCCGCCGGTCGACAAGCCCGCGCCGCTGCCCAGCCCGACGCCGTCCACTGAGCCGACGGCTCCGGACATGACGACACCTACGGCGCCGGCCGATCCAATGGCCAGCACGATGCCGGCGACGCCAAGCACCGATACCATGGCCCCCGCGGGCAGCGCGCCCGCTACGGCTCCCGGCACGACGCCGCCGCGCTTTTGATGCGAGGCCAGGCGGGTTGCGCCGCCGGGCCTTGGCTCAGTCCGCGAAGGGATCGCGGACGAGGATGGTGTCGTCGCGCTCGGGGCTGGTCGAAACCAGCGCCACCGGGCACTGGATCAGTTCCTCGATGCGGCGGATATACTTGATCGCCTGGGCGGGCAGGTCCGCCCAGCTGCGCGCGCCGGCAGTCGATTCGGACCAGCCGGGCATGGTTTCGTAGACCGGCTCGATCGCCGCCTGGTCCTGGGCGTTGGACGGATAATAATCGAGCGCCTCGCCCCGCAGCGTATAGCCGGTGCAGATCGCGACTTCCTCGAACCCGTCGAGCACGTCGATCTTGGTCAGCGCGATTCCCGTGATCCCGGAAACGGCCGCCGATTGGCGCAGCAGCACGGCGTCGAGCCAGCCGCAGCGGCGCTTGCGCCCGGTGACGGTGCCGAATTCATGCCCGCGCGTGCCCAACCGCTCGCCGGTTTCATTATCCTGCTCGGTTGGGAACGGACCCGAGCCGACACGGGTGGTGTAGGCCTTGGCGATGCCGAGCACGAAGCCGACCGCGCCGGGTCCCATCCCCGATCCGCTCGCCGCAGTGCCGGCCACTGTGTTCGACGAGGTGACGAACGGATAGGTGCCGTGATCGATATCGAGCAGCACGCCCTGCGCGCCCTCGAACAGGATGCGGCGGCCGCGGCCGCGCGCTTCGTTGAGCATGCGCCAGACCGGCTGGGCGAAGGGCAGCACGAAATCGGCGATCTCGCGCAGCTCCGCGACGAGCGCCTCGCGATCGATCGGGGGCTCGCCAAAGCCGGCGCGCAGCGCGTCATGATGCGCGAGCAGCCGGTCGAGTTGCGGGCCGAGCTCGTCGAGATGGGCGAGATCGCATACCCGGATCGCGCGGCGGCCGACCTTGTCCTCATAAGCCGGGCCGATGCCGCGGCGGGTGGTGCCGATCTTGCCCGCGCCGCTCGCATCCTCGCGCAGCCCATCGAGGTCGCGGTGGAAGGGCAGGATCAGCGGGCAGGTGTCGGCGATCTTGAGCGTATCCGGCGTGACATCGACGCCCTGGCCGCGCAGCTTCTCGACTTCGGACTTCAGATGCCACGGATCGAGCACCACGCCATTGCCGATCACGCTGGGCGTGCCGCGGACGATGCCGGAGGGCAGCAGCGACAGCTTGTAGACCTTTTCGCCGACGACAAGCGTGTGGCCGGCATTGTGGCCGCCCTGGAAGCGGACGACGACGTCGGCGCGCTCGGCGAGCCAGTCGACGATCTTGCCCTTGCCCTCATCGCCCCATTGGGCGCCGATCACTGCTACATTTGCCATGGATACACGTCTCCGCCTGCCGGGGCGGACCCTGGCCGCCCTTCGACAGGACTCGGCGGCCGGGCTGTGCGGGGGCCATGGGCACTGCCCCGAAGCCGCGGGGCCAATGGCGCCCAAGGCCGGGCGCGTCAAGGACATATTCGGCGGTTCGCAGAGGCCGGGGCTTGCCGACCCTCCTCGACCCCAGGCGCGCTTAAGGTCGTGTGCCGGTTTGCGCGCCTATTTCCCGGCGAGCTTGTCCTTGAGACCGGCCAGCGCGCCGAAAGGCCCAGCTTCCTCTTCGCTGATCACGCCTGCCGCCTTGAGTGCAGCCGCGGCATTGGGGCTGCGCGGATAGGGATCGAGAGCGAGCGCCAGCGTTTCGGCGGCCGCCTCGCCCAGATCGATCGCGCTGCCCGAATAGAAGACGGTGTCGCATTCGTCTTCGCTCAGTTCGAACTCGTCGGCGCCCTCGGCTTCGCTGGTCTCCGGGACGAAGCGAATCGCGAAATCCTCTTCGATTACCGCGGGCACCGGCTCGTCTGTGACGATGCAGCTTTGCGTGACCCTGGCCGAGAGATGGCCCTTGGCGACCACGCCGATCGCGTCGCTCTGCAGCGTGTAGCGCGCATCCAGCGACTCGATCGTCTTGAGGTCGAAGCGCCTGGCGAGCGCGGCGCGCTCTTCAGGCTCGGCGTGGATTTCGCTCTGGCTTTCGCCGCTGCCGATCTGGTCGAGCCGGTGCGGGCGCGGGAATTCTACGGTCATTGGTCAAAGCTCCCCGGCGATGATCAATTCGGTCGTCGAGGCGGCCAGCCGGTCGCGCAACGCACGCAGTTCCGTCTCGACATGGACCAGCGCCGCCGGATCGGGCGCCCGTCCGCGATAGAGATTGCGCACCAGCGCCGGCGCGAGCGCGCCTTCGGCCAGGCCAGAGCGATACGCGCCGAGTTGTCCGCCGATCATGCCCATCATCCGCCCCATATGCTTGCCGACGATGATGTCTCCAATCCCGATCTCGCGCAGCTGCCCGTCCATATCGTCGATAAAGCATTCGGCGAGCGCGGTGCTCGGCGCGACGCCGCTGGGATCGACCTCGAGCCGCAGCAGCACGAGACTGAGAACCGCCGCGATCATGTCGAATTGGCCGTCGATCGTGTCGGAGACCTTGCCTTCGAGATACCAATGCGGCGCGCGGCCCAGCGCGACGATGCGGTCGTATAGCAGCGGCGCCGTGCCGCGGTCGGGGCGGCCGAGCAGCCGCTGGAGCAGTCGCATGAAGGCCTCTGCGTCAAAGGGATACGGTGCGCGACCTTGTTTGGCCGCATTTTGCCGCATATTGAGGCGAACGGCGCGCGATGCAATGCGTGGCCGTGCTTGCGTGTCGCTGGAGAATTCGATGCCCTTTACCGTTCGTCTGGCTGGCTGCGCCGCCCTGCTCGCCGCTGCCCTGGGCGCCTCCGCCTGCACGCCGGTGCGCACGCACCAGGGCTATGTCGTCGACAAGGAGCTGGTCGACGCGATCCAGCCGGGAATCGACAACCGCCAGTCGGTCCTGCAGACGCTCGGCCGCCCGACGCTGACCAGCCAGTTCAACGAGGGCGAGTGGTATTATGTCTCGCGTGACGCCTCGAACCTCGCCTTCCAGGATCCCAAGGTGAAGGAGCAGCTGACGCTGCGCGTGCGCTTCGACACCGCGGGCAATGTCGTCGCAGTCGACAAGATGGACGCCTCGCTGATCGCCGACGTGAATACCTATGGCAAGACGACGCCGACGCTGGGCCGCAAGCGCGGCTTCTTCGAGGATCTGTTCGGCAATATCGGCACGGTCGGCGCGCCGGGCACGGGCGGCGGCGCAGGTGGCGGCGGCGGCCAATAACCTTGCGCGGAGCTGACTGAGCCGTTCGCCAACGATTCAGCCGGACTCGCCTAGACATCTTTCATGCCGGCCCAACAGCCGGAGGATTTGGAGGATGACATGAAGAAACTCGTCACCGCAGCCCTGCTCGCCGCCGCCGCCATACCGGCGGTTGCCCTGCCCAGCGCCGCGAGCGCCCAGTCTCAGGGCGAACTGCGACGCGACCGCCAGGACATCCGCGAAGAGCAGCGCGAGCTGCGCGACGCGCGTCGCCGCGGCGACCGCCACGACGTTCGCAACGAGCGCCGCGACGTCCGCGAGGCGCGTCAGGAATATCGCGAAGACCTGCGCGATCGCGAACGGCGCTGGGGCAATGACGATTGGCGCGACTATCGCGGTCGCAACCGCGGTGCCTTTTCGCGCGGCACCTGGCGGGCCCCGTTCGGCTATACCCGCTTCGGCGTCGGCTCGCGGATCCGGGCACCCTATTATGGCTCGCGCTACGTAATCGCCGATCCGTGGCGCTATCACCTGCCGCGCGCCGGCCGCTATCAGAGCTGGGTGCGGCACTACAACGACGTGCTGCTGATCGACACGCGGCGCGGCGTGGTGATCCGCACGATTCCCGGCTTCTATTGGTAAGGGCGGACGCGGCCGGACCCCCGGGGTTCGGCCGCGCCGTTGCGGCGACGCGGCCGGTGCCCAGAGGCACGGTCCCGAAAGGGGTAGGACCGCTCGCGGAAACGCCTCATCGAGCATTTCGGGTCCGTAGCGAAATCGTGCCGGGTCGATTTTTATTCAGCGACCGGTTCAGCGTATCGTGAAGCGCACCTGATCGACCACGCGGCCGGCGAGGTCGACGAGCCGCAGCCGATGCTGACCGGGTGGCGCGAGCACTAGCGGATGCGCATCCGCGGCGCCGAGATCGTGCGTGTCGAGCAGCAGCCTGTGGCCGGTGACAGCACCGGAAACCGCGATCGACAGTCGCTGGCTGGCTACAGGAATATCGGGATCGAGCGCATAGACGCTGCCGGCAACGGGATTGGTGATCCGTGGCCGCCGCGCCGCCTCCGGCGCCGAGGCGACTTCGCTGAAACCGGTCCCGCGGACGAAATATTCGCGGCGGGGCTGCTCGATCGCGCCGGCGAAATGGATCGCGCGCGCTTCGATCCCCTGCGGCTCGGCGGGCGCATGGCCGGGCGTTGCGGCGTGCAATGCCATCATGACGTCGCGCCACACCGGCGCCGCGCCGCTGGTGCCCGACACCGCACGCATCGGATCGCCCTCGAGATTGCCGACCCAGACGCCCACGGTGTAGCGATCGGAGAAGCCGACGCACCAATTGTCGCGCATCGCCTTCGACGTCCCCGTCTTCACTGCCGCCCAGAAGGGCAGACGCAGTGCCGAATCGGGGCCGAACGTGCCGGTGCGGGCATTGGCATCGGCCAGCATGTCGGCGACGATCCACGCCGCCTGGGGCGTGGTGATCGCGCGCAGTGGCTCGGCCTTGCTGTCCTTCAGGATGCGCAGCTTCGCCCAGCGCCCGCCGAGCGCGAGGCTGCGATAGGCGGCGACCTGCTCGACCAGCGTCACTTCGGCCGAGCCGAGTGCCAGCGAATAGCCATAATATTGGCCGTCCTCGACCAGGCCGCGATAGCCGGTGTCCCACAGCCGATCGCGGAAGCTATCGACCCCGGTGAGCAACAGCGTGCGCACCGCGGGCACGTTGAGCGATCCGGCAAGCGCAGTCCGCGCCGAGACCGGGCCCTTGAAGGCGCGATCGTAATTTTGCGGCACGTAGAGGCCCGAGGCGGTGTCGAGCTGGACCGGCGAATTGTCGAGGATCGAGGCGGCGGTGAGATAGCCCTTCTCGATCGCCATGGCGTAGAGGAACGGCTTGAGCGTCGATCCGGCCTGGCGATAGGCAGCGGCGCCATCGACCGCGGGCGCAGTCGATTCGCCGCCGATCCCGCCGACATAGGCCAGGATCTCGCCGGTGGCATTGTCGGCCACCACCACCGCGCCGTCGCGTGCACGCGATCCGCCCAGCCCCTGAAGCTGACGGCGCAGCGCGGCGATGGCGACGCGCTGGACGCGAGCATCTAGCGTGGTGGTGACGCGCAGGCCTGGCTTGTCGAGCAGCGCCGCCGCGAGATGCGGCGCGAGCCCGGGATCGAGCGCCAGGCTGCGCGCCGGGCCGAGCATCGAGGCGGCGGCGCCGGGGAAGCGGCTGCAATCCGCCTCATGCGCCAGCGCGCAGGCGCGCCGCGCGACTTCGCCTGAGGCGGCGCGCGGATTGGGCAGCAGCGCGGCGAGCAACAACGCGTCGTCCCGCGTAAGCCCTGCCGGGGTCTTGCCGAACAGGCCGAGCGCCGCCGCGCCGATCCCCTGTGCCTCGCCGCGAAACCCGGCGAGGTTGAGATAGGCCTCGAGGATCTGGTCCTTGCTCCACGCCGAATCGAGCGCCGCGCCCGCGCGCATCTGGCGCAGCTTGTCCCACCAGCTGCGCCGGCCGGGCCGCGCCAGATCGGGCGCGAGATAGGCGGCGACCTGCATCGACAGCGTCGAGGCACCGCGCGTGCGCTTGCCCTCGATTCGATCGCGCAGCACGCCGGCGAGCGCCCACCAATCGATCCCGCGATGCGTGCGGAAGCGACGGTCCTCGGCGGCGATCAGCGTGTCGCGCGCAATCGGTGCGACCTCGGCAAGTGGCGTCCAGGCGAGGCGCCGCGCCTGATAGTCGACTCGGCTTGAATCGATCAGCCGGCCGTTCCGGTCATACAGCCAGGCTTCGGACGGGTGCCAGGCGCGCTGCACGCTCGCATAGCCGGGCAAAGGCGGCGGCCGCGTGATCCAATCGAGCGCGAGATGCCCGCCGATCAGCAGCGTGAGTGCCACGCCGACGATCCGCGCCGGAGTGAACACGCCGCGCCAGCCGCGGGCGCGCCACGCCGCCCGCTCGCCGCGCAGCCAGCCGGCCAGCGCATGCGGAAAGGCATCGACGCGCGCGATCAGCGCGCCGAGCCGTGTCACCGCTCCGCCACCGTCATCGCGCCATTAGGCAGCTGCGCACGGATCTCGGGCGAATACATCGCCTCGACGCGCGTCGCCGGCAGGCTGAAGCGGCCCGCGGTGTTGAGCCGCATCACATAGGAGACGGTGAAGCTGCCGCGCGGCACCCAGCCATAATAGGCCCGCCACGCATCGCGACCACGCTCGATCCAGTTCGGCGAGACGCCGTCGCTGGTGCCGCTATCCTTCGCGAGCAGTTCGGACTGGCCGCCGAGATTGCCGATCACCGTCGCGCCGGTCGGCACCGGATCGTTGATCACCACCCAGTTGCGCTCGGCCGAAGCTTCGACCGTGATCGTCACCTTGACCACGTCGCCGCGCGTGTAGCGTCCCGGGGTCATCGCCTGCACGACGCTGACCTGCTTGGTCATCTTGTACCCCGCCATCAGCGGCTGGGTGAGCGGCACCGCCGCCTTCACCCTGACGAACGCCCAGGGCCCGGCACCGCCGCTCTGGCGCAGCACCAGCGGCGCCTGCGCCGCAGGCAGCGGCAGCGCGAGCATCCGCTGCGGCTCGGCAAGCGGCCAGCTGCGCGTCAGCGTCGTGCCGCCCAGGCTCGCGGTGGTGATCCCCGCCACGGCCTCGGCAGGGTACATTGCCATGAACTTGCGCGCGGCAATCGTGCCCCAGGCATTGGCAGTGGTGGTGTCCCAGGCGCCGCGGCGCTGCCGCATCGACAGGCCGACTACGATCTTGGCCGATTCGTCCTGCCAGCCGGGGCGGCCGAGCGTGGCGAGGGTCGCCTTGATCGCGGCCTCGTCGTCCGACGACATCAGCCACCAGGGCATATTGCCCTTGTCGCTCAGGTCGATCCGCGTGCCCTCATAGACGAGGCGGGTGCGCAGCACCTTCTCGGCATCGAGGCGCAACTGCGCGCCATTGGCGAGCCCCGGCACATGGCCCAGCGCGGCGGCATAATCGGCCAGGCTCGCGGTCGGCATTTCCGCCGGGGTGATGCCGAGCTGGCCGAGCATCGCCGTCGTCGCCGCGCCCTGGCGGGCGAGCGCGGCGAAGGCCGCGACGCGCTGGAGGCGGACATCGCCATAATCCTCGCGGCGCAGGCGCCCGTCGAGCACGGCCTTCATCGCCTCGACCATCTTGGCCCGCGGCGCCTCCGGAAGCGGCAGCCCGGCCTCGGCGGTGATCGAGAGGATATAGGCCGTCAGCGCCTCCGATCCCGGCCAGTCGCCCGGGAAATAGCGCAACAGGCCGTCATCGTCCTGATAGCCGGGCATCTCGGCGGCGATCAGGTTCCACGCGCCGGTATCACCCAGCGAAATCGCCTTGGAGGTGCGCTGCTCGAGGCAACCATAGGGATAGGCCGCCATATAATCGCGAACGCCCTGAAGCGGCGGCGCGATGCTGTCGGCCAGGCTCAGCTCGACCGAGCCGAAGCCCGGCAGCGCGCCGGCGGGCGGCGCGATCGCGAAGCTGGTGCCTTCGCCCACGCGCGCCAGGCTCGCCGCCCAGACTTCGACCGGGACTGCCGGAATCACGTCCTGCGACACGGTGACCTGATCGACCGCCTTGCCGTCCGCCGATTTGGCGGAGACGGTCCAGGTGAGCTTGCCGGCCTGGGGCGGCGCGGTGAGGTTCCAGGTGACCGGCGAGGCGCCGCCCGCCGGGATGTCGACGGTCAGTGGCTTGCCCTGCGCCACCGCCGGGTTGAGCTGAACGCTCGCCGTTACCCGCATCGGCTTGTCCGATCCATTACGCAGGGTGAACATCGCGCCGAACGTATCGCCGGTGCGCACCAGCTGCGGCACGCCGGCAAAGATGCTGAGATCCTGCGCGCTGCGCACGCTGGTCTCGCCGGTGCCAAACAGCTGCGCGCCGTTGGTGGCGATCGCGACGAGCTTGAACGACGTCAGCGCGTCGGACAGCGGCACCGGAATGCGCGCATGGCCCTTGGCGTCGAGCGGCACGGTTCCCTTCCACAGCAGCACCGGCTGGAAATTCTCGCGGTTGAGCCCGGAGAGATCGCCGGTGCCGCCGCCGCCGCCAGCCTCGACGGCCTTCTTGCCGTAATGCCGCTTGCCGACCACCTGGGTCTGCGCGGTCGATGTCAGCACCGAGATCGGGCGGTCGCCCATCATCGCGCTCAGCACGTCCCAGCTTTCGTTGGGGGCGAGCTGGAGCAGCGCCTCGTCGACTGCGGCGAAGGCAAGATCGGCCGAGGCTGCGGGGCTGCCATCGGGATTCTTGACCTCGACATCGACCATGGCGGTGTCGCGCGCGCCATAGCGCGGCTTGTCGGCCTTGACGGTGACGCCCAGGCGATGGCCTTCCCAGCCGACCTTCACCTTGGCCATGCCGATGCGATAGGCGGGCTTGGCGAGATCGACCAAAGCGGTCGGTTCGCCGCCGTCCTGCGATCCAGGGATGCCCCAGTCGCGCGACATCTTCGCCCGCCAGTTCGACCAGCCGGACACGCGCCCGCGCACCGCCATCACGGAGACGTATACGTCCGGCGCGTAGGACGCCGGCATCGGCACCTCGATCACCGGATCCTTGCCGCTCAGGCCGACCACGAAGCTCGAGAGCACGCCCTCGCGCTCGACGGTGACGAGTGCGGTGGCATCGCGGAACGGCATGCGCACCTGGAACTTGGCGGTCTCGCCCGCCTTATATTCGGTCTGCTCGGGGATGACGTCCATACGGTCGCCATTGTCGCCGCCGAACCACCAATCCTCATCGCCGACCAGCCACACCGACTGGGTGGCGCGCGCGACATTGCCGGCACCGTCCTTGGTGGTGGCAACGGCATAGACCTCGCCCGACACGCCCGGATCGACCTGACAGGTCGCAAGCCCCTGCGCGTCGGTGGTCGCCGAGCAGGTGGCGCCCAGCTTGGTGGTCTTCATCTGGTTGTCATAGGCATAGAAGCCGCCGATCAGCCGCCGCCGCGCGGTCAGGATCTCGCGGCTGTAGAGCTCGACCGAGATCGCCTGGTTGGCGATCGGCTTGCCGGCCGTATCGAGCGCCACGAAGCGCAGGCGCAGATCGTCCTGCTTCTGCAGCCAGCCATCGGTCTTGACCCCGAGCTGGACGCCCGAGGTGAAGATCGGGATGCGCCGCGACGCGGTCAGGATCTCGCCATTGGCATCCTGATAATCCATCTCGACCAGCATGTTGGTCGCCTGGTCGAGCGTCTGCGGCACGTCGATCGAGGTGCGCGCCGTGCCGTCGCCGCCCAGCGTCACCGGCAGCGTCTGGGTGGGCGGCAACGGCGTGGATTGCTCGTCGGTCTCGTCCGAGCCGTTGAGCGCCTTCACGCCTTCGGTCAGCGCACGGCCGCCAAAGCTGTAACCCTCATAGCCCTCGGGCGCGGTGACGTCCTCGAACCAGCCGACGCGCATCTCGACCGGGAGATTGGCGGCGCCACCGCCCGAGAGATAGCCGACGAACAGGTCGAGCGGCAGCGTGCGCGGGCGCACCGCGGCTTCCTTCGGCCCGGCGACCGAGGCCTTCATCGTCGGCAGCTTATATTCGTCGACCTTGAATGACTGGCCGGTCCAGATCGTCTTGTCCTCGCCGTTTTCCTTGACGAGGACCTGGAGGTCGTAATCGCCCATCTTGGCGCCCTGCGGCGCGTTCCATTCGGTCTCGCCATTGCCGCGCGCGTCGATCGTCAGCGGCAGTTCGTACTTCGTGTCCGATCCGCGATGCGACAGCTGCAGCGTGCCGGTGAAGGCCGGGGACATGCCGAAGCCCTGGGCGATCGGCTGGCGCACGATATGCTTCATGTGGATCGTCTCGCCCTGACGAACG